>JAWLGF010000036.1:0-23035 GCA_041685205.1 Roseovarius sp.
GTCGTCTTGCCATGGTCTTCTCCTCGCTCGCAGCATCATGCCGCTGTTGCGCGGAAAATCCACTTATCCCAGCTGTTCAGTTTTCCAGAGCCACCTCTGGGACCCACCGATGTCGTTGTGCTTGGGGCATTGCTTCGGACCGGTGCCAGCCAAGCCCTTATGCCCCGTGCCGCCGTCATGAAGAACGTCGCGCCGATCATATTGCAGAGCAAGGCGCATGGACGACGTGATACCGCTACATGCGCCTTGAAACCATCGCGGGCGTCATTGCCGCTCCCGACGTCGGGTTCCCCGCCGTGGCATCCCGATCACGTTCGGGGCTTTCCGCAGGGCGGCGCTTTTACCCCGCGCCGCGGTGCGAGCCGTACGTTTTCAGCTGAAGCGGCTCCATGCCGATTTCATTGCTTCGGCCATGTTGTCCCATGCCTGATCGGCACCTTTCTTGAAATCCTCCCAGGCATCGGCGCTGGAGGCTTGGATCTTTTCATACTGCGCCTGCATTTCGTCGCGCTTTTCCCGCAGTGTGTTAATCTCGTCTTGGTACTTCGCTTGCATATCCGCCGATGCCTCGCGCGCCTTCGCCTGAAGCTTGTCTATCTCGGCTTGCCATTGGTCCATCTGGGCATGCATTTTTTCCTGATAGGTTTTCTTGTCCATGATTTTCCTCCTTCTTGCTGCACTCATGTTCGTGATCGTACCGTAGAATTATGAATGCTCGGAGGCGATGAAAAGGGGGCAGGCGACCCGCGCCCGCCCCTCAAGCTTTCACATCCGTGCCGATATCATTGGAACTTCTTGATTTCTCCGGATTTCAACCGGCTCGCGTAGCTGGTCAATTCGCGTTTGACGATCGGCATCAGGAAGTAGAGCCCGATGATGTTGACCACCGCCATCGAGAAAATCGCCGCATCCGAGAAGTCGATCACCGGCCCAAGCTGTGCCGCGGCGCCGATCACCACGAAGACGCAGAAGATGACTTTGAAGATGATCTCCTTGGTCTCGCCCTCGCCGAAGAGAAAGGTCCAGGCCTTGAGGCCGTAATAGGACCAGGTGATCATCGTCGAGAAGGCAAAGAGCACGACCGCGATCACGAGGATGTACGGAAACCAGCTGATGTTGCTTCCGAAGGCCGCAGATGTCAGCCCGACGCCCGTGTTGTCGTCGATGGTGCGCACCGCGTCCCCCGCCTCGTTGAGGACGTAAAGCCCGGTGTCGGGATCGGTGATCAGTTGCTGGGTGATGATGATCACCAGTGCTGTCATCGTGCAGACGACGACGGTGTCCACGAACGGCTCCAGCAGGGCGACATAGCCTTCAGTGATCGGTTCGTTGGTCTTGACCGCCGAATGGGCGATGGCTGCGGATCCGACGCCCGCCTCGTTGGAAAACGCGGCCCGCTGGAAGCCCTGGATCAGTGCGCCGACAAAGCCGCCTGCGACCCCGAGCCCGGTGAAGGCACCTGCGAAGATCTGGCCGAAGGCCCAGCCAATCAGTTCATAATTCATCGCAATGATGATCAGGGCGGTGCCCACGTAGAGGATACCCATGAATGGCACGATCTTTTCGGTGACACGCGCGATCGACTTGATCCCGCCGATGGTCACGGCGAACACGAACCCCGCGAGGACCAGCCCTGTAATCCAGCCGGGGAAGTCGCCGACTACGCCGCTGATCTGTTGATGCGCCTGGTTGGCCTGGAACATGTTGCCACCGCCGAACGCGCCGAGGATACAGAAGATCGAGAAAAGAACCGCAAGGATCTTGCCACCGGGCAGCCCGCGTTCCTCGAACCCCTTGGCGAGGTAATACATCGGGCCGCCGGACACGCGGCCATCGGCATATTCGTTGCGGTATTTCACGCCAAGCGTGCATTCGGTGAATTTCGTGGCCATGCCGAGCAGGCCCGCGAAGATCATCCAGAATATCGCGCCCGGGCCGCCGATCCCGATAGCGACTGCGACCCCGGCAATATTGCCAAGCCCGACGGTTCCCGAAAGGGCCGTCGCCAGAGCCTGGAAATGGCTGACCTCGCCGGCATCGTTGGGGTCGGAATATTGCCCCCGGACAAGGGCGAGGGAATGCCCGATCACACGAAACTGGAGAAAGCCGAAATAGATGGAAAAAACCACTGCGCCGACCACCAGCCATCCCACGATCCAGGGAAAGTCGGTGCCGGGAAATTCGGAAAAGACGAGATTGACGAACCATCCGGTCGAATCCGAGAAAATGTCGTTGACGCGATCGTCAAGCGACGTGTCCTCATCCTGTGCGATCGCGGCCGTTCCGCAAAACACTGTCCCGACCGCGGCAAGCGCGGCGGGCATTGAAAAGTTTTTCATTCGTTTCTTCCCTGTTGCTTGTAGTTCTGTCACGGTACGATCGTGCAGGGCACGGGCGCCGTTTGAACCAGAGCGCCCGCCACGGACCCGAAGACCCGCGCACCAAAAGATGATTGCCCTTCGCGTCCGATCACGATCTGCACCGCGTCCTTTTCCTTGGCGATGCGGCTGAGGATTTCGGGGGTCTTGCCATAGCGGATTTCCGTTTCGACGGAGAGTCCCGCCTTCTCGAGTTCCGCCACCACGCTGTCCGTGATCGCCTTCTTTGCCCGCTCCATTTCTTCGCGGCGGCGTTTGTGGCGTTCTTCCAGTTCCTCGGGAGAGAGGAACGAGTAGGGCGACCATTCCAGCACATGTGCCAGCACGATCGTGCCGCCCTGCGCGCGCACGCGTTCCACGGCGAAGTCCAGCGCGCGTCGCGCCGGAGCGCTGTCGTCGAACCCGACGACAAATTTTCCAGACATGTCCTCTTCTCCTTGATATCTCCGATTCTTGAGGCCGATTCGGCGTGACCTCGTGGAAACGCTAGCAGAGGATGCCATTTTTCTTATTCGAAAAGTTTTGGGCGCCCCTCGTTTGAGCCCGTTTTTGTGACAAAAACGGGTTTTTTACGCGGCAATTACGGGCATTCCGATGCAATCGCGGGCCGATCGCAGGGTGCGTCCCGAGCTTGCGCGGCGTGCGCCGCCGTCGGCACTGCAGCGGTGCTGATCCGCTGCCGCTGCGTATGTCGCGTATCGCCACTTCGGATCATGGCGAACGCAGCCACATATCGCTGGCGTCATCCTCGAATTGCGGACGGAAATAGGCGACCATGCGTCCTTCGGCGGGCGCGTTTGCGCCGTCCTGCCATGGGGCGACCCCGTGCAGGGCAAGGCGGTGCACGAGGCAGGCCGTGCCGGGCGGGCCGTGCACGATGACACGCGCGCAGGTCTCGAACGCCTCGCGCCGGGCAGCGGTGTAGACATCTGTCAGGTCGATTGCGTTCCAGTCCTGCGGGGCGGTATCGCCGAGCGCACTCTCGAAGGCGCGGCGCATGATGTGGTGGCTGCCCTCCCAGACCACCAGGGGGCTTGCGTGCGCGTCGGTTTCCGTCAATGGCAGGCCAAGGATATACGCGTGGCGTTCACGCAGGCTGCGCCGGCGGTCCGCGCCGATTGCGAGCAGCCCGTCGACATGTGCCGCGTCACGCCGCGACCGGTAGCGAAAGGCCGCGTCCGATTCGCCCGTGCGGGGGCGCGGATAGCCCGGATAGGTCACCGAGACCTGTGCAGGATGCAGGGGCAGCGCCCCGTAAAGCGCTTGCGCCGCATCAAATGCCGCGCCGCCGAGCGGTGCCGAGGCCCCGACCCGTCCGAGGGCGTCATTCGGCAATGTATCGACACCGACGAACCACGTCCCCTCGCATTGCAGCCATTGCGCGCGCTGCGCCGGGTCCGCAATCCGGGCAAGGGCGGCCGCGCGGGCCTCGACCGTCCAGTCGCGGACCGCACGCTCGGTCGGGAACAGCTCCCATCCCTTGTCGAGCAGATCCGCTACCATCCGAGCGCCTTGCGCAGCATGTTGAGCGCGACGACGATGATGAAGACGGCAAAGACCCTCTTCAGCGGCTTGGGGTCCATCGCATGTGCCAGCCGCACGCCCCAAGGCGTGGTGATCAGCGTCATGGCAATGATCACCGCAAAGGCCACGAGGTTCACGGCGCCGATGGTCAGGGGCGGGCGGCCGTCGTTTGAGACGTCCATCAACATGAACCCCGCCACCGACGGCACCGCGATGATCAACCCGAAACCGGCCGCTGTCGCGATCGCGCGATGCGTGGTCATGCCGTGAAGGGTCATGATCGGCAGGCCGAAAATGCTTCCACCGATGCCTATGAGCACCGACAGACAGCCGATCCCGGAGGCGAGCACGCCCCGCACCAGCCCTTTCGGCATCTCCGTTCCAAGCCGCCAATGCATACGGCTGAAGCCCAGATAAAGGCCGACCAGCACGCCGACACCGCCAAAGATCCCCTGTAGCGTGGTCGAGCGCAGGTTGGCCGCGACCAGCATGCCAAGGATCGCACCCATGGCGATGCCCGGCGCCCACCCGCGCAGCACCGCCCAGTCGACCGCGCCTTTCCGGTGATGGCTCAGCACCGAACGGATGGAAGTTACCACGATTGTCGCCAGCGAGGTGGCGAGGCAGATCTGCATCAGTTGCGGGCTGTCATAGCCAAGCGTCTGGAATGCATAGAAGAATGCCGGCACCAGAACGAGGCCGCCGCCTACACCCAGAAGCCCTGCGAGAACCCCGGCAAAGGCGCCGATGACCAGCAACAGGCCCAGCATCTGCAAAAGGAGGGCGGTTTCGGGAAGGGGCGGGATCATGCGCGTGCTCGGCTACTTTGGTCGCCCATCGGCTTACACCGCGGCAGGACAAAGGAAAAGCCGCGCGGATTGGGGTTGCCTCCGTCTCGTGGATCCGGGACAACCGCGCCCGATCACAAACCGGCCCCGGATCCCATGCCTCGCTACGCCCTTCAGGTCGAATATCACGGTGCGCCCTTTTCGGGCTGGCAGCGTCAGGCCGATCAGCCCTCGGTGCAAGCGGCCATCGAGACGGCGCTGGCGCGGCTGGAGTCGGGGCCGCACCGCATCGCGGCCGCGGGGCGCACCGATGCGGGGGTGCACGCGCTGGCGCAGGTGGCGCATTGCGATCTGGCGCGCGACTGGCAACCCTACCGTCTGGCCGAGGCGCTGAATTACCATCTCAAGCCCGATCCGGTGGCGATCACCGCCTGCGCGCCCGTGGCCGGGGACTGGCACGCGCGGTTCTCGGCGATCGAGCGACGGTACCTCTTTCGCGTGACCAGCCGCCGCGCGCCGCCGACGATCGAGGCCGGACGCGTCTGGCAGGTGCGGCGCGATCTCGACATCGCGGCGATGCGCGAGGGCGCGGCGCATCTGCTGGGGCATCACGATTTCACTACCTTCCGCGCGTCGATCTGCCAGGCGGCAAGCCCCGTCAAGACGCTGGACCGGCTGGACATCACCGAGGCCGCGACATCGACCGGGCCGGAAATTCACTTCCATCTCGCCGCGCGCTCCTTTCTGCACAATCAGGTGCGCAGTTTCGTCGGCACGCTCGAGCGGGTCGGCACGGGCGCGTGGTCGCCCGACCGGGTGCGCGCGGCGCTGGAGGCCCGGGATCGCAGCGCCTGCGGGCCGGTGGCACCGCCGCACGGGTTATACCTGTCGGGCGTCGCCTATCCCGCCGATCCCTTTGCAGCGCGTGCCTGATCACCCGGTCCAGATTTCCGGCCCTGCGGCGATGGTTCCGTCCCGCGCACCAACCGCCTGCGGGTCCTTGTGCGCATAATCGATGCTGGCCAGAACCTGTCGGATCGCCGCCAGTCTTGCACGGCGCTTGTCGTCCGAACGGATGAGTGTCCATGGCGCATGGTCAGTATGGCTGCGCACCAGAGTTTCGCGGATCGCGGCACTGTAGGCGTCCCATCTGCGCAGCCCCTCCACGTCGATCCAGCTGAGTTTCCACTGTTTGAGCGGATCCTTCTCGCGATCCAGAAAACGGCGCAACTGCTCGGCTCGCCCCACGTCAAGCCAGAACTTGAACAGGACGATCCCGTCATCCACCAGCATCCGCTCGAAATCGGGCACCTGCGCAAAGAAGTGCTCTCGTTCATCGTCTGTGCAGAAGTTGAAGACATGCTCGACAACGGCACGGTTGTACCAGCTTCGGTCATAAAAGACGATCTCGCCGCTGGCCGGCAGGTGGGCGACGTAGCGCTGAAAATACCATTGCGTCGCCTCGACATCCGAGGGTTTCGGCAGGGCGACCACGCGCGCGCCGCGCGGGTTCAGATGGGCGCGGAACCGGTCGATCGCGCCGCCTTTTCCGGCGGCGTCGCGCCCCTCAAAGAGGATGGCGATGCGCGTGCCCGTTTTCCGCGCCCAATGCTGCAACTTGACCAGTTCGACCTGTAGGTTCTGCATATCTTTCTGGTAGGGTTCTTTCGCGAGTGGTTCGGGGTAGGGGAACGACGGGTTAAGCACGTTCTGCTTCGGCGCGCGCAGAATGGCATCGCGAATCTCGTCCGAAGCCTCGGTTTCGAAATAGGCGCTGATTGCGCCGTCAAAAGGCAAGTCCATGCCGCGCACCCGTGCCGTTGCCCCTCAGGTATGACGGCTTAGTCAGCTTGGCGCAATCCGGCGCGGGTTGCGGCGCGGTCGATGGCGGCGACGACCGCATCCTCGTCCGCGTGCTGGGGCATGTGGCCGATCCCGCCAAGCGATGTCAGGGTCGCCCCCTCGATCTGGTCGGCGAGCGGGACCGAGTGGATCGACAGGCCCACCGTCGTGTCGGCGGTGCCGTGCAGGATCTCGACCGGCATGGAGATCTCGCCGTAGCGGGGGTGCAGCGCCTCGATCTCGCCCAGAAGATTGGCGCGTTGCAGGGCGTTGGCGCGCAACGAGTGCCGGCGCAACGTCAGCCCCGCGCCAACGTGATCGAGATAGCCCTCGGGCGGCTCCTGCGGGGCGAAGATCTGCCGCACGGCCTTGGTGACGCGGCTGTCCTCGACATATGCGGTGATGAAGGGGATCACCAGCGGGCCGAGAACCGGGTTTGACAGCACGCGGTAATAAGTCGAGATGCCGCCCTCCCACGGCTTGGCGGCGCCGGACACATTCACCAGTCCCGCGATGTGATCGGGGCGCGTCACGGCCCATGCGAGCGCCACCGCGCCCCCGTAGCTGTGGCCGAGAACGATGGGCCGGTCCGCGCCCAGTTGCGCGGCCGCCTTTTGCAACAGGTCCGCCTGCTGGGTGATCGAGGCGCCGGTGCCGTTGATCCGGTCGGTATATCCCAGCCCCGGGCGGTCCAGGACGATCACGCGGTAATGTTCGGCCAGGCGCGGCGCGAGCGAAAAGGTCATGTCGCGGGTGTTGCCCGATGCCCCGTGAATGAGCACCAGATCGGGGGCGTCGCCGGCGTCGCGTCCCATGACAACGCCGTGCACGCGGATGCCGTCCACGACCGTGAAGTGGCCCTCGGGCGGGTAGGCAGCCTCGGCCCGGGCCTCGTGCAGACCGGCGCGATACTGGGTCCAGCCCCAGAGGGCCGCCAGCAGAACCGCAAGGAGGATCAGGGATTTAACCGCCAATGGCATTCATGTCGAACGGAGTCGTCTGATAGATCTGGTTGATCCAGTTGCCGTAGAGCAGGTGCGCGTGGCTGCGCCAGCGGTTCTGCGGCGGGCGCGTCGGGTCGTCGTCCGGGTAATAGTTGCCCGGCACGTTAATGGCCCGTCCTTCCGTGACATCCCGGTCATATTCCTGTTTCAGCGTGTCGCTGTCGTATTCGAAGTGATTGAAGATGTAGAGCGCACGGTGCGCGGGATCCTCGACAAGGCACGGGCCGACCTCGGGGCTGTCGAGCAGGATGCGCAGGCCGGGCACGGCCTCGATTTCGGCGCGTTGCATCTCTGTCCAGCGGCTGACGGGGATCACGCATTCGTCCGAGAACCCGCGCAGGTAGGGCGTGGCCGGGGCCATGTTGTGATGCTTGAAACAGCCAAAGGCCTTTCGGTCCAGCATGTGCTTCTGAACGCCGTGAAAGTGGTTGATCATCGCCATGCCGCCCCAGCAGACACCGAAGGTGGACTGGACATGGGTTTGCGTCCAGTCGATGACCTGACGCATCTCGTCCCAATAGGTGACCTCGTCGAAGGCCAGGTGCTCGATCGGGGCGCCGGTGATGATGAAGCCGTCATACTTGTCGCCGGAGGCCGCGACATCGTCGAAGGGCCGGTAGAAGCTTTCCATGTGTTCGGCGGCGGTGTTGCGGGTCCGGTGTTCGGACATGCGGATCAGGTCGAACTCGATCTGCAGCGGTGTCGCCCCGATGAGCCGAGCGAACTGGTTTTCCGTCTGGATCTTCTTGGGCATCAGGTTCAGCAGGCCGATGCGCAGTGGCCGTATATCCTGGCGGGCGGCCTGATCGGGGTCCATCACCATCACGCCTTCGCGCGTCAGCACGTCATAGGCGGGCAGGTTGGCAGGCATCTTGATCGGCATGGGGCTAAGAACCTCGCTAGGAAAACGTCAGGTAGGTATCCCTTACCGACGCTCAAGCGCAATGGCGATCAAGTCTTCGAAATCGGCTTGCGTGTGGACCGATCCGACCTCGTCCGCGGTGATGCTGACCCCCCATGGCACCATCGCGAGATAGCGCGGCTGGCGGTGAGCGAGGGCGCGCGCATAGGTCGCCCGGATGAACCTGTCCGGATCAACCTCGTCCGCCTCGCAATTGTTTTCGCGTAGATAATCCGCCCACGCCGCGTCGAGGAATTCCGGCTGATAGGCCATCGGCTTGGGCGCGCGGTCGAAGCGGCGGATCAGCTCGGCGGTATGCGCCTCGGATCCTTCGATATGCACCAGCAGGCAATGTGCTGACAATTCGGTCAGGATCGGGTCGTTCGCGTCGTCGCCATCCACCCATTCGCAGATCGACCCGCCGGTATCGCAGACGAAATGCGGATAGCCGTAAAGCCGCTGACTGCGCTGGATGAAATAGCCGGTATCCATCAGCGCGTTGATCTCGGCGCGACGAAACTGCTCCTGCCGGCGGCGGTATTCCTCGATCGGCATGCCGCCTTTGGCCGGATCGCCGGGCTTTCCCAGGTAGGTCGATACGGGCGACAGATCGTGAAACGATATGTTGGAGCCGAGATAGATCGAGTCCGACAGCAGCAACTCGCGCAGGAACGGCACCTGCATCGCATGCGCCTTGGCATTGTCGACGATCAGCTCGCCCATGTAGCGGGTGCCGATGCGGTAATCGATGGAATAATGAAACCAGTCGTCCTGATCGCGCAGCAGCGTCGAAAGATGCGTCTTTCCCAGGCCCGACATGCCATAGAAAAGCACGCGTTTTCGTGTCGCCTCGCGCCAGTCCCGCGCGGTGTCATAGATCATCGCCAATCCCCCTTGCAGCCGGGTGCTACAAAGCGCGGATGGCCGCGTCAAACGCCAAACGGCGATGTCCGGGAAAAACCCGCCGCCCTTTGACGACCGGGGTGGTGCGGAAGCCGCGGGCACCCCTCAGAAGCGATATCCGACCTTGAGCCCGAACGCGACGGCATCATTGTCCCTGAAAGAGGCCACGTTCGTGTCGGCGTTGCCGAAATCGACATAGGACAGCGCGCCGGTCACCTCCAGCGCGTCAAGCTCGTGGGTCAAGGCCAAGGTATAGCTCATGAAGCCGTCGGTCCCGTCGAGATTGCCTTTCTGGTCGCCGGTCTGTTCCTCATAGCCCAATACGAAGGCGCCGCTCCACCTGTCCGTGAAACTGCGCCCGAGGCCCAACTGATAGGTGTAGACATCGGAGTTGTTGAAGGCGATCTGGGCATTCTCGGACGATGGCGGGGGGCCTGGGTCAAAAAAGAAGAAGTCTTCTGGGGCCACCTCGAACGCGGTCCATTCCCGCCAGCGTATCGACCCGAAGAGCAGCGTATCGGCCGCAATGCCGGATTGCGCGCGCAGCGTGACGGCTTGGGGAAGTTCAACTTCGAAGGGCGCGCCGGTGTTGTCGCGGAAGTCGTGTTCGGTCTTGGATTCGTAGGTCAGTGCGACTCGCAGGGCGATGTCGGGGATCTCATAAGCGGCGCCTAGCAGGTAGCCAAGCTGCCAGTCCTTGTCGACATTAAGATCGTACCGCGGGGGGCCGCCGGGCCCGCCAGTAGCCTGTGAGATAACCGTAAGGTCGCCGCTCAGTCCTACGTATTTTAGACCGCCATAGACGCTGAAGCGATCCGTGGCGTTATATTTTGCCATGCCGGTGAACCGAATTGAATCAACGGATGCGCTCGAACCGCCATAGAATGCATCAGCCTTGCGGTAATCCGCGCTGGCCCCCACGGGTTCGTCGATCACAAACGCGACGGCAAGCCGGTCAGTGACCTGGTTCTTGTACCCGATCGCGTAGTTCTGGAAGGTTTTCTGAATGTCACCGGTCGGGCCGACCGGTACGCCCGGCCGTGCCACACCGCTGACGTCCGGCTGCACCGAATTTACGCTGAATTCCAGATATCTCTCGCCCTCTTCGAACAGTATCTGCGACGGGTCCCCCCGCTTTTCGATACCCCCTGCGTAAGCAGTGCTTGCAGTTGTCGCCAAAAGCATACCGGCCAGTGCGTGGAGTCTCATTGTCCCTCCGGAATTGACAGTTGAGCCAGATTACGGAGTACGGTTGCCCGGTCAATGTTTAACGCTGCGTTACTGTTTCTACTTAAACAGAGGTTGCGCGTTGGACACAGCGCAGACCGGCCAAACAGAAACGATCCCCGAGCATGCGCTTGTTATTCCGCAGGGTGGGGTGATCAGCCCCAAGGGTCATCGCAGCCCCGATCGGGAAAACGCAATCCATCGTTCCTGACCACAGTTAGGCGCACATGCCTTGACCAAAGGTCATCCCGGCCCGGACATCACGGCCCGGTCGCGCCGATCATTCCCACTCGATCGTGCCGGGCGGTTTCGAGGTCACATCGTAGGTCACGCGATTGATTCCGCGCACCTCGTTGATGATGCGCGTTGCGGTCTCGCCAAGGAAATCGTGGTTGAACGGGTAATAGTCCGCCGTCATCCCGTCCACAGAGGTCACCGCGCGCAACGCGCAGGCGAAATCGTAGGTGCGCCCATCGCCCATCACGCCGACGGTCCGCACCGGAAGGATCGCCACGAAGGCCTGCCAGATCTCGTCATAAAGCCCGTGCTTGCGGATCTGGTCGATGAACACGGCATCGGCCTTGCGCAATATGTCGAGTTTCTCGCGGGTGATCTCGCCTGGGCAGCGGATCGCGAGGCCGGGACCGGGGAAGGGGTGGCGCCCGATGAAGCTTTCCGGCAGGCCGAGCTCACGACCGAGCGCGCGCACCTCGTCCTTGAAAAGCGCACGCAGCGGCTCGACCAGCTTCAGGCCCATCTTCTCAGGCAGACCGCCGACATTGTGATGCGACTTTATGGTGACCGAGGGGCCGCCCGAGAAGCTCACGCTTTCGATCACGTCCGGGTAGAGTGTTCCCTGGGCCAGGAATTCCGCGCCGTCGATGTCGCCCGCGTATTTCTGGAACACGTCTATGAACAGGCGACCGATGATCTTTCTCTTTTGTTCCGGGTCGCTTACACCGTCAAGTTCACCCAGAAACAATTCGGCCTCGTCGGCATGGATCAGCGGAATATTGTAATGATCGCGGAACATGCTGACGACTTCCGCGGCCTCGTTATGCCGCAACAGCCCGTGGTCGACGAAGACGCATGTCAGCTGATCGCCGATCGCCTCGTGCAACAGCACCGCCGCGACCGAGGAGTCGACACCGCCCGACAGGCCGCAGATCACCGTGCGATCGCCCACCTGAGCGCGGATCTTCGCGATCGCCTCGTCGCGGTAGGCGCCCATCGTCCAGTCGCCGGTGAACCCAGCCAGTCGCACGAAATTCTCGTATAACCTCTTGCCGTCGGGCGTGTGATGCACCTCGGGATGGAACTGCACGGCGTAGAAGCGTCGCGCACGGTCGGCCGTCATGGCAAACGGCGCGCCGGGCGACGTGCCCAGAACCTCGAATCCCGGCGCGATTTCAGAGACATGATCGCCGTGGCTCATCCAGACTTGCGCGCGTCCGGTGCCATCGCGGAACCAGCCCTCCAGCAATTCGCTTTCCAGCCCCGAGGGTGTGACGAAGGCGCGCCCGAACTCGGCGGTCGCCGACTCTCCCGCCTCCACCTTGCCGCCGAGATCCTGCATCATGACCTGCTGGCCGTAACAGATGCCGAGGATCGGCACGCCGAGGTCGTAGACCGATTGCGGCGGGCGCGGACTGCCCTCGCGCGTAACGCTGTCGGGCCCGCCCGAGAAGATCACGGCCTTTGGTTGTATCTCTTCCAGCAGGGCATCAGTGACGGTCTGATACGGATGGATCTCGCTGTAGACATTGAGCTCGCGCAGCCGGCGCGCGATCAATTGCGTCACCTGGCTGCCGAAATCTATGATCAGAAGGCGGTCATGGGATGTCTCGGTCATGCCACGCGCAGTAGAACGGAGACCGGCCGCGCGCAAGACAAACACGCGATTTGCCGTCATACCGTAAAGGAAATCCGGCGGGATGGGCCATGCAGGACGTCGGCGCGGCGTGATTGACGCCGCCACGCCCACAGGGCAAGCAAGCGCGGAAAGGAACGGGCGCAGAGGTTACATGGCAGATCGAACATCGCGCATGGAAAGATCCGATGCGCGGCAATTCACCGGCCGCGCGGCGTACTCATGACGCCGGGCGCGCGCGTCGCCGCCGCGATCGAAGTGCTCGACGCGGTCGAGGCCGGCACGGCGGTCGAAAAGGCGTTGCAATCCTGGGCGCGCGGTGCGCGCTACGCCGGGTCCAAGGACCGCGCGGCAGTGCGTGATCACGTTTTCGACGCGGTGCGCCGCTGGAGGTCGTGCGCCGCGATGGGGGGCGGTCGGTCGGGGCGTTGCCGGATGATCGGGGCGTTGCGCCTGCATGGCGTGGATCCGGCTGCGCTTTTCACCGGTGAAGGCCACGCGCCCGCCCCGTTGAGTGCGGCCGAATTGCAGGCGGACGCGCGTGTGCCGGATCGGGACATGCGGGACCTGCCAGATTGGCTCTGGCCAGAGTTCAAGGCGTCGTTGCCGGACGAGGCCGCGTGCGCGGCAGAGGCGCTTCGCAATCGTGCGCCGGTCATGCTGCGGGTCAATACGCGGCGGGTCCCTGTCGCAGAGGCCCGGTCAGGGCTTGCCGAGGAAGGTATCGCGACAATGCCCGTCGAAATCGCGAGGACCGCCCTGCAAGTCACTGACGGAGAAAGGAAAGTCGCGCAATCCTCGGCCTACCTGCAAGGTCTGGTCGAATTGCAGGATGGCAGCAGCCAAGCCGCGATGGAGCGGCTGGACATTTCCGCGGGCGCGCGCGTGCTCGACTTCTGCGCCGGTGGCGGCGGCAAGCTTCTTGCGATGGCGGCTCGCGCCGATGGCCTGTGGTTTGCCCATGATGTTGCGCCCGAGCGGATGAAGGATCTTCCCGCGCGTGCTGGGCGGGCCGGCGTCAAGGCAACGCTGCTGGACCCCGCCGGACTGGCGGATGCCGCGCCGTTCGATGTGGTGTTGTGCGACGTGCCCTGTTCAGGCAGCGGCACTTGGCGACGCACACCCGAGGCCAAATGGCGCCTGACACCCGATAGGCTCGCAGAGCTGGTCCGGATCCAGCGCGATATCCTGCAACGGGCGGCGGGCCTCGTCGCGTCGCACGGGTGTCTGGTCTATACGACCTGCTCGGTCCTCGATGTGGAAAACGACGTGGGCGTCGCGTCATTTTGCCAGGCCCATCCGGCCTGGACAGTGACAGACAGGCAGCGTTGGCCCATCTCGCCGACCGGAGACGGCTTCTTTCTTTCAACGCTGCGCCGCAAGGTGGATCGTATTCGTCAGCCTTGACGTGTTTTTCGCGTCGCCATTAAACCGCCGTTAAGGAATTTGCGGCAGTGACGTGACTGTCCTTGCTCCATGAAAGGTGCGGTCTTGGCACTCGCAGGCATCATCGATCGTCCTCTCGATCAGGCTGCACGACGGTTTGCCCCGAAATCGGGTCTCGCGGCGGCTCTGGCGGTGGTTTTTTTCGGTCTCATGATCACAAGCGAGGATCTGCGCTTGCGGGCGCTGTTCGCGCTTGTCTCGGTGACTTTGCTGTGCTGTGCGCTTTGGCTTGTGATCCTCAGACGCCGCCTGATGTCGCGCCGCGACGACCATGTCGCACAGGTGACCGCGGCGATCGAACACGATCCGGCACCGGTCATGCTCGCGGATCAAGAAGGATCCGTGCTTCGCGCGAATGCATCCGCGCGCCGGGCCTTTCCGATGGCGGACGTCCACACGCTCGATGCCCTCATGGACGACATCGTCGCAAATCCGGTTGGAACCCTTGGCGATATGATGCAGCAAGCCCGGATCGACGGTGCGGCTGTCAGGCATGTCGCAAACGACGCGGGCGCGCTCAGGCTCAGCGCTCACCAAATCCCCGAGGAGCTATATCTGTGGCGCTTCGACCTCGGCGTCACCGGCCGCAGCGCATGGCCGGGAGCCGAGGACAGCGGCTTGCCGATGCTGAAACTCGCGAAGGATGATCAGGTGATCGACCTGAACGTGGCGGCGCGCGACCTGCTTGGCGCCGATGTCTGCAGCGTTGCCGATCTTGGCCTTGTGCAATCGCGTCGCTCCGGGCTGTGCCATGCGATTGTCACACCCGAAGGTCCTGTCGACTGTGTCGTCCTCGAGCGTGATCGTGACGCGGGTGACCGAATCATGCACCTTGTTCCGCATGTATGCGGGCCTGAAAGCGACGATGACCGCTGGACCTTCTTCGAGGACCTGCCTGTGCCTTTGCTGCGGCTCGGACGTGACGGCATCATCAGGCAGTCCAACCGGCCTGCGCGGGATCTGCTCGGGATCGACTGCACCAGCGCCATGGCCATCGGCGACACGCTCGAAGGGCTGGGCCGGTCGATCAAGGAGTGGATCGACGATGCCGCATCGGGGCGGGGCACCGTCCATGCCGAATTTCTGCGCGTGCGCCGCGATGATCGCGAGGTTTTCGTTCAGGTGACCCTCAACCGCGCGATGGAGGATGGCGAGGTCGCGCTCATCGCCGTGATGAGCGATGCGACGGAACTGAAGTCGCTCGAGGCGCAATTCGTTCAAAGCCAGAAAATGCAGGCCATCGGCCAACTGGCCGGGGGCGTTGCGCATGATTTCAACAATCTTCTCACCGCGATCACGGGGCATTGCGACCTGTTGTTGCTGCGGCACGATCAGGGCGATCCGGATTACGCCGATCTCATGCAGATCAATCAAAATGCAAACCGTGCGGCCGCCCTCGTCGGCCAGCTTCTGGCTTATTCGCGAAAGCAGACCCTGCGTCCGGAACTGATCGACCTGCGCGAGACGCTCGCCGATCTGACACATCTGCTCAATCGTCTCGTCGGCGAGAAGGTCTCTCTCGGGGTGACCCATGATCCGGCCCTGTCCGCGATCCGCGCCGACAAGCGGCAACTGGAACAGGTGATCGTAAACCTTGTCGTCAACGCGCGTGACGCGATGCCCGAGGGCGGAACGGTCCGCATCGTGACCGAAAACGTGGCCCTGACCGAGCCTCTGCGCAGGGACAGGGCCGTGGTGGCACCGGGCCTGTACGTGTCGGTCAAGATCGTTGACGAGGGGATCGGTATTCCCGCTGACAAGTCGCAAAAGGTGTTCGAGCCATTCTTCACGACCAAGCGGGCGGGCGAGGGCACGGGCCTCGGGCTTTCGACGGCCTATGGCATCGTGAAGCAGTCGGGCGGGTTCATCTTTCTCGAAAGCACCCCCGGCGAGGGCACGGTGTTTCAACTGCTCTTTCCCGCGCACGCGCGACCGGAAGTGGGCGTTGTGGCCAAGAACAGCGACGCGTCGCCTCCCGGACCCGCAAGCGGTGTGGTCCTGCTTGTCGAGGACGAAGCGCCCGTGCGCGCCTTCGCCAGTCGCGCGCTGCGCATGCGCGGCTACACGGTGATCGAGGCCGAATCCGCCGAGGATGCGCTTGACCTTCTCAGCGATCCTGCGCGTCATGTCGATGTCTTCGTGACGGACGTTGTGATGCCCGGACTCGACGGACCCGGCTGGGTTCAGAAGGCGCTCGATGTCCGGCCCGACGCCAAGGTCGTCTTCATGTCCGGATATGCCAAGGAGACATTCGGCGAGGTGCAGGCCCGGATACCGCAATCTGTCTTCCTGCCAAAACCCTTCTCTCTGAAGGAGTTGACGGATACGGTTCAGGGCCAGACGGGATAGATCAGACCGGCACGGGCAGACCGCCCGCGGTTTTCACCGAGTGTTGCGAGGGCGTGGTGGTGCATGACGCCCATCGGCGCCGATACTCTCCCAAAGCGCAAAATCATCCGCATGTTTCCGCCGCAATCGCTTTTCCAGGTCAGGCGCAAGTGTCAGCGGCATGACCGGAGAGACATTCTCGGCCGTGGTTTCGATCCGGGTTCCAAGGCGGTTCGCGAGAAAAGCACGGAGCCCGGCCTGGTCCTCGTAGCGGAAAAGGTGTGTCACACAAGTGCCGTTGCGTTGCGGCTCGAGGAACTTGGCTTGCGACCCGACTGCGGCGACCGGCGGTGGCGTACCTTTGCAATAGGCCGTCACAAAGTCGTCGAAACTCATGCCACGCGTGTTGTTCGGGTCGCAGGCGATCGCCGCGCGCCGACGATAGCGGAACCAGCTGCCCAACCAGCTCACCGGTTCGCGCATCACCGCGACGACATCGACATCGTCTCCCAGAAAGCGGTCGATCATCGGACGGATGAACCGATTGTACCGAAACACGGGCGCATGCTTCAATTCGGGCGGCGCGCTGATGACCATCGACGCCAACGGTGCGAGCGCGGTTTCAAAAGCCGTGCTGCCGGTCTTGGGCACCGCCAGAACGACAAGCTTCTGTTTTGCGAACACGAGCATCTTCATTCTCCATGCCAAATCACGGCCCGGTCATGCGATTTAAACGGCCTGTTAACCCTGAACACCGAACCTTCCAGCACAAACAAAGGCCTTGATCCGGTCGGGTTATACCTCCATACCAAATGGAACAAGACATGAACATCCGTGATCATTGCCGCTCTTGACCGGATGTGAAATAAGGAGGCGAATGAATGACAACGGCAGATCTACTCTCCATGGATAACAAGCGCAACGCGGACAAGCAAAAGGCGCTCGACAGCGCCCTGGCCCAGATCGAACGCCAGTTCGGCAAGGGGTCGATCATGAAACTGGGCGGTGACAATGTCGTCTCCGACATCGAGGCCACCTCGACAGGATCGATCGGTCTCGACATCGCGCTCGGCATCGGGGGCATTCCCAAGGGCCGTGTGGTCGAGGTGTATGGTCCGGAAAGTTCGGGAAAGACCACGCTGACGCTGCATTGCGTGGCCGAAGAACAGAAAAAGGGCGGCGTTTGCGCCTTTGTCGACGCCGAACACGCGCTCGATCCGATCTATGCGCGCAAGCTCGGGGTCGATCTCGACGAGTTGCTCATCTCTCAGCCCGACACCGGCGAACAGGCGCTGGAAATCGTCGACACGCTCGTGCGCTCGGGCGCGGTCAGCATGGTCGTTGTCGATTCAGTGGCGGCCCTGACCCCGAAATCCGAGCTTGAAGGCGAGATGGGCGACAGCAGTGTCGGCGTCCATGCCCGGCTCATGAGCCAGGCGATGCGCAAGCTCACCGGGTCCATCAGCCGGACGAAATGCACGGTGATCTTCATCAACCAGATCCGCATGAAGATCGGCGTCATGTTCGGCAGCCCCGAAACCACGACCGGGGGCAATGCGCTCAAGTTCTACAGTTCGGTGCGGCTCGATATCCGGCGGATCGGCTCGATCAAGGACCGCGACGAGATCGTTGGCAATTCGACCCGTGTAAAGGTGGTCAAGAACAAGGTGGCGCCGCCGTTCAAGCAGGTGGAATTCGACATCATGTATGGCGAGGGCATCTCGAAAACCGGCGAGCTTGTCGACATGGGTGTCAAGGCGGGCGTCGTCGAGAAATCCGGGAGCTGGTTCAGCTACGGCGACGAGCGTATCGGCCAGGGCCGCGAGAATGCCAAGAAATATCTGAGAGAGCATGCGCAGGTGGCGCTCGCGATCGAGGACAAGATCCGGGCCGCCCACGGTCTTGATTTCGACATGCCCGAGGATGCGCGCGGCGACGATACCGACGTCGTCGACGGCTGAACGGCACGCAAGATCGGGCCAGGGTCCGCGTCCGGCGCGGGCCTGACCCGCGGATGGTGGACATGTCTCGTCGCTGCGGCTAAGCCTGCAACGACGCAGGCCAGTCCAACGCCCGGAAGATGATCGCATGCCCACGCTGAATGACATCCGCTCCACCTTTCTCGAATTTTTCGAGCGAAACGAACACACCATCGTCGACAGTTCGCCGCTGGTGCCGCGAAACGATCCCACGTTGATGTTCACCAATTCGGGCATGGTGCAGTTCAAGAATTGCTTCACCGGGGTCGAGCATCCGGGCTATTCCCGCGCGGCGACCAGCCAGAAATGCGTGCGCGCGGGGGGCAAGCACAACGATCTCGACAATGTGGGCTACACGGCACGCCACCACACGTTCTTCGAGATGCTCGGCAACTTCAGTTTCGGCGACTATTTCAAGGAGCAGGCCATTCCCTATGCGTGGGACCTGCTGACGAAGGATTTCGGCCTGGACGCCTCCCGGCTTCTGGTGACTGTCTATCACACCGATGACGAAGCGGCGCAGATCTGGAAAAAATACGCCGGCCTGCCCGATGACCGGATCATCCGCATCGCGACGGATGACAATTTCTGGTCGATGGGCCCGACCGGCCCATGTGGCCCGTGCACCGAGATCTTTTATGATCACGGGCCCGGCATCTGGGGCGGCCCTCCGGGCAGTGCCGACGAGGATGGCGACCGCTTCATCGAGATCTGGAACCTCGTCTTCATGCAGAACGAGCGGTTTGCAGATGGCACGCAGCGCGATCTCGACATGCAGTCGATCGATACCGGCATGGGGCTGGAGCGCATCGGCGCCCTGTTGCAGGGCAAGCACGACAATTACGACACCGATCTCATGCGCCATCTTATAGAGGCGAGCGCGCATGCCACCAGCGCCGATCCCGACGGCCCCGGAAAGGTGCACCACCGGGTGATTGCCGATCATCTTCGGTCGACGTCTTTCCTGATCGCCGATGGCGTGATGCCATCGAACGAGGGGCGCGGCTATGTTCTGCGCCGGATCATGCGGCGCGCGATGCGGCATGCGCATATGCTCGGGGCGCAGGATCCGGTGATGCACCGCCTGGTCCCCGCGCTCGTGGGCCAGATGGGGCAGGCTTTTCCGGAACTCGGGCGTGCGCAGCCCTTGATCGAGGAGACGCTGCGTATCGAGGAGACGCGCTTCAAACAGACGCTCGACCGCGGCCTGCGTTTGCTCGACGAGGAACTGGACAGGTTGCCCGACGGGGCCGCGCTGCCCGGCGGCGCCGCGTTCAAGCTATATGACACGTTCGGATTTCCGCTGGACCTGACGCAGGATGCGCTGCGCGAGCGCGGTGTCGCGGTCGATACCGACGGGTTCGATGCGGCCATGGCCGAGCAGAAGGCCAAGGCGCGCGCGGCCTGGGCGGGATCGGGCGAGACGGCCGATCAGGCGGTCTGGTTCGATATCTCGGAGGCGCATGGCGCCACGGAATTCCTGGGCTATGACACGGAAATTGCGGAAGGCGAAATCGCGGCAATCGTCACGGACGGATCCGTCACGGACGCAGTTGCCAACGCAGCGTCCTGTCAGATCGTGCTCAATCAGACGCCGTTCTATGCCGAGGCCGGCGGTCAGGTGGGCGATACCGGCACGCTCGAAACCGACACCGGGCGCGCGCGCATCACCGACACGAAAAAGGTGTCCGGCGTGTTCATCCATTTCGCCGAGATCGAAAAGGGCGAAATCGAAAGCCGTCAGGCGGCCCGTCTGGTCGTCGATCATGACCGGCGCAGTACGATCCGCGCCAACCATTCGGCCACCCATCTTCTGCACGAGGCATTGCGCCGCGCGCTTGGGGACCATGTCGTGCAGCGCGGATCGCTCAATGCGCCGGATCGACTGCGTTTCGACTTCAGTCACGCCAAACCGCTGAGCCCCGAGGAAATGTCCCGGGTAGAGTCCGAGGTGAACGCCTTCATCCGCCAGAATGCGCCTGTCGAGACGCGGATCATGGCGATCGACGATGCGCGAGATCTCGGCGCGCAGGCGCTGTTTGGCGAGAAATACGGCGACGAGGTGCGCGTCGTGTCGATGGGCACGCTGGATGGATCGGGCAAGGGAAGCGACGGGCAGACCTATTCGATCGAGCTGTGCGGCGGCACCCATGTACGACGGACCGGCGATATCGGCCTGTTCGTGACGCTTGGCGACACGGCCTCCAGCGCCGGTGTGCGCCGGATCGAGGCGCTGACCGGGGCGGCCGCGTTCGCATATTTGCGCGACCGGACGGCCCGTCTGGATCAGGTCGGGGGGGATCTCAAGGCGCGGCCAGAGGATGTACCGACACGCGTCAAATCCCTCGTCGAAGAGCGCCGGGACCTTGCCAACGAGGTTGCGCAGCTGCGCCGCGAACTGGCCATGGCCGGCGGGTCGGCCCAGGGTGACACGGCGGCCCCGCGCGAGGTCGGCGGCGTGCGGTTCCTGTCGCAGGTGCTCTCGGGGGTGCAGGGCAAGGACCTGCCGCCGCTCATCGACGAGATGAAGACACGGATCGAAAGCGGGGTGATCCTGCTGATCGCCGACACCGGCGGCAAGGTGGCCGTCGCGGCGGGTGTGACCCAGGATCTGACGGCGCGGCTTTCGGCGGTCGAACTGGTGCGCGCCGCTGTCGCCGAGCTGGGCGGCAAGGGGGGCGGCGGCCGACCCGACATGGCGCAGGGGGGTGGCAGTGACATCAGCGGCGCCGAGGCTGCCATCGCGGCGGCAGAGGGCGTTTTGGGCGTCGAGGCGGCCGGATGACGGCGTATCTGATCGGGCGGATCACGGTGACCGATCCGCAGGCTTACCAGGAGTACGCTCGCCAGACCGTGGCGTTGGCCGAGCGATACGGCGGCCGGTTCCTCGTCAAGGGCGGGTCGCCGACCGTGCTGGAAGGGGACGCCCCCGATCGGCACGTGATTATCGAATTCCCCGATCGGCAAACCGCGCTCGACTGGTACAATTCGGCCAAGTATCACGAGATATTGCCGCTCGCACAAGGGGCAAGCCGGCGCGATATCGTTATCGTCGATGGACTCTGACCCCGAAAGGAAACCTGCCATGCCCGCCCTCTGGATCGCCCATGTCACCGTCACGGATAACGAGGCTTATGGCCGCTACGCCGCGCTGGCGGGCCCCGCCATCGCAAAGCATGGTGGTGTCTTCATCGCACGGGGCGGACGCTATGTGCAACTGGAAGGGCAGGAGCGGGCGCGTCATGTGGTCGCGCGTTTCCCCAGTGTCGAGGGGGCCGAAGCCTGCTACAACAGTACCGAGTACCAGACGGCGCTGGACCATGCGCGCGGCGCATCGGAACGCGATTTGGTAATCGTCGAAACATCAGAGTAGCGTCCGCGGGGGGCGTCATCCCCGCCGACGAGGCGGAGGTAGCCCCGATGCGCATCCTTCTGACGGTTTTTTGCATGCTGCATGCGTCGGTCGGCGCGGCCGACGATCTTTCCTTGCTGAAGCAGCACGGCGTCGTGGCCCTCATGCGGCATGCGCTTGCGCCCGGCACCGGCGATCCGTCGGGGTTCGAGCTTGGCGAGTGCAGCACACAGCGCAATCTCGACGTGCGCGGCCGCGCTCAGGCGCGCAGCACCGGGCAGGCCATGCGCGACGCAGGGGTCACATTCGATCATGTCTGGACCAGCCAGTGGTGCCGCAGCCGCGATACGGCCGAGTTGCTGGACATGGGCGAGGTCGTCGAGCAGCCGCCGCTGAATTCGTTCTTTGGCGGTCAGGGCGATCGGTCACGCCAGACCGCCGAGACACTGGCCCTGATCGCGGCGCTGCCATCCGAAGACCGGGTCATGATCGTCACGCATCAGGTGAACATCACGGCGCTGATCGGTCGAGGGGTGCGCTCGGGCGAGATCATCGTCGCCCGCCGCACCGAGGACGGGCTGGAGCCTGTCGGGGAGATCTCGGTTGATCCCTGATCCCCGAAGATGGACCCGCATCCCGGCCCGCTCCTGCGATCCGGCACCTTGGTATCATTGCGTGTTTTCAAGGGGGGCCGAACTTGCTAGATCCGCCCCATGACGGCGCGCGAGGCAGGAATGACCCCCATCAAGCTGCACAACACCAGGACCCGGCGGAAAGAGGTGTTCGAGCCCCTCGATCCGGATAACGTGCGGATGTATGTCTGCGGGCCCACCGTCTATGACCGGGCGCATCTGGGCAATGCGCGCCCCGTGGTGGTCTTCGATGTCCTTTACCGGCTGTTGCGGCATGTCTACGGGACGGATCATGTCACTTACGTGCGCAATTTCACCGACGTGGATGACAAGATCAACGCCCGCGCCGCCGAGAGCGGCCGCGAGATCGGTGAGATCACCGCCGAGACGACCCAGTGGTTTCTCGACGACATGGGTGCGCTTGGCGCGTTGGAGCCTGACCACATGCCGCGCGCGACGCAGTATATCCCGCAGATGGTGGCAATGATCGAGGATCTGATCGGCAAGGGCCATGCCTACGAGGCCGAAGGTCACGTGCTTTTCGCCGTGGATTCGTGGCGCGAGGACTATGGCAGGCTTTCGGGCCGCTCGGTCGATGACATGATCGCCGGCGCGCGGGTCGAGGTGGCGCCATATAAGCGCAACCCGATGGATTTCGTGCTGTGGAAGCCGTCCGAGGGCGATCAGCCCGGCTGGGACAGCCCTTGGGGGTACGGCCGGCCCGGCTGGCATATCGAATGCTCGGCAATGAGTTACGAGCTTCTGGGCGAGTCGTTCGACATCCACGGCGGCGGCAACGACCTGATGTTCCCGCACCACGAGAACGAGATCGCGCAAAGCTGCTGCGCGCATCCCGAAGGA
>JAWLGF010000105.1:0-5675 GCA_041685205.1 Roseovarius sp.
CGAATAATCGCATGTTACACAAATGTCATGTTTTCGTTGCATAACCATCATGGAATCAAAATACGCATGCGGTCGAGGTCGGTTGTACCGGCCCGAAACAATGACAGGAGTTTTCATGTCCTACACCAAGCTTTCCGTCTCGGCATTGGCGCTGACCGCCGTGTCCGCGACCGCCGCCGCTGCGCGCGACGAGGTCAGCATCGTCGGTTCGTCGACGGTCTTTCCCTACACGCAGGCCGTGGCGGAGCAATTCGCCCAAAACACCGACTTCCCGTCGCCCGTCGTCGAATCCACCGGCACCGGTGGCGGCATGCAGATCTTCTGCGAAGGCATCGGCGAGAGCCATCCCGACCTGACAGGTGCGTCGCGCGCCATGACGGCCGGCGAATGGGAACGCTGCGAAGAAAACGGCGTGACTGAAGTGACCGAAGCGTTGATCGGGTTCGACGGCTTGTCCATGGCAGTGTCGCGCGACAATGACTTTGACTGGGATCTCACCCTATCCGAAGTATACCTCGCACTGGGCGCGGAAGTGCCGGTCGACGGTGAATGGGTCGAGAACCCATACGAGCAGTGGTCAGACATCAATCCCGACCTGCCCGAAATCGATATTGAAGTCATCGGACCGCCGCCGACCTCGGGCACCCGCGATGCTTTCGTCGAAATCGCGATGCATGCCGGGTGTGAAGAGCTCGATTACGTGGCCGACGGCGATTACGACGGCGACTGGGTCGAAGAAAACTGCTCGCGCATGCGGACCGACGGTCCCTTCGTCGAAGCCGGCGAGAACGACAACCTGATCGTTCAGCGTCTCAACAGCAACTCGGACGCGCTCGGGATCTTCGGCTATTCGTTCCTTTACGAGAACGAGGACACGCTCAAGGCCGTCAAGCTCGATGGCGTCGAGCCGAGCTTCGACACGATCGCGGATGCCTCCTACCCGGTCTCGCGCCCGCTGTACTTCTACGTGAAGAACGATCACCGCGGCGTGATCCCCGGCCTCGACGAGTTCATCGAGGAGTACATGTCCGAGGATGCGCTGGCACCCGGCGGGTACCTGTCCGAGCGTGGCCTTGTGCCGCTGAACGACGATCGCCGTGCCGAACTGCAAGAGCGCGTGCTCGACGGTGTCGCGATGGACCCCAAGGAATAATCGGGCGACAGGCCCGTTGATACCGACGCCCCCGACACACTACGGGGGCGTCATTCGTTTCTGAACACAAGGTCATGTCATGACACTCGTCGCGTTCCTGATCCTCTTCTCCGCCGTGATTATCGGCTATGTGCTCAACCTCCGCGCCGCACGGGCGCTTCGGGATGGCGGGGCGCGCATGCATTCCCTCGACGGGTTCCATGGCGGCTACGCGGCGCTGATGGTTCTGGTGCCAACCTTTTTCCTGATCATCTTCTGGCTTTTGTTCGAAAGCTACATCATCGAACTGCTAGTCATGGCGGCCATTCCGCCCGAGGAGCTTCTCGAAAAGGGTGTCGGCGAAATTCAATTGATCATGTCCGAAATCCGCTCGATCGCGGGTGGCCGCGTCTTTGGCGAACCCGCCGAATGGAAAATGAACGCCGGCGAATGGCTGGAAACTCTGAACGACCTGTCCGGCCTTTTCCTCGCGGCACTCACTGCCGCGCTGGCCGCCTTGATGCTGTACATCGCAAGGCGGCGGGTCGCGGCCGATTTCCGCGCGCGGCAGGGACTGGAGAGAATCGTTCACCGGATCATGGTGGGTTGTGCCATCGTCGCGATCTTCGTGACAGTCGGCATCGTGGCCTCGCTGTCGTTCGAGACATTCCGGTTCTTCCAGATGGTGCCCTTCTGGGACTTCATCCTGGGGACCTCGTGGGAGCCGCAGATCCCGATCCGCGAAGAGCAAATCGCGGCCGAGGGCGCCTTCGGCATGGTGCCGGTCTTTCTGGGCACGATCGTGATCGCCACGGTGGCGATGGTGATCGCGACGCCCATCGGCCTGCTGTCGGCGATCTATCTGCATGAATTCGCGAACGCCCGCGTGCGCGCGGTCGTCAAGCCGGTGCTGGAGATCCTCGCCGGTGTGCCGACGGTCGTGTACGGTTTTTTCGCGATTCTCGTGATCGCGCCGGCCCTGCGCAACTTCGGCGCCGGATTCGGTATCCCGCTCGAGTCGAACACCGCGCTCGCCGCAGGCGGGGTCATGGGGATCATGCTGATCCCGTTCATATCGTCCTTTGCCGATGATGCGCTCGGCGCGGTGCCGCGCAGCCTTCGTGACGGGTCTCTCGCGGTCGGGGCCACATCGGCCGAGACGGTCGCCAAGGTGCTGTTCCCCGCGGCCATTCCGGGCATCGTCGGCGGCATTCTTCTGGCCGTCAGCCGGGCAATCGGCGAGACCATGATCGTCGTGATGGCCGCCGGGCTGATCGCGCGCATGACGATCAATCCGCTGGACAGCGTCACGACGGTGACCGTTCAGATCGTGACCCTGCTGATCGGCGACACGGCGTTTGACAACCCCAAGACCCTGTCGGCCTTTGCGCTTGGCATGGTGCTGTTTCTGATGACGCTCATGATCAATATCGCCGCTTTGCGGATCGTGCGCAAATACCGTGAAATCTACGACTAGGATGCCGGATATGACAGATTCGACCGCCGAAAGGTTCGACTGGGCGTCGCCCGAGATCAACGCACATCTGCGCAAGCGTAAGCGGAGCCAGTTCTATCTGAAATCGCTCGGGCTCGGGGCCATTGCGATCGCGTTTTCCGCGCTGGCATTGTTGGTCGGATCCCTGATTTCAACGGGTTATCCCGCCTTTACCCAGACACACCTTGTGGTCGAGGCCGAGATCGATCCGGACCTCATGGATCCTGATAATCCGCGCGACGGCGATTTCCGCCAGCTTGCGCGCGACATCGTTACCAACCGTGTGATCGACGGGGCGGATACCGACAATACCGACCGTTTGACGGACATCCTGTCGAACCGGGCGCAATTCACATTGCGCGACATGGTGGTGGCCAATCCCGACCTGATCGGTGAGACAGTCGATGTCGAACTTCCGGTCGCCGACAGGTACGATCAGCTTTACAAGGGCTTTGTAAATCAAAACACGCCCGAGGATATCCGCAGGCTGAGCGATCGCGAGATCGAGATCTTCGACCAGCTCGTCGATGGGGGATACGTGGCGAAACCGTTCAACTGGGATCTTTTCAAGAACGCGGATTCGCGTTTCCCCGAGGTCGCCGGGCTGAAAGGGGCAATCATCGGCTCGGCCTACGCGCTTCTGGTGTGCTTTGTCCTGTCGTTCCCTGTCGGGATCGGCGCGGCGATCTACCTTGAAGAGTTCGCGCCGAAGAACCGGATCTCGGACCTCATCGAGATCAACATCAACAACCTCGCGGCGGTCCCGTCCGTGGTGTTCGGCCTGCTGGGTCTGGCGGTATTCATCGGCTGGTTCGGCCTGCCGCGTTCGGTCCCCTTCGTGGGCGGGATGACGCTGGCGCTTATGACCCTGCCCACGATCATCATCGCCACGCGGGCCGCGATCAAGTCCGTGCCGCCGTCGATCCGCGAGGCGGCCCTCGGCGTTGGCGCGTCGAAGCAGCAGGTGGTGTTCGGCCATGTCCTTCCGCTGGCCATGCCCGGCATCCTGACCGGCACCATCATCGGGCTGGCACAGGCCCTTGGCGAAACTGCGCCACTGTTGCTGATCGGCATGAACGCCTTCATCACCTCGGCCCCCTCGACACCCTTCGACAGCGCGACGGCGCTGCCGACGCAGATCTTCATCTGGGCCGACAGTCCGGAGCGCGGGTTTGTCAGCCGCACGTCGGCGGCGATCCTCGTCCTGCTGACTTTCCTCATCACCATGAACGCCATCGCCATTTTCCTGCGTCAGAAATTCGAGCGCAAATGGTAGAAAGGACAATAGAAAGATGTATGACGTAACGAAATCGGAGGCCGAGTTGGATCAGAGCGACATCAAGTTCGCCGCCCGCAACGTGCAGGTCTTTTATGGTGCCGATCAGGCGATCAAGGATGTCGATGTCGATATCCGCGACAAGACGGTGACATCTTTCATAGGGCCGTCGGGCTGTGGCAAGTCGACCTTCCTGCGCTGCCTCAACCGCATGAACGACACGATCGACATCTGCCGGGTCGAGGGCGAGATCAGGCTCGACGGGCAGGACATCTATGCACGCTCGGTCGACCCGGTCCAGTTGCGCGCAAAGGTGGGCATGGTGTTCCAGAAGCCGAACCCCTTTCCCAAGTCGATCTACGACAACGTCGCCTACGGCCCCAAGATCCACGGGATGGCCCGCAAGAAGGAGGATCTCGACCAGGTGGTCGAGACGGCTCTGCGCGATGCCGGCCTCTGGGAAGAGGTAAAGGACCGGCTCGACACGCCGGGCACCGGGCTCTCGGGCGGTCAGCAGCAGCGGCTCTGCATCGCGCGCGCGGTCGCCACCCGCCCCGAGGTTCTGCTGATGGACGAGCCATGCTCGGCGCTCGACCCGATCGCGACCGCGCAGATCGAGGAACTGATCGACAAGCTGCGCGCGCAATATTCGGTGATTATCGTCACCCATTCGATGCAGCAGGCCGGCCGCATCAGCCAGAAAACCGCGTTCTTCCACCTCGGCAACCTCGTGGAATACGGCGATACCGATACGATCTTCACCAACCCCGAAGACCGCCGAACCGAAAGCTACATCACCGGTCGGATCGGATAAGGAACATCATGATGACATCTCGGCATATCGTGTCTTCGTTCGATCAGGATCTCGAAGGCTTGCAGGCGAAGCTCATGAAAATGGGCGGTCTGGTAGAGACGGCCCTCGGGAATGCAATCCGGGCGCTGGAGACGCGCGACCTGGAACTCAGCCGGCAGGTACGGCAGGGCGACAAGGCCATCGACGCCCTCGACGAGGACATAAGGGGCGAAACGGCCCGCGTTCTCGCGCTGCGCGCGCCGACGGCGGGCGATCTGCGCACGGTGCTGTCGGTGATGACCATCAGCACGCATCTGGAACGCTGTGGCGATTTCGCCAAGAACATCGCCAAGCGCACCACCGTTCTCGTCGAGTCCAATCCCATCGAAGGGACCGCGCCGGCCCTGCGCCGGTTGGTGCGCATGGTCGAGGCGATGCTGGCCGATGCGCTGGACGCCTATATCCAGCGCGATGCCGAAAAGGCCGAGGACGTGCGTGCGCGCGATATCGAGGTGGATCAGATGTACAACACCCTGTTCCGCTCCCTTCTGACGCACATGATGGAGGATCCGCGCAACATCACGGCCTGCATGCATCTGCATTTCATCGCCAAGAACATCGAGCGCATGGGCGATCATGCTACCTCTATCGGCGAGCAGACGATCTATCTGGTGACCGGCGACATGCCCGACGACGACCGGCCAAAGGGTGACCGAACTGCCTTTGATGCGGCGGGCAAGGATACACCTTAGGCGCACTGCTGCGAGCGATCGGAATGATTGTCCCGGATGTCTCGGTCTGACAAAACATGTTGAGTGAGAGCGTGTTGCGTTCAATAAGTTTCATATCCTGCGGCCTTGAAGAAGTTGTAGCATTCTTCGTCAGTAGAGGTGGCTCTGGAAAACTGAACAGCTGGGATAAGTGGATTTTCCGCGCAACAGCGGCATGATGCTGCGAGCGAGGAGAAGACCATGGCAAG
>JAWLGF010000106.1:0-5655 GCA_041685205.1 Roseovarius sp.
GAGGGTGTAGGCGCCGAGACCGAAGAAGGCTCCTTGCCCAAAGGTCAGGTAACCGCTGTAGCCCCAAAGGATGTCCACCGTCACCGCCACTATGGCCACGAAGAAGGCGCGCACGAGGATGTTGACGGTGTAGGGATCTAGAACCAGCGGCCCGACCAGTACGGCGGCGCCGAAGACCGCGAGGATCGCGATGCGCTTTAGGCGGCGCGAGGAAAGCGCGGGCCGCGTGGCGGCGGGCTGGGTGGTGTTGGCGATATCAGGCACGGGCAAAACCCTCCGGACGAAGACGCAAGGCTATGGCGGCGAAGACCGCGATGGTCAGACCGCCGAGAACCGAGCCGAAATAGGTGCTGATGATGGCCTGAAGCCCGCCGAGAACCACGCAAGCCACCGCGAGCGCGGGAAGCGAGCCACTCGACACCATCACCAGCATGAAGGCTCCGATCAGGTACGGAAGCCCCATCAGCGGATCGACGCTCGTTAGCGGCGTCAGTAGCGCACCGGCAAGCGCCGCGAGTGCGCAACCGATTGCGAAAGTAATAAGCCGCACCCGCGACGAGTTGATGCCGAGTCCCTGCGCGAGTTCCTCGTTCATGATCACCGCGCGCGTCGAGAGCCCGAGCCGCGTGCCGTTGAGCAGCGCGGTGAAGCAGATGGCTACGGCGATCGCGATCAAGATCAGCAGCATCCGGTAGAGCGAGTATTCAGTGTCGAGAACCGCCACGGTGCCCTGTACTGGCGGCGGCACGAACTGAACGCCGCGCCCGAAGCCGAGCACCACAAGCTGACCAAGGATCAGCCCAAGGCCCCAAGTGGCCAGGATCGCGTCTAGGGGTCGGGCATAAAGCCTGCGCACGATCACCCATTCTGCGACCGCCCCAAGCGCGGCCCCTACCGCAAAGGCGAAGAGCGGCGCGAGAAGCGGCGGCAGGCCGATCTCGTGGGCGACGAAGGCTGCGTAGCCGCCAACGGTGATGAAGGCCGCATGTGCAAAGTTGATGATCTTCATCACCCCGAACACGACCAGCAGCCCCGCCGAAGTGAGGAACAGGATCGCCGATGTGGTGATCATGTCGAGAAGGAGATTGGCCATGGCGGGCCTCCGGCTTCAGGGAAAGGTCGGCGGCGCACCGGGCGCCGCCGCAACGGGGTCAAAGATCCGGGCACTGCTCGCCTGGCGAGACCGCATCGAACTCAGTGACAAGCTCGACGTCACCGCCATCGACCACGCGGCCGAGATACATCGTCAGCGGTGCGTGGCGCTGATGATCCATCACGATCGTGCCGCGCGGGCCGTCCACCGAGACCTCGGCGAGGGCCTCGATGATGCCGGCGGTCTCGGTGCTGCCGTTCGCCTCGACAGCCGCTGCATAGGCCAGGATGCCCTCATATTGCGGCACCGAAAGCTCGTTCGGGGTGCTCAGGTCGTCGCCGAAATGCTCCGCCATCGCGGCGAGGAAGGCGGCGTTCGCGTCACTCTCGATCCCGGTGATGTAGGAGGCTGAGATGTAGATTCCCGTTGCCACATCGCCCATGTCGCCGGCCGTGCCCTCATCGACGGCGAGATTGGCATAGGGAATGTCCACACCGGAGCCGCGCATCTGGCGCGTGAGGGTCACATTCGGCGCCCCGCCCGCGGTCGATGTGATGACCGCATCGGCCCCGGAACTGCGCAGGTTAGAAAGGATCGGCGCCCAGTCGGTGCCGTCCATCGGGAGGTATTCCTCGCCAACCACTTCGCCTCCGCCCGCCTCGATGTACTCGCGGGTGAACTCCAGCATGCCGCGGCCAAAGGAATAGTCCGAGCCGATCAGGAAATAGGTCTCGGCGCCATACTCGGCCTGAAAGTGATCGACGACGGGCGGAACCTGCTGCTCGGGCACCCACGCGTTGACGAACATGTTGGGATGACACGAGCCGCCCTCGTAGAACGACGTATAGATATACGGCACATTGCCACGCGACAGGATCGGCAACCCGGCATTGCGCGCCGCGCTCGTCTGCATCGAGATGAGAGCGTCGACCTGATCTGAAAAGATCAGCGAGTCAAAGGCGCGCTGTGCCCCTGCGGCGCCCGAACCGTCATCGGCCACGACGAGTTCCACGGGACGGCCGAGAAGTCCGCCCGCCTCGTTGATCTGCGCCACGGCAAGTTCGGCAGATTGCACGACCGAGGGTGCGACGACCGAATTCGCACCCGACAGTCCTACGGGTACGCCGATCTTGATCGGATCGTCGGCCTGCGCGGCGCCGGCTAGGAAGGCGGCGCTGGCGGCGAGGAACATCGTGGACTTTCTGTGTTTCATGGGTCTTCTCCTGTTGGGTTGGTTGTTGTTTTTGCGGCCGGATCAGTACCAGCCGCGGCTGACCCCGCTTCCAAGCATCTCGTCATATACGTCGGTACGTCGGTCGCGGAGGATCTGGTTAAAGTCGTTCCAGTTACGCGCGCGGCGCGCGGCACCGGGCTCAATTTCGGCGATGATGATTTCATCATCTTCGCGGCTGGCCGGCCCCGCGACAGGCCAGCCGGTATGGCTGACGATGACGCTCTGCCCCTCGAAGGGCTGACCGCGTTCGTTGCCGATCCGGTTTGCACAGGCGATCGCGATCGAGTTGCTGTGCGCAGCCGCCATAACGAGGATGGTCGCCATGGCTTTCTCGCCCTCGACCTGGCCGGGGATCGGAACCCAGTTTGTCGGTACGCAGACGATGTCCGCGCCCTGCAATGCCGCCAACCGGAACGCCTCGGGAAACCAGATATCGTAGCAAATCGCCATCGCAATACGCCCGATAGGTGTGTTGAACACCGGAAAACCCAAGTTGCCGGGCTCGAACCAGAGATTTTCCTCGTTCCACAGATGAACCTTGCGGAAGGTACCGATATGGCCTTCGGGCCCGATCAGAACCGCGCTGTTGAAAAGATCTGGCCCGTCACGTTCTGCGATGCCGGCGCTGATATATATGCCGAGATGCGCCGCACGTTCGGACCAAGCGCGCATTGCCGGGCCGTCCGGAATCTCTTCGGCTAGCGCGAAGGCCTCGGCTCGGTCGGCGAATACATATCCGCTATTAGTCAGTTCGGGTAGCACCACAAGCCCTGCACCCTCGGCAGCGGCACGGTCGATCTGCGCGACCGAACGTGCGATGTTGCCGTCCTTGTCGCCGACATGCGGCTCCATTTGGATACAGGCTACGGTGAGACGGCGGCTTTGAGCGTACGTGGTTCGATGATCGTCAGCCGGTGGTGGCATCGCGTGGTTCTCCATTGCAAACAAAAAAGCCCCTGCGAAACGCCGAAAAGGCGCTTTGAGCAGGGGCTGCACAGCCTCATATTTCTAGATGGCCTCATGGCCAACGGCAGATGGTCGGACTACCCAGTCGAACCAGTAGTACCTATGAAAGATCAGAGCGCCGGGCTTTGTCAACCCGGCAATCTCTCTGCGGTGCCACGTGTCGGCGGCTGCTCATAAAATGTGCATGCACGAGCGACAGTGTCCGCATCTTGATCGTCAGGGATACGGGCTAACCGCCCTCGATTAGTCCAAGCCCGTCGAGTATGTCCCGCGCGCTTATGATGGTGGCGGCAACGCGCGCCATCGACAGGCGTTTTTGCGTCGCTTGGCGGCGAAGCATTTCGTAGGCTTCAGCCTCGCTTATTTTCTTAAGCTGCATCAGCATCTTGACCGCCTTCTCTACGTCCCGCCGGCCTTTTAGGGTTTCCTCGAGTTTGGCAACCTTCGTTTCGAGCCGATGTGTATATCCATTCAGAGAGCGTGCCAGCACCAGTGCAGAGAGAATGCCAAAAGGCCTGATCGGCTTGTTGATTACGCCATGTGCGTTGCAATCGATCAAACGTCGCAACACAACGGGATTCTCGTAATCTACGATGGCGAGGAATGTCGGCCCGCCGGTGGTGAAGGTCGGCGCGGCTCCGGCTTTCTCCTGCGCCTCGACAAGTTGAAATATGGTGTCGACATCCCTGGGCGGCTCAAGGGGTGGCGGCCATGCATCGCTCACCTGACAGCCGAAGCGCCGAAGCTGATTGATAAGCGCAGTTCGCTCGTCGTCGGGCGGATGTGCCACCAGCACCCGCATTCCGCGCAAATCCTCGATCAGCTTGCGCGTGCCTGGCCTCACCGAGCTGTCTCCGGCAGATCAATCCAGCTTGCGCCAAATGGCGAGATCGCGATGTATGGATCCGGCTTGACAGAGTTGCTTGATGCCCAGAGGATATCGAAACCACCGTCGGCGCGTACCTTCCCTATGCGCGGAGTCAATCGCGTATGATTGTTTTCCCCATCGACGCTGATCGTGCCCTCGGGGGCCTCGACGGGTTGATCATGTACCGCCTCCACAAGCCTTTGGGTATCAAGCGTCCCTGTCAACTCAAGCGCACGCGCGAACAACTGGACCTGGGCGTAAGCGCTCGCGCTCCAGAGGCTGACCGGATGATCTGCTCCGAAGGCGGTATTGAAATCGGCGACGAAGCGGTGATTGACCTCGGTGTCGATAGAGCTGAAATAGTTTGCAGCCGTGATATGCCCGGTGCAGAGGTGAGGGCCGATTTCACGGATCTCGCCCTCTGCCATGGTCAGGCTAGCGATTGGAGGCTTTGCGGAATCGAAATCCGCTGCGTGGTAGTCACGGTAAAACCGCCGCGCCGTGCGTCCCACCACGGTCGAGAACACAGCATCCGGTCCCTGCTTGTCGATCCGCTGCAAGACTGAGCGCAGCTGTGCATCGCTCGCCTCGAGAGGCACATAGATCTCGTCAACGACCGTTCCGTCATACGATTCGACGAGATCGCGCATGATCCGGTTGCTCTCGCGCGGGTAAACATAGTCCGAGCCCACAAAGAAAAGACGCCGGCCGACATGACGAACGAGATACTCGGCGAGCGGAAAGCTGTTCTGGTTCGGGGATGGGCCGGTGTAGATTACATTCGGTGAGTATTCGAAGCCCTCGTATGGAGAGGGGTACCACAGCAGCCCGTTGCGCCGCTCGATCGCTGGAAGGATCGCTTTGCGCTCGGCCGAGGACGAGCAGCCGAAGATCACCGATATTCCGTCATCGGTGAGCAGCCGCTCGGCGAGTGCGCGATAGGTGTCAGGGCTAGATGCGGGATCGTAGGCGACCACCTCGATTTCGCGACCATGCACCCCGCCGGCGCTGTTGATCTGATCGATGGCGAGCGTCGTGCCAAGGAAGTGCTCGGTCTGGGTCACGCTCAGCGGCCCGCTGCGCGAGAACAAAATCCCGACGCGCCATGTTCGCGCCTCGCTCACGGGGCTCCTCCCATCTGCTTAACCTCCTGTTACGTTCACTAGTCATAATCCGAAACCTAAGAGCCCGGCCACCCCTGTGCGTAACCGCGTAGACATGTCCTCAAATACAAGGGATCAAACTGATCTGTTTGAAAAAAATTTAAGAATGCGAGTGGACGGGCCTATACATTAAGATGCTGCCACCTCTCAGGAGGGAAACGTTTGCGCTTTGCCGACATCCACGCCTCGCCCTTGTGGCCATTTTAAACAACAAAGCCACTCATCCAGCTTCGACCAGCGCCGCCGCCCCGAGACGTTCTTCACGGCGATGGCCACGGCCTTCTTCTGGCCGACCAGCACGACCAGCTTCTTGCCGCGGGTGACGCCGGTG
>JAWLGF010000037.1:0-1243 GCA_041685205.1 Roseovarius sp.
CCTGTGGCAGGAGCGCTGGAACGATCTAAGGGACGACGACCGCTACGCCGTCAAGGCGCGCACCGGGATCGCCATGCCGATGATGGAGGACATCACGGCCATGGACCCCGAAACCATGACCCAGACCCCGATGGACGGTGTGACGCAAGGCGAGATCATGATCCGCGGCAACGCGGTGATGAAAGGCTACCTGAAAAACCCCAAGGCCACGCAAGAGGCGTTCGCGGGCGGGTATTTCCACTCGGGCGATATCGCGATCCAGCACCCAGACGGCTATCTGCAGATCGCCGACCGCGCCAAGGACATCATCATCTCGGGCGGCGAGAATATCAGTTCGGTCGAGATTGAGGGCGTGATGATGCGCCACCCGTCTGTGCTGCTCTGCGCCGTTGTGGCGAAGCCCGATCCGAAATGGGGCGAGGTGCCCTGCGCCTTTGTCGAGTTGAAGGATGGCGCGACCGCGACCGAAGAGTCGCTGATCGCCTTCGCGCGCGAGCGTCTTGCCGGCTTCAAGACCCCCAAGGCGGTGGTGTTTCAGGACCTGCCCAAGACTTCGACCGGCAAGATCCAGAAATTCGAACTGCGCCAGATCGCCCGGTCCCTTTGATCGCGGCCGCCTGACGCATTACGCGCGTCGGTGAACCGGCTTGCGAGTCCCCCGCCTTCTCGCGGCCTTTGTCCGGACGAGTGGCATAAGACGGCGGCATGGCTCATCATGGGACTTGCCCAGTCTAGCTGCGGACCACGTAAACGGAACACTCGGCGTGCGTGACCACGTGGCTGGCATTGGTGCCCAGCAGATAGTCCTGCACCTTGGGGTTGGCGGAATCCATCACGATCACGTCGACATTGCGCTCCTTCGCGAGCTTCACGATCTGGCGATGCACCGCGCCCTTGCGCACGACGGTCTCGTATTCGACGCCCTCCGGCGGATGGGCGGCGACGAACTTGCGCAGCTCTTCGCCCCAGTACGCATCCGAATCGTATATGTTCATGTTGCGCTCGAACTCGGGGGCGACGGTTGCGATGATGAGTTTCGCACCGTGGCGTCGGGCCATTTCGGACGCCTCGGTATAGGCGGTGTAATCCATTTTCACATGGCGTAGGTTGAGCGGGCAAAGGATCGTCTTGGGGTTACGGCACATCTAGGGGCTTCCGGAACTGAGTGTGAGGCCGCCATCTACTTCGATTCGCTGCCCTGCAGCATGACGAATGCGACGCATTTGATGCGACAACGACCCGC
>JAWLGF010000037.1:1343-22921 GCA_041685205.1 Roseovarius sp.
CATGAAGACGTCACCGATGGCGATATCATGATCGGCCCGCATGTCATCAACGATGACCCGCCGGCACGGCGCGGAACCGCCATGATGTTTCAGGATTACGCGCTGTTTCCGCATCTGAGCGTCGCCGAGAACGTTGCCTTTTCGCTGCGCATGAAGGGTGTGTCCCGCGAAAAGCGCCTGGCGCGGGCACGGGACATGCTCGAGCTCGTCTCGATGTCCGAATTCGCCGATCGAACGCCGGGGCAATTGTCCGGCGGACAACAGCAACGGGTCGCGCTGGCCCGGGCGTTGATGACCGAGCCTTCGGTGCTGCTTCTGGACGAACCGCTGTCGGCCCTCGACCCGTTCCTGAGGATTCGCATGCGATCCGAGCTTCGTCGCATCCAGGCCGACCTTGGCATCACTTTCATCCATGTCACGCATAGCCAGGAAGAGGCGATGGCGCTGGCCGATCTGGTGGTGGTCATGAACGAGGGCCGCATTGCGCAGGTCGCCCCCCCGCGAGAGATCTACAACGCGCCGCGCACGCCCTTCGTGGCGCGGTTCATCGGCGGGCACAACATCATCGAGGATGCGGGTCGCACGATCACCCTGCGCGCCGATGATATCGACATCCTGCCCGACGGACAGGCCACGGCAGCGCATCGCCGTGCCAAGGTCAGCGACATCGAATACCGCGGCCCGGATGTCCGGCTGGGCCTCGAGACCGACGGTGGCGAACAGATCATCGCCGTGATGGGCGAACGCGCCTTCTTCGACCGGCCCCTGTCGCCCGGCACCGCCGTGGCGATCGGCTGGCACCCCGACGCGGTGCACGAGCTGTCGCTGGACAGCTGAACCAAGGGCACCGTCACACATCGCAAGACGACCAACAGGAGAGAGAAAGACAAAATGACAGATACGTCCCGCAAGACAGCCACCACGCGCCGTGGAGTTCTGAAAGGCGCCGCAGCCCTCGCCGGCACCGCGGCGTTTCCCGCCCCCTTCGTGCACGCGCAAGAGCGTGTGACGCTGCGCTACCTGTCGACGGCGGTAAACCAGTCGCCGTCGATCGCCGAGAAGGCGTCCGAGGATCTGGGTATCGACATCGAATACATCTCCGTGAACACCGACGAGGTGCCGCGCCGCGTCATCACCCAGCCGAATTCCTTCGATCTGGTGGATTCCGAGTATTTCTCGCTGCCCAACCTCGTGCCGTCGGGCAACATGGTGGGCATGGACGCAAACCGCATCGATCGAATCGACGATTTGGCGACCGTGATCGCGGAGGGCAAGGTCGAAGGTGAAAATGTTGGCTGGGACGGCACTGCCCCGCATGAGGTGCTGTATCTCGAGGACAAGGACGCCACCACCTTTGCAAGCGAGCCGACCGAATGGATCACCCTGATCCCGACAACATACAACGCCGATACCCTTGGACTGCGTCCCGATCTCATCGACAAGGAGATCACGTCCTGGGCGTCGCTGCTCGACCCAGACTTCGCGGGCAAGACCGCGATTATCAATATTCCGTCGATCGGCATCATGGATGCCGCGATGGCGCTCGAGGCGCGCGGCGACATATCCTACGGCGACAAGGGCAACATGACCCGCGAAGAGATCGACTTCACCATCGAGAAGCTGATCGAGGCCAAGCGCGCGGGGCAGTTCCGCGCCTTCTGGTCGAATTTCCAGGAATCGGTGAACCTGATGGCCTCCGGCGAGGTGGTGATCCAGTCGATGTGGTCGCCTGCCGTCACGGCCGTCCGCACGCAAGGCATCGAATGCGTCTACCAGCCGCTTGACGAGGGCTACCGTGCGTGGGCCTCGGGCTTTGGCCTGCCGCGCACGATCGACGGCCGCAAGGAAGACGCGGCCTACGAATTCATCAACTGGTTCCTTTCGGGCTGGGCCGGGGCGCATCTGTCGCGGCAGGGGTACTACCCGGCCGTTCTGGACACCGCGAAGGAGTACATGGAACCCTATGAATGGGCTTACTGGTACGAGGGCGAGAAAGCAGAGCAGGACATCCTCGCCCCAGATGGAAAGGTTCTTGAAAAGGCCGGCGCGGTGCGCGACGGCGGGTCCTACTGGGAGCGCATGGGCGCCGTGACATGCTGGAACGCCGTCATGGACGAGAACCAGTACATGGTCCGCAAGTGGAACGAGTTCATCGCGGCGTGACCGAGTTGACCGATACCGTGACAGAGGCCCGGCAAGACCGGGTCTCTGTCAAGATGTCTCGCCGCACGGGGCTGGTGCTGGCGCCGTATCTGCAGGCGGCGCCGATGGCCCTGGTGTTCTTCTTTTTCTTCGTGCTGCCTTTGGCGGCAACGATCGCGGTCAGTTTCTGGCAATACACACAGTATTCCATCGAACCCGCCTTCACGCTGGAGAACTACAACGACATCTTCGAGGGTTGCCTGAGCGACCTGCCCGATCTCTGCACGACGTTTCGCACGTATCTCTCGACGTTGAAATTCTGCCTGATCGTGTGGGCGCTGACCCTGACCATCGGCTTCACGATTGCTTATTTCCTCGCGTTTCACGTGCGAACGCTGAAGTTTCAGGTGATCTGCTTTCTGCTGTGTACGGTGCCGTTCTGGACCTCGATCGTGATCCGCATGATTTCCTGGATCCCGCTTCTGGGACGCAACGGGCTGATCAACGAGACGCTGATCTCGATGGGCATCATCCACGTCCCGCTCGAAGGGCTGATTTACTCTGATTTCGCGGTGATCCTGTCGCTGACGCATCTCTACACGCTTTTCATGGTCGTACCGATCTTCAACTCGCTGATGCGGATCGATCGCACCCTGATCGAGGCCGCGCGCGACGCCGGCGCGAGCGGGTTCCAGGTTCTGACCGTGGTCATCATTCCGCTGGCCCGGCCCGGAATCCTCATCGGCTCGATCTTCGTGATCACGGTGGTCATGGGGGATTTCCTGACCATGGGCATCATGGGCGGCCAGCAGATCGCCTCGGTCGGAAAGATCATCCAGACTCAGATGCAGTTCCTGCAATTCCCGCTTGCCGCAGCCAACGCGGTCATCCTTCTCTTGGCCGTACTGGTCGGCGTGTGGGCCTTGCTGAAACTCGTCGATATCCGCAGGGAGCTTTAGAGCCATGACAGACCGTCGTCCTCGCTCGTTCTATGTCCTTTTCGGGATTTTCCTGCTCTTCATGATGTTCCTCTACGGGCCGATGATCTCGATCCTGATGCTGTCCGTCCAGGGCTCCGATGGCGGGCTGGTCTTTCCCGTCAGGGGTTTTTCGACATACTGGTTCGAAAAGCTCTGGGCCGGAACGGGACAGGTAGAGATCGGCGGGGCGCTCCGGCGGTCCTTCGTGCTGGCGCTCGTCGTGATGGTGCTGACGGTGGCGATCTCGGTGCTCGCGGGGCTGGCATTCCGACACAGGTTTCGCGGGTCCACGGTGCTGCTCTACGTTGCGATCTCCAGCCTGATCGTGCCGTCGATCGTCGTCTCGCTTGGCATCGCTCTTGAATTCCGGCTGATCGACGACGCCATAAAGGACCTGGGCGTCGCCTGGGATATCGGCTGGATCCAGAGCGGTTTCGTATCGGCCCTCGGCCCTTTCACCAGCGGTCTCGGCGCGCATCTGACCTGGACGTTGCCCTTCGGCCTGTTGATCATGTTCGCCGTCTTCAACCGCTTCGATCCCGCCTACGAGGAAGCCGCGCGCGACCTCGGAGCGACACCTTGGCAGACCTTCCGCCATGTCACGCTGCCGATAATCGCGCCGTTCCTGATCGGTATAGCGGTCTTCGGCTTCACGCTGAGCTGGGACGAACTGGCGCGCTCGTCGCAGGTCATGGGCTCCGACAACACGCTTCCGATGCAGCTTGCGGCCAAGACCACGACGGTCACGGATCCCGAGATCTACGCGCTCGGCTCCGCCACGACGGCCGGGTCGGTGCTGTTCATCATCATGATGTTCACCCTTGTCAGCCTGATCCAGCGGCGGCGGCGGCGGCTGCTCTGATGCGGATCCATGTCGTCAATCCCAATGCCAGCGACGCCATGACCGCTGGCATCGCGGCCGTGGCGGAACTGGCCGCGCCCCCGGGCGCGGCAGTCATCACGACGGGCGCCGAGGGCGGGCCGCAATCGATCGAGGGTGCGGTGGATGGCGCGCTTGCCGTGCCATGGATGCTGCGCCGGATAGAGCAGGCCGAGGCCACGCGCGTCGATGCGCATGTCATCGCCTGTTTCGATGATACCGGCCTCGACGCCGCGCGCTGTATCGCGCACGCGCCCGTGGTCGGGATCGGCGAGGCGTCCGCGCATTGCGCGTCGATGCTGGCCGACCGGTTTGCGATCGTCACCTCGGTGCCCGAAGCGCTGCCCGTGCTGCGCGGCAATCTTTTGCGCTACGGCCTCTCGGCGCGCTGCGCCGGGATGCGGGCGGCCGGCGTGCCGGTGCTCGACATCGATGCCGGCACGCCCACGGCGATTTCGGCGATCCGGCGCGAAACCCGCGCCGCGATCACCGAGGATGGTGCGGATGCGATCGTTCTGGGCTGTGCGGGCATGGCCACGCTCGCCGCCGCGCTCGCCGACGAGTTCGGCTGCCCGGTGATCGAGGGGATCTCGGCAGGGCTGGCGATGGCCGCCGCACTGGCCGGGGCCGGCCTTCGTACCTCGAAACGCGGCGGCTATGCCATGCCGCGCCAGAAGGTCCTGCCATGACGGTCCAGCCCGTCATCCGAACCATGACCCGCGCCGATCTCGATCTTGCTCTGTCATGGGCCGAGGCGGAAGGGTGGAATCCCGGCCTTGCGGATGCGGCCGCCTTCCGGGCTGCCGATCCGGACGGATTTCTCATCACGGATGTGGACGGGGTCCCTGTGGCGAGCCTGTCGATCGTGCGCTTCGGGGACCGGACGGCGTTTCTGGGGCTTTACATCTGCCGGCCCGAATATCGCGGTCAGGGCGTGGGCTTCGCCCTGTGGCAGGAGGGCATGGCGCGCCTTGCGCCGCAAACCACAGGCCTTGACGGTGTACCGGCGCAGCAGGCCAATTACGCGCGCTCGGGCTTCGTGATGGCGCACGGGAACCGGCGGTTTTCGGGCCACATCGCGCCATCTGGACCGGACCTGACGATTCCGCTGGAGGCCGCGCATATGGACCGCGCCCTGTCACTGGACCACGAGGTCACGGGATTCGACCGCGCCGGTTTCCTGCGCGACTGGCTGATGGGCGATCCGAGCCGCATCGCGCTTGTCCTCGTCCGCGACGGGGACCTTGCCGCGTTGGGTGTTCTGCGCGCCTGCGTGTCCGGATGGAAGGTCGGGCCGCTTTACGCCAGTGACCGCGCGGCCGCCGAGGCCATGCTGGACGGTCTGGCCTATCAGGCCGGCGGCGACCCGATCAGCCTCGACGTGCCGGACCCCAACGAAGGCGCCGTCGCGATGGCCCATGACCGGGGCCTTGTCCCTGCGTTCGAGACCGCGCGGATGTGGCGCGGGCCGGCCCCGGCGCAGGACCTGTCGCGCACCTTCGGGCTGACGACGTTCGAGCTGGGCTGATCGTTCAAGCGCCGGTGATGACAACCGGCGTGTCCAGCCAGTATTCCTGCAGGTTCGCACTGTCCCCGATGCGGTCCACGACGGCGAAAACGCCGGGCGCGTGCAGCGGGGTCAGAACGCCGTGCCACGTGCCAGGGTGCAGGTTGATGCCCTGACCGGGACCCGCGATGAAGGCATGGACCGCGCCGGGGCTATCCCCCGGTTCGGCCACGATCACCAGCCAGTCCTTGCGGTGCATCGGAAGGAAGGCCTGGCTGCCCTCTGGGTGCCGCTCCAGCAGATCCAGCCGGTAGGGCAGGCTGCGCGGCATGGCGTCGAACAGGCTGAGCCCTGCGCGCCCGCCCGGTCCGAAATCGAGCCACGCGCGGTCATGATATCGCCCGCAAAGCCCCTGATTGATGATCCGGTCCGGCGCGCCCGTGATTTCCAGAACGTCCCCGAACGGGGCAAAAGCCTCTGCGGTCAGCGGCCTTGCTGCAACGCAGCTCATGGCAGGGCCAATTCGGGATGCCGGTTCACATCCTTGTAAAGCAGATACCGAAACGGCGCGTCGCCGGTGGCGATGCAGGCCTGCGGGCAGAACGCGCGCAGCCACATGAAATCGCCCGGCCCGACCTCGACCCAATCTGTGTTGAGCAAGTAGCGCGCGTTGCCCTGCAGCACGTAAAGCCCGTGTTCCATCACATGGGTTTCGGCAAAGGGGATGCGCCCGCCGGGCAGGAGGGTCACGATATTGACGTGACAATCGTGGCGCATGTCCTCTGGATCGGCAAAGCGCGTTGTGCCCCATCTGTCCGTTCCCGGCATCCAGCGGATCGGCTCTGCCCGGTCCGAGGTCACGAACGCCTCGGGCGGCGTGACGCCGTCGGCGGGTGTCCACCGTTTGCGGATCCAGTGGAACCGAACATCCGCATCCCCCGCGTTTTGCACGTGCCAGTCCGTGAGGGGCGGGATATAGGCGTAGCCGCCCGGCCCGAGCGCATGTGTTTCGCCGCTGATCTGCAATTCCATGTCGCCGTCCGCGACGAACAGGATCGCCTGCGCGCCGGCATCGGGTTCGGGATGGTCGGATCCGCCGCCGGGCGCGACCTCGACGGCGTATTGCGCGAACGTCTCGGCAAATCCTGTCATCGGGCGCGCCAGGATCCAAGCGCGGGTGCCCGTCCAGCCCGGCAGCCGCGATGTCACAATATCGCGCATCGTCACGGCCGGCAGCAGCGCGTAAGCATTGGTGAAGATCGCCCTGCCCTCGGGATTGCCCGACTGATCCGGCAGGCCCCCGGGGGGAAAGGCAAAGGACGCGCCGATCCGGTCGGTGATGTCGTTCACAACATGTCCTCCAGCCGCCGCCGCGCGATGCGTTCGACCGCGCGACAGGCCTCGGCGAATTCGGGTTCGGTCTCATTGGCGACGCGGCGGTCAAGTTCGGCAAGGATCGCCGACAGGTCGTGTGCAGATGCGGCGGCGATGAACGGGAAACCGTGCGTTTCCCGGTAAGCGGTGGTGAGTTTGGCAAACTGCGCGCGCTCGCCGTCGGTCAGTGCCGCCGCCAGCATCGCTGCCGGGTCGGGTTGCGCGCGTAATACGCCAAGCCGCTCGTCCCGGCTGGCGCTGCGGAACATCCGCGCCAGCGCATTATGCACCCCGGCGGGCGTGTCATGCGCCGGGCCCAGCTCCAGATCGAAGGCGCGCTCGGCGGCCCATGGGGCGAACAGCAAGCCGAAGCGGGCCACGAACCTGTCGCGCGTCATCGCACTTGGCCGCACGGCCTGAACAGGGGGATGCGTTTCGGCCCAATGCCGCGCGATCTCCAGCCGGGTGGGGCACCACACGCCGTCATGCGCCGCGACATGATCGAGAAAGCGCCGCAGCCCGGCGATCTTGCCCGGACGTCCGATCAGACGGCAATGCAGCCCGACGCTCATCATTGCGGGCAGACCGGCCTCGCCCTCGGCGTAAAGCGTGTCGAAGGCGTCGATCAGGTACCGCCCGAAATCCTGCCCCGTCACCCAGCCCGGGCTGGCGGCAAAGCGCATGTCGTTGGCCTCCAGCGTGTAGGGGATGATAAGCTGATCCCGGTCGCCGATCCGGCGCCAATGGGGCAGGTCGTCGTCATAGGCATCCGAAATATAGTCGAACACGCCGGTCTCGGCCACGAGCCGCGCCGTGTTCATCGAGCAGCGCCCGGTATACCAGCCGCGCGGCGCGTCGCCCACGACCTCGGTATGCAGACGGATCGCCTCGGCGATCTGCGCGCGCTCTTCGGCCTCGGGCATGTCGCGATGCTCGATCCATTTCAGGCCGTGGCTGGCGATCTCCCAGCCCGCGTCCTTCATCGCCTCGACCTGCTCGGGGCCGCGGGCCAGCGCGCTGGCGACGCCATACACCGTCACCGGCACGCCCGCATCGGTGAACAGGCGGTGCACCCGCCAGAATCCCGCACGCGCGCCATACTCGTAAAGCGATTCCATGTTCCAGTTGCGCTGACCCGGCCACGGGGCCCCACCCGGAATATCCGACAGGAACCCTTCCGAGGCCCCGTCGCCGTGCAACAGGCAACTTTCGCCGCCCTCTTCGTAATTCAATACGAACTGCACCGCGATCTTCGCGCCACCGGGCCAATCCGCCGACGGCCGGCGCGGCCCGTAGCCGATCATGTCGCGCTCATATCTCGGTATCTGCATCAACCCCCCTGTATGACGTGCCCCGACCCGTTTTACGAATGACAGCCTGTCGCTTTCAATGAACACCCCGTGCCACGGGTCCAGACGTCACCCATGCGGCTTTGCGCATCATACGCCCCCCGGCGGGAAAAGTCTTGGCTGCGGGGCGTCGAATGTCATCACGCCGGCCTTCATCCCCCAGACGGGGCGGCCGATTTCCGCGACCGCATCCGCCGCCGTCTCGCATGGCAGGCAGACCAGATCGGCCTGCGATCCCACGGTGACCCGCGCGTCCTTGCCCAGCATGCGGAACGGATCCGCGGTGATCATCGCGAAGCACGCCGCAAGGCCTTCCGGGTCGCCGATCTGCGCGACATTCGCAAAGAGGTTGGCCATGCGCGGCAACGAACAATCCCCGAACGGCGTGAACGGGTTGAGCACGTTGTTCGTGGCCACCGTGCAGCACAGGCCCGCCGCATGAAAGAGATGCGCGGGCGCGACGCCGCGCGGCACCGCATGGGTCCGGTCGCGGCCGGTCATGAAGAGATCCGTGGCCGGCAGCACGGTCAGCGCGATCCCGGCCTCGCGCATCACTGCGATCGTCTCGTCCAGCGCCTGCGGCGGCAGCATCGACAGCTTCGTGACATGGCCGACGGCAACGCGGGTCTGCATCCCGTGCGCAATCGTCTGGCGGGCCACCTCGTCGAGATGCCGCCACGCGGTGTCGAGGTCGAAGTCGAGGTGGAAATCGAGATCGACGTCATAGGCCCGCGCCATCTCGAAAAGCCGGGCGATATGGCCTACCGGGTCGCTGTCGGTATAGGGGCAGCCGCCCAGCAGGTCGGCGCCTGCGTCGAGGGCGGCGCGCAACAGCGGCTCGGTCCCCGGATAATTCAGCAGCCCCTCCTGCGGAAAGACGCAGATCTGCAGGTCGAGCGCCCACGCGTAATCGGCCTGCAACCGGCGCACGGCCTCGAACCCGGCCAGCCCGATCACGGGATCGATCTCGACCTGCGTGCGCACCAGCGTGGTCCCCTGACCGATCGCCTTTTCCAGAACGCGCGCGCCGCGGGCATGGATGTCCTCGACGGTAAAGTCGCGCTTGGCTGTGCCGACGGCGTCGATGGCCCCTTTCAGCGTGCCCGACGGATTGGCCGCGCGGTCCAGAAGGCAGGCCTTGTCCAGATGCAGATGGCTGTCGGCAAAGCCACGGATCACCCGGCCGCCCCCGGCGTCGATCGCGCGCGCATCGGTCGCGATATGCGGCGCGATCCCGGCGATGACGCCCTGCCTGATCCCCAGGTCGAGCGGTTCGGCGCCATCGCCGAGGCGTGCCTGGCGGATCACGACGTCGAGCGTCATCGCCGCGCCTCGATCCGGCCCGCCGCGTGTTCGACCGCGACATCAGCTACGGCAGAGATATTCCTGTTAATCGGCTTTCGTCCGGCAGGTGGCGGTTGGGGCGACATGCCGGAATTACGATCGTCCGGCATGCAACTGTCAAACCCGTCGCCCCCGCCGCGATCAGAAACCCGCCACGCCTCGCCAGAATGACCAAAAAAGCGGCGGGTCCGGTCCAATGCCTGCCTGGAAAGGGCGCGTGACATTGGCCGGATCACCGCAAGCTGCCAATCTCGATCATGCTGAAGATGGAAGGAGCTTTGATGGTCGACTCATCCGGCACCCCCGCCCTGCCCGAGGCGGCGTGCATTGTCCGCGACTTTCTCGACGCCTCGATGGTGCCCGACCCGGACCGCGCGGCCACCTACATGGCCGAGGACGTGATCATCACCTTCACGGGCGGTCGCACCTACGGCCACCCGTCCGGCCCTGCGGAATTCAACGCCCAGCGCTATAAATGGGTCAAGAAGGACATGCGCCGGTTCGACGTCGCCACCGGTGCCGAGGGCACCGTGGTCTACGCCACCGGCTATCTCTACGGCGCGTGGCCCGACGGCACGCCGTTCGACGGCAACCGCTTCGTCGACCGCTACGTGGTCGAGAACGGGCTGATCGTGAAGATGGATGTCTGGAACGACAGCGCGGAACGGATCCTGACCTTGCGAGGCATAGACGCCTGACCCCGGCCCGTCGGGGCCAGCGATCAAACCCAGCCACGGATTTCAAGAACCGGAGCCTACCCTTGACCAACACATCCACCACCCCCGGGATCGTGCCCGCCCGGCTCGATCAGGACACGCTGACATGCCATTTCTCGGACCATGAACCGCCGCTGGATCCGCACGAGGCGCGTGTCGCGGCGGATCGCTGCTATTTCTGCCTCGATGCGCCCTGCATCGCCGCCTGCCCGACCGAGATCGACATCCCGCTTTTCATCCGGCAGATCCAGGCCGGCCAGCCCGAGGGCGCGGCGCGCACCATTCTGGATCAGAACATCCTTGGTGGCATGTGCGCCCGCGTCTGCCCGACAGAGACCCTGTGCGAGGGGGCCTGCGTGCGCGAATTTGCCGAACGCAAGCCGGTCGAGATCGGGCGGCTGCAACGCTATGCCACCGACAGCCTGATGGCGCGCGACGCGCACCCCTATGCGCGCGCGGCCCCCACCGGCAAGCGCATCGCGGTGGTCGGGGCCGGGCCGGCGGGGCTGGCCTGTGCGCACCGTCTGGCGATGCACGGCCATGACGTGGTGCTGATCGAGGCCCGCGACCGCATAGGCGGGCTCAACGAATACGGCATCGCCGCCTACAAGACCGCCGGCGATTTCGCGCAGGCCGAGGTCGAATGGCTGCTCGGGATCGGCGGCATCGAGACGCGCACGCGCGTTCGGCTTGGCACGGATGTCACGCTCGCGGATCTGCGCCGCGATTTTGATGCGGTGTTTCTGGGCATGGGCCTTGGCGGGGTCAACGCGCTCGGGCTCGAGGGCGAGGCGCGCGAGGGCGCGCGCGATGCCGTGGATTTCATCGCCGAGTTGCGGCAAGCGGACGATCTGACGGCGCTGCCCATCGGACGCCATGTCGTGGTAATCGGCGGCGGCATGACGGCCGTGGATGCGGCGGTGCAATCGAAACTGCTAGGCGCCGAGGTGGTCACGATGGTCTACCGCCGTGGGCGCGCCCGGATGAGCGCGTCGAACCACGAGCTCGATCACGCCGCCACGGCAGGTGTGCATATCCTCACCAACGCGCAGCCCCTCGCCGTCCATGGCAACGGCGCGGTGCGCGAGGTGGAGTTTGCCTATACGACCGATGGTGCGAACGGGTTGGAGCCCACGGGCGAGACCTTCCGCCTGCCCGCCAATCAGGTGTTCAAGGCGATCGGCCAGAGGATCGACGACATCCCCGAGGGCCTGACCCTTGCCAAGGGCAAGATCGCGGTGACGGGGGCCGGGCGCACCGGGCTGGACGGGGTCTGGGCCGGGGGCGACTGCACCGCCGGCGGCGAGGATCTGACCGTGACCGCCGTTGCCCAGGGCCGTGACGCCGCGGAAGACATCCACGCGGCGCTGAGCGCCTGACCCTGCGCGCCCGCGCATGGACCATCATCAGGAGACAAGCAGAATGGCCAATCTCACCAATGATTTCCTCGGCATCACGTCGCCCAATCCCTTCTGGCTGGCCTCGGCCCCGCCGACGGACAAGGCCTACAACGTCACCCGCGCCTTCAAGGCGGGCTGGGGCGGGGTGGTCTGGAAAACGCTCGGCTTCGACCCGCATATCGTCAACGTCAACGGGCCGCGCTACGGCGTCGTGCACGGCGCCGATCGGCAGGTTCTGGGCCTCAACAATATCGAGCTGATCACCGATCGCCCGCTCGACGTGAACCTGCGCGAGATCAAACAGGTCAAGCGCGACTGGCCCGACCGGGCCATGGTGGTTTCGCTGATGGTGCCCTGTGACGAAGCGTCGTGGAAGACCATCCTGCCGATGGTCGAAGACACCGGCGCCGACGGGATCGAGCTGAATTTCGGATGCCCGCACGGCATGAGCGAGCGCGGCATGGGATCGGCTGTCGGGCAGGTACCGGAATATGTCGAGATGGTCACCCGCTGGTGCAAAGAGAACACCCGCATGCCCGTCATCGTGAAGCTGACGCCCAATATCAGCGATATCCGCCACTCGGCGCGCGCCGCGCGCAAAGGCGGGGCGGATGCCGTCAGCCTGATCAATACCGTCAACTCGATCACCAGCGTCGATCTGGACCTGATGGCGCCGGAGCCGACGATCGACGGCAAGGGCACGCATGGCGGCTATTGCGGCCCGGCGGTGAAACCCATCGCGCTCAACATGGTGGCCGAGATCGCCCGCGACCCGGAAACCGCCAGGCTGCCGATCTCGGGGATCGGCGGCATCAGCACATGGCGCGACGCGGCCGAGTTTCTGGCCCTCGGGGCGGGCAACGTGCAGGTCTGCAGCGCCGCGATGACCTACGGGTTCGGGATCATCAAGGAACTGACCGCAGGACTTTCGCTGTGGATGGACGAAAAGGGCTACACCAGCATCGAAGAGGTGACGGGCCGCGCGGTGCCCAATGTCACCGACTGGCAGCATCTCAACCTGAATTACGTGACCAAGGCGCGCATCGATCAGGACGCCTGCATCAAGTGCGGCCGCTGCTATGCGGCCTGCGAGGACACCTCGCATCAGGCCATTTCCATGAGCGCGGATCGCGTCTTTGACGTGATCGACGCGGAATGCGTGGCCTGTAACCTGTGCGTGAATGTCTGTCCCGTCGAGAATTGCATCACGATGGAGCGGCTGCCGGCCGGGACCGTCGATCCGCGCACCGGGCAAACGGTGCAGGACACGCCCGCGGACTGGACGACGCATCCCAACAACCCGATGGCGCAGGCTGCCGAATGACTGTGCCGGTCAGCCACGTTTTGCGACAACCAGCCGCGACTAATCGACGAAATCGCGCCCGTTTCGTTTGCGACTTCCGGCCGTGATGACGAATTTTTCGGCATTCCCGACCGTGTCGCTTGCGCAGCGCCGGGTTTTGGAAAAGACTTTTGACCGTCCGGTCAGGCTTGCTCGAACATACAAACTCAAACCGATATCGGGACACGGACAGTATGACTGGAAACGAAAACCATGGTCTGGATGACCAGGGCGCCCCGCGGAACGGCGTGCCGCAATGGACCTCCGGCCCCGGCGCCCCAAAAGCCCGGCCACCGCGCGTGCGACGGTCTGGCCTTGGCCGAAGGGTTGGAGCGGCGCCCTGCCCCGGACCATGAATTTGCGAAGAACATCAGGAGACCGCGATGTCATCACCTGCCGCCAACATGCACATCAATGCCGAGCGCCTTTGGGAGACGATACACGAGATGGCCGAAATCGGCCCCGGAATCGCGGGGGGCAACAACCGGCAGACGCTGACCGACGCGGATGCCGAGGGCCGCGCGCTGTTTCAGGAATGGTGCGAGGCGGCGGGGCTGACCATGGGTGTCGACGAGATGGGCAACATGTTCGCGCGGCGCGAGGGAACGGACCCGGACGCCCTGCCGGTCTATGTCGGCAGTCATCTGGATACCCAGCCCACGGGAGGCCGTTATGACGGGGTGCTCGGGGTTCTGGCCGGGCTCGAGATCATCCGCACGCTCAACGATCTCGACATCCGGACACGCCGTCCCATCGTCGTGACCAACTGGACCAACGAGGAAGGCACGCGCTTTGCCCCGGCCATGATGGCATCGGGCGTCTTTGCGGGTGCGCTGTCGCGGGACTGGGCCTACGCCCGCGAGGATGCCGAGGGCAAGCGGTTCGGCGACGAGCTGGAACGGATCGGCTGGAAGGGGCCCGAAAAGGTTGGCGACCGCCAGATGCACGCCTTTTTCGAGTTGCATATCGAGCAGGGTCCGATCCTGGAGGCCGAGGGCAAGGATGTCGGCGTGGTCACCCACGGGCAGGGCCTGCGCTGGATCGAATGCACGGTGACCGGCAAGGGCAGCCATACAGGCTCGACGCCCATGTACATGCGTCGAAATGCCGGGCGCGCGCTGGCGCGGGTGACCGAGCTGGTCAACGACATCGCGCTGCAATACCAACCCAACGCCGTGGGCGCGATCGGGCAGATCGACGTTTATCCCAACAGCCGCAACATCATCCCCGAGAAAGTCGTGTTCACCGTCGATTTCCGCTCTCATGTGCTGGAGACGCTGGAGGCCATGGTCAGGGAACTGAACGAGACAGCGCCGGGGATCTGCGCGGATATCGGGGTGAATTTCAAATCCGAGATCGTCGGGTTCTTCGACCCGCCCGCCTTCGACGAGGCGCTTGTCGGCCGCGTGCGCGATGCCGCCGAGCGTCTTGGCTACAGCCATATGGACCTGATCTCGGGTGCGGGCCACGATGCGTGCTGGATCAACAAGGTCTATCCCACAACCATGGTGATGTGCCCCTGCAAGGACGGGCTGAGCCATAACGAGGCCGAGGAAATCAGCCAGGACTGGGCCGCCGCCGGGGCCGAGGTCCTGATGCACGCCGTGGTGGAAACCGCGGAGATCGCCGAATGACCGGGGTACATCCCCGAAACGCAGACATGCTTGGGGGACAGCCCCCAAACGCAGGTCTGATTGGGGGCCAGCCCCCAAACCCCCGGGGTGTTTTTGCCAAGAAGAAACCCCGACCAGCCAAGAGACAGGGAGTCATGACATGAGCACCAAGGTCGTCAAGAACGGCACCGTCGTCACCGCCGACCGGACCTGGAAGGCAGACGTCGCGATAGAGGGCGAGACGATCACCGAGGTCGGTTACGACCTGACCGGCGACGAGTATATCGACGCCGAGGGCGCCTACGTCATTCCCGGCGGGATCGATCCGCACACCCATTTCGAGATGCCCTTCATGGGCACCACCGCCGCCGAGACCTACGAGACCGGCACATGGGCGGCGGCCTGCGGCGGCACCACGATGACGGTGGATTTCTGCCTGCCCGGTCCCGATGGCAGCCTCAAGAACGCGATCAACGACTGGCACCGCAAATCCGCGCCGCAGATCTGTTCCGACATCGGCTACCACATGGCGGTGACGGGCTGGGACGAGACCATCTTCAACGAGATGAAGGACGCCATCGACATGGGCGTCAATTCGTTCAAGCATTTCATGGCCTACAAGGGCGCGCTGATGGTCGAGGATGACGAGATGTTCGCCTCGTTCCGCCGCTGCAAGGAACTGGGCGCGCTGCCCATGGTCCATGCCGAGAACGGCGACATCGTGTTCGACCTGCAGCAGCAGATTCTGGAGCAGGGCATCACCGGACCCGAGGGGCATGCCTATTCGCGTCCTCCCGAGGTCGAGGGCGAGGCGGTCAACCGCGCCATCATGATCGCCGACGCTGCCGGGGTGCCGCTCTATGTCGTGCACGTGTCTTGCGAGCAGGCGCATGAGGCCATCCGCCGGGCACGCCAGAAGGGCCAGCGTGTCTATGGTGAGCCGCTGGCGCAGTTTCTCACGCTCGACGAATCCGAGTATTTCAACAAGGATTGGGACCATGCCGCGCGTCGCGTCATGTCCCCGCCATTTCGCAGCAAGGATCATCAGGACGGGTTGTGGGCCGGGCTGGCCGCCGGATCTTTGCAGGTCGTGGCCACCGATCACTGCGCCTTCTCGACCGAGCAGAAACGCCGCGGCCTGGGCGATTTCACGAAGATCCCCAATGGCTCGAACGGGCTGGAGGAACGTCTTGCGGTGCTGTGGACCGCCGGGGTCGAGACCGGCCGGCTTACCCTCAACGAGTTCGTGGCCGTCACATCGACGAACGCGGCGAAGATCCTGAACATCTATCCCCGGAAGGGCGCGCTGGTGCCCGGCGCGGATGCCGACATCACCGTTTGGGACCCGAAGATCTCCAAGACCATTTCGGCGGCCAATCACCACTCGATCCTCGATTACAACGTGTTCGAGGGCGTCGAGGTCAGCGCCCAGGCCCGCTACACGATCAGCCGCGGCGAGGTGATCTGGGCCTGGGGCCAGAACAGCCAGCCGCAACCGGGTCGCGGCCGCTTCATTCCGCGGCCGCCCTTTCCGTCGGCGCATCGGGCTTTGTCGAAATGGAAGGCGCTCAACACGCCGCGCCGAATCGACCGCGATCCCCAGAACATCCCCGCAGGCGTTTAGCCACAGGCCGGTCAGGCTGGTTGGCTCACGATCGGGCGCCGCCCAACAGATACCGAGGATCCCGCACGAGCAGCGCGCACCTCGCCTGCTCTAGGATGCAGTGTTGCCGGAATCACGCGGATACGTGACATGGCCTCGGGCGTGATCCCGAGGCCGGACCGCCTGATGGCCGCGACAGGACCACCATGGACTTCCGTCAATGAAAGCCCCGGGATCCGGACAGCCGGAAGATCCGCGTCATACCTCCGGATGAGGTCCGAAGTGTCCGTCTCGATCTTGCGAAAACTTTTTGCCGAGACGATTGGCCAATCTGGCGTCTGGTCGACCAGAGTCCAGCCACCGCGGGGGAGCGGTAAGATCCGCAGGGGACTGTGGAGGATTCGACAACAGGAAGGATGCGACTTTTGACGGATACAACCACGACGGGTCCTCATTCCGGCGCAGCACAATCAAGTGTGAGACAGGCCGGGGCCAGCGGCACCATACGGCTTGACGCGCCGGGCACAGGCGTCGGAGACACCTGGAAAGCCATGGCTCCGGGGATCGCCGCCGCGATGACCGGGATCGGCGCCAGCCACCTGATGCACGGGCCAACTGCGGGGGCGCAGTTTGGCTATCAACTTTTATGGATCGTGCCCTTCGCCTATCTCATCAAGTATCGCTGTTTTGAATTCGCGCATCGCGACACAATGGTGAAAGGCGAAAGCGTCATGGAAGCCTATGGTAGAATGGGCAACTGGCCCTTATAGTATCTCGGATTCCAGTCGCTCGCCAACACCATCGGGATCGTCGGCCGCGCGCTGGGCTGCGGCGCCCTGCTTTGGGCCGCCTGGCCCTTCATGCCGATCGAGGCATGGTCGGCGGCGATTCTTCTGCTTTCGGTGGTAATCCTGTGAGCCGGGAAATACGCTGCAGTTGCAGCTGTGGTGAAGATCGCGATCATTGTCTTCGCGGTTTCGACCTTCGTGGCATTCGCGCTTCAGGCGCCGCCGGTGGGCGACTACATCGGCAATCTCGTGCCCGCACTCGCACCGGCCGGGGCGATGATGCTCTTCGGTTCGATGTTCGGCTATTTCCCGACGACAACGGAAGTGTCGGTGATGCAGTCCAACTGGGCCGTGGCCAAGGGCTCTGGCATGGTAAAGGTCAGACGGCTGGAGGCCCAGGGCTACAAGGTCGACATCGCGCCCGACTACATGAAGAACTCGCTGACACTTTTCAGGCGCGACATGAACATCTCGTATCTCGTCGCGATGCTCACCGGCATGATCTTCGTGATCATTGGCGCGGCCGTTCTCAACCCGATGGGCCTGGTGCCGGCCGGCAGCGAGATGGGCAAGACAATCGCGCGGATCTACACCGACACGTTCGGGGCATGGATCTTCCCGCTGATCATCGCCGGTGGCGTTGCCGCGCTGTTCTCGACCGTCTTCACCTATTTCGACGGTCAGGCGCGGGTCTTCGAGGAGTGCACGGTACGACTGTACCAAAAGTGGGATACCGAGACGCCGCGGAAATACCTCTACAAGGGCTTTCAACTCCTGTCACTCGTGATGGGATCGGCGATCATCCTCGGTCTGCCCGAACCCATCCTCGTGGTTAAGGTCGCCTCTGTCCTGGCGTTGCTCTTTTCGCCGGTCATCTACTGGCTCAACATCAAGGCCGTGACGGCCAACTTCACCACACCGGAAGAACGCGAGTTCATTCCGGGAGCGCCCATGATGGCGTTGGCGTGGTTCGGCACGGTATCGCTGGCCATCATCAGCCTCTATGTGATCGTGATGAAGCTTTTGGGCGGCTAAGGCCGCGAGCGACACGGCTTTCTTCGAAAGCCGGGATCGGTCTGATCCCTGGTGCAGCCGCCGAGATATCGGCGCGTGTGCCAATTCTTTTGTCTCGACCGAAGGCCCGCAACGGCAAGGTCGCCTCGACAATCGCATTTCGGGCCGGGTCCAAATGAAAGCCGAGATGTCGTTCGACATCCAACATCCGGTTTACGTGCAGCGTGGCATTTCCGCATTGTCCTTCGTCGCGTTTTCCGCATGCTGGCGTGCGACCGGAATTGCGGATCGGCACGGCGCCATGTCAACCGGATGACAGGCAACCCGAACGGTTCCGCAATGGATGACGGGATCGACGCAAGGACAGAGGTAGAAGAGCATGCCACGGACAGATCAGACGGATATCCTCGACCTCGGCGCGACGGAACTGCGGGCGATGCTCGCCGATCGCACGCTCGGGGCGGAAGAGCTGATGCGCCTCACGCTCGACCGGATCGGGGCCGTCAACGGAACGCTGAACGCCATCGTCTCTATGAAGGACGCCTGTGCGCTGCTTGACGAGGCGCGGGCGCTGGACAACGCACCGGGCGACGGGGCGCTGCGGGGCCTGCCGATCTGCATCAAGGACATGGTGAACGCCAAGGGGTTTCCCACGACCAAGGGATCGCCTGCGCTGACCGGGCGCATCGCGGAGACGGACGATCTGTTCGTATCACGCCTGCGGGCGGCGGGCGTGATCGTGATCGGCAAGTCCAACGTGCCGGAATTCGCGCTTGGCAGCCACACCTACAACCCGGTGCATGGCGCGACCTGCAACCCCTATGACACCGGTGTCTCGTGTGGCGGGTCGTCCGGGGGGGCCGCGGTGGCGCTGGCGGCGCGCATGGTGCCGCTTGCCGACGGGTCGGACATGATGGGCAGCCTGCGCAACCCTGCGGGCTGGAACAACGTCTACGGCATGCGTCCAAGCTGGGGTCTGGTCCCGGCAGAGCCGCAGGGCGACACGTTCCTGCATACCCTGTCGACCGAGGGTCCGATGGCGCGCAGCCCCGAGGATCTGGCGCTGCTGCTTTCGGTGATGGCCGGTCCCGATCCGCGGCAGCCGTTCGGACGTGCCGGCATCGATGCGACGCTATCGGGTCGTGATCCCGGCGAGATCCGGATTGGCTGGCTGGGCGACTGGGGCGGGGCCTACCCGATGGAGGACGGGATCCTGGAGCTTTGCGAAGCCGCCTGTCGCACGCTGGCCGATATCGGGTGCCGGGTCGAGGCCGTGCCCGCCCCGTTCAGCCGCGACGCGCTCTGGGACAGCTGGACCACGCTGCGCAGCTGGAAGATGGCCTCGACCCTGTCGGGCTTGCGCGAGGATCCGAGCACGGGTGATCAACTCAAACCCGAAGCGATCTGGGAAATCGAACGCGGTCTCGAACTTCGGGCCAGCGACGTTCACAAGGCCAGCGTGATCCGCTCCGACTGGTTTCAACGGGCGGCGGAGCTATTCGATCAGTATGATGCGCTGGTGTTGCCAACGGCGCAGGTCTGGCCTTTCCCCATGGACTGGAGCTGGCCGCGATCTGTGGCGGGGGTCGAGATGGACACCTATCACCGCTGGATGGAGGCGACGATCCCGGCAAGCCTTGCGGGTCTGCCGGCCGTCGCCATGCCGGCCGGGTTCGGGGTGGACGGCCTTCCGATGGGTATCCAGTTGATCGGCAGAAAAGGCAACGACACGCGCCTTCTGGAGATCGCGGACCTCTATCACCGCCACACCGGGTGGCCGCAAAAAAGCCCACCGGACCTGACCTCGGCCTGAGCCGGTTTCAGAAGGTCGGCGGCATGTTGGCCCAAAGGAATGCACGTCTGTATCGTGCCGGGATAGCGGTAGGGACACCTGTGCATCGGATTGAAGTGGGACGGGTCGTTCTCGTCCGGATAGCAGATATCAGCCTCCAGAAAGAGGTCGGGTTCACCATCCGACTCAAATCTCGTCTCATCGTCGACATGCTGGAAGTGATCTTCGCGCGATCCGTCCCGCTCAGGGATGTGGAGGCCGCATGACAAGACAAGATCCTGCGCACGCGCGATGATCCGATCCGGCCTCCTGCCGGTGCCGCGCCGCGCGGGGTGGTGTCGGCGTCGTCATGACGAGAGGCGGCTTGGATGACATCCATCGGGCGTGAGCCGAGCGCGTACGGCAAACACTCGATGCGGCGCAGCAAGGTTTCGCGGATTCACCGCAAGACGGGCAACTTGCACGCGGTTCAGCGTTTGCCTCATCACACAAAGATGGACAGCAGGGCGCGTTATCTCGGTGTGTATCTTGAAGATGCCCTGACAATCTCGCAAGGCGCGGGGATCCCAAGTCGAAGGATTGACCTCAAGGACAGCTCCTCAAACGTCGCTAGCCCATTGGCCGCCCCTTACAGGAAAATCAGCAAGTGCCTGCGTCCAGCCTATTCTTGCCGTTGGTTCTGCGGCCGTCCTGATCAGGTCCGTTCGGTTGACATGAAGTGGAGGCGGAGAGATGCAATAGAGGCAACTGAAATGCATGAAATCCGTGCAACGGCCTTTCCCGTTCGCCCTGACCAATCGTTAAAACGTTCAAACTCCACGGCGCCTCGTTTTCCGGGTGCTTTCGAGTTGCTCTTTGTGACGGAACGATCTAACGGCCATCCTTGAAAACTTGGACCCGGGAGTGATCCCGGGTGGCTCTTCCGGCCGCCGATCCGCCGGACAATGACAGATCACTGTGCATTTGCACAGCGGCGCTGCGATCTTCGCCCAGCCGGTACCGGATACCTATGACATGATTTCACTCGACGCTTATCGCAGCCAGTGGCTGGGAAACATTCGCGGCGACCTGCTGGCGGGGCTCGTCGTCGCGCTGGCCCTCATCCCCGAGGCCATCGCGTTCTCGATCATTGCGGGCGTCGATCCGAAGGTCGGCCTGTATGCCAGCTTTTCCATCGCCGTCATAATCGCGATCACCGGCGGGCGCCCCGGCATGATTTCAGCCGCGACCGCCGCGACCGCCGTGCTGATGATCACGCTCGTGAAGGATCATGGACTGCAATATCTGCTTGCCGCCACCGTTCTGGCGGGGCTGTTGCAGATACTCGCCGGGGTGTTCCGGCTGGGATTCATCATGCGCTACGTGTCGCGATCGGTGATGACCGGCTTCGTCAATGCGCTCGCCATCCTGATCTTCATGGCGCAACTGCCCGAACTCGACCCGCGCGCGGTCACCTGGATGACCTACGCGCTGGTCGCGGGCGGCCTTGCGATCATCTACCTGATGCCGCTTCTGACCACGGCGATCCCCTCGCCGCTGGTCACCATCGTCGTGCTGACCGCGCTGGCCTTCGCGCTTGGGCTCGACGTGCGCACGGTGGGCGACATGGGCGAACTGCCCGACACGCTGCCGGTGTTCCTGATCCCGCAGATCCCGCTGACCTTCGAGACGCTGATGATCATCCTGCCCTATTCGGTGGCGGTGGCGGTCGTGGGCCTGCTCGAAAGCCTGATG
>JAWLGF010000038.1:0-4019 GCA_041685205.1 Roseovarius sp.
CTCGTCGCCACGGGTGTCCAGATGCCGGTCGATGCAGTTGGCCGCGACGTTCAGCGTGCCATCCTCGAACCACTTGATCGAGACATTGTCGAAATCGAACGAGGTGTTCTTCACCTTGGTATAAGGTTTGATCCAGTCCAGCCGCTTGCCATGCTTGCCCCAAAATCCTTCGGGATCGCTGATCGATTCCTCGTACATCCGGGCATAGCTGTCTGCATCGATATGGAACCCGGCCGCGTGTGCCAGTTTCGCTTCACTCATGGTTTGTCCTCCATCCCTGATCACCCGACCGAGCCGGGTGACTCCAGCATTCTATCGCATACGATACGCCAATAGTGGCAACAGATTAACATGGCCGATGCAACTTATAAAAATCATGTGAATCCCAGCGTGTCAGCCCGCGTCCAATCTGTAAATTTCTTTGCTTTCATCGCCGTCCCAGTGCAGATGACGCCTTCAGAGTGCTTGCATTACCTTATCATCAGGGTTCAAAAAAGTAAAAAAATACAGTCCGGACGCACGAAAATTGCGCCCGCATGCCGCGACTTTCCGGTCCGGAATCCGGAATTCCTACGCCACACGCCCTGATTCGTGACGATTCGCTCCGTCACAGCGGCTCAGGAGATGCCATGCACCGCCGGCACATGGCCGAAACAGTCCTGTCGCGCCCTCACTCGCCCGCATAAGGACGCGGGCTCGAGGTGTTGCAACAGCGTCTGTCCGCCGACTCTAGATTTTTTGCTGCAGTGCAGCATTTTTCATGTTATGTGGCTTGTTTCATGCTACGACGGCACACTCTTTTCAAAAGGACCAGTTTCCCATGCAGCCGACAACACCCTTCGACCTGAGCAACATTGTCTTGCCCAGTCTCGATCTCTTGTTCGAATCTCAGATGGTCATGTCCATGCGTATGGCCGGCATGATGGGGCTTTGGCCCGTCGGTATGGACGAGCCGCACCGCATGATCGCTGAAAAAGGCCCCGCCCTGATGGGGGCCGCGACCGATGCACAGGCGGCGGCGTGGGCAGGTCAACCTTTCGACGAGATCATGATCGCCGCGATCACTCCGCTGACCGGCACCGCGCGGGACAACCGCATGCGTCTTTCAACCCCGCGGGACTGACGAACCGGCAGCCGATCTTGTCACTAGTCCGGAACCGTCTCGCCCGAGCCTCCCATCTCTGCGGGAAAATCCTTCAGCTTTGGCAAGCCGTCGGGGATGCGCAGCACGGCCTCGGCATAATTCACATGCAGCTCGGGCTTGAAGCCGAGCGTTGGCAGAAGGGCCGCGTACACATCGATCAGATCAAGCGGCGGATGACGTGTCATCACATGCCCCCCGCACTGCGTGCACCATTGCCGATGACTGTTCGGCGTCTTGTCATGTTCGGCCAGATACGCCTCTCCCTTCGTCACCTTCACCGCGTCGGGCGGCCACAGCGTGAACGCGTTGACCGGGCCTGCCGACCAGTGGCGGCAACTATCGCAATGGCAGTATCCCATGCCCGTGGGCGTTCCGCTCACCTCGAAAGCAACTGCGCCGCAAAAGCACTCTCCCTGATGCAGCTCTGTCATGCCGTTTCTCCTTCTCCCGTGATAGCACTCCAGATAGCATTTTTTCGCGCCCCGTGAAATCCTGACTGGCTGCGCCGCGCTCTTGCATCTGACCATCGGGGTGACACATTGCACCTCAAGGAGACGCCGCATGCCCTACGCCCATTCCGACAAGACCGACGCCGTCCTCGCCCATCCCGCCCCGGATGTCGCCACGCGCGAAAAGCTCGAGGGCGGCAAGTGCTTCGTCATGGCCACAGAATTCGAGCCGTCCGGCGATCAGCCCACCGCGATCGCCGAGCTCAGCGAGGGCGTGCTGGGCGGCGAGCGCGATCAGGTCCTTCTGGGCGCGACCGGGACCGGCAAGACCTTCACCATGGGCAAGGTCATCGAGGAAACGCAGCGCCCGGCCATCATCCTCGCCCCCAACAAGACGCTGGCCGCGCAGCTTTACGGCGAGTTCAAGGGCTTCTTTCCCGACAACGCGGTGGAGTATTTCGTCAGCTATTACGACTATTACCAGCCCGAGGCCTACGTGCCGCGCTCGGACACCTTCATCGAGAAGGAATCCCAGATCAACGAACAGATCGACCGGATGCGCCACTCGGCCACCCGCGCGCTGCTGGAACGTGACGATGTGATCATCGTCGCATCGGTGTCCTGCATCTACGGCATCGGCTCGGTCGAGACCTATGGCGCGATGACCCAGGACCTGCATGTCGGGTCGGACTACGACCAGCGCAAGATCATGGCCGATCTCGTCGCCCAGCAATACAAGCGCAACGATCAGGCCTTCCAGCGCGGCAGCTTCCGGGTGCGCGGCGACAGTCTGGAAATCTTCCCCGCCCACCTCGAGGACCGCGCCTGGCGGCTCTCGTTCTTCGGCGACGAGCTGGAATCCATCACCGAGTTTGATCCGCTGACCGGCGAGAAAACAGCAACCTTCGACAAGATCCGCGTCTACGCCAATTCGCATTACGTGACACCCAAGCCGACGATGCAGCAGGCCATCATCAACATCAAGAAAGAGCTGCGCACGCGGCTCGACCAGTTGGTCGGCGAAGGCAAGCTGCTCGAGGCGCAGCGGCTGGAGCAGCGCACGCAGTTCGATCTGGAGATGCTCGAGGCGACCGGCGTCTGCAACGGGATCGAGAACTACTCGCGCTACCTCACCGGCCGCGCCCCCGGCGAGCCGCCCCCCACGCTGTTCGAGTTCATCCCCGACAACGCCATCGTCTTTGCCGACGAATCCCACGTCTCGGTCCCGCAGATCGGCGGCATGTACAAGGGCGACTTCCGCCGCAAGATGACGCTCGCGGAACACGGCTTTCGCCTGCCGTCGTGCATGGACAACCGGCCCCTCAAGTTCGAGGAATGGAACGCCATGCGCCCGCAATCGGTGTTCGTCTCGGCCACCCCGGCGGCGTGGGAGATGGAGCAGACCGGCGGCGTCTTCACCGAACAGGTGATCCGCCCCACCGGCCTGATCGATCCCTATATCGAGATCCGCCCCGTCGACACCCAGGTCGACGATCTGCTCGACGAGGTGCGGCGCGTCGCGCAGGCCGGCTACCGCACGCTCTGCACCACGCTGACAAAACGCATGGCCGAGGACCTGACCGAATACCTGCACGAACAGGGCATCCGCGTGCGCTACATGCACTCCGAGATCGACACGATCGAGCGGATCGAGATCCTGCGCGATCTGCGCCTTGGGGCCTTCGACGTGCTGGTGGGCATCAACCTGCTGCGCGAAGGGCTGGACATCCCCGAATGCGGGCTGGTGGCCATTCTGGATGCCGACAAGGAAGGCTTCCTGCGCTCGGAAACCTCGCTGATCCAGACCATCGGGCGGGCCGCGCGCAATTCCGAGGGCCGCGTCATCATGTATGCCGACCGGGTGACGGGCTCGATGGAACGCGCCATCGGCGAGACCGACCGCCGCCGCGCCAAGCAGATCGCCTATAACGAGGAACACGGCATCACGCCCGAGACGATCCGCAAGAATGTCGATGACGTGCTGCAGGGGCTCTACAAGGGCGACGTGGACATGAGCCGCGTCACGGCACGCGTCGACAAGCCGATGGCCGGCGCCAACATGCAGGCCCATCTTGACGCGCTGCGCACCGACATGCGGAAGGCGGCGGAGAACCTCGAATTCGAGGAAGCCGCCCGCCTGCGCGACGAGGTCAAGCGGCTGGAAGCCGTGGACCTAGCCGTCGCCGACGATCCCCTCGCCCGCCAGCAGGCCGTGGAAAAGGCGTCCGAGGAAGCCACCAAGGGCAAGGGCCGCTCCACCGCCGGAAGACCGGGACAACGCGGGGGAAATGTCAAACGAAGGGGACGATGAGGTGATGCACGAAAATGACCTGTCCCGCGGTCATCTCCCGTTCATAACAACAGTCCTTGAGGCCGGTGTCGGTCATCGGGGCTAGGGTTTCGCGGCAGTAATCGTCGTTCACGGC
>JAWLGF010000038.1:4119-22617 GCA_041685205.1 Roseovarius sp.
CGTTTGGCGCTCGATCGAGGCCGGCCGCGCGGGACGGTGCATCCCCCTCATGGGGCGCACCCCCGAGGTTGTGAACGCTGTTGGTTTCACGTATCGGTCGAGGGACGCCGTGGCATGGGCGGCAGACACGAATCCGCACCACTGGAGACGACGCCATGACGACCCGCGACCTTCATGCAGAGATCTACGGCCTTGACCGGTGGGGGCAGGGCTATTTCGAGGTGTCGGACACCGGCGACTTCGCCTTGAAGAATCCGCTGTCGCCGGAGGCTCCGTCGGTCAGCCTGCCCGAGATCGTCCGGGACCTCGAAAAGCGCGGCATCCAGACCCCGATGCTCCTGCGGGTCAGCTCGTATCTGGAACGCGCCATCGAGCAGATCAATCTGGGCTTTCGTGATGCCATCGCGCGCGCCGGCTATCGCGGGGCCTATCGCGGTGTCTTTCCCATCAAGGTGAACCAGCAGGCACAGGTGGTGGATCGGATCGTCGAGTACGGTCGGCCCTTCGATTTCGGGCTCGAGGCGGGATCCAAGCCGGAACTCGTGATCGCGCTGGCGCACAAGTTGCCGCAAGAGGCGCTGATCGTCTGCAACGGTGTGAAGGACAGCGAATTCGTCAGCCTGGCGATCCAGTCACGCAAGCTGGGGTTCAACACGGTGATCGTGCTGGAAAGCGTGATGGAGGTCGACACCGTGATAGAGGCAAGCCGAGCGCTCGGCAGCGAGCCGATGCTGGGCGTGCGCGTCAAGCTGAGCAACCAGATCGGCGGCAACTGGGCGGCCAGCTCGGGGGATCGGTCGACATTCGGCATGAACACCGCCCAACTGGTCGAAGTGATCGACAAGTTGAGGGACGCGGGCCTGCTGCACTGCCTGATGCTGCAGCATTCGCATCTCGGCAGCCAGGTGCCCGACGTCAACGACGTGCGCCGCTCGGTGGGCGAGGCCTGCCGTTATTTCGTCGAGATGACCGCCGAGGGTGCGCCGCTGACGCATCTGGATCTGGGCGGGGGTCTTGGCTTCGATTATACCGGGGAAAAGAAAGCCTCGGCCAACTCCATAAATTACGGCGTCGCGGAATACTGCGCCAATGTCGTCGAGACGGTGGGCTACGCAATGGACGAGGCCGGGATGACGCATCCGACCCTCGTGACAGAAAGCGGGCGGGCTGTCGCGGCGAGTTCCTCCATGCTGATCTTCAACGTGCTGGAGGCGACGCTTTTCGATGCGAGCGGCGCGCCGGGTGCAGAACCGGATGATTTTCATTACGTCAGCGACCTGATCGCGGTCGGCGAATACTTGTCGCCGGACCGGCTGCGCGAATGCCTGAACGACGCGCGTTTCTACCGCAACGAGATGCGGGCGCTCTTTCGCCGCGGTCAGGTCGGCCTCCGGCAGATGGCCCGGACCGAGAAGATCTATCAGTACCTCATGGCACGGATCAAGGCGCTGGCTGCCACCGATGCGCGTGGCAGCGACATCGAGGACGAGCTGCACGATCTGGCCGACATCTATCACTGCAATTTCTCGCTGTTCCAGTCGCTGCCCGATGTCTGGGCGATCGACCAGTTGCACCCGCTGATGCCGCTTCAGATGCTGAACGAGCGACCGACAAGGCGCGCGATCCTGTCCGACATAACCTGTGACAGCGACGGCAAGATCGACACCTTCATCCTGAAAGACGGCACCTCGCCCTCGCTGCCGGTGCACGATCTGCCCGAGGACAAGCCCTATCTGATGGGCGTGTTCTTCGTCGGAGCATATCAGGAGACCCTCGGCGATCTGCACAACCTGTTCGGCGACACCAACGTGGTCACGATCGACCTGCGCGAAGATGGCGGGTTCGATCTTCTGCACGAGCAGGAAGGCGACACCATCGCAGAGGTGCTGTCCTATGTGGAATACGATCCGAACGACTGCATCGCGGCGTTCCGCAAGCTCGTGGATGGCGCGATCTCGGCCGGCACGTTACGGGTGGAGGAGCGCCGCACGCTGATGAACGCTTACCGCGACAGCATGAACGGCTACACCTATTACGAATAGCGCTCAACAGATTGGGGAGATCGGGACCATGGGCAAGACGCTTGTTATCGGCGCCGGCGGTGTCGGCCATGCCGCCGTCCACAAGATGGCGATGAACGCCGACATCTTTTCTCGGATATCGCTGGCCAGCCGCACGAAGTCGAAATGCGACGCCATCGCCGGATCGGTCAAGGCGCGGGTCGGCGTGGATATCGACACCTACGCGCTCGACGCGATGGATGTGGCCGCAACCGCCGACCTGATCCGCAGGACCGGCGCGGAGATCCTCGTCAACCTCGCCCTGCCCTACCAGGATCTTGCGTTGATGGACGCATGCCTCGAAGCAGGGTGCCATTACGTTGACACGGCCAATTACGAACCCGAGGACGAGGCAAAGTTCGAGTATCACTGGCAATGGGCCTATCGAGACAGGTTCGAGAAGGCCGGTCTCGTGGCGATCCTCGGCTCTGGCTTCGATCCGGGCGTGACCAGCGTGTTTGCCACGTGGCTCAAGAAACACAAGCTGAAGACCATCCGTCAGATCGACGTGCTCGATGCCAATGGCGGCTCGAACGATCAGGCCTTTGCCACCAATTTCAACCCCGAGATCAACCTGCGCGAGGTCCTGCAGGAGGCCAAGCATTACGAGAACGGCGAATGGAAGATCACCCCGGCCATGACCCACAAGGTCGAGTTCGACTTTCCCGGCATCGGCCCCAAGAACATGTACCTGATGTATCACGAGGAGCTTGAAAGCCTCTCGACCCATTTCCCCGAGGTCGAGCGCGCCCGCTTCTGGATGACCTTCGGCGACGCGTACATCACCCATGCCAAGGTGCTCGAGAATGTCGGCATGACCCGGATCGATCCGGTGATGCATGATGGCGTCGAGATCGTGCCGATCCAGTTTCTCAAGACCCTGCTGCCAGATCCGGGCGGGCTGGCCGAGGAAACCCGCGGCAAGGCCTGCATCGGCGATATCGTCACCGGCGCGGCGCAGGACGGCACGGGCGAGAAGACGTACTACATCTACAACATCTGCGATCACGAAGACTGCTACCGCGATGTCGGCAGCCAGGCGGTGAGCTATACCACGGGCGTGCCTGCAATGATCGGCGCGGCGCAGGTGCTGAAACGCAATTGGATCACCCCCGGCGTGTGGAACATGGAACAGCTCGACCCCGACGATTTCATGGAGATGCTCAACGCAAACGGCCTGCCCTGGCAGGTCCATGAGCTTGACGGCCCGGTGAATTTCTGAGCCCCACCCTGACCCCGCGAGCCGGAGGCCCGACGCCATGACGGACATGATGCAGACCCAGGCGGGCGATCCCGGGGCGTTTACGCGCTTCGACCTCGCGCGTGTGCCCTCACCCTGCTTCGTGATCGACGAGGCGCGGATCGAGGCCAACCTGAAAGCGCTGGCCGATGTGGGCGAGCGGTCTGGCGCGCGCATGCTCAGCGCGCTCAAGGCGTTTTCCATGTTCTCGCTGGCGCCTCTGGTGCGGTCCTACCTGTCGGGCACCTGCGCCAGCGGGCTTTACGAGGCCCGTTTGGGCCGCGAGGAATATGGCGGCGAGGTCACCACGTTTTCGACCGGCTACAAGGACGCCGAGATCGACGAGATCATCCGCCTCAGCGACCATCTGATCTTCAACAGCCCCGCCCAGAAGGATCGGTTTGGCCCGCGCGCAACGGCGGCGGGCGTGTCGGTCGGGCTGCGCCTCAACCCCGAGCACTCCGAGGGTGAGGTGCCCAAATACGATCCCTGCCAGCCCGGCTCGCGGCTTGGCGTGCCGTTGTCACAGCTCGGCCCGGCCGCGATGGCAGGTGTCGAGGGCGTGCACATGCATACGCTGTGCGAACAGGGGTTCGCCCCCCTGCGCCGCACATGGGCCGCGGTGGAACCGGTGATCGCGCCCTATATGGCACAGCTGAAATGGATCAACCTTGGCGGCGGGCACCACATAACGCGCTGGGACTATGACCGTGCGGCGCTGATCGACCTTATCCGCGACATTCGCGCGCGCTTTGGCGTCGAGGTCTATCTGGAGCCGGGCGAGGCGGTGGCGTTGGATGCGGGCATTCTGGTGGGCGAGATCCTCGATGTGTTCGACAACGCCATGCCGGTGGCGATCACCGACATCTCCGCCACATGCCACATGCCCGACGTGATCGAGGCACCCTACCGCCCTGCCCTTCTGGGCGAGGCCGCGGCAGGCCCGACCTACCGCCTTGGCGGGCCGTCCTGTCTGGCAGGTGATGTCATTGGCGACTACACGTGGCACACCCCCCTGCGATGCGGCCAGCGGTTCGCCTTTCTCGACCAGGCGCATTATTCGATGGTCAAGACCAACACCTTCAACGGTGTGCCGCTGCCCGCCATCGCCATCTGGGATAGCCGTACCGATGCGCTTCGGATGGTGCGGGAATTCGGGTATCAGGACTTCAAGGAGCGTCTGTCATGAGCGTCTTTCTGGCCAGCGAACTGGTCGACGACGAGCAGCGCGACGATGCGCTGTTCCGCGTGATCCCGGCCCCGCTCGAACGGACGGTGTCCTACGGGGCAGGCACTGCCCGTGGCCCCGCGGCGATCATCGCGGCCTCGAACGAGCTTGAACGGATCTGTGCCGGCAAGACGCCATGTCAGGCGGGCATCGTCACGCAAGATGCCCTTGATTGCGAGGGCCCGTTGCCCGGGGTAATGGCGCGACTGGCGCAGCGCACCGAAGCCGCTGCGCGCGCAGGACAGATCCCCGTCACGCTGGGCGGCGAGCATTCCCTGACCTACGGGGCGGTCATGGGCGTCTCGCGCGCCCTGCAACGCCCCGTGGGTATCGTTCAGATCGACGCCCATGCAGATCTGCGGGTGGCCTATCAGGGCGAGGTGCATTCGCATGCCTCGGTCATCCACCTGCTTGTCGAAGAGGGGATGCGCGTTGCGCAGTTCGGTGTGCGCGCCCTGAGCGAGGCGGAATCCGACAGCCGTGCCCGCAACGGCGTCTTCTGGCGCGATGCCGAAGATCTGGTGACGGACCGCATCCACCGGATCGCCCTGCCCGAGGATTTCCCGGAACTGGTCTATGTCACCTTCGATCTGGACGGGCTCGACCCGTCACAGATGCCGGCCACGGGTACGCCCGTGCCGGGCGGTCTGGATTTCTACCAGTCGCTGCATCTGGTCGAAAGCGCCCTTGAAGGGCGCATATGCGTCGGCATCGATGTGGTGGAGCTTGCACCGGACGGCAACGCGGCATGGGATTTCACCGCGGCGCAGATCGCCTACAGGTTGATGGCGGCCTGCGTCTGAACCACCGTCCTGCGCGCTATCCTTGAAGGTCGGACAGGACCGGATGGTCCTGCCCGAGCCATATCACGAGTGTTCAAGCGCATTGGCCTTCAGACGTGCATCGACCGTGTCGGCAATCCCGCCCAGTTCGGACACGGAAACGCCGACCTGCTTGGCGATCAGCGTCACCAGCATGTCCACCCGCTCCACGTTCTGGGCCCCGTCATCGATCGCGCGCGCGGCCGAGGATGGCTTCAAAAGACCGTTTGCGGCCGCGGCGTATTTTTCGAACGGAACACGATCCTCGGGATCCGCACCAAGGCGGCTGACCACCTCGTTGACCTGCTCGTAGATGTGCCGGGACAGATCCGTATCGCCATGCACCGCCTCCTTGATGGGGCGCGATCCGTCGGGCAGCACGCAACGGTAGTTCCCGGTCAGCAGCATGCTCCACTTGGCGAAGGGCACGAAAAGTGACTTGAACACCCGCAGCTTGACGGGAACATCCATGCCATCAACCCGCACGGCGTCAATCGCCGCTTCGAGATCGCGCAGGATCGTATTGTGCTCATCCTTCTCGAACGGCGCGGCCTTGAAATTCGTCGGCAAGCCGACATGCAGCGTGTTCGCCCCCTCCTCGGGCGGGCGGAAGGCCTGCGGGTCGGGGCTGCACAGGGTGACGGCCCCCGGAGTGAACCCGTTCCAGGCGTCCGGGCACGTGAAGCTGGGCTTCAGCTTGTCGGCGTCAAGCCCCTCGATCCGGCGCAGATACGGCAGAGGCGGCATGTTCATGATCGACAGGCACGGCTTTCCGCTTGCCGCGATGCGGCCGAGCAGATCGACGATGGTCGCGTTGCAATACTGCGGTTCCGACATGGCCAGGGCGATCATGTCGTACTCGTCCGGGTTGATCCGTTCGGGAGTTTTCGCATCCAGCTTTCCGGGCAGATCGTCGGACCGGAAGGACCGGTGCTCGTTTTCCTCACGCAGCTTGATGCGTACCTCGGTGCCCTCGGTGTTGATGAGATCGGCGGTCGCCTGACGACACACCAGTGTGACATCCTGGCCTGCCATCAGCAGCTTGGTGCCAAGAAGCGAGCCATAGGACGCGCCGAGTATCAAGATTTTATATGCCATGAGGGTCCTTCATTTGTCAGTCGTTCATCCGTCTTGCATCTTCACGCATTCGTTCGAAAATACCAGACGAACGAAAGTAGCACTACAAGAATGGCTTATGTCAGGATCATTTCATTTCCGTGGTGTCTGATTTGCGAATATTGTCATGCGCCGCGAAGGCCGTCGTGGCAGCAACGTGATCGGCGCGAGGGCCCGCATCCGCCCGGCATCATATCGCACGAAAGCTGAAGAGGGCCTGTCGGCCCCCTTCATTGTCTCTGTCCGCCGAAGTGACATGCGGTTCAACCCTGCTGGGCGGTCCGTTTGCGCCGGTCCAGCATGTATTTGAAGACCGGCAACAGGATCAGGATGAATGCAACGATCATGATCGGTGCCGCGATCGGCCGCTCGAAGAAGATCATCGGATCCCCGGCCGACATCAGCAGGGACTGGCGCAGCGTCGGTTCCGCGATCGGGCCCAGCACGATGGCCAGAACCGCCGGGGCCACCGGGTAGTCGAACTTGCGCAGAAAGAACGCCCCGAAGCCGAAGACCAACAGAACCCAGATGTCGAACATGTCCTGCATCGCGGCAAAACCACCCACGATCGACAGCACGAAGATCAGCGGGGCCAGCACCGTGAACGGCATGCGCAGCATCCAGACGAAAAGCGGGATGAAGGCAATGTTCACGAGCAATGCCGCGAGGTTCGAGACATAGAAAGAGCCGATCAGACCCCAGACGAATTCCGATTCGTCGACAAAGAGGCGCGGACCGGGCGTCAGACCCCAGATCACCATGCCACCCAACAGAACCGCGGTGGTCGGCGATCCGGGAATACCCAGTGTCAGCATCGGAAGCATCGACCCCGTGGAGGCGGAGTTGTTGCCGGCCTCCGGCGCGGCAACGCCGCCGACATCGCCCTTGCCGAACTTATCGGGATTTTTCGATGTCATCTTCGCGACAGCGTAACTCATCAGCGACGCCGGGGTTGCGCCCGCCGCCGGAAGCAAGCCGACGAAGAACCCGAGGAACGACCCGATCGACGTGCCTTTCCAGCCTTCCCTGACCGTGGTGCCTGAATCCTCGATGATGCCCTTGACGGAATAATCCGCCTTGCTCTGCGTCATCCCGTCCCGCGTGCTGTCAATCGTCCACAGCATCTCGCCGATGCCGTAAACGCCGATCGCCAGCACGAGAAAGCTGATGCCGCCCAGAAAACCCCTGAGATCGAACAAGACCAGACGGGACGCGCCCGACACCTGATCGAAGCCGACCGTTGCAAGCACCAAACCGAAGCAGATCGAGAAGACCGTCTTGGCGATGTCATCGCCGCCCAAGCCGACAAAGGTCGCGAAGGCCAGAAGCATCAGCGCGAAGATCTCCGGCGGGCCGAAGCTGAGCGCCACACTTGCCAGGGCCGGCGCAAAGCCGGTAAAAAGAACGACCGCAACCGTGCCGCCAGTGAAAGAGCCGATCGCCGCCGCCACAAGTGCAAGGCGAGCCTTGCCCTGAAGCGCGAGCGGTCGCCCGTCGAATGTCGTGGCAACCGCCGTCGATGCGCCCGGAATGCCGAGCGTGATCGACGATATGGCGCCGCCGTACATCGCGCCGTAGTAGATCGCGGCCAGAAAGATGATCGCGGACCCGGGCGGCACGAGAAATGTCACCGGCAGAAGAATGGCGACGCCGTTCACCGATCCCAATCCGGGCATGGCACCGATGAACAGGCCGACCGAAACCCCGATCACGATTAGCATCAGGTTGAGAGGTTGCACCGCGGTGACGATGCCGTCACCGAGTAGAGAAAGAATTTCCATGGCTTTGTTCGCCTTTTGTCAGCTAAGCTTGCGCCGGCTCAATAGATGATGCCGTAGAGGATGTCGTAGACCGGATCGGTAAAGCTCATCCCGGTCGGCATCGTGATCTGCATCAGCCCTTCGAAGAAGAAGAAAAGCATGAGCGGAAAGACCAGCACCAGCGGCGCGGTCACCAGCCAGCTATGCCCTCCGAGCACCTTGACGTAGTAGAGCAGGAAGATCGCCACCGCGCCGTACATCGAGACGACTTCGACCAGCGCGACGAACCCGATGATGCCGCCACCTACAAGAAGCAGCGTCTTGCGACCGAACGCGTCGAGCACCGGTTCATCGGATTGTGAGGCCGGGGACGTGCCCCTGAACCAGTTGAGCGCGATGAACGCCGTCGAGACCAGCATCCCGACGGACAGCCAGAACGGCCAGAAGCCGCTTTGCGGACCACTGCCCCGCGTGTACCCGACGCCGTTCAATGACGCCTCGTACATCAGGTAGAGAGAAAAGAGGGCCAGCAGGCCCGCCGTGATGATTTCGCCAAGCTTCATTGCCAGCCCTCCCTTAATTCAGACCACGCCGTGGTCAGTCCATGTCCGCCAGCAGTTCTTCATGACGCTCGAGCTGCGTCTGCCAGTACTCGCGCTGCTCCTCGGGATCCATCCAGAGCTCGGACATCGCCTCGCGCTCCATGTAGTTCTGCCACTCTTCGGTCTCGAAGATCTCTTCGAAGAGGTCCTGATAGTATTCGGCCGCTTCGTCAGACATGCCAGGTGCGCCCACCACGGCGCGCTGGTTGTAGTAGCTGAAATCCTCGCCCTGCTCCTTGAGCGTGGGCACGTCCGGATATTCATCCATCTGCTCGTCCGAGAACACGAGCAACGGCTTCACATCCTCGGATTCGTAGAAACCGCGTGCCTCTGCGGGGTTGTTCACGGTGGCCTGGATCTGATTTCCGGCCAGGGCCGACGCCACTTCGCCGCCGCCATCGAAGGGGACATACTTGAAATCGAGGTCATACGCGTTCTTCAGGTAGGCGAACACGATGCTGTCTTCCTGTCCCGACCCGGTGCCACCAACGGTATAATCCCCGTCGGCTTCCTTGACGGTCTCGACCCATTCGTCGAAATCGTCGATTTCGCTTTCGGTGTTGACCCAAAGGGCAAATGGATCGACGGCCATCATGGCAATCGGCACAAAGTCCATTATGTCGATTTCCAGGTCGGTCTGACGGATCGGCGTGGCAAAGAACGAGTTCAATGTGACCAGAATGGTGTGATCCGGATCACTTGCATCATTGAGCCAGATCAGCGCCTCTGCGCCCGAACCGCCACCGCGGTTGTTCGGGATCAGCGGTCGGTTCAAGAGGTCCTTCTGCTGGGCCACCTGCTGGATGAAGCGCGCGATCTGATCGGCGCCACCACCCGTGCCGGCCATGATCACGAAATCGATCGGCTTGCGTGGTTCCCATTCCGCCATCGCGGCGGGGGCCGAGACCCCCAGAGCTGCGATACCAAGTGCTACGGTTTTAACAATATTCATGTCTTCCTCCCATTAACGACCGCTATCCGGCCAGATGAAGTAAAGGTCCTGTCGTGGGCTCGGCCCTCCTCGGCCTCGCATGTTTCACAACCGAACCTGTTTCCGAGTTTGCTGCTATCCTCCCTTCAATGTCTAGGTATACTGTGAGACTTTCGTCACTGTCTCAATGCACCATCACCACCGGAATGGTGGCTTCATCCACGATGATCGCCGAATTGCCGCCCAGCAGGGACTCCCGTTCATAGCTTTCGTGATAGGCCCCCATGATCAGCATGTTCGCCCCGACCTCGTCGCATTTCGACAACAGAGCACGTCCGATATTGCCCTGGCGTTCAAACGAGTTGATTTTCGACGTGATGCCGCGCTGTGCCAGGTAATGGCAGAACTCTTCGGGCGTCGCGGTATGCTCGATCTGGCCCGCCGTCAGGATTGTCACGTGATCCGCGCCCTCGATCAGCGGCATGGACAGCGCCACTGCGCGCGACGCCTCTAGCGAACCATTCCAGCCGATGGCCACATGGCTGCCGATATCGGCCGCCACCTGATCAGTCCTCTGGCAGACCAGAACCGGGCGGCCCGAGGTGAAAAGCGCCGATTTCAACGTGTTGTAACCAAGGTTTTCTTCCTTGTCCGGCTTGGCAACACAGATCAGATCGGCAAGGCGGCCATAATGGCGCACCGCCTCGACCTGCTTGCCTTCATACTCGCGCCACGCCGCCGTCGGTTTCCCTGCAGCGCGCGGCTCGACGCTGATGCCATGCTTCTGGGCGTCGGCGACGAACTTTTCGCGCAGATAACCCTCCTCGTAATCGTCGCGCTTCGCCGTCGATTCCGCCAATTGCTTGCGCAGGAACGTCGGGATCACGACGCCGTATGGCAGCATGTCCTCGACCCTGGGATGGCAGTGGACGACGCGCACATGCGCGTTGAACCGTTTCGCGAGTGCCGCGGCATGCGCAAAGAGCAAAGGCCCCTGACCGTCCCCGCGCACCGGCATCATGATTGTATGGAGTGCACTCTGTTGCATGGTCAAAACAACCCTTCAATCAGACCATCGTCATTGATGCAGATGGATTCGGCCGAAGGCACCTTGGGCAGGCCGGGCATGGTCATGATCTCGCCGCAGACCACCACCACGAAGCCGGCCCCGGCGCTCAGACGGACCTCCCGAACGGGCAGGCTATGTCCGTCCGGCGCACCGCGACGATTGGGATCGGTGGTGAAACTGTATTGTGTCTTGGCCATGCAGACTGGCAGATGCCCGTATCCCTGCGCTTCCCATTCCTTGAGCTGAGCACGGATCTTGGAATCGGCGATCACCTCGTCGGCGCGGTAGATACGCTTGGCAATGGTTTCGATTTTTTCGAAAAGCGGCATCTCGTCGGGGTAGAGCGGCTTGTAATCCGCCTTGCCGCTCTCGGTGATCTCGACCACCTTGTGCGCCAACTCCTCGGTGCCTTTCGATCCGTGCGCCCAATGCTTGCACAGGATCGCCTCCGAGCCCTGGCTTGCGACGTAATCCTTGACGGCCTGCACTTCGGCATCGGTATCGGTGACGAAATGGTTGATCGCGACGACCGTCGGTACGCCGAACTCCTTGAGGTTCTCGATATGCCGGCCCAGGTTGGCGCAGCCCGCCTTCACGGCCTCGACGCTCTCGGTCCCAAGATCGGCCTTGGCCACGCCGCCGTTCATCTTCATGGCGCGCACCGTGGCAACGATCACCACCGCCTTGGGCTTCAGGCCCGCCTTGCGGCACTTGATGTCCATGAATTTCTCGGCGCCCAGATCGGCCCCGAAGCCGGCCTCGGTCACCACGTAATCCGACAGCTTGAGCGCCGTGGTCGTCGCCACGACCGAGTTGCAGCCATGCGCGATATTGGCAAAGGGTCCGCCATGCACGAAGGCGGGATTGTTCTCCAGCGTCTGCACGAGGTTCGGCTGCATTGCCTGCTGCAAGAGCACGGTCATCGCGCCGTCGGCCTTGATGTCGCGGCAGTAGACCGGCGTCTTGTCGCGGCGATAGGCGACGATGATGTCGCCGAGCTTCTTTTCGAGATCGGCCAGATCGGTCGCCAGGCACAGGATCGCCATGACCTCGGAGGCCACGGTGATGTCGAACCCGGCCTCGCGCGGGAACCCGTTCGCAACGCCGCCAAGGCTGCAGACGACCTGGCGCAGGGCGCGGTCGTTCATGTCCAGCACCCGACGGTAGACGACGCGGCGGATATCGATCTCCTGCTCGTTGCCCCAGTAGATGTGGTTGTCGAGCATGGCCGCCAGAAGGTTATGCGCGCTAGTGATGGCGTGGAAATCGCCGGTGAAATGAAGGTTCATGTCCTCCATCGGCACCACCTGCGCATAGCCGCCGCCCGCGGCCCCGCCCTTCATGCCGAAACACGGGCCAAGCGACGCCTCGCGGATGCAGACGGAGGCTTTCTTGCCGATCGCGTTCAGACCGTCGCCGAGTCCGACGGTCGTCGTGGTCTTGCCTTCGCCGGCGGGCGTCGGGTTGATCGCCGTCACCAGGATCAGGTTGCCGTCCTCGCGCCCGGCGATGGACTTGATGTAATCCTCGGACACCTTGGCCTTGTCGTGGCCGAACGGCAGCAGATGATCGCTCGGGATGTCGAGCTTGGCGCCGATTTCCTGGATGGGTTTCTTGGTGGCGGCGCGGGCGATTTCGATGTCAGACATGGTTTGTTTCCAATGTGTAAGTTTGTGATCAGGTTCCGAGCGTGGCCCCGGACGCGAGGTCCACGGAGGCGGCCCATTCGGCCGCAGGGATCTTGCCCCCGCCGGCCGGGCGCACCCGCTTGATCAGGATCCGCCCTCCAACGCATTGCACGGCGATGCCGGCCTCCGACACCTCGCGGACGCGGCCGGATATCCCGTCACCGGGCACGAGGGCGCAGTCGAACACGTCGACCTCGGCGCCGTCCAGCGTGGTCCAGGCCCCGGGCGCGGGGTTGGTGCCGCGAATGAGATCGTAGACCTGCTTGACCGGGCGATGCCACTCGATGCGGGAATGCTTGCGGTTGCACCGGCGCTCATACGTGGCCTTGCTCTCGTCAGGCACGATGCGCGGGGGGTTGCCCTTGCGATAGAGATCACAGACCTCCAGCACGCTGTCGATGGCCCTCGGGTAGATCTTCTTGAAATAGAGGTCGATCACCGTGTCATCGGGACCGATCTCGCATTCCCACTGCATGAGGCTGTCGCCCTCGTCCAGCCCGTCGGACGGGTAGAACCACGAGAACCCCGATTTGGTCGATCCCATGATGATCGGCCAGTTGACCGCCGACGGACCGCGATGCAGCGGCAGCAGGGACGGATGGAAGCAGATTGAGCCATGCGTCGGGGTATCGCGCGCGGCCTCCGGCACGAAGACATTCACGAAGGCCATGATCATCAGATCGGCCTTGTGCCCGGCCAGCACCTCCAGCGAGGCGGCATCGTCGAAATTCGCCGGCTGGTGGACCGGCAGGCCCTTTTCCAACGCGAATTCCTTGATCGGGTCGACCGGCTTGCCGTCCCGGTCGGGCTCGCAGTAGACCGCGACGACCTCGTCTTTTCCCTCGTCCAGCAGCTTGGCCAGCGCATCTTTGCCGAAGGCCTGCTGCCCCATCACTATAAGTCTCATTCTCTCTCCCTCGATGCGGCGGGCCGGCCTTGACCGACCCGTGCCGTCATCTCTTTGTTATTCGGCCGCCTGCTTTGCGCTTCCGACGGCGCCGGACTCGGTGATCCGGGTCAGCTCCTCCCCGTCATAGCCCAGCACATCGCGCAGGATTTCCTGCGTATGTTCCCCCAGAAGCGGCGAACGTGTCACCTCGACCTCGCTGTCGGACATCTTGATCGGGCAACCGACGGTCGAGTACTTGCCCCGGACCGGGTGATCGACATCGACGATCGTGCCGGTCTTGCGCAGGCCCTCATCCTCGAGGATCTCCTTGGTGGACAGGATCGGCCCGACCGGGATGTTGAGCGGGTTGCAGATGTCCATGACCTCGAACTTGGTCTTGGTCTTGGTCCACTCCTCGATCCGGCCGAAGATCTCGTCGAGCTTGTCAAGCCGTTCGGCCGGGTTGGAAAAGCCCGGCGCATCCTTCCATTCGGGCGCGCCGATCACGTCACACACCTTGTCCCAGACAGCCGCCTGCGTGATGAAATAGGTGTAGGCGTTGTTGTCGGTCTCCCAGCCCTTGCATTTCAGGATGCGCCCCGGCTGGCCGCCGCCCGAGTCGTTGCCCGCGCGCGGCGTGGCTTCGCCAAACGGAATGCCCGCGCCATATTGGGAATACTCGGTCAGTGGACCCGCCTGAAGACGCTGCTGATCGCGCAGCTTGACCCGGCATAGGTTTATCACTCCATCCTGCATCGGCGCCAGGACCTTTTGCCCCCGGCCCGAATGCTCGCGCTGGTAAAGCGCCGCGACGATGCCAAGTGCCAGATGCAGGCCCGTGCCGCTATCGCCGATCTGAGCGCCGGTCACCAGCGGCGGCCCATCGAGAAAGCCGGTCGTCGATGCCGCGCCGCCGGCGCATTGCGCGACATTCTCGTAGACCTTGCAATCCTCGTACTTGCCGGGGCCGAACCCCTTGACCGAGGCCATGATCATGCGCGGGTTGATCTCCTGAATCCGCTCCCACGAGAAACCCATCCGATCCAGCGCGCCGGGCGCGAAGTTCTCGACCAGCACGTCGCAGGTCTCGATCAGGCGCGTCAGCACCTCCTTGCCCGCCTCGGTCTTCGGGTTCAACTCGATCGAGCGCTTGTTGTGGTTGAGCATGGTGAAATAGAGGCTGTCCGCATTCGCCACGTCGACGAGCTGTTTGCGCGTCGCATCGCCTACGCCGGGCCGTTCCACCTTGATCACATCCGCCCCGAACCACGCCAGAAGCTGAGTGCAGGTCGGACCCGATTGAACATGTGTGAAGTCAAGGATCTTCACGCCTTCAAGAGCTTTCATTGGGTTCTCCATCTTTGGGCCGTGCGGGCGCGCCTTCGCGCCCCCGGTTCTGTTGTCCGCTTCAAACGCTGCGTGCCTGAGGGTAGAGCCTCTGAGCCACCACCGACGTCGGGTTCAGGTTGCCGATATTTCCGCTTTCCTTGCCGGCTGCCGGATCGATGATCGCGTTGATCAGCGTCGGCTTGCCGCTTTCAAGCGCCGCGTAGACCGCTTTTCGCAGCTCGTCGGGCGAGCGCGCCACTACGCCCACGCCGCCGAAGGCCTCGATCATCATGTCATAGCGCGAGCCCTTGACGAACACGGTGGTCGACGGATCCTCGCCGCCGCCCCAGTTTTCGCCATCACCCTTGTAGATGCCGTCATTGTTGAACACGACGGTGCAGATCGGCAGGTTGTATCGGCAGACCGTTTCGATCTCCATGCCACAGAAGCCAAAGGCGCTATCGCCCTCGACGGCGAGCACGGGCTTGCCGGTCTCGATGGCCGCCGCGATGGCCGAACCCATGCCGATCCCCATCACGCCCCAGGTCCCCACGTCGATACGGTGGCGCGGCTTGTGGATGTTGACGATGGACCGGCACATGTCGAGCGTGTTGGCCCCCTCGTTCACCAGGATCGTGTCGGGATTGTCGTTGATCGCATCCTTGATGACCCCGAGCGCGCCGTTGTAATCCATGGGATTATTGTTGTTGCGCAAGCGTGCGGCCATCTTGTCCATGTTTGCGGTGGCCTTTGTGTGCACCTGGTCCAGCCAGTCTTTGGGCGGCGCGATTCCGGCCCCGTCCATGGCCGCGATCAACGCCTCGCAACTGGATCCGATATCCCCGACAACGGGCGCCGCTATCTCGACATTCGAGTCCATCTCCTCGGCCTCGATGTCGAGTTGCACAAAGCGCTTGCCGCCCGGCTCGCCCCATTGCTTGCCCTTGCCGTGGCTCAGGAGCCAGTTGATCCGCGCACCCATCATGATGACCACGTCCGACTCCTTCAGCACCAGCGACCGTGCGGCGGCCGCACATTGCGGATGCGTGTCGGGCAACAGACCCTTGGCCATGGACATCGGAAGGAACGGGTAGCCCGACTTTTCCACCAGTTCGCGGATTACGTCGTCGCTCTGGTCATATGCGGCCCCCTTGCCGATCACGATCAGCGGGCGTTTTGCCCCCTTCATGACCTCGATGGCGCGGTCGATGGCCGACGGCGCCGGGATCTGGCGCTGCGCGGGTTCGATCACCTTGACCAGGGAACGCGCACCCTCGACCGCTTCCACGACCTGACCCAGCATCGCACCGGGAATGTCCAGATATACGCCACCCGGACGCCCCGAGACCGCCGAACGGATCGCGCGGGCCACGGCGATACCGATATCCTGCGCATAGGTCAGCCGGTAGGCCGCCTTGCAGAACGGCTTGGCCATCGCAAGCTGGTCCATCTCCTCATAGTCGCCCTGGGCAAGATCGACGATCTCGCGCTCGGACGAGCCGGAAATGAGGATCATCGGCCAGCAATTGGTTGTCGCGTTCGCCAAGGCCGTCAGACCGTTCATGAACCCGGGCGCCGAGACCGTCATGCACACACCGGGCTTCTTGGTCAGAAACCCCGCGACAGAGGCGGCGTAGCCGGCATGCTGCTCGTGGCGGAACGAGATCACCCGCATGCCCTGTGCCTGCGCATAGCGGCCCAAATCGGTGATCGGGATGCCCGGCACGTTGTATATCGTGTTGATCCCGTTCAACTTCAGTGCGTCGATCAAGAGATGAAACCCATCCGTCTCGTTTCCGACGGCGGTGGCCTCTTTTTCATTCGAACTTGTCGTGACGCTGGCTACAGCCATTTCAGTCCTCCCAATTCGGCGCGTGTCCCGAACGCATCACGCCGTTTTCGTGTTCAGCTTTCGCGCAAGCTCCAGCCGTGTCCATGTCTTGCGAACATGCTCGTGCAGGCGCATCGTGTGTTCGCGTACCTTCTCCGCGGCATCGTCGGCATCACGTGCTTCGATCGCCTCGATGATTTCCGCGTGATCGACAACCGACCGCTTGATGCGGTCGGCCTCCCCCATCGTCTGCAACCGGACGGCGCGCATGTGAAGAAACAGGGCTTCGGCCATCGATTTCAGCAATGCGCAATGCGAGATCTCCAAAATACGAAGATGAAACTGGATGTTTTCGTCCGAATATTCCGCGATCCCGGTTGCGGGCGTGTTGTTGTTATGCACGGACACCATCTCGCGCAACGATGAGATCTCGGTGTCCGACGCATGGATCGTGGCCATCCGCGCGGCCATCCCCTCGAGAGCGGCCCAGGCAACGATCATCTCAAGGATCTCGTCCTTGCTCTTGCGCAACAGGAACACCCCCTTTCGCGGAATGACCTCCACAAGTCCTTCCGCCTCGAGCCGAGAGATCGCGTCGCGCAACGGCGTTCTCGACACGTTGAGTTGAACGGCGAGCGACCTTTCATCCAGCCTCAGGTCCGCATCGGCGCTGTAGATATCGACTTCGGCGATTGCCGTCCGCAACCTTTCGTAGACGTGGTCCTTGAGGGACAGGTTTTTCGAGATCGGTCGAAGTTTCATCATCGTCTCCAGTTTGGCCGGGGTCGGCGCAAACCATGTGTTCCGTGGGATACCATAGACCACGTGACGTTTTCACGCAATTGAATTTCTCGGAAATCATCGCCGCACCTGCACAATGCGGCCCCGTGCATCCTGAAAAGACTGCTGAAATTGCGCGCCGACCACGCCCGGGCACGCGCGTTCGCGCATCCTCGTTCATAGGAACCAAGACCTGTATAAGTTACTGATTGTAAATTTTTCTATTTTGAGCCTCGGGCTGGCCAGCGATCAGTGAACCGTTGAAAGCCGCGTCTCTCTTGCTGCGATGCAACATGGAGGAATCCAGGCGGAAACGCGCCGGGGACGGTCGCGATTCGCAGCGTCCGGCACTTCCTCAAGTCACGGCTTGATGCCTGATCGGCGCCGTGGTATGTGGCATACCAATAGTCGGTTTTCGAACCGATCCGATGAAAGGAGCCGCCGACATGCTCATCCGGGCCGAAGAATCCGTGCTTGTCGTCATCGACATGCAGGAACGTCTGGTCCCTGCCATGCAGGCCCCCGCGCGCACGATTCGCAACACGCGCACTTTGCTGTCCAGCGCACAGGAGATCGGGGTGCCCATCATCATGACGGAACAATACCCCGCCGGCCTCGGGCGCACCGTGCCGGAACTCAGCGGCACACCGGGGGCGGTCGTTCTCGAAAAGATGCATTTTTCCTGCATGGAAGATGAAACCTTTGCGAAAACGATCGGCGATCTGGACCGCAAGCAGGTCATTCTTGCCGGGATGGAGGCGCATATCTGCGTCGTCCAGACCTGCGCCAGCATGATCGAGCAGGGTTTCGAGGTCTTCGTCGTGTCCGACGCGACCGCGTCGCGCACGCTTGAAAGCGAGCAGGCCTGTCTCGCACGGCTGAGCGTCGGAGGCGCGGGCATCGTCACGACCGAGATGGTCGTCTTCGAATGGCTCGGAAAGGCCGGCACGCCCGCCTTCAAGAAGCTTCTGCCGCTAATCAAGTAACCAGAGGAATCACCGAGGTGCCGGATGCCGGGGCGCATCCTGCACGCCACACCAAAGGGAGGACAAACGTGAACATCCACGAGTATCAGGCGAAGGCGTTGCTGCGCCAGTATGGGGCGCCGGTCGGCGACGGGCGTGTCGTGCTGCGCGCCGAGGAGGCCAAGACCG
>JAWLGF010000039.1:0-21654 GCA_041685205.1 Roseovarius sp.
GGAGATCAGCCATGGCGCTCGTCCAGATTATCTACGCGTCCCGCCCGTTCGGGTTCGATCAGGCCACGCTGTCCAACCTTCTGCTCGACTCGCGGCGTGCCAATCAGCGTGACAACATCACGGGCGCGCTGATCGCGCGGCACGATCTCTACCTGCAACTCCTAGAAGGGCCGCAGCCGAAGGTCGAGGCCGTCTATGACCGCATCCTGAAGGACGACCGGCATGTCGACATCATGAAACTGATGGACCGCCGGGTCGAGACGCGTCTCTTTCCGGGATGGGCCATGCGCGATGATCCCGCCGACAGCTGGGTCTGGACGATCGAAGAGGTGCGCGACGGCGCCATCGAGCGCACCACCGAAGACGAGGTGCTGGGCTTCTTCATTCGTCTGGCCGAACACGGCGTCGTTCCCCCGCGCGACGCGTGAGCACGCGGAGGGCGGGCGCCGCGTAGCCCCCCGGTCCCGCACGTGATCAGAGGCCGTCCGGATCCGCAGGACGTTGCCCGGTTTGACAGGACCGCCCGCCGCCGGTATCTGAACAGGCGTTCATTTGCAGGCAGGACGACCAGATGCGCATCGAAGACACGGCCGCGATCATCACCGGCGGGGCCTCGGGCCTTGGCGAGGCGACCGCGCGGCATTTTCGCGCCCGCGGGGCGCAGGTGACGCTGCTTGATCGCGACACAGGGCGCGGGCCCGAGGTGGCGTCGGACATCGGCGCGAGCTTCGCGGAGACGGACGTGACCGACGAAAGCTCGGTCGCCGCAGCCATCGCCGAGGCGAAATCGGCCATGGGGCAGATCACGGCCGCGATCAACTGCGCCGGGATCGCCCCCGCGGCCAAGACGCTGGGGCGCGACGGGCCGCATGATCTCGGGATCTTCCGGCAGACCATCGACATCAATCTTGTCGGGACGTTCAACGTCGCGCGCCTTGCCGCCGCCGAGATGGTCGGCAACGCGCCCGATGCGGATGGCGGGCGCGGCGTGATCGTCAACACCGCTTCGATCGCCGCCTTCGACGGGCAGAAGGGGCAGGCGGCCTATGCGGCATCCAAGGGCGGCATCGTCGGGCTGTCGCTGCCCATGGCGCGTGACCTTGCACGCGAAGGGATCCGGGTCGTGGCCATCGCGCCGGGCATCTTCGCCACGCCGATGATGCGCGGGTTGCCGCAGGACGTGCAGGACGGGCTCGCGGCCGAGGTGACCTTTCCCAAGCGGCTCGGGGACCCCGACGAATATGCGCGGCTGGCGCGGTTCATCGTCGAATGCGGCTATCTCAACGGCGAGGTGATCCGGCTCGACGGTGCGCTGCGGATGCAATGATTCGCCGGTCGCCCGCCTCCGCTCAATCGGCGCCTTCCGTCTCGATCTTGAGCTCCAGCCCGCAATGCTTGCAATGGATCGCATCAGGATCGTGCTTGAGCAGACCGCATTCGGGGCATGTGTGCCGCACCTTTGCGGGCATGAAGATGGCCCGGGCCAGCCGCAGGAACAGCCCCACCCCGACCACCATGATCGCCACGGCCAGCAACCGCCCGGTGCCGGTCGTCATCGCAATATCGCCGTACCCCGTGGTGGTCAGCGAGGACACCGTGAAATAGAGCGCGTCCACATAGGTGTTCAGCCCCGGCTCGTCGCCACCGCGCAGCACCAGCACCAGTGCGGTCATCGCGAAGATGAACACAAGAAGGTTGACCGAAGCGACGATCGCATCCTCGTGCAACCGGAAAAAGCGCACATCGCGGCGCAGATCCTTCAGCAAGTGATACGAATGCACCAGCCGCAGCGCCCGGAGCAGCCGCAGCGCGGCGAATTGCTGACCAAGGAACGGCGCGGCGATCAACGAGGCCAGCACCGCCAGATCCACCAGCACGTAAATCTGCCGCAGGTGCCGCGCCTTGTTCTCGGCGATCCACAGACGGCAGATGAAATCCGCCAAGATCAGCGTCGCGATCACGGCATCCACAGCGATCAAGGCGGGCGTCAGCGGCAAGGTCGCGGTGGCAAGGAAGAACGCGATGCTCACCCCGTCGAACACCAGCAGCGCGTAGCGAAACCGCGTCGCGCGCTTGCTGCGCCCGTCATATAAAAGCCTGACGCGATCCTGCGCGCTGCGATTCCCCGAACTCATGCGAGGCATCCTAATCGCGCCGTCCGCGAGGTCTACAGGGAAATCAGCCCTCGGTCTCGGCCTTCTCGGCCAGCGACAACCATTCTTCCTCGGCCTCGGCCAGTGATGTCTGACGCGCGGTCAGGGCGTCGGTCGCCTTGCGGAATTTCATGGGCGCCCGAGTGAAGAGATCGGGATCGGCGAGCAGGTCTTCGAGCTTGGCGATCTCGGCCTCAAGCCGCGCGATCTCGGCGGGCAGTTCGTCCAGCCGGTGCTTTTGCTTGAAGCTGAGCTTCTGTTGCGCCGGTCGGGCCTTGGTCTCGGGCTTGCCGCCGCGGGTCCGCGCGGTGTTGGCCGAGTGGCTGGGCGCGGTGTCGGTCCCGCGCTGCGCGCGGTAATCGGTCCAGCCGCCGGCATAGGCGGTGGCGTACCCGTCGCCCTCCATCGCGATTGTGGTGGTCGCGACGCGGTCCAGAAAATCGCGGTCGTGGCTGACCAACAGCACGGTGCCGTCGTAATCATCCAGCAGTTCCTGCAAGAGGTCCAGCGTCTCGATATCAAGATCGTTGGTCGGCTCGTCGAGCACCAGAACGTTGCTTTCGCGCGCCATCAGCTTGGCCAGCAAGAGCCGCGCCTTCTCGCCCCCCGACAGCGACCGGACCGGCGCGCGCACCTGCCGCTCATCGAACAGGAAATCCTTGAGATAGCCGACGACATGGCGCGGCTGCCCGCGCACCATCACCTGATCGGCCTGCCCCGACACCCGCATGTCGGGATCGCCCGTCAGGCTGTCCCACAGGGTCATGTCGGGGGCAAGCCGCGCGCGCGCCTGGTCGAACACCGCAGGCACAAGGTTCGTGCCATGCCGCACGGTGCCGGTATCGGGCGGCGTCTCGCCCATCAGCATCTTCAAAAGCGTCGTCTTGCCGACGCCGTTGGGGCCGACAAAAGCCACACGCTCGCCGCGCAGGATGCGGATGCTGAACTCGCGCAGGATCACCAGATCGCCGAAGCGTTTCGATATCCCGTCGGCCTCGATGACCTTGCGCCCCGAGGATGGCCCGCTCTCCAGCGCCATCGCCGCGGTGCCCTGCCGGCGGATTTGCGACGCGCGCTCGGCCCGCAATTCCTGAAGGTTGCGCACCCGTCCCTGGTTGCGCTTGCGCCGCGCACTGATGCCCTCGACCGCCCATCGGGCCTCGGCCTTGATCCTGCGGTCGAGCTTGTGACGCTGCTGGTCCTCTTCTTCCCAGACCTTGTCGCGCCACTCCTCGAAATGCTCGAATCCGCGCTCCTGCCGGCGGGTCATGCCCCGGTCGATCCAGAGCGTCGCGCGGCTGAGCTCGCGCAGGAAGGCGCGGTCGTGACTGATCAGAACGAACCCCTTGCGGGTGCTTTTCAGCTGGTCCTCAAGCCACGCGATCGCCTCGATATCGAGATGGTTGGTCGGCTCGTCCAGAAGCATCAACTCGGGCGATTCGGCCATCAGCTTGGCCAGCGCCGCGCGCCGCCGTTCTCCGCCCGAGGCGGTCTCGACCGGGCGGGCGGGGTCGAATTTCAGCCCCTCGCCGGCCATCTCGACGCGGTACATCTCGCCGGCATCCAGCTCGCTCATGGCGAAATCGCCCAGCGTGGCGAAACCCGCCATGTCAGGCTCTTGTTCCATGTAGCCGACGGTGGTGCCCGGGGTCAGGGTGCGGTCGCCGCGATCGGGTTCCACCAGACCGGCCATCACCTTCATCAGGGTCGACTTGCCGGACCCGTTGCGCCCCACCAGCGCCACGCGGTCGCCGGGATGGATAACCAGCGACAGCTCGTCGAAAAGCGGCGCGCCGCCGAAGGTCAGCGATATGTCGTTGAGTTGCAGAAGGGGTGCGCGTGCCATGGGGCTGCGCTATCCCGACGCCCTGACAGGGTCAAGACCGCTCAGCCCGCAATGGCCCGCAGGGCCTGCTTGCGCCGGTCGGGAATCGCGCCCACCTCGACGCCGGTAAAGACGTGCAGCGTCCCGAGATCCCGGTCGATCACCGCGTGATCGCTGACCCAGCCGCCCATGCCCAGATACGTGCGCAACAGCGGCGGCATGTGCCGCATCGCCTCGCGCAGGTCCGGCCGATACCGCTGCAACCTCTGGGCAAAGGGAAAGACTCGCGGCGCCTTGATCCGCGGGCCCCATTTGCGCGGGGCGAGATGCCGCTCGCGCAGCATGGCGAAGGCGTCGAGATAGTCGTCCGCGCACACCCCCCGGAAAGATGAACACCCGAACAGCATCTCGATATCTTGAGTGTCCACCAGCCGCGTCAACGCCGCCCAGGCCACGCGCAGGATGTCGGGGTCTGTTCTGTCGGGCGCAATGCAGAAACGCCCGACCTCGGCCATGCGGCCCTCGAACCCTTCAAGCGCCGACAATTCGTAGAACTGCGCCGAATAACTTCGCGCGATATCGCATCCTCCTGGCAGGACCAGAACGCGGAAACAGCACACCAGACACCCCGTCGCACGGTCTTCGACCAGCACATGCGTGCATATCTTGTCGAAGGGATCGCTGTCGATTCCGTCGGCCCGACCGAACCCTGCGGCCCGAAGGGCCTGCGCGCGTTCGATATCCTTCGGCCCGGCGGCGTGCCGCGCCACGTATCGCGCGTCGCCCGTCATCTCATGCCTCGCCGCGTTGCCCGTTCATGTCCCGGACCGTATACACCTGTCGCCATGACAGGGATGTGACCGGATCAAAGACCGAACCCGTCGTCATTGTCGGAGAACGGGTTGAAGTTGCCAAGGTTGCTCAGCAATTGCCGCAGGAATCCGCTGCCGGCGACCGTCGTGTCGGTCACGCGCCGCTCGAGCGGCACGACCCGGCCATCGTCCAGCCCGAACCGTTCGATATTGGCAATTGTGTCGTCCTCGTTGAACGAAATCGCCAGCACCTGCCGGTCGATCACCTCGGGACGAAACATGCCGAAGGTCCGCTGGCGCGAGCGCACATAGTAGTAGTCGCCGTCATCGGACATGCCGGAAAGCGAGGGCGCGCCGATGTCTTCATCCACGGTGGCGCGCGTATCTATGCCGACGACAAGCTCTTGCAGGTCCTGTTCCGGCGGCACATAGCCATGGTTTCTGTATGTCGCGCTGCAGGCGGTCGCGGCCAACAGGCAAGACAGCGCGAGGGCGCGAACCGTTCGGTGGATCATTACTGTCATGTCTGCCCTCTTGCCTTGGCCTGGAACGACCCTTACGTCCGCTTACATCATGGTGCCGACCGGGTTCAAGAAAGGAAGCGGGGACGACATGCGCGGAGGGATCCGAAAACCCGAGACGCTGCGCGTGGCACATCTGCGCGCGCGCGGGTCACACGCGTTCGACATCGCCCCAGACGCGGATGCGCGCCGGATGATCGCGGAAGAGCTGGAACTTTCGGACCTGCGCAAGCTGCGCCTGCAGGGCCGGATTTCCGAGGACGGTGACGATTGGCTGCTCGAAGCGCATCTCGGGGCCACCGTCGTGCAGCCTTGTGTGGTGACGCTCGACCCGGTGACGACCCGCATCGAAGAAACGGTGACGCGCCGGTTTTCGCCCGACGCCGAAAAGCCCGAGGAATTGCCAGGCGATGAGCGGGAAATGCCGGAGGATGACACGCTTGAACCGCTCGACCATGACATCGACCTCGATCGCATCCTGATCGAGGCGTTAAGCCTCGCGCTGCCGCTTTGGCCACGCCAGGAGGGCGCAGAGGTGGGTCGGGTCACCACGAAAGAGGCGGGGGCCGAGCCGCTGACCGATGAGGGTACCAAACCCTTCGCGGGGCTGGCCCAACTTCGTGACAAGCTGAAAAATGACGAGTGATGAAATGCTGTGCAGGCCGAAAAGCGCTTGTCGCGATCACAAATCTCTGTATTTTAGCCGTTTCGCCGCAGCGGCGGGTTGAACCGCGGGTTCGAAAAGCTTTAAGAGCCCACAATATACACCAGTCCGGGCCTGTGCGCCTGTCGAAATGAACCGGGCCGCAGAGCCCCTTTGAATTGAGGTTGTTACATGGCCGTCCAACAGAACAAAGTCTCTAAATCGCGTCGCAACAATCGTCGTGCGCACGACTCGCTCGTTGCGGGCAACCCCAACGAATGTCCCAACTGCGGCGAGCTGAAGCGCCCGCATCACGTGTGCGTGGCTTGCGGCCATTACGCGGATCGCGAGATCGTCAAGACCGTCGACGATATCGACATGGACGACGACGCGGCCTGATATCCGAAGGGCTTTATGCCGCATGACCGCCTCCACAGTCCAGACGAGACCCGATGCCGGTCGCATCATAATCTCGGTTGACGCCATGGGCGGCGATCAGGGACCGGCAACGGTCGTGGCCGGCATGGCGCGGTCGGCGCGGAAGAATCCCGATCTGGGCTACATCGTGCACGGGCCGAAGGATGTCCTGGCGCCGCTCGTCAAAAGCCGTCGTGATCTGGCGGGACGGTGCGAAATCCGGCATGCGCCCGACTGCGTGACCATGGACGACAAGCCGGGCAATGCGGCGCGGCAAGGGCGCGAAACGTCGATGTGGTCAGCCATCGAATCGGTGCGCTCGAACGAGGCTACCGTGTGCGTATCGTGCGGCAATACCGGGGCATTGATGCTCATTTCGGTGTTGCGGCTGCGCAAGCTGCCCGGCATTTCGCGCCCGGCCATCGCGGTGATGTGGCCCTCACAGAACCCGCAAGGGCACAATATCATGCTTGATGGCGGGGCCGACATCCGCGCCGATGCCCGCGACCTCGTGCAATACGCGCTGATGGGGGCGTCCTATGCGCGCAACGGGTTCGGCCTTGCCCGCCCGCGCATCGGGCTGCTGAATGTCGGCACCGAAGAACACAAGGGCCGCCCCGAGCTCCGCGAGGCCCATGACCTGATCGCGGCCAATGCCGAAAGCTCGGATTTCGAATTCGTCGGCTTCGTCGAGGGGCGCGACCTGCCAGGCACCGTCTGCGACGTGATCGTCACGGACGGGTTCACCGGCAATGTCGCCCTGAAAACGGGCGAAGGTACCGCGACGCTGTTCGCGGACCTGCTGCGCGAAGCGTTCGGCTATTCCATGCTCTCGCGGCTGGCCTCGGTGATGGCGGTGACCTCGTTGCGTCGCATGAAAAAGCGCATCGACCCGCGGCGCGCGAATGGCGGCGTGTTCCTGGGGTTGAACGGCACGGTCGTCAAGTCGCACGGGTCGGCCGACGAGACCGGCGTGAGTTCCGCGATCAAGCTGGCTTTTGAGTTGGCGCAGTCGAATTTCTCCGAACGGCTGGCGGCGCGGGTGGCCTCGGCCGCGCTGCCGGATCAGGACGACGCACCCGCAATGACCCCGGACGAGGAGAGCACATGATCCGCCGCGCCGTCGTCGAAGGCATAGGGCACGACCTGCCCGACCGCATCGTGCCCAACTCGCATTTCGAGGCGACGCTCGACACCACCGACGAGTGGATCCGCTCGCGATCGGGCATCGAGAACCGCCGCTTTGCCGCCGAGGGGCAGACCACCTCGGATCTCGCCACTGCGGCCGCGCGCGCCGCGCTGGCGCAAGCCGGGCTGACGCCCGGCGATATCGACGGTGTGATTGTCGCCACCTCGACCCCAGATCTGACCTTTCCGTCCGTCGCGACGATGGTGCAGAACGATCTTGGGATGACGCGCGGCTTCGGCTTTGACGTGCAGGCGGTCTGCGCGGGCTTCATCTACGCGATGACCACCGCCAACGCGCTGATCGTCTCCGGCGAGGCCGATCGTCTGCTGGTCATCGGCGCCGAGACCTTCAGCCGCATCATGGACTGGACGGATCGCTCGACCTGCGTGCTCTTCGGCGACGGCGCGGGCGCCCTGATCCTTGGCGCCGCCGAGGGCGAAGGGACTAACACGGATCGCGGGATCCTCGCGTCGGATCTCAATTCCGACGGGCGCTACCGCGAGATGCTCTATGTCGATGGCGGCGTGTCGACCACCGGCACGACGGGCAAGCTGCGCATGCAGGGCAATCCGCTTTTCCGGCAAGCGGTGGAAAAGCTCGCGGCGACCGCCAAGGCAGCGCTCGACAAGGCTGGGCTGGTGGCCGATGACATCGACTGGGTCGTGCCGCACCAGGCCAACATCCGCATCATCGCCGGCACCGCGAAAAAGCTTGATCTGCCGATGGAGCGCGTAATCGTCACCGTGCAGGATCACGGCAACACCTCGGCGGCGTCGATTCCACTGGCCCTGTCGGTGGGCGTCGCGGATGGCCGGATCCGGCCGGGTGATCTGATCCTGTCGGAGGCAATCGGCGGGGGGCTTGCCTGGGGTGCCATCGTCCTGCGTTGGTAAACGGCCGAAACACGCAAAAACCCGCGCCTTTACCTCTCAGGCCAAGTCATTGACATTGACACTGAAATTGCTTCGCCGCAAAGTGCCCACCAAAACTGCGGGGATGGGATGGCGAACAAGACATTGACACGAATGGATTTGAGCGAGGCGATTTTCCGAGAGGTGGGTCTGTCCCGGAACGAAGCGTCGCATATGGTGGAAAGCGTTCTCGACCACATGTCCGATGCGCTGGTTCGGGGCGAACAGGTCAAGATCTCGTCATTCGGCACCTTCTCGGTGCGCGACAAGACCGCCCGCGTCGGCCGCAATCCAAAGACCGGCGAAGAGGTTCCGATCAACCCCCGCCGGGTGCTGACATTCCGTCCCTCGCATCTTCTCAAGGATCGGGTTGCCAACGGCGACGGTGCCTGAAGACCCTGTCGAGGAAAGCAGGCCCTCCATGGCTAAATCCGCCGATGCCTTCCGAACGATCAGCGAGGTCGCCGAAATCCTGTCGGTGCCCGCGCATGTGCTGCGATTCTGGGAAAGCCGGTTCACGCAGGTCAAGCCGGTCAAGCGCGCGGGCGGGCGGCGATATTACCGGCCCGACGACATCCGGCTGCTGAGCGGGATCAGGAAATTGCTGCATGACGATGGCATGACGATCAAGGGCGTGCAGAAGATCCTGCGCGAGCAGGGCGTGCAGCATGTCGCGAAGATGGCGCCCGCCCTGTCGGAACTGGCCGACGCCGGCGCGACCGCCGAGGTTGTCAACTTCGAGCGGCGCGGCGACGCGGGCACCGCCGTACCGGCGCCCGAGGAGGATGAGGTCCAAGCGGTGTCCGATCCTTTGTCACGGGCTGCGGCGCAAGACCTCGATCCGGTGCCGGACGCGCCCTTGCCAAAGCCGCCGGCCACGCATCCGCACGAGCCTGCCCCGGCGGGCGGTCCCGAAGACCAGCCGCGCCTCAACGACACCCCCGCGTCAGCAGCCTCGCCCGAGATAGAGGCCCCGCGGCTGCCGCCGCTTCCCGATCTCCCCGGAGATCCGCCCGACGCGGCACCGGCGGCGCCCGGCGCGCTGTCGGCGCTGGCCGGGGTGCAGCGCCCGGTGCCGCCGGATCTCGCCCGACGCCTTGCCATGATCGCGGCACGGCTGCGCGATCCGGGTCACACCCGCCACGACGGCGGCACCTAGACAGTTTCGGCGGCAGTCCAGGATTGCCCTTGTTCCCGCCCGCAAAATGCGTATGAACGGGGCAGTGTCGGGCTATGGCGCAGCTTGGTAGCGCGTCCGTCTGGGGGACGGAAGGTCGCAGGTTCGAATCCTGCTAGCCCGACCAAGCCATCCGATCTGGATCTCCCGACGACAGTGCGGCACTGGCATCGCAAATCCCGGTCCCCGGTGCGTTGACCGGCGGCCCTGATCCACCGTCCACCAACGGTCGAGCGAACAGCAAATCGCGACGGAAACATCCGGGCGCAAAACGGCCCCCCCCGCAGAGCAGAAGGCGGAAAAGACCCGTTTTAGCCCGTGCGCTGCAGCGTCCATGTGTTATCTCGAAGGCATGGACATCGTGCTGATCACAAGTTTCATCGCGGCGCTGTTTCTCGTGATCGGGATCGCCGAGCCATTGGCGGCGCGATTGCGCCTGCCCTACAGCGTGATCCTTGCCAGCCTTGGCATCCTGATCGGGGCGAGCGCGATCTTCTTCCAGCGCACGGACCTGACCGATGCGCTGAACCCTGTCGCCGAGGCAATCCTTGGCATTCCCATACGCTCCAACGTGTTTCTTTACGTGTTCCTGCCAACGCTGCTGTTTCAGGCGACACTCGGCATGAACCTGCGGCGGATGCTGGATGACTGGGTGCCGATCCTCGTTCTGGCGGTCGTGGCGGTTGTCGTGGCGACGCTGAGCGTGGGCTACGCGCTGGCCTGGGCCAGCGCGCTGCCGCTGGCCGCCTGCCTGCTGATCGGCGCCATCGTGTCCACGACCGACCCGTCGGCGGTGGTCTCGATCTTCCGGTCGATTTCCGCGCCGCGCCGGCTGGCGCGGATCATCGAGGGCGAGAGCCTCTTGAACGACGCCGCGGCGATCGCGCTTTTCGGGCTCTTCATGGGCTTCGTCATGCTCGGGGTGCCGGATCCCAGCCTGGGCGACGCTCTGGCCCATTTTCCGATGCTGATCGGCGGGGGCGCGCTCACCGGCTGGCTTGTCGCGCGGATCGCGATCTGGGTGATGGCGCTGTTCCACCGTCACGAGCTGGCGATGATCTCGGTCTCGGTGGCGCTGCCCTATCTCGCCTATATCGGGGCCGAGCAGATGATCGGCGCCTCCGGCGTGATCGCCGTGGTCGCAGCCGGTCTGACGCTGAACCTGGGCGGGCCGGGACGCCTGCCGCCGCAATCCTGGGCGAACCTGCGCGAGGTCTGGGGACTGCTCGCGCATTGGGCGGGCGCCTTGATCTTCATTCTCGCCGCCCTGCTGATCCCGCGCCTGCTGGAAGAGGTCCGGGTCGAGGATTTCGTGCTGATCGGTGTGGTGATCCTTGCGGCAACGGCCGCGCGGATCGTCATCCTCTTCGGCCTGCTGCCGCTGCTGACGGCGCTCAAGCTGTCGCCCGCGATCGAACGCCCCTACCGCGTGGCGATCCTGTGGGGGGGCCTGCGCGGGGCGGTGACGCTTGCCCTCGCACTTGCCGTCACCGAAAGCTTCCGGGTACCGGATGGCATCCAGCGGGTGGTCGGCATCCTCGCGACCGGGTACACGCTGTTCACGCTGATGGTGCAGGGCACGACGCTGCGGACGATGATCTGCTGGCTTGGTCTCGACCGTTTGTCGCGGATCGATCAGGCGATGTCGCGGCAGGTCGTCGCGGTCGCATTGCAGACCGTGCGCGAGGACGTGGCGCGCACCACCGAGAATTACGATCTCAATCGCGACATCGTGCGGACCGAGGCCAAACGCTTTGGCGAGCGGCTGGACATGGCCGTCAAACAGGCCGAGGACAGCAGCGAGATCGTCGATCGCGACCGCGTGACGCTTGGGTTGATCGCGCTGGCCGGACACGAACGCGACACAATCCTGAGGCGGGTCCGCGAGCGGACGATCTCGGCGCGGATGACCGAACAGGTCCTGTCGGACGCCGACCGCCTGATCGAAGGCGCGCGCTCGCAGGGACGCAGCGGATATCAGAAGGCGGCGCGGCGCAGCGTCGCCTATGGCGCGGTGTTCAAGGCGACCGTCATCCTGCACCGACGGCTGGGCCTGTCGGCCCCGCTTGCGCGCATGACCGCCGACCGGTTCGAGATCCTTCTGACACAGCGCCTGATCCTGCGCGATCTGGGCACCTTCATCGACGGGCGGATCCGCCGCATCCACGGACGGCGGGTGGCAGAGTTGCTGCACGACCTTCTGGCGCGGCGGATCGAGGCGGTGGAGACCGCGCTCGAAGGACTTCGCCTGCAATATCCGGGCTATGCCGAGAAACTGCAGCGCCGCTTCATCCGGCGCACGGCGCTGCGCCTGGAAGAGCGGGAATACACCACGATACGCGAGGACGGTCTGATCGGGGCCGAGGTCTACGCCGCGCTGATGCAGGATCTTACAGCGCGGCGCGCCGCCGTAGAGGAACGCCCAAAGCTCGACATCGCGCTGCAACGTACCGAACTCGTCCGTCAGTTTCCGCTTTTCGCCGATCTCGACGACGCCGCGCTCAAGCGTCTCGGGCGCGCGCTGGAAACCCGCTACGTGGATGCCGGCGACGTCATCATCCGCAAGGACAGCCCCGCCAAGAGCGTGTTCTTCATCTCTTCGGGGGCGGTGGAGCTGGAGGCCGCCGGTCAGAGCTGGCGGTTCGGACGCGGCGAGATGTTCGGCCAGCTTGCCATCCTGATGAACAAGCCGCGCCGCGCCGACGTCCGTGCCATCGCGCCCTGCACCCTGCTGGTGCTCGACGAGCCGCGGTTTCGCCGCCTGCTGGAGCGTAGCACCGCGCTGCAGGCCGCCGTGCGCAGCAGCGCCGACAAGCGTGGCGTAGACCCCGAAAGCCTGTTTCCGGCCTAGTCCGGTCAGGCCGTCGCGCAACCCCGACATGGTCCTGGTTCGTCCAACGCCGCTTGCGGACGCGCGCCGCCCTGATCCTTGATCGGAAGCCGCGCCGCAGACGGTGCGAACGCGATATCCGCGGCAAGCTACGTCTTCAGCGCGGCACTCCATCGCGGATTATGGCATATTCTTTTCGAATATCGCTTCCCAGGGCGGCGCGAATCGGAAGCAATCGTTAGGATTGTGGAAAAATTTTGTGCGATCCAGCGCATGAAATCCCACGGTCTTGTTGAATACTGCGAGATCGGGCTAATTCAGCCATGATGAGGTTCGAGCGCGCCCAATGACCCGCACGGTGAAAATCCTTGTCGGCCTTACGGTCGTGATACTTTGTGCGCTCGCGGGTGTGTCCGGGACGCGGGCGCTTCTTTCCGAACAAGAGGGCGACGACTCCGAGGGCGGCCCGAACGCCACCCTGGTCGGTCTGACCTCACCGGAAGAGCGCCGCATCGAGAGCGCGTTGACCGCAACCGGCACGATCAGAGCGATCCGCCAAGTAGAGCTTGTACCGGACGCGCCCGGCCGGGTGACCGGGGTGCCGGTCTCCTCGGGGCAGGAGGTCGAAGAGGGTGATCTTCTGGTCCAGATGGACGATCGCGCTGCGCGGGCGGCGCTTGCCGATGCCGAGGCGACCCGTCAGGAGACTCAGAAAAGCTTTGACCGGGTGCAGCGTCTGGCCGACTCCGACGCCGCCGCAGAGTCCCGGCTCGACGAAGCCCGAGCAAACATGTTGCGCGCCGAAGCCGCCGAGATGTCGGCCCGTGCCGATCTCGAGGATCTCAGCATAAAGGCGCCTTTCGCGGGCACGGTCGGGGTGATCGACATCGAAACCGGGGCCTATCTCGACGGCACGGAGCCGTTAACACGGCTGTCGGACCTGTCGAGTGTCGAGGTCTCGGCATCGCTGCCGGAGCGATATTTCGACACCGTGACGCCGGATCTTGCACTGGAAGTAACGACACCGGCCTATCCCGAGGAGAGCTTCGAAGGGGCCGTCACGCTGCGCGCCCCGGAAATCGACCGCGACACGCGCAATTTCGAGATCCGCGCGGAAATCGACAACCCCGACCGGCGTCTTGCAGGGGGCATGTTCGCGCGGGTCCGCGTATGGCTGGACAGCTATGACGGCCTTGCGATCCCGGACGCGGCGCTCATCAGCGAGGGGCGTGACACCTATGTGTACACGGTGTCCGACGGCACGGCGACGCGCACGGACGTGGAAGCCGGGCAATCCCTTGGCGACTTGACCGAGATCCGCGAGGGCATGAGCAAGGACGACCAAGTGGTGGTCGCCGGCTGGGACCAGTTGTCCGACGGCGCGGCGGTCGAGGTTTCGGGCGACGACACCTCGGAGCAGTCAGAGTGACCCTGCCCGATCTTTGCATCCGGCGGCCCGTGCTGGCCACCGTGATGTCGATGCTGATCATCGTGATGGGCATCATGGGGCTCAGCCGCATGCCGGTGCGCGAATTGCCCGACACCACCACCGCAGAGATCACCGTAAGCGTTGACTACATCGGTGCGGGTCCCGGCGTGGTCGACAGCGAGCTTGCCACGGTGATCGAGGGCGCGATCTCGACCGTGGCCGGGATCGACCGGATCGAGACGGAATCCGAGTTGGGAGGGTTGCGCAGCGTCATCACCTTTCGGCAGGGCCGCGATGTCGATCAGGCCGCCTCGGATGTGCGCGCAGCCGTGCAGGCGGTGACCGACGATCTGCCCGAAGAGGCCGAAGACCCCGAGGTCGAGAAAAACGACAGCGAGGGCGATCCGATCCTGTGGATGACGATGACATCGGACAGGATGTCGGCCTCCGAACTGACCGATTACGCCGACCGCTTCGTGACCGACCGGCTTGAAACGCAGGACGGCGTCTCGGCGGTGCAGGTCTATGGCGACCGGCCCTATGCGATGCGCATCTGGCTCGATCCCGAAGAGATGGCGGCCCGCGGCATCACAACCGGCGATTTGTCGGAAACCTTGCGCAACAACAATCTGGAGCTGCCCGCGGGCGAGCTTGAAAACGAGGCGCGCACCTATCTGTTGCGCACCGAAACGCGGCTCAGTAGCGTCGAGGAGTTCGAGGATCTGATTGTCGCCACGACCGAGGCGGGGCGCGTCACATTGGGCGACGTGGCCCGGATCGAGATCGGCACCGAGACCGACGACACCGAATTCCGGTCCAATGGCGAGACCGCCATCGGCCTTGGCGTGCTGCGCCAATCCGCGGCAAACACGCTGTCGATCTCCAACGCCGTGCGCGCCGAGGTCGATGATATCCAGTCCGGCCTGCCCGACGGAACGCGTCTTCAGATCACCTCGGATGATGCCAATTTCATCGAAAGCTCGATCGAGCAGGTTTTGCTGACGCTCAGCATATCGGTGGGCATAGTGGTTGCCGTGATCTTCGTGTTTCTGGCCTCGGCGCGGGCGACGATCGTGCCGGCGGTGACGATCCCAATCGCGCTGTTGGGGGCCTGCGGCGGCATCGCGCTCGCCGGTTTCTCGATCAACACCCTGACGCTTTTCGCGTTGGTGCTTGCGATCGGACTTGTGGTCGATGACGCCATCGTCGTGCTGGAGAACATCGAACGGCGCATGCGCGAGGGCGACAGCCCGAAAGAGGCGGCGCGCAAGGGGGCCAACCAGGTGTTCTTCGCGGTGATCTCGACGTCCGCGGTGCTGGTGTCGGTCTTCGTGCCGCTGTCGTTTCTGGAAGGCGAAATCGGCAAGCTGTTTCGCGAATTCGGGGTGACGCTGGCCATTGCCGTGCTCCTGTCGACCTTTGTCGCGCTCTCGTTGTGCCCAGTGATCGCGAGCCTGATCCTGTCGCAGGATAAAGCGGATGGACGGTTTGCGCGGGCGGTGAAGGGCACCACCGAGCGCCTGTCGCGCGGCTACAACAGCCTGCTGACCCGTGCGATCGGCATGCCGGTCGTGATCCTTGCCATCGCCGCAGCCCTGAGCGGCATGTCCTGGACACTGTACCAGGAGCTGCCGTCGCAACTGACCCCGGACGAGGATCGCGGCATCTTCTTCGCCTCAATCAACAGCCCGCCGGGTTCGGCGCTGCCGCTGACCGATGGCGCCGTCCGGCAGGTCGAGGACCTGATCGCACCCTACCGCGAGGACGGCGCCGTCGACGACCTGATCTCGATCGTGGGGCAGTACGGCGAGGCGCGGCGCGCCTTCATGGTGGCAATCATGTCCGACTGGGACGACCGCGACATGGCACCGCAAGATGTCCTGTCCGAGCTGCGGCCGGAATTCGCGCGCATCCCCGAGGCCAGCGTGCGGGCCTTTGCGCCCTCGGGCCTCGATGCCGACAGCGGCGCGGGGCTCGAGGTGATCGTCACCGCGCCCAGCTTCGACGAGGTGGCAGAGCTGTCGGGCGAGATGACGGAGCGCCTGCGAAGCAGCTCCGATCTTGTGGAAGTGCGCCGCGATTACGAGATCAACACGCCGGGATACGACATAAAGGTGAACCGCGACCTCGCCCGCGAAATCGGCGTGGATGCGCGGGCAGTGTCGGACGCGGTGCGCACATTCTTTGCCTCGGCCGAGGTCACCGAGTTCATTTCGCGCGATCGCCAGTATCCTGTGCTGCTTCAGGCGCCAGACGCGCGGCGGATCTCGACAGAGGATCTGCGCGGGGTGAATGTGCGGGCCGAAAACGGCACGCTCGTGCCACTTGACGGGCTGGTCGAACTGGAAAGCCGCGCTTCGGTGCGGGCCTTCAACCGGCTCAACCGCCAGCCCTCGGTCGAGATTTCGGCCTCGCTCGCGGATGGCACCGATCTGGGATCGGCCATCGCAACGGTCGAGCGAAACGCGGCCGAGATGCCACCCCAGATGGGCGTCTTCTACGGCGGGCAGGCCGACAGCTTTCAGGAGACGTCCGGGGGGGTTGCACTGACCTATGCGCTGGCCCTGCTGGTCGTGTTCCTCGTTCTCGCGGCGCAATTCGAAAGCTTCTTGCAGCCGGTGGTCATCATGCTGTCGGTCCCGCTCGCGATCGCGGGCGCGCTACTGACCTTGCTGGCGCTTGGCGAGGCGGTGAACATCTACACGCAGGTAGGTCTTGTGATGCTGATCGGGCTGATGGCGAAGAACGGCATCCTGATCGTCGAGTTCGCCAATCAGCTTCGCGAAGAGGGCCGCTCGGTGCGCGACGCGGTGATCGAGGCGTCGACCGTGCGCTTGCGCCCGATCATGATGACCGTGCTGTCGACAGTCCTCGGGGCCGTGCCCCTGGTCCTGTCCAGCGGGGCCGGTGCGGCCAGCCGGTTTTCCATCGGCATCGTCATCATGGGCGGTTTCCTCGCGGCCTCAATCCTCACGCTGTTCCTGACCCCGGTGCTTTACGACCTGCTGCTGCGGGACCGCCGCCACGAGACCGCTCCGAGCGCGCGCACCGTGTAAGCGACACGGCGGTCACGCCGCAGTCAGGTCCGTTCGCCGATCGGGATTCCGCCCGGACCAACCCGTTATGACGGAATTCGGGTGCGACGGTTGGCCCCGTCATCCGACCGCCTCATCCGGCCGACCCGGCCCTGCCCGGCTGGGGCATCTCGTCTTCGGTGGACGTCCCGTCGCCTTGGGTCACCAGCTTCGACAGATCCGCGGCAGCGGCGCGCAGCGCCGGAAGCCAGGCCATCGCGCGGTCGAGATCGAACCGCTGTGCGGGCGCGTGGAACGACAGTGTCACCATCAGCCGTCCTTTCACGTCCAGCACCGGCACCGCGATGGCGATCATGCTGTCCATGAATTCCTCGCAGTCAAGCGCATAACCCTGTCGCCGCACGGCCTCTATCTCGTCCATCAGCGCGGCCTGATCGGTGATGGTGTTGGGTGTGCGGCGCTCCAGATTGGTGGCGGCAATGTACTTTTTCAGGTGGTTGCGCGCCAGCGAGGCGAGATACATCTTGCCGCTGGCGGTGCAGTAGAACGGCACCCGCGTGCCGATCGGCAACTGGATTCGCAGCGGCCATTCGGTCTCGACCCTTTCGACATAGGTCATCGCGTCGCGGTCGGGCAGCGCGATGTTGCAGGTCTCTCCGATCTCGCGGCTGAGGCGGCGCAGGATCGCCTGACGCGCCGTCCGGATCCGCAGCGACGACAGGATGCCGCCGGCCATGCGGCGCAGCCGGGGGCCGGGCGAATAGGTCCGACCATCCAGATCGCGCTGCACGAACCCTTCCTCTTCGAGGGTGTTGAACAGGCGGTGAATGGTCGGCTTGGGCAGGCCCATATGCGCGTTGACATCCGTCGGCGTGACCGGCACGCCCGCCTCGGCCATCCGCTCGATCACCAGCAGCAGACGCAGCGTCGTCGGGATCGTCTCCTTGCCGTCACCTTCCATGCGGTCCCTCTCGTCATCATGTCGGCACGAGCGCCGTCGAAAAGTCCGGCACCAGCGCGATCAGCAGCCAGACCGCGAGCAACGCCACGATATAGGCCATCGTGTAACGCAGCAGCCGGAAATAGGGAACGCCCGTCACGCCCGAGGCCACGTAGAGATTGAGCCCGTAGGGCGGCGTGATGAAGCCGATGGAGGCCCCCACGAGGAACACGACGGCAAATTGCATCGGATCGATCCCCACGCTGTGCGCGATCGGCGCCAGGATCGGCGCAAGGATGATCGTCACCGGCAGGCTTTCCAGCACCATGCCCCCGATGAACACGATGGCCATGGCCGTGAAAAGCACCGCGTAATAGCCCCCCATCGAAATCACGAAATCACCGATAACCGCCTGCGCCCCCAGCACCGACAGGATCTGTTGCATCACCACCGACACCGCGATCAGCGGCGCAAGGATGCCCGTGATCTGCGCCGAGCGCATGGTGATCGAAGGCAGTTCCCACGGGGTGAACCCCTCGACCACCAGCATTTCCGACACGCGTTTCTCGGACACGTCGCGCCCCTTGGCGCCGCCCATCAGCTTGTGCAGCGGCAGGCTGATGAAACCGACGATCACGCAGAAGCCCACGGTAACGCCCGCCGCCTCGGTGGGCGAGAACTTGCCCGTGTAAATCCCCCACAGCACCAGCCCGATGGCGAAGAACCCCAGCCACGCGCCGATCGCGGTCTTGATGACGCGCATCGGAATCAGCGGAATGACATGGCCCCAGCCGTTTTTCCAGCTCAGCAGGAAGGCGGCGATCATCATCGCACCCACCATCATGGCGCCCGGCAGGATGCCCGCCATGAACAGATCCGAGATCGGCAGGTTCAGCAGGAACCCGTAGACGATGAAGATGATCGACGGCGGGATGATGATGCCCACCGTGCCACCGGCCGCCGCGGTCGCGGCCGAGAACCGCTCGTCATAGCCGCCCTTGACCATCTCGGGATGCAGCATCGACCCGATGGTCGCCGTGGTGGCCGAGTTCGACCCCGAGATCGCCGCGAACAGCCCGCAGGCCCCGAGCGTCGCCATCGACAGCCCGCCCCGGATCCAGCCGAGGCAGGCATAGGAGAAATCGCTGAGACGTCGGGCAATGCCGGATCGGTTGATCAGGTCGCCCGTCAGGATGAACAGCGGCATGGCCAGCAGGGCGAAGCCGTCGGTGAACACGTTCGTGAGAACAAGGCCGATATTCTGCAACGGAAAGTTGATCACGAAGGATATGCCGATCACCCAGTAGCCGATGATCAGGAACACCGGCACGCCCAGCATGAACAGCAGCGCCATACCCACGGAAATCAGGGTGATAAGGGTCGGGTCCGCCATCTCAGTTGCCTCCGATCACGGCTTGTTCGATCAGCTTTTCGCGGCGCCGGAACTTGCCGACATCTTCCAGCAGGTTTTCAAGTACGCGGGCCACGAGCGTCGTGAAGGCCAGCGGCACGGCGATCAGGAACCACCACACCATGATGTTGTCCGTGCCCTGCAGGTACTGGAAGTTCGAGGCCGAGCTGACCACCATCTTCACCGAGGTCACGAAGACCACCCAGGCAAACCCCGTCCAGAGCAGCGCATCCAGTACAAGGCAGCCCATTTGCAGGACCCGCGGGAAATTGCTGCGAAACTCCGAGAAGGCCAGATGCGTGCGCAGCTTGACGTTATAGCTGCACCCGAACCACGTCATGATGAGAAACAGGACCGGGGGCAGCGTGCTCGACCAGGGCGCCTGTTGCTGGAAGACGAAGCGGCGGATGACCTCGACGAAGATGATCCCGCCGATCGCGAGGTAGGACACCACCATAAGCGACTGTTCGAGGTTGCGCTCGGCCCAGGGAATGTAGCGGTACATCATCAGGATGATCGACGCGAAGATCAGCAACGCGACAAGGCCCGCGGGCCAGATCACCGGATGCCGCATCGCCTCGCCCAACATCCACGTGTCACCGGCGGCAAGCGCGCCCACGATCTCTTGCATGCCCTGAAACCAGCCATTCATGCCTGTTTCTCCCTCTGGAACTCAATTCTGTCGTGACCGCCTTTGATGCGGCCTGCGGTCTCGGGCCACCCGCGCGGGGCGGCCCGGCACTGCAGCCTGCACCGGGGGCGGGGTCAGGCGGACCGCCACCAGCGGCGCGGTTCGACATTCTCGGGTCGGGTGTCGGCGGGGATCTGACGGGCCACGTCGTAGATCTCCTGATAGGTGTCGATGCCATTGCCCGCCCAGTTGTTGAGCCGCTCGCGCCACTGCTCCCACGGCTCTGGGTTGAACTCGGGCGAGCACATCTCCTCGGCCATCCGGATCTGGTCGTCGGGCAGGAACGCAGGGCGCACCCCGTGCTCGGCGAAAAGCGTGCCGGGCAGTTGCGGATCCGAGAAACCCACGGTGTTGACGAGGGCCGCCTCGTTCGCGTGCTGGGCCTGCACCTGCGCCAGATAGGCCGATTCCATGATCGCGTCCTGCAGGTGCGATTCCATCTCGTCGAACACCCCGGCCGACATCGAGGTGTGCTCGGTGCCGCAGAAGAACTTCAAATCGACCGACTGGCTGATCACCGGCGACATGTTGGCATAGGCCACCGCCCCTGCCCATGTCTCGGCCCCGTCGATCAGGCCCTGTCGCAGCCCGTCGAGCGTCTCTTCCCACGCCAGCGGAACCGGGTTGAGGTTCAGAAGCTGCATCGCGATGCGGCCAAGCTGCGTGCCGGTCACCCGGTTCTGCGTGCCGAAGAGCTCTTCGAGCTTGGTGACGGTCGGCTTGTCCTCGAACGATTGCCCCATCTGAAGGCCGCGCAATTCGCAATGGGTAAACAGGAATTTCAGCCCGTGGCGCCGTTCCAGCGGCTCGCGCAGGATACGCTGAGATTCCGGGCTGTAGAAGAAATGATACTGCGACGCGCGGGTCGGGAACATGTAGGCATAGTCGAGCACGTTGAGATAGGGCGCGCCGCTGGCCGAGTTCTGGGTCGAGGCGGCGTACATGTCGATCACGCCGTTCATCGTTCTTTCGACGCAGTTGAGTTGGCCGCAGACCTGGTTGTCGCCGATGAATTCGATGCGGATCTCACCCTCTGTGCGCTCCTCCAGATCGCGGGTGAATTCGAGCAGGCCCATGCGTTGGATCAGAAGGTTGCGCGGGTTGAACCCGGCAGCGCCCAGCCGAAGCGTGTGCTTGGGTTCCTTGGCAAAGCGTTTCTCGTAGGTGCTTTCGGCCGCGCGGGCAATCGACGGCAGGGTGGCCGCCCCGGTCAGCGCCCCCGCCCCCAGCAGAACGGATGACAGGCCGAACTGGCCCGACAACCGGAACAGATCCCGGCGGGAAATCCCGTCCAGTTTGGTTGAAACAGTCATAGCTTCCTCCCTTTGTGCAATAATGATACTTGCAGTCTCGATAATGCTGAACTATGATCCGTCTGGCAAGGAAATTCTTTCGACGCTTAAAATATACGCAAGGATTGATCGGAAATGGCCGAACTGTCAGCGGATTATGTCATTGTCGGGGCCGGATCTGCCGGGTGCGTGCTGGCAAATCGTCTTTCGGCGGATCCGAAAGTGTCGGTCATCCTGATGGAGGCTGGCGGGCGTGACTGGAACCCGTGGATCCACATCCCGGTCGGCTACTTCAAGACGATGCACAACCCGAGCGTCGACTGGTGCTACCGCACCGAACCCGATCCGGGGCTGAACGGGCGCGCGCTCGACTGGCCG
>JAWLGF010000107.1:0-5184 GCA_041685205.1 Roseovarius sp.
TCGGCATCAGCATGAGCGCGTGGACCGCCGGCGTGGTCGGGCTGACGCTTTATCACTGCGCCTATGTCGCAGAGATCCTGCGCGGGGCGTGGTCGCAACTGCCCGCCGGGCAGGCCGAGGCGGCACGCGCGCATGGCCATCACGGGCTGCGCATGTTCGGCCGCATCATCCTGCCGCAACTGGTCCTCAACAGCGCGCCCATTCTCGGAAACCAGCTGATCTACATGTTGAAGGACACCGCGTTCCTGATGATCATCACCGTGCAGGAGCTGACCTATGCGGCCTCGTCGGTGCAATCGATGTATTTCGTCCCGCTGGAACCGTTCATCGTGGCGTTGCTGCTCTACTGGCTGATGAGCCTGTCGATCGAGGGTCTCGTCGTGATCGTGAACAGATTTGCAAAGGAGAGAGGTCTTGGCGACACCTGACACCGCCCCCGACGCACAAGCGACGGCCTACGCGCTCGAAGCGCGGAAGATCTGCAAGAGCTTTGGCGGAGACGAGGTCTTGCGCGATGTCGATCTGACCGTGCCGCCTGGCACCACGATGAGCATCCTGGGCCCGTCCGGATCCGGCAAGTCGACGCTTCTGCGCTGCATCAACTGGCTGGAAACACCCGACCGCGGCAAGGTCTTCCTGGGCGGCGTGCCGGTCGGAAAGCGCACGGACGGCAAGCTGATGTCGGACCGCGAACTGGCGAAGGTGCGCGCCCGGATGGGCATGGTTTTTCAGGGGTTTAACCTCTGGCCGCATTTCACAGTGCTACAGAACATCATCGAGGCCCCGACGCAGGTGCTTGGGATGGCAAGGGACGCCGCGACCGCCCGCGCCGAGGGACTGCTCGACAAGGTCGGCCTTGCCGACAAGCGCGACGTCTATCCCTATTCGCTGTCTGGCGGCCAGAAACAGCGGGTCGCCATTGCCCGCGCGCTTTGCATGTCGCCCGAGGTGCTCTTGTTCGACGAACCGACCAGCGCGCTCGATCCCGAACTGATCGGCGAGGTGCTGGCGGTGATGCGTGATCTTGCGGCCGAGGGCATGACCATGGTCGTCGTCACCCACGAGATGAGTTTTGCACGCGACGTCTGCGAAGAGGTCGTGTTCATGGACAAGGGCAAGGTCGTCGAGCGCGCCGCGCCGTCAACATTCTTCTCGGCCCCGAAAACCGAGCGCGCGAAACAGTTCCTAGCCCGCTACGCATGACGGGCCTTGCCCCCGGCTCAGGCGTTCCACAACACGGTTCCGAAATCGGTCACGTCATAGCCGCCGCAACTTTCGGCACGCGCGGCCAGCCGCCCCGATCGACAAAACGCGACGAGGTCCGCGATCTGCGGCACGAACCAAGCGCGGCGGTCGACCAGAAGCGCGAAGCGTTCGGTGATGATGGGGCTGAAGTCGAGATCATGGCGGCGCGCGACCGATTCCAGCCCGAAGGCCACGTCACCCTCGCCCCGGCGCACGGCCTCGACCGCGTCATCCTCCGTGCGCGCGACCTCGGCAAGCGTCAGCTGCGACGGATCGAGCCCATCTTTCGCGGCCAGTTCCTGAAACAGCCGATCGGTGCCCGACCCCACCTGACGCGGCACGACGCGCGATCCGGCAAGGTCCCCCAGACGGGCCGGCGCATCCCCACCCCGCCGGAAGACGAGGCCGCGCCGGCGTTCCGCAAAGCTGACCAGCACCGCGTTCAGGTGTGATGCCGCCGCGGCCACGGCGGGGATGTTCCATTGATCCGTGGCCGCGTCATGGATGTGCAGCCCGGCGATCATCCCCTCGCCGCGCGCAAACCGGTCGAGCCCGTCCCATGATCCGTCGTAGAACGTCGCCAGCCCGCAGCGCGATTGCCGCACGGCCCAGTCGAGAAGCGGATCGTGACTGCCCAGAAGGATCGCCGGCCGCGCGGCACTGACCGGGCCGGACCCGCCGCCCGATTGCGACCGGGCTATCCACGCCCGGATCTCATCCGCCGGGAACAGCAGCTTGCCGGTCGCGCGCGAGCACGGCACCGTCCCCGAGGCGGCGAGATCGTAGACCTTGCGCTCCTTCAGGCGGAGGAGATCTGCCAGTTCCCTGACGGTCAGATATTCATGATCTGGAAAGGCAGGCTCGGTCATCCGGATCCGTTCGACATGTCGCGGCGGCGTGTTCCGGCCGCCCCGACATCTCTATCAATGCTTCGGCGCGTTTGGAAAGAACAACTGCTGACCGTCGATCTCATGGGCCGCGATCGTGTTCTGCCCCGCCTCGGAGAGCAGCCAGTCGACGAAGCTTTTTGCTGCCTCGGCATTCACGCTGGGGCACCTTTCCGGGTTCACCGGGATCACGCCATACTGGTTGAACAGATCCGGGTCGCCCTCGACCAGAACCTCGTAATCCTGCTTGTTGCCAAAGCTGATCCAGGTGGCGCGGTCGGTCATCACATAGGCACCCATGTTGATCCCGACGTTCAACGTCGCGCCCATGCCCTGGCCCGTCTCGCGGTACCAGTCGCCACTGGCCGCGGCCGGATCGACGTCCGCGTCCGACCAGAGGATCAACTCCTTCTGGTGCGTGCCGCTGTCATCTCCGCGCGAGGCGAACCGAGCCCGCGTTTCGGCGATCCGTGCCAGCGCATCCCTCGCGTTGTCCATGCCGGCGACCCCGGCCGGATCCTCTTCGGGGCCGACAATGACGAAGTCATTGTACATCAGATCGGTGCGGCTCGTGCCGTAGCCGGCCTCGACAAACGCCTCTTCGGCCGGCTTGGCATGCACCAGCAGGACATCGCCATCGCAATTCTCGGCATTTTTGATTGCCTGCCCCGTACCCACGGCAACGATCCTGACGCGGATGCCGGTCTCGTCCTCGAACATCGGCAGGAGGTGGTCGTAAAGGCCCGAATTCTCCGTCGAGGTCGTGGACTGGACGATGATGGACTGATCTTGCGCCCAAACGGCCCCGGCGAGGAGAGTGGCTATCGCGGCTGTACCGAGTGTTTTCATCTGGTCTATCCCTTGTTTGGTCTGTCAAACGACAATTCTGCCGTTCAGGTAATCCCGCGCCGCCTCCGATCGCGGCTCGGGGAAGAAATCGGTGGCAGGGCTATGCTCGGCCATGCGCCCGCGATGCAGGAACACCACGTCATCGGCCATGCGCCGCGCCTGCCCGCCATCATGCGTGACGCAGATGATGCGCATGCCCCGCGCCTTCGCCCCGGCCACGATTCCCTCGATCGCCAGAACCGAGGCCGGATCGAGGCTCGCCGTTGGCTCGTCGAGAAACAGCACCTCGGGATCGGTGGCCAGCGCGCGCGCCAGCGCAAGGCGCTGCGCCTCGCCCCCAGACAACAGGCGCGCGGGCTGCGCAGACTTGTGCGCGAGCCCCACATGGTCAAGCAACGTGTCAACCCGCGCCCGGTCCTTGCCCCGCACCTTCAGAACGAAATCGATATTGGCCGCCACGGACCGGCGCAGCAGAACCGGTTTCTGAAACACAAGCGCCTGCCGCCCGGTCACCTCGGCCGGCGCGCAGCCGTTCCAGTCGATGCGCCCCGCACTCGGGCGAACCAGCCCATGCAGCAGCCTGAGAAACAGGCTCTTGCCCGCGCCATTCGGTCCCATGATGATGGTGCAACCCGTGGGCCCGAGATCGAGGTTCACCCCGTCCAGAACGCTTCCGCCGCCGATCCGCAAAGCCAAGTCGCGCACGACAAGCGGCATGATCGCGTCGCGGCTTCCGATCATGGGGCGTGCGTCAAGCATGGGCCTGCCGCGCCGCCGTGATCCGCACCGACTGCACCGCGGCGTTCACTCCCAAGGCAAGGACCAGCAGGACGATCCCGAGCGCCAGTGCCAATGCCAGATTCCCCTTGGAGGTCTCCAGCGCAATGGCGGTTGTCATCAAGCGCGTCAGATGATCAATATTGCCGCCCACGATGATGACGGCCCCCACCTCCGCGATTGCCCGGCCGAACCCTGCCAGACCGACGGTCAGCAAGGCATAACGCCCGTCCCACAAGAGCGCCTGCACCGTTTGCAGCCGCGTCAGGCAGAGCGATCGGAACGTCTCGGCATATTCTGCGTGCAGCTCCTCCAGGGCGAGGCGCGACAGCGCGGCCACGATCGGCGCGATCAGCACCGTCTGCGCGATGATCATCGCGGTCGGCGTATAGAGCAGCCCGAGAAACCCGAGCGGCCCGGACCGCGACAGGTACATATAGACCAGCAGACCGACGACCACCGGCGGCAGCCCCATCAGAGAGTTCAACACGATCAGCACCGCGGCACGTCCCCGGAACCGCGCGATGGCCAGAAGCGCGCCGACAGGCAAACCGATCAGGCAGGCCAGTCCGGTCGCCACCAGGCTGACGCGCAACGACAGCAGCACGATCTCCAGAAGGTCGGGATCGCCCGACACCACAAGGGCTACGGCGAGCCCGAGCGCCTCTCCCATATCTTGCATGTGTTACACTTTACTGCAAAATTTTTACTAAAGGGATAATTTGCACACTGCTTGGATGAGGTCAAGTTTCAGCGCTTTTCCAAAACCGGGAGGGACGACCACGCGTGTTCCGTCCGACCCAGATATTCGAGTGCGCCGCGTCAGGCGCAGGTCGCGCCCGCCATGCCAAGCCTGCCGTTGGAGAACGGACCCCGTCCGGAAAGTTCCGAAAAAACCATGCGCCGCAGTTTTTGAGCTTGCAGACGCAGAACAGAATTTATACACGCGGGTCAGGATGCGGGCGTAGCTCAGGGGTAGAGCATTACCTTGCCAAGGTAAGGGTCGTGAGTTCGAATCTCATCGCCCGCTCCAATTTGATTTCACGATCATCGGTGATGACAAGCATGACATGCGCGTGACGCCTGCCCGCACGCAGTTCTTTACCTGTGGCGGATTTTGGGACTGCGAGCCGCGCAGATACATGGCCGCAAACGTCGGGGCGCGAACGCGCCGTCCTGAAAAAGTCCGACATCGCTTCTGCGTGACGCGGGCAGTCGACCCGGCGGCCATGAAACCAGCGTATCGGATCCGCGCCCAAACAAATTGTTCGCCACGCTCGAACGCATCGAGGCGACGTCGATATCTCAAATTATCTTTATCTCGGGATGGTGGGCGACCTAGGAATCGAACCTAGCGTGCGTCTCCGCGAGGGAGTTACAGTCCCCTGCCACACCTTGCGGCCTGTCGCCCACACGCCGGCGAAGA
>JAWLGF010000108.1:0-5151 GCA_041685205.1 Roseovarius sp.
GACCGACGCGCTGAACCAGGCGATCAGGGACCAGATGGAGAACAACACCACCACGCTGATCGAGGCGATGCTCAATCAGGAACTGGGCGATCCGTTCCGTCGCGACGCGATGAAGGCGCCGGTCGCCGTGGCCGGAATCGACGCCGCCGACATGATCGAGCAGACGGCGTGATGCCGGGATGAAACTGCCGCCGATCACCCTCGCGTCCGGCCATCAGGTGGCCGGGCGTGCCAAGGCGTATTTTCCCGGCGTCCTGATCGCGGTGCTGGTGGCGCTGGCCGCGCAATTCGTGGCCGAACATTACGGCGCGCCGGCGATGCTGATGGCGCTTTTGTTCGGCATCGCGCTCAATTTCCTGAGCGAGGACGCACCTACGGCCGACGGCATCGGCTTTACCGCGCGCACGGTCCTGCGGTTCGGGGTCGCGATCCTCGGCGCGCGGATCAGCGTCGAGATGCTGACCTCGCTGGGGTGGGGCATGATCGCTTTGCTGGTGCTGGGGGTGGTGGCCACGATCGCGTTCGGCGTTCTATTGGCGCGTGTGATCGGACAGGGTTCGCGCTTCGCCATCCTGACCGCCGGGTCGGTGGCGATCTGCGGCGCCTCGGCGGCCATGGCGATCGCCGCGGTGCTGCCCAGGGACGAGAAATCCGAGCGCAACCTGCTGTTCACCGTGCTGGGCGTCACGGTTCTGTCGACCGTCGCGATGATCCTTTATCCGATCCTGACGGGTGCCCTTGGTTTCGACGAGGTGACGGCGGGCGCCTTTATCGGGGCCACCGTGCATGACGTGGCGCAGGTGGTCGGTGCCGGCTTTTCGATATCGGACACCGCCGGCGAGACATCGACGCTGGTCAAGCTGATCCGGGTGTCGTTCCTTGCCCCGGTTGTGATCCTCATCGCCCTTTTCTTGGGCCGTGATCAACCGACAAGTGACGGCACGCGCCCGCCCCTCGTGCCGGTCTTTGTGCTGGGGTTTCTGTGCCTGGCCACGCTCAATTCGCTGGGGCTGATCCCTCAGGCGCTCGGCGCATTTCTGGCAAAGCTGTCATCCTGGGCGCTCTTGTCGGCCATCGCGGCGGTCGGGATGAAGACCGACCTGCGCAACATCGTCAGGGTCGGTGGCGGCGCGATCACGCTCATCATCGCCGAAACGCTGTTTCTGGCCCTGCTCATCCTTGGCGGGATCGGCTTTCTGGACCTTGCCCCATGACGCGGACCGACCCTGCGTGCCGGATTTCGTGGCAGGACGTGTCGCGAATGCGCAGCAACATGCCATTCCAACTGTCAGGGCTTTCCCGACGCGGCCAATCGAGACTACGATTTCCGGGAAGGATCACTAGGCGACGCCCGTTTCAGGCAAATATGGACGAAGGATAGCGGAATGGCACCGGAGTATCTCAAGACGGCAACGCTAACGTCTGAGTCGGATGCCCCGGAAACGCGTGAGATCGTCGCCCGGATCCTCGACGACATAGAGACCGGCGGCGACGCCAAGGCATTGGAGTATGCCGCGACCTTCGACAGGTATGACGGCAACGTCCTTTTGGGCGAGGCCGAGATCGCGGCTGCCTGCGCGCGCGTCTCGCAACGGGCCAAGGACGATATCCAATTCGCACATGACAACGTGCGCCGTTTCGCGCAGGCACAGCGTGACACGATCCCGGATTTCGATGTCGAGATCGGACCCGGCCTCGTGGCCGGGCAGAAGGCGATTCCGGTGGACGCGGCCGGATGCTATCTGCCCGGCGGGCGCTACAGTCACGTCTCCACCGCGATCATGACCGTAACGACCGCCAAGGTGGCGGGCTGCCGGCATATCACCGCCTGTTCGCCACCGCGTCCCGGCATCGGCGTGCATCCTGCGATCATCTATGCTGCGAATCTGTGCGGGGCCGACAGGATCATGGCCATGGGCGGCGTGCAGGGCGTCGCCGCGATGACCTTCGGCCTTTTCGGTTTGCCGCGCGCGAACCTTCTCGTCGGACCGGGCAACCAGTATGTGGCCGAAGCCAAGCGGATGCTGTTCGGCCGCGTCGGGATCGACATGGTCGCAGGACCGACCGACAGCCTGATCCTCGCCGATGCGGATGCCGATCCGCATCTGGTCGCAACGGATCTGGTCAGCCAGGCCGAGCATGGCTACAATTCGCCGGTCTGGCTGGTGACCGATGACCGCGCGCTGGCCGAGCAGGTGATGGCCCTCGTGCCGGGGATGATAGACGCCCTGCCCGAAATGAACCGCGAGAGCGCCGCCGCCGCCTGGCGCGACTATGCAGAGGTGATTCTCTGCGACGACCGAGAGGAGATGGCAGCAACCTCGGACGCCTACGCGCCCGAACACCTGACGGTGCAGGCGCGTGATCTCGACTGGTGGCTGGGACGGCTGCGCTGTTACGGCTCGCTGTTTCTGGGCGAGGAGACCACGGTCAGCTACGGCGACAAGGCGTCGGGCACCAATCACGTGCTGCCGACCTCCGGGGCGGCGAATTACACCGGCGGGCTGAGCGTGCACAAATACCTCAAGATGGTCACCTGGCAGCGCGCCACGCGCGAGGGGTCGAAACCCGTGGCCCTTGCGACCGCGCGCATCTCGCGTCTTGAAGGCATGGAAGGCCACGCACGCGCGGCCGATGCGCGGCTGGCCAAGTATTTCCCCGGCGAGCGTTTCGACCTCGGGCTGCAGGATGAACCATGCGACGGAGACACGCCATGACAGATGCGACGCACATCCCCGTACCGGCGTCGACCGGCAAGGCCGTGCATGTCCCGGCCGGCATGCGGTTTTCGGTCGTCGCCGCCGAGGGGCCGCAGGTGGCCGACATGTGGGCTTTCGCACGCGAGGATCCGCGCGAATTTCTTTCGACGGAGCACACGCGGTCCTGTCTCGACCGGCTGACACCGTGTGTCGGCGATGCCTTCTATTCCAACATGCGGCGCCCGATGCTGACGGTCGTCTCCGACACCTCGCCCGGCCATCACGATCTTCTGCTCTCGGCCTGCGATGCGGGGCGATACAGGTTACTTGGCCATGTCGGCCCGCATCGCAGCTGCGCCGACAACCTGCGCGAGGCACTTGCCGAACTTTCAATCAGCCCGGCCGACATTCCGAGCCCGGTGAACATCTTTGAACGCGTCGAGATCGGGCCGGACGGCACCCTGGAAATCGTGCCGCCGCAGGTCGAAAAGGGTCAATCGCTGACTTTCTGTGCAGAATTTGATGTCATCGTGGTCATTTCTGCCTGTCCAATGGACATTGTTCCCACGAACGGCGCCGATCTGACCCCGAAATCATTGATCATCAAGGTTCAGGTGGATCGGCCTGATTGATCATGCAAGAAATCCTACAAAACGATCACGACCCGCAAACAGGAAGGAAAGATTGATGATAAACAGAAATGCGAACGGACGATTTCGCCTGCCCGTCTACGCTGCGGCCCTATTGGCCGGGCTCGCCCTGCCGCTGGCGGTCGAGGCCGCATCGCTGGAGGAAATCAAGGAGCGTGGCTTCATCCGCATCGCGACCGAGGACAACTACGCCCCGTTCGAGATCATGAAGGACGGCGAACCGACAGGCTTTACGCATGACGTGGTGGCCGAGTTCGAGGACTATGCGGATTTCGAAGTCCGCCAGGAGATCCTGCCATGGTCGGGCTTGCTGGCCGCGGTCCGCGCGGGTCAGTACGACATGGCGATTACCGGCTCGATCATCTCGACCGAACGCCTGCGCGTGTTCGATTTCGCCGTGCCCACGGCGAGCGCGCAGCATTACTACATCAAGCGCGCCGATGATGACAGCATCGAGGGTGTCGAAGACCTCGACGGTCTGACCGTCGGCGTGCAGGCCGGGAGCGTGCTTTTGTCGCGCCTGCCCGAGCTCGAAGCGATGCTGGAGGAAACCGGCGGCAGCCTTGGCGAGGTAGTCGAATACACCTCCTACCCGGAAATCTACGAAGACCTGGAGAACGGGCGCCTCGATTATACCGTCAACTCGATCATCTCGGCGAAAAGCCTGATCGAAGAACGCGGCGACACCTTCGAGATGGGGGAACCCGTGTCCGGCCCCGGCTTTCACGGCTACCCGGTGCCCAAGGGCAACGAGGATCTGCTGGAATATGTCAGCGACTTCCTCCTCGAATTGCGCGAAAGCGGGCGGTTGGCCGAATTGCAGGAAAAATGGTTCGGCGAGGAATTCCCCGACCTGCCGACCGAGCCCATCACCTCGGTCGAGCAGTTTGAAGAGCTGACCGCGGTCGAGTGACCCGCACGCCAAGGGATGGCCGGCACGCTGCCGGCCATCCGCAATGATATCCTGCTGAAAGAGTGGTCCACACCATGAGTGCAGGCGATTTTCAAACGTTGCTCGACGGGGCATGGGTCACGATCTGGATCTCCGTCATCGCGATTGCCGGGGGCATCCCGCTCGGGCTGCTTCTGGGGCTTGCGCGGATCTCGCGCCTGCCCGTGATCTCGCAGATCGTGGCCGTCTACATCAGCATCGGACGTGCGACACCTCTGGTCACGCTGGTCCTGTTCATCTTCATCGGGCTGCCCGGTCTCGGGATCAGCATCGACCGCTATACCGCCAGCGTGCTGACGCTGCTGCTCAACACCGCCTGTTTCAACGCCGAGATCTGGCGCTCCGTCTATCAGGCATTCCCGCGGTCGCAGATCGAGGCCGCAAAGGCCGTGGGCATGACCCGGTCGCAATATTTCCGCCGCATCATGTTCCCGCAGATGACCTTCGCCGCAATGCCGGGGCTGGTGAACGAGGCCACGCTGCTGGTCAAGGCCAGCCCAGCCGTGGCGGTGATCGGCATCGTGGATCTCACGCGCGTGACCAATCGCATCGCCTCGCAAACCTACGAGCCGCTGCCGCCGATCATCGTCGCGGGCGCGCTCTACATTCTGATCATCGCCGGCATGGTGCGGCTGCAACGCCGGTTCGAGCGCCGCGCGGCGCGCTTTGCCTCGATCGAAGGGTAGGACGCCATGACCGACTGGGAAATCGTCCTCGGAGAATGGCCCCGTTTCGCCAGCGGATTCGGCACGACGCTGGCTCTGTTTCTGATCTCGACGCTCGGGGCGTTTCTGATCGGCATGATCTTCGTCAACATCCTGTACGGGCGCAGTCGCGTCGCCCGTAAGGC
>JAWLGF010000040.1:0-20282 GCA_041685205.1 Roseovarius sp.
CCAATGCCGTGATCCTCGCCCGGAACGGTTGCAAACAGGGCACAACGGCGGTTGTCCAGAGCATGCTTCCGAGACGAATGACTTTCGGCCCTCAAGGCTCGCATCAGGGCGTAAAGGTGGCCGGTTCCGAATGTCACTTGCGGGAAGGATAGTCGGTCGTCATCCCAACCTTCCCCAAGGCAACGCGCTGCAGCGGTGATATAGCCCAGATACACGCCTTGCCGGCTCAGGCCCTCGGCACGGCGGTTCTCAATAAAGCGCAAGGAGGCTTCAGGGTCTGACTGGATCAAAGCGTCGCAAAAGTCGTGAATGTCCTCCTCGCTGATAACAGGGATATCGAATGCCGGACCAAGAAAATTCGCGGAGGCAAGGCGCTTGGCGATGTCGCCGGCCAGGGCCTCGACGGCGTCTTGAGGTAAACTATCCCGTTTTGACGTGAAGAGTGACGCCGTCCGTGAGAACACTTCGGTATCGAACGCAGGTTGCGGTTTGCCCATAGTCCCCCTCCCCAAAAAATTTCACATTATCGAATCCTTGGATTTGATCAAGCCGCCTCTGGGGCAATTAGAGCGTGTTGCGTCCTTTTCGATTCAGGCTTCCCCCAAAGTTTGACCTGTGATTCCCTGTCCGCATGGCAAATATGGGGGTTTGAGAAGGGAAAGCCCCATACTACGGCGCTTCGGGAGCGCGTTGTTGCGTTTGTGGCGGAGGACCCTGCACGCGGAAGTCGTCATCTCGGTGCACCAGAGCTCTTATGGAATCATCGGATCGACATCGCACGCGCGGAAAGGGACAACGGTAAAAGGGGCCGTTCGACCACTCGCAACGCCGGCGGGATCGCCATTGCGAGTTACATCTACTCCGAGGATGGACCCTATCGATGGATCGCTGGACAGCTGTTCCCAGTCTCGTTCTGACCGAAGACGCGCGGTTCTCAACTCTGCGCAATCCATCGGCCTGTGTGCCTTTGAATGACGCCATGCCTGTCCACCAAGAGATGCGATGTTTTGCCCGTCTCGGCATTCAGGCATTCGTATTCCTCTTCCGCGATACGGCGAACGACGAGATGCAGGGGCGTCAGACGTTCGTTTTCGAGATCCAGCCTTGCCACCATGATCTCGGCGTCGTGGCCAATGCCAAGCGTCAAGCGGCGGATTGGCAAGGTGAGGGTCGCGGGCGTGAAGCCAAGATCGATATCCTCGGCCCCTGAGACTTCCGGGGCCGGTCTGCCATTTAGCAGCCATGTATTATCGGGCGCGCGGCTCACGAAGATGCGGGATTTCGCACCAATTCGGGCGCGTCGTGTCGTGCCATCTCCTCGAGCACGGATACGGTATGGCAGGGTAATACCTTTGGCATCCGTCGACGACCCGTCGATCAGGTATCCGCCCTCGGCATCGGCAAAGCGACAGGCGTCATTCCCGGGTTCGTCCTGCCTGAACCATACGACTGCATGTGCCCCTGCGATCATGGGGAGTGCTCCTTGTATGGGGCTACGTTAACACGTCGAGATTTCCGACGACCATAAAATGCTGCAATCCGCGTGAATAGCAGGAATGACTAGCTGTATTACAGCATCAGAGATGGTTGCTGGCAGACAGCTTTGAACCGTGTGTGTCGGTAAGCCACGGTTGGTGAGGACGGCTTAGTATAGAAGACTTTTCGCCGCATTATCTGAGAATTCGAGAGAGTTCTGAGAGCTGCGGTATACTTACGCATCGATAGCCCTTGCGACAGCTCCGAACAGCGTTCGCGTTGGCCTTGATTTATGCCTCGATGTTGCCCGACAGGGTGGTGGAGTGCGCAGCCGATACGAGCAGGAGAGACGCAGCCGGTTGCATGGCGCTGCACTCAAAGGCGCATGTGATGGTGGTAAAATTGGTGGGATGAATTTCTTGGCCTGAAGAAAATTCAATACAATCAGATGTTTGAATTCTGCAATGGCGGACCGAGGAGGATTCGAACCCCCGACCCCCTGATTCGTAGTCAGGTACTCTATCCAGCTGAGCTATCGGTCCGCACGCCGCTCGGATAGACGCTGTGGCGCGGTGATGCAAGGGCACGTGGGCGGGTTTATGGTGTGTCGCCCAAATTTCCTTTGGGCATCATGATCCGGAAGATGGTTCCCCGAGGATCGCTGCGTTCCAGCGACACGTCTCCGCCGTGGCCGCGCACCAGGTCGGCGGCGATGGTCAGTCCGAGACCGGTCCCCCCCTTCGTCGCACCACCGTGGAACGGTTTGAACAGGTTTTCGCGCGCCTTCGGCGGCAGGCCCGGGCCGCTGTCGCGGACACGGATGGCCCAGGCGTGCGCATCCTCGTCCGCTTCGACGGTGACCGTGCCGGGCGTGCCGGTATTGACGATGGCCTGGCGCGCGTTGCGCACGAGATTGCCGATCACGCGATGAAGCTGCTCTGCGTCGGCGCGCAGGACCATGTCACCCGGCACGTCGCTTTGAAACGTCACGTCCGCCCCTTCGGCCGAGAGCCGCTCGCTTTCGATGATGTCATCCACGATTTCGGCGAGGCGCACCCGGGCCAGGGTCGGTCCCGGCTCCTCGGCCTTGCCGTAGGCCAGGGTCGCCTCGCAAAGATGCACCGCGCGGGTGAGCGAGTTCACCAGCTTGGGCGCCATGCGCTGCACGCGCGGGTCATCGCTGAGCTCCAGGCGGTCGGTGAAAAGCTGGGCCGAGGTCAGGATGTTGCGCAGATCGTGGCTGACCTTGGCCACCGCCCCGCCGAGTTGCGCGAGGTGCTCTTTCTGGCGCAGGGCGCCGGTCAGGCGCGTCTGAAGCGATTTCAGCGTCTCTTCGGCCTTGCGCAGATCCCGGATGGATGCCGAGGGTTCGATCACGTGGCGGGCATCCTCCGGGGCGGCGGAATAGGCCTGCATGTTGTCGACGACGCGGTTGATCGGGCGCACGATGAAGCGTTGCACCGCCCAGAACAGCAAGACGGCGGTGAACACCGAGATGACCAGCGACAGCCAGAGGATGCGCAGGCCGTAATCGATCATCGCGCTGCGCAGATCGCCTGAGTCGAGGGTGATCTCGATCAGTAGCCCGCCCATCCGCACGGGCCGGCCGATGACGCGGATCACCTCCGGCTCCGGCCTTGCCAGCCGCAGCAACGCATCTCGGATGAGGATGAGGGCGGGCGCGTCGCGCATGTCGAACGTGGTGGAGACGCGGCCCGGCACGGGCGAGGACAGCACGAGCTGGCGGGCCTCGTCGCGGCGCAGCACCACGTTGAACACGCCGGCATTGCGCAGAAGTTCCTCCTGAAGATCGGGGTTCACGTCCGACTCGGCCAGCAGGACAAGCGATGCAATCTGTGCGCGCTCCAGCCGGGTGATCAGGAATTCCTCGCGAAACCGGGCGATCGAGGGCACGAAGATCAGGACCTCGGCCAGCATCACGAAGATGATCGTCAGAACAAGGAAGCGCCCTGAGAGTGAATTGATCAAGCGGTCCCCCAGTATGGCCCTTTGTGTCAGGGCAGCCAGCGTTGCACGAAGCCTACGATGTTTTTGACGAGACGGCTATCGAACAGCCGGGGCGAAAAATAAGCACCGGCGACGCGTTTGTTGATCTCGCCAAGCGTGGGGTAGGGGGCGACCATGCCGGCCACGTGTTTCATCTTGAGTCCGTTGGCGAGGACGAACGCCCAGAGGTTCACCAGCTCGCCCGCCTGCGCGCCCGCGATCGAGGCGCCGACGGGCCGTCCGCGCACCACCATCACCTTGATCAGGCCGGCGGTCTTGCGCTCGGCGATGGCGCGGTCGTTATGGGCGTACTCGAACCGCACCACCTCCAGGTTTCCGCCATGGCGTTCGCGCGCGGCCTTTTCGGTCAGGCCGACCTGCGCCAGCTCGGGCTGGGTGTAGGTGCACCACGGGATATGATCGGTGCGTTCCCTGGCGGGCAGGCCAAGCAGTACCTGTCGGATGATCAGCCCCGCGTGATATCCCGCCATGTGGGTGAACTGCATGCCCCCCGTGACGTCGCCGATGGCGTAGACTCGGCGGTTGCTGGTGCGCATCGACGCATCGACCCTGATCCCCCGTTTGGTGGTCTCGATCCCGGCCGCGTCCAGGTTGAGCCGGTCGGTATTGGCGCGGCGACCGACCGCGACCAGCAGATGTGTACCCGTGAAGATGCGGCCGTCCTTCGCCGCGACCTCGATCGCGCCGGGTTCGCCGCGGATCTCTGACGCCATGGCGCCTTCCTCGATCGTGATGCCTTCGGCCGCGAACTGGTCGCGGATCACCTGCGCCGTTTCGGGATCGTCCTGACCGAGCACCGAGTCCCCCTCGATCACCGTCACCTCCGATCCCAGACGACGATGCGCCTGTGCCATTTCCATGCCGATCGGACCGCCGCCGATGATCAGCAGATGATCGGGCCGCTCGCGCAGATCGAAAATCGTCTCGTTGGTCTCGAACGGCACAGACTCAAGACCGGGGATGGGCGGCACCATGGGCGACGAGCCGGTGGCGAGGATCACGCGCCGTGCTGTGATGACGTGATCGCCGGCCTGCACCTGCCGGGGTGAGATGAACGCCCCGTAGTCCTGGATCACCCGCACGCCGAGGCCCTCGAACCGCTCCACGCTGTCAGTGGGCTCGATCTGGGCGATTACACCGGCGACGTGATCCTTGGCGGCAGCGTAATCCACCTGGGGGATCACGTCGGCGACGCCGTATTGTGCGGCATGCGATTGCGCGTAGGCGGCCTTGCCGCTGGCGATCAGCGCCTTGGAGGGCACGCAGCCATAGTTGAGGCAGTCGCCGCCCATCCTGTGCCCTTCAAGAAGCACGACGCACGCGCCCATCTGAACGGCGCCGGCCGCGACGGAAAGCCCGCCGGAGCCGGCCCCGATGACCAGCAGGTCGGTGTCGATATCTTGCATGTTCAGATGTCCTTCTTGCCACGAAGGGCCTTGATCACGATGGGCAGGGCCGCCAGCGCGGCCAGCCCCAGGATGGGGCCGATGACCTGTGGCTCCCACAGAAGCGACAGGTCCGGGCTGTCGCCGCGGTCGAACACCTTGCCCAGCCCCACGCCGATCCAGGTGAAGACGAGCGCGCCGGGGATGATCCCGAGAAACGTGGTGATCGCGAAGTTGACGAACCGCACCCCCACGAGCGCCGGCAGGAGATTGGCCACGAAGAACGGGACCGCCGGCACGAGGCGGATCAGGAAAAGCACGCTGATCTCGTTTTCGTGCAGCGCCGCCTTGAGGCGCTTGAGCGTGCCTTCGGAGGTTTCGATCTTCGTGGCGAGGATCTGGCCGAGGCCCCACCGTGCCGCCAGGAAGATGGCGCAGGCCCCGAGCGAGGCTGCGATCACGTTGGCTGCGGTGCCTGCAACCAGCCCGAACAGGAACCCGCCGGTCACCGAGGACACGGCCGCGCCCGGCAAGGAGAAGGCGACGATCGCGAAATAGACCGCGATGAAGGCCAATACCATCAGGCCGTAATTGGAATCGCGAAAGGCCAGCAGCACCTCGCGGTTGTCGCGCAGCGTGGCGAAGGTGATGTGATCGCGCAGGGTGAAATATCCGACCGCTGCAAAGATCAGGATGACGGCCAGCGGCACGTGCCGTGTCCAGCCCGCGCGCTTGGGATCGGTTCGTTCGTGCATGCTGTCATCCATGGTCCGCCCCTGTGTCATGTCTGCTGAGCCGTAGTTGCATGGTCCGCCGCACGGACGCCAGTGCCCTCACGCGAGGGTGACCGGGAGTGATTGTCGCGGCACGATGGCGCGCAGCACAGGCACTCTGTAGCAGCATCCGCGCGTCCATGCAGGATTTTGTCGCAGCCGTGCCCACGAGGGTTTGACTTGAAGGGGCAGGGCGGCTAGACACCGGCTCTTAGCATGCAATGATGCAGTTGCGGCCCATCACGGCGCGCTGCCAGACACTGTCGGAGACGGAGCGATGAAACGCACCTTTCAACCCTCGAACCTCGTTCGCAAGCACCGCCACGGCTTCCGCGCTCGCATGGCCACCAAGGCCGGGCGCAAGATCCTGAACGCGCGCCGCGCCCGTGGCCGCAAGTCGCTGAGCGCATAACCGCCGGAGCACGCGGGCGACCATGACATCTTCGATGTGCCCTGACGTGACGACCCAAACCGCGCGGTCAGGGGCATATTGTCGGAGGCGTGGACGTCTCTGCGTGCTGCGCAAGCGCGCCAGTTTCCTAGCCGCGGCGCAGGCCCGGCGCGAATCCCTGCCCGGCATGATGGTGCAGGCACGCGAGCGGCGCGATGGCGATCCGACGATTCGCGTCGGGTTCACCTGCTCCAAGAAGGTCGGCAACGCCGTGGCGCGCAATCGGGCCAAGCGGCGCCTGCGCGCTGTGGCACGCGACGTCTTGAACGACGCCGGTCAATCCGGCTGGGACTACGTCCTGATCGGGCGCGCGGGGCAAACGAGCGACCGCCCCTACATGGCCCTGCGGGACGATCTTCTAAAGGCGCTAAGCAGATTGCGGCGCGAGGGATGAGCCCGCTCGCCTATGTCCTCGCCCTGCCGATCAAGGGCTATCGCCTGATCCTGTCGCCCTGGGTCGGTTGGCACTGTCGCTATCACCCGACCTGCAGCCGATACGCGCTCGACGCGCTCGAAACGCATGGCGCGCTGAAGGGCGGCTGGCTCGCGGTGCGGCGGATCTTGCGGTGCAATCCTTGGGGCCAATGCGGCTATGATCCCGTTCCGGCGCGTGATCGAGAGACCTGAACCCCGCGCACAAGGTCGGCATGCCGGCCTGCGCACCATCACGTCGCGTGTCGTTTTTACTATCAACTCGCCGGAATTCGGGCAACCTTTCGGCGAGCGACCGAGTAGAACGGAGACGAGCCCGGCCCGGTCGCGGGATCGACGCATTTGACAGAGCATGCAAGCAAAGGGTGCATCCATGGCAGAAGCAGCAGCGCGCAGCAGACGGTCCAGGGGCGGCGGCGGAGCCGCGCGTCGCGCAGAACGCACCGCCGTCAGTGTCGAGACCGCGCGCTACATCGAGCGGAACATCCCGAATTTCGAGGTGCTGACCGAAGAGGCGCTTGAGATCATCGAAGCCAACGCCGAAACCATCCTCGCCGAGGTCGGTGTCAATTTCGTGGAAAACCCCGCCGCGCTGGACCGTTGGCGCGAGGCCGGCGCCGATGTGATGGGCGAGCGGGTGCGCATCCCGCGCGGGCTGGCGCGTCAACTCATTTCGACCGCGCCGTCGCGGATCACGCAACATGCCCGCAATCCCGACCGCTCGGTCGAGATCGGGGGCCGGTCGCTGGTCTTTGCGCCAATCTACGGCCCGCCCTTCGTGCATGATATGGAAAAGGGTCGCCGCTATGCGACGATCGAGGATTTCCGCAACTTCGTCCGGCTTGGCTACATGTCCAAATGGCTGCACCATTCGGGCGGCACGGTTTGCGAGCCGACGGACATCCCGGTCAACAAGCGCCATCTCGACATGCTTCTCGCGCACATGACGTTGTCGGACAAGCCGTTCATGGGGTCGGTGACCGAGCCAAGCCGCGCGCAGGACAGCGTCGACATGGCAGGCATCCTTTTCGGGCAGGATGTCGTGCAGGCCAACACGGTCATGACGTCGCTGATCAACGTCAACTCGCCGATGACGTTCGATGACGTGATGATGGGCTCGCTGGAGGTCTATGCGCAGAACAACCAGGCCTGCATCCTGTCGCCCTTCATCGTCGGCGGGGCGATGGCGCCAACGACCGTGGCCGGCACGCTGACGCAGGTTCTGGCCGAGGTGCTGGCCGGCATCGCCTACAGCCAGCTGGTGCGCCCTGGCGCGCCGATGATCATGGGCGCTTTCGTCACCTCCATAGACATGAATTCCGGCGCGCCCACATTCGGGACGCCGGAGGCCGCGCATATCACCTACGGGATGGGTCAACTGGCGCGGCGCATGAACCTGCCCTACCGATCGGCGGGATCTTTCAACGGCTCGAAGCTGCCGGATGCGCAGGCTGCCTACGAGTCTGCCAACAGTCTCAACATGGGGCTTCTGGCCGGGGTGAACTTCATGCTGCATGCCTGCGGCTGGCTGGAAGGGGGCCTCGTCGCCAGTTTCGAGAAATTCGTGATGGATGCCGATCAGCTCGGTGCGCTGCATCACCTCGCGCAGGGTATCCACATGGACGAGAACGGTCAGGCCATGGATGCCATCCGCGAGGTCGGGCCCGGTGGGCATTACCTGGGATGTGCGCATACGCAGGCGAATTACAAATCCGCCTTCTGGCGCTCGGATCTGCTGGATTACAAACCGTTCGAGACCTGGTTCGAGGAAGGCGCGCGCGACACGATGACGCTGGCCAACGCGCGTCTGCGAAAGCTTCTGCGCGACTATCAGCAGCCGCAGCTCGATCCCGGCATTCACGAGGCGCTGAACGCCTTCGTCGCGCAGCGCAAGAGCACGATGACCGACGCCTTCGGCTGACCACCGAAGGCGTCTGCGCTCAGGCCGGGCTGTCCGACCCGTCCTGCATCTCGCGCACCTCGCCCATCATCGCGATCAGGACATCCACATGCCGCACCGCCTTGTAATGGGCGGCGCGGTCCGCTCTGTCGGCCTCGAGACCGGCTTCGATATCGATAAGCTGCATCAGCGCGTCATCCGCGCGCGGCAGCGGTCCATGCCCCAGATGTCGCGCCAGATGCAGCGTGCGGGTGTAGCCCGCGCTGCCGATGCGGGCCGCGTGAACGAGAAGCGGCGGGCGCCGCAGACCCCGGAAAACGGTAAGACCATCCTGCATCGGTTTGCTCTCCTTATGGTTGTGTTTTCACCCTCTTGGCACGGGGTCCACAGCCGTTGCGTGACACCCGTCGGACCGCACGCAGCCCGTTGAATTTGTTTACCATTTGTCAACAAAAGTTGATTTTGTGGAAACACTTAACGAACCGGTAATCATTGCACGTCTTAGTTGTGGATAAATCTGTGGATCGGGCGGCGACACTGCCATGGCCCCCGATGCAGGCCGAATTCGGGGACAGGCTATGTGCAAACAGATGATGAGCAAGGCGGCGATGCTGCGGGTCCCGTCCTGGGTGCCAGAGGCCGCGCTGCACTATCTTGCCCATATCGAAAGCGGCACGCCCATTCGCGCGTTGGCCCGTCGATCGGGGCGGCACGCCTCGACCGTGCTGCGCCAGATCCGCACCTTCGAAACGCGCCGTGATGACATCCTTGTTGACGAGGCGCTGCGTCGCCTCGGTCAGTGCGTGTCGCGTGCAAAGAGACCCGGTTCTCCTGTCAAGGAGACCAAGATGACAGTTCACACCGATCCCAGACCGGACGACACCGAGACCAGCCTCAGCGAGGCGCGCTTGCAGTCCGAAGCGCGCCGCGTCCTGCGGCGGCTTTGCGAAACCGGCGCTTTGCTTGCGGTGTCCACGGACATGGACAAGGCCGTGGTGGTGCGCGACGATGGCGCGGGTGGACCGGCGCGTACGGCCGTGGTGGATCGCGACGTGGCCGAGGCGCTTGCGCTTAAGGGCTGGATCGCCTGCGACAATCCCGGGCGGATCTCGCGGTACCATGTGACCAGTACCGGGCGCGCGGCGCTTGGTCGGATGATGGCCGAGTCCGAAAACGTCGCCAACGGTCTGCGCGAACCGCCTGTCGTTCTGACCGGCCCCGCAGACGCATCCACAACGACGGGGCCGCGGCGGATGCGCTACGGTCTGGCCGAGTCGCCGCTGATCGCGCTGGCCCGGCGGCGCGACAAGGATGGCAGCCGCTTTCTGTCACATGATCTGGTCCGGGCGGGCGAGCGTCTGCGCGAGGATTTCGAACTGGCGCAGATGGCACCGCGCGTGACGCAAAACTGGGATCACTTCCTGAGCCATGTTGACAAGACAGGGGCGCCCGCCAATCCGCCGGGCTATGGGGCCGAGGCCGCGCGCGCCCGCGTCATCGGGGCCCTGCGCGACCTGGGGCCGGGTCTGGGGGATGTGGCGCTGCGGTGCTGCTGCTATCTTGAGGGGCTGGAAAGCGCCGAGAAAAAGATGGGATGGTCGGCTCGCTCTGCCAAGATCGTGCTGCGCATCGCGCTGCAACGGCTCAAGCGGCATTACGAGGATCTCGGTGATGCGGGCGGCATGATCGGGTAGATGATCCAGAAGGGCATGGCCCAAGCCGCCGCTTGATTTCATACGGGCAGGGCCGTGGTCGAGACCACGGTCCGCAACGCGAAGCTCGACTGCATCTTGGCGACACCGGGCAATCGCGTGAGGTATTGCCGGTGAATGCGCGCGAAATCCTCGGTATCCTCTGCCACGATCTTGAGGATGTAATCGGCGGTGCCGGCGGTCAGGTGGCACTCAAGCAGGTCCGGTACCCGGGCGACCGCCCGCTCGAAGGCCTCGAGCACCTCATCGGCCTGCGTGCTGAGCGTGATCTCGACAAACACAGTCGCGGGCACACCCATCTTGCGGGTGTCGAGAAGCGCCACGTAGCCCTTGATATATCCCTCGGCCTCGAGCCTCTGCACCCGCCTGTGACAGGCTGAGGCGGAGAGGTTCACCGCCTCGGCGAGGTCCGCATTCGAGATGCGGCCGCGCCCCTGCAGAACGCGCAACAGCCGCCGATCCATGTCATCCAGCATTTTTTGCACAACCTTCTTCGGCAAAATGGTATTTCAGATGAACTTTCTTCCATATTACCTGCTTTTGGCGCGTGAAGTTTCAATCCCCTTGTGCGGGTTTTGATCAAAACTGGGGCATAGAAATGGAGGAGGTTCAAAGATGAAAATCGGTTGCCCGGCAGAGATCAAGCCGCAGGAATATCGCGTGGGCCTCACGCCCATTGCCGCGCAAGAGGCCGTCGGGCATGGGCACGAGGTGATCGTGCAGGCCGGGGCCGGACTTGGCGCGGGCTTTGACGATGCTGCCTATGAAGCCGCCGGCGCGCGGATCATCAGCACCGCCGAAGAGGTCTTTGCCGAGGCCGAGATGGTCGTGAAGGTCAAGGAACCGCAGCCTGTCGAGCGCAAGATGCTCCGCGAAGGTCAGCTTCTGTTCACCTTTCTGCACCTTGCCCCCGATCCGGACCAGACCCGGGATCTCATGGCCTCGGGCGTGACCGCCATCGCCTACGAAACGGTGACCGATCGCACAGGCGGACTGCCGCTGCTGGCGCCGATGTCCGAGGTCGCGGGGCGTCTGGCGCCGCAGGTCGGTGCCTGGACACTGCAAAAGGCCAATGGTGGGCGCGGGGTCCTGATGGGCGGCGTGCCCGGTGTCGGCCCGGCGCGCGTTCTCGTGATCGGTGGCGGCGTTGTGGGCACCCATGCGGCCCGGATCGCCGCCGGCATGGGCGCGGATGTCACCGTTCTGGACCGGTCGCTGCCGCGACTGCGCTACCTCGACGACGTGTTCGGCGGCACGTTCAAGACCGGCTATTCCTCTGCGGGTTTGGTGGACGAGCTGTTGCCGCAGGCCGATATGGTGATCGGCGCGGTCCTGATCCCCGGCGCGGCCGCCCCCAAGCTGGTGCGCCGCGATCAGTTCCCCGTGATGAAGCCCGGCGCGGTGCTGGTGGATGTGGCGATCGACCAGGGTGGCTGTTTCGAGACATCGAAAGCCACAACGCATCAGGACCCGATCTACGAGGTCGACGGCATCATGCATTACTGCGTGGCCAACATGCCGGGGGCCGTCGCGCGCACCTCGACGCTGGCGCTTGGCAACGCGACGATGCCCTTCATGCTGGCACTGGCCGACAAGGGCTGGAAGCGGGCCTGCGCCGAGGATGACCATCTGCTGAAGGGGCTCAACGTCCATGCCGGGCAGCTGACCTATGCCGCCGTGGGCGAGGCCCTGGGGCTCGACTGGGTGCACCCCGAATCCGTTCTCTGACCAACCCACGGCCCCGGCACATTGCGCCGGGGCCGCTTGATCCCACGTTCAGCGCTCGGCGATCATTTCGGCCTGCTTGACGATGACCTCGGCCTGCTTGATCGAGGCGATATCGACAAGACGGCCCTTGTAGGTGGTCGCCCCTTCACCGCGTGCCGTGGCCTCTTGCATCGCCGCGAGGATCTCGCGGGCTTCCGAGACGGCGGCGTCCGAGGGTGTGAAGATCTCGTTGGCGAGCGCGATCTGCTTGGGATGGATCGCCCATTTGCCGACCATCCCGAGCGTGGCCGAGCGCTGCGCCTGCGCGCGGAACCCCTCGTCATCCGAGAAGTCCCCGAACGGCCCGTCCACCGGCAGCAGGCCATGCGTGCGGCAGGCGGCGACGATGGCGCTCTGGACCCAGTGCCATGGATCCGACCAGTATTTCGCACCGTCATGCAGCATGTAGTAATTTTCCTGAGTGCCGCCGATGCCGGTGGTCGACATCCCCATCGACGCTGCGAAATCGGCCGCACCAAGGCTCATCGCCTGCATGCGCGGCGAGGCCGCCGCGATCTCTTCGACATGCGCGATGCCGGCCGCGGATTCGATGATGACCTCGAAGCCGATGCGTTTGCCGCGCCCCTTGGCCGCTTCGATGGCGGTCACCAGCGCGTCCACGGCGTAGATGTCGCCCGCGCATCCGACCTTGGGGATCATGATCTGGTCGAGCCGGTCACCGGCCTGTTCCAGCACATCCACGACATCGCGATACCAGAACGGGGTGTCCAGCCCGTTGATCCGCACCGACAGGCATTTCTTGCCCCAGTCCACATCGTTGATCGCGCGGATCGTGTTGGCGCGGGCGCTGTCCTTGTCGGTCGGCGCGACGGAATCCTCAAGGTCGATATTGATCACGTCCGCCGCGCTCGCCGCCATCTTCTCGAACAGCTTGGTGTTCGAGCCGGGACCGAAGAGCTGGCAGCGGTTGGGACGGGCCGGCGGGGCGGGTTGCAGGCGAAAGCTCATCTCGGGGCCTCTTCGTGGGGGTCAGGGGATTGCGTTTCCGTCCCGAGACTGGGTATGAAACGCGTGCTGCATCTGCAAGGTTCTTTTTGCAACGCAGCATGAAGATTGCGCCGCGCGACTTCTGCCCGAAATCCGTGCACAGCGTCCCGGACTCCTGCGGGGTTTGCGTGAATGAGGTTGAACCGGGCGGGATACCACGGTTCTGTCCTGCGACACTTGACACTTGCCGACCATCCGGAGCCGCGCCATGATCGAGACCCCCTATCTTCTGTTTCTGGGCGATGCGCCCGACATGCTGGCCGCGAAGGTCGCCATCGGCATCCGCGACTGGCGGCCCGACAACGCGGTCGGGCAGTTCCGACTGCCGGGCTGCGGCGCGGATCTGGGCCTCACGGACATGACCTTGGCCGAGGCCAAGGCCGCGGGTGCGAAGACCGTCGTGATCGGCGTGGCCAATCGCGGCGGCGTCATTTCCAACGCCTGGAAGAAGGTTCTGGTGACGGCGATGGAAGAGGGGTTCGATCTGGCCGCCGGGCTGCACAACCTGTTGCGCGACGAACCCGACCTGAAAGCCGTGGCCGAGGCGACGGGGCGCACGCTGCACGATGTGCGCGTGCCGGCGGTCACCTATCCGATCGCCGACGGAAAGCCGCGCGGCGGCAAGCGTTGCCTACCGGTGGGCACGGATTGCTCTGTTGGCAAGATGTATACGACGATGGCCATGGAAGCCGAGATGCACGCCCGCGGCATGAAGGCCACCTTCCGCGCCACCGGACAGACCGGCATCCTGATCACCGGCGAGGGTGTGCCGCTCGACGCGGTGGTGGCCGATTTCATGGCTGGCGCGGTGGAATGGCTGACCCCCGACAACGATGCCGATCACTGGGATCTGATCGAGGGGCAGGGCAGCCTGTTCCACGTGTCCTATTCCGGGGTGACGATGGCGCTGGTGCATGGCGGGCAGCCCGACGCGCTGATCCTGTGCCACGAGCCGACCCGCACCCATATGCGCGGCCTGCCCGAGTACAGCCTGCCGTCCTTGCAGCAATTGCGCGACACCGCCCTGCCGCTGGCGCGGATCTCGAACCCGGCCTGCAACGTTGTCGGCATCGCGGTCAACACGCAGCACATGGACGAGGCCGCGGCGCGCGCCTATCTTGACGACGTCGAGAAGGAAATGGGCCTGCCCGCGACGGATCCTTACCGGTTCGGAGCGGGCAAGTTGGTGGATGCGCTGGCCGCGATCTGATCGGGCGGGGCGCCTGCGGGCGGTGTCGGACGCCTCCGGCGGGGGTATTTTGGCCAAGAAGAAACAGGGGGTCGCTTGAAGATTTCAGTAACGCGCGACGTGTTCCGGCTGGCGCAGGTCTTTACCATCAGCCGCGGCTCGCGGACCGAGGCGCGGGTGCTGACCGTGCGGATCAGCGACGGCGGCGTGACCGGGTGGGGCGAATGTGTTCCTTACGCCCGCTACGACGAGACGCTGGACAGCGTGACCGCGCAGATCGAGGGGCTGCCGGACGAGGTCACGCGGGCGGGGCTTTACGATCTCTTGCCGGCCGGGGCGGCGCGCAACGCGGTGGATTGCGCGCTTTGGGATCTGGCGGCGAAACAGGCGGGCAAGCGCGTCTGGGACCTGGCCGGATTGCCCGTGCCGGGCCCAGAGATCACCGCCTACACCCTGTCGCTGGACACCGCCGAGGCGATGGAAGCGCAGGCAGCCAGGCACGCGCATCGCCCGCTTCTGAAGATCAAGCTGGGAACGCCCGACGACATGCCGCGGCTGGAGGCGGTGCGGCGGGGCGCGCCCGATGCCCGGATCATCATCGATGCCAACGAGGGCTGGTCGGCGGATGTCTATGCCGATCTGGCCCCGCATCTGGTGCGTCTGGGGGTCGCGCTGGTCGAGCAGCCCCTGCCCGCGGGCGCGGATGAGGCGCTGCGCGGCATGGACCGCCCGGTGCCGGTCTGTGCCGACGAGTCGTGCCATGACCGCGCCAGTCTTGCCGGCCTTCGCGGCAAATATGACGTGGTCAACATCAAGCTCGACAAGACCGGGGGCCTGACAGAGGCGCTCGCCTTGCGCGATGCCGCAAAGGCGGAAGATTACGAAGTGATGGTGGGGTGCATGGTGGGCTCCAGCCTTGCGATGGCCCCTGCGACACTGGTGGCGCAAGGCGCGATGGTGACGGATCTTGACGGGCCGCTGCTTCTGGCCGAAGACCGGGACAATGCTTTGAATTTTGATGCGGCCGGGGTGCATCCGCCCGACGCAGCCTTGTGGGGGTAGCACCATGCGCACAGTCTATTTGAACGGAGACTACCTGCCGGAGACCGAGGCAAAGGTGTCGGTCTTCGACCGCGGGTTCCTGATGGCCGATGGCGTGTACGAGGTGACCAGCGTTCTGGATGGCAAGCTGATCGATTTCGATGGGCATCTGGCGCGGCTGGAGCGGTCGTTGAACGCGCTCGACATGCGCAAACCTGCGGGGTTCGATGACCTGCTTGAGATCCACCGCGAGCTGGTGGCGCGCAACGCGATTAGCGACGGGCTGGTCTATCTGCAGGTCACGCGTGGCAGCGATGGCGACCGTGATTTCGTCTTTCCCGATCCCGACACCACCGCCCCGACGCTGGTGCTGTTCACCCAGTCCAAACCCGGCCTTGCCAACACTCCGGCGGCGAAGAAAGGCATAAATGTCATCAGCATCGACGATCTTCGCTGGGGCCGGCGCGACATCAAGACGGTGCAGCTTCTGTATCCGTCGATGGGCAAGATGATGGCCCGGGCGGCGGGGGCCGACGATGCGTGGATGGTCGAGGACGGGCAGGTGACCGAGGGCACCAGCAACAACGCCTATATCGTCAAGGGCAACACCATCGTCACCCGGCATCTCGGCACCGAGATCCTGCACGGGATCACCCGCGCCGCCGTGCTGCGCTTTGCGCGCGAGGCGCAGATGCAGGTCGAGGAACGGCCCTTTACGCTCGACGAGGCCAAGGACGCAGACGAAGCGTTCGTCACGTCGGCCAGTGCCTTCGTGATGCCGGTGGTGAAGATCGATGGGACGGCGCTTGGGGATGGTACACCCGGCCGCGTCGCCGCACGGCTGCGCGACATCTATCTAGACGAAAGCCGCAAGACGGCCGTCTGAGGGAGCACGCGCCGGTCTTTGGACAGGCATTGTGCCCGGATCAAGCCTGCGCGCCGGCGATCCCTGTCCGGAAGACTTGTCCCTCGCGACCGGTCGGGGGCTTTCAGGTGACGCTATCATCCCGCAATGCGAGGGTCGCCCCTTTGCCGAGGCTTTCCCAACATGGTCTCGTCGAAGAGCATGATTTCATGTGTCGGACGTGTCGTGCCACGTACAGGACTTTTCTGCCGGCGCGGGGGCCATCTTCGTGACAAGCGCCCAAGTCTGGATGTTGGCACGCGATGACATGGTTTGCGACACATAGCATGTTTGCAGCGTTGTGATCACGGAATTATGCCTGTGATCACGAGGTGCTCATTTTTTGCGTCCAATTGTCCTTTCGATGAAATTTTTCACTCATGACACGTGACATCACTCCAGAAAGACACCAGAACATCACCAACCAGGGTGGCCACGCGCCGCCGTCAGATCACAGGAGGTCTTTCATGGCAGAGACGAACGAGGGCCGCACGACCCCGGCGCAGCGTCCGCTTTCCCCGCATCTGCAGATCTACCGACCGCAACTGACATCCATTACGTCCATCCTGACGCGGATCACCGGCAACGCGCTGATCGTTGCGTCCCTCATGATCGTGTGGTGGCTGTTCGCCGCTGCGACCTCGGACGCTTATTTCGCGGTGGCCGATGCGGTGATGACGTCATGGTTCGGGACACTCGTGCTGACTCTGTCGCTTTGGGCGGTGTGGTATCACTATCTCGCCGGGCTTCGGCATCTTGTTTGGGATTCCGGCCGGGGGCTCGATCTGCCGACGGCCGAAAAGATGGGGTGGGGCTGCATCATCGGCTCTGTCGTGCTCACCATTATCACGCTGCTTCTGGTCTGAGGAGGATCTCATGCGTTACATCACTCCGCTGAAGAATGCCCAGAACAAGGGTGCCGCGGGCAGCGGCACGGAACATCACTGGTCCATGATCGTCAGTAGTGTGGGCCTCGCGCTGATCGTTCCGGTTTTCCTCGTGGCATTCGGTCGCGCCCTGGGTGGCGACCGGGCCGAGGTGCTCTCGGTCTTCTCGAATCCGTTCATGGCGGTGCTGACGGCCCTCGTGATCTTTTTCGGACTGCGGCATTTCGCATCGGGTGCCCAGACGATGATCGAGGATTACAGTCAGGGCGGCACGCGTCAGGGGCTGATTATCGCGGTGACCATTCTAAGTTACGGCCTGATCGCCGTGGGGCTTTTCGCCCTGGCCAGGATTGCGTTGTAAGGAACCGAAGATATGGCTGCATATGAATACGAGACGCATGATTACGATGTCGTGGTCGTGGGGGCCGGCGGGGCCGGCCTGCGCGCCACGCTTGGCATGGCCGAGCAGGGGTTGCGCACGGCGTGCGTGACCAAGGTCTTTCCCACGCGCTCACACACCGTGGCCGCGCAGGGCGGCATCGCCGCCAGCCTTGGCAACATGGGCCCCGACAGCTGGCAGTGGCACATGTATGACACCGTGAAGGGCTCGGACTACCTGGGTGATACGGACGCGATGGAATATCTCGCCCGCGAGGCGCCGAAGGCGGTCTATGAGTTGGAGCATTACGGTGTGCCGTTCTCGCGTACCGAGGAGGGGACGATCTACCAGCGGCCCTTTGGCGGCCACACCACCGAATATGGTGAGGGGCCGCCCGTGCAGCGCACCTGCGCGGCCGCCGACCGTACCGGCCACGCGATCCTGCACACGCTGTATGGCCAGAGCCTGAAACAAAAGGCCGAGTTCTACATCGAGTATTTCGCCATCGACCTCGTGATGACCGACGGCGCCTGTACCGGCGTCGTGTGCTGGAAGCTCGACGATGGCACGATGCATGTGTTCAACGCCAAGACCGTCGTGCTGGCGACCGGCGGATATGGCCGGGCCTATTTCTCGGCCACCTCGGCGCATACCTGCACCGGTGACGGTGGCGGCATGGTGGCGCGCGCCGGGCTGCCGCTTCAGGATATGGAATTCGTGCAATTCCATCCCACCGGCATATTTGGCGCGGGCTGCCTGATCACCGAAGGCGCGCGCGGCGAGGGTGGGTATCTCACCAATTCCGAAGGCGAGCGCTTCATGGAACGTTACGCGCCCAACTACAAGGATCTGGCCCCGCGCGACTATGTCAGCCGCTGCATGACCATGGAGATCCGGGAAGGCCGGGGGGTCGGCACTGGCCGCGATCACATCCACCTGAACCTGTCGCACCTGCCGCCCGAGGCGCTTCATTCGCGGCTGCCCGGTATATCGGAGTCGGCCAAGATATTCGCCGGCGTCGATGTCACGAAAGAGCCGATCCCCGTGCTGCCCACCGTGCATTACAACATGGGCGGCATCCCGACCAACTACTGGGGCGAGGTGCTGAACCCGACGTCCGACAACCCGACCGCGATCGTGCCGGGATTGATGGCGGTGGGCGAGGCGAGCTGTGCCTCGGTGCATGGCGCGAACCGGCTAGGGTCGAACTCGCTGATCGATCTGGTGGTGTTCGGCCGGGCCGCCGCGATCCGCGCCGGCAAGACGGTGAATCCCGACTCCGCCGTTCCGTCGACCAACACCGTCGAGGTGGACCGCGCATTCGACCGCTTCGACGGGTTGCGGCATGCGTCGGGCGAGGTGCCGACGGCCGATCTTCGGCTCGAGATGCAGAAGACGATGCAGGACTACGCCGCCGTGTTCCGCACCGACGAGACGCTGGCACAGGGTGTCGAGGCGATGACCAAGGTCGCGGGCAAGGTGGATGATATCAGTGTGACCGACCGGTCGCTGATCTGGAACAGCGACCTGATGGAGACGCTGGAGCTGACAAACCTCGTGCCGAACGCGCTTGCAACGGTCTTTTCCGCCGAGGCCCGAAAGGAAAGCCGCGGCGCGCATGCCTCCGAGGATCACCCCAAGCGCGACGACGCGAACTGGCGCGTGCATACCATCGCGCGGACCAAGGACAACCGCGTCAACGCGATCCACTTCAATCTCAGCTATCGCCCGATCATCGAGGACCCGCTGACGCCCGAGAGCATGGGCGGCATCGAGCTCAAGCGGATCGCACCGAAGGAACGGACATTCTGATGCGGACGGCGCTTGCCCTTGGTACGGTGGCGTCGCTTGCGGCGTGCGGGCCCGCCAATCAGGTGGCCGATGCCGTGGCGCGCGATCGCGCCAAGAGCGTTGTGAACACCGAGGTCACGCGCCGGTTTCCGGGTGTGAATCCCGCGCCGGTGACAGATTGTGTCATCGACGCGGCCTCGGCCGGCGAGATCATCCGCATCGCCGGGGCAAGCGTTACCGGTATCACGCCGGAGATCAGCGAAGAGGTAGTCACCATCGCGCGGCGTCCTGACTCCGTGCAATGTATCGCCCGGAACGGCCTCGTGTTGCTGGGCAGCTAGAAAGGAGCCCCCCATGGTTCAACTGACCCTTCCCAAGAATTCCCGCATGGTGACCGGCAAGACCTGGCCCAAGCCCGAGACCTCCGGCAACCTGCGCAAGTTCAAGATCTACAGGTGGAACCCCGACGATGCCGACAATCCGCGAGTGGACACCTATTTCGTGGATCTCGACGATTGCGGGCCGATGGTTCTGGACGCGCTGATCTGGATCAAGAGCAAGATCGACCCCACGCTGACCTTCCGCCGCTCCTGCCGTGAGGGAATCTGCGGATCCTGCGCGATGAATATCGACGGGATCAACACGCTGGCCTGCATCTATGGCATGGACGAGGTCAAGGGCGACGTGAAGATCTACCCGCTGCCGCACATGCCGGTGGTCAAGGACCTGATCCCGGACCTGACGCATTTCTACGCGCAGCACGCCTCGATCATGCCGTGGCTGGAGACCAAGTCCAACCGCCCGGCGAAGGAATGGAAGCAATCCATCGAAGATCGCGACAAGCTCGACGGGCTTTACGAATGCGTGATGTGCGCCTGCTGCTCGACATCCTGCCCGTCGTATTGGTGGAACGGCGACAAGTACCTGGGACCGGCGGCACTGTTGCATGCGTATCGCTGGATCATCGATTCACGCGACGAGGCGACCGGCGAGCGGCTGGATGATCTGGAGGACCCGTTCAAGCTGTACCGGTGCCACACCATCATGAATTGCGCCAAGACCTGCCCCAAGGGCCTGAACCCCGCCAAGGCGATCGCCGAGATCAAGCGCCAGATGGTTGACCGTCACGTCTGAGTGCCGTGTCACGTCGCGGGATCGT
>JAWLGF010000109.1:0-4918 GCA_041685205.1 Roseovarius sp.
CTCGACAAGTCCTACGGCGCGCCGCGCATCACCAAGGACGGCGTGACCGTCGCCAAGGAGATCGAGCTCTCGGATCATTTCGAGAACATGGGCGCCCAGATGGTGAAAGAGGTTGCCAGCCGCACCAATGACGAGGCCGGCGACGGCACCACGACCGCCACGGTGCTGGCGCATGCGATCCTCCGCGAAGGCCTGAAGGCCGTCGCCGCCGGCATGAACCCGATGGATCTCAAGCGCGGCATCGACAAGGCGGTCGACGCCGTCGTCGCCGAGATCAAGACCATGTCGCGCCCCGTGGGCGACAGCGACGAGATCGCCAAGGTCGGCACCATCTCGGCCAATGGCGAGGCCGCGATCGGCCGCCAGATCGCCGATGCGATGGGGCGCGTCGGCAACGAGGGCGTGATCACCGTCGAGGAAAACAAGGGTCTCGCGACCGAGACCGAGGTGGTCGAGGGCATGCGCTTCGACCGTGGCTATCTCAGCCCCTATTTCGTCACCAACACGCAGAAGATGAGTGTGGAGCTTGAGGATTGCATGATCCTGCTGCACGACAAGAAGCTGTCGTCGTTGCAACAGATGGTGCCGTTGCTCGAGGCGGTGATCCAGGCCGACAAGCCGCTTCTGATCGTCGCCGAGGATATCGACGGCGAGGCGCTCGCAACACTGGTGGTCAACAAGCTGCGCGGCGGTCTGAAGGTCGCGGCGGTCAAGGCCCCTGGTTTCGGCGATCGCCGCAAGGCGATGCTCGAGGATCTGGCGATCCTGACGGGCGGGCAGGTGATCTCGGCGGATCTCGGCATCAAGCTGGAATCCGTGACCCTGGACATGCTCGGGTCGGCGCGCAAGGTGGCGATCACCAAGGACGACACCACGGTCATCGACGGGGCTGGTGACAAGGATGCGATCGCATCGCGTGTCACCCAGATCCGTGCGCAGATCGAGGACACGAGTTCGGACTACGACAAGGAGAAGCTGCAGGAACGTCTCGCGAAGCTCGCGGGCGGGATCGCGGTGATCAAGGTCGGCGGCATCACCGAGACCGAAGTCAAGGAGCGCAAGGACCGCGTCGATGACGCGCTGAACGCCACCCGTGCCGCGGTTCAGGAAGGCATCGTGCCCGGCGGCGGCGTGGCCCTGGTGCAGGGCGGCAAGGTGCTCGCCGGTCTCACGGGCGCGAATGCCGACGAGACGGCCGGCATCCGGATCATTGCCCGTGCGGTTCAGGCCCCGCTGCGCCAGATTGCCGAGAATGCCGGCGTCGACGGGTCGATTGTCGTCGGAAAGGTCGCCGAGAACACCAGCACTGGCTTCGGCTTCGACGCGCAGATGGATGTTTATGGCGACATGCTGAAGGCCGGCATCATCGATCCTGCCAAGGTGGTGCGGGTCGCGCTGGAAAATGCGGCCTCGATCGCCGGCCTGCTGATCACGACCGAGGCGATGATCGCCGACAAACCGCAGAAATCCGACGCAGGCCGCGGCATGGCCGACATGGACGCAATGGGCGGCATGGGCGGCATGATGTAGGCCCCGCGATGCGCTGGCCCGGCACGCCGCCGGACCAGCGCAAGACCGGCACGTTGACCGAAAGAAATCGAACCCATCCCTTCAAGGAGACACGACAATGTCAAAAGGCGACAAGCAGCGCGGTAACAAGGAAGCCAAGAAGCCCAAGAAGGCAAAGGAAAAACCCGTCGAGGTCACGGGCGCTTTCAAGGCCAAGCCACCGGTGAATATCGGCGAGACCAAGAAGAAATAGCCCAGTCGGGACATTACGGCGGGCCGGTGATGCATTCCATGTCATTGCCGGCCTGCCAACGCACGCCCGGCGTCTTGCGGCCTTGGGGCCGACCTCACGGGACTTTCGCGCAAAGCATCATCATGACATGCCTTTCAAAGGCTCATTTCGCGAATCCTCCAAGTTTTTTATTGCTATTCTGAGACAAGTGTGAACCAATTGCGAAATGGTTCGTCTGCCAAACAATCCTGCCGATCGGTCCGGATCTGAAAATTCCAGTCAGGTGCTTGCGATCTTGCGCGACAGGCTTGATCGGCTCAGCGCACCGGATGGGCGTTTGCCGACAGAGCGCGAGCTTGCGTTGGAGTTGACTGTCGGGCGTCGCGAAGTCCGTCGGGCTCTGGAGGTTCTCGAGTCTGAAGGATTGATATGGCGCAAACAGGGTAAGGGCACGTTTCTCGGCAGCGAGCCCAGGAAGGCAGGCTCTGCGGTCAATTCGCTTTTGAACCAGACCGATCCCGGCGAGATGTGTGAAGCGCGCGCCCTGCTGGAGCCGCGCATTGCGGGGCTGGCGGCGCTGCGTGCCACCCCAGAGCAGATAAAGGGAATGCACGCGTTGTGCGACCGGATTGACAACGCGGGTGATGATGACGCGCGAGAATTGTGGGACGAGGCGCTGCACCGGATGATCGGGCAGGCGGCCGGTAACAGGCTGTTGTTCGGTCTGTGCGAGATCTTCGAACAGGTGCGCCGCGACGAGACCTGGCGCGGCCTGCGCGAGCGGGCGCGCTCGGCCACGCTCGTTGCCACTTACAGCCAACAGCACTGGGCCATCGTGTCGGCCATCGCGGCGCGGGATGCGAAGAAAGCGGAGGTCGCGATGCACACGCATGTCGAGACGCTGACAAAAAATATACTCGAACAGGATCGAACGGAGGTGACGCATGCCGGATGAGGCCCCCCTTCTGAGCGTGCAGGCCCTGTCGATCCGCATCGGATCGGGGGCGTCGAATCTTGTGGACGATGTGAGTCTCGAGGTCGCTGCGGGCGAAACCTTGTGCGTCGTCGGTGAATCCGGCTGCGGCAAATCCCTGACCGCGCTGGCCCTGATGGGGCTGTTGCCGACGCCCCCGGTCAATGTGGCGGCAGGTGAAATCCACTTTGACGGTCAGGATCTTCTGACCCTGTCGAACGAGCAGATGTCGGAACTGCGCGGCGATCGGCTTGCGATGATCTTTCAGGAGCCGATGACGGCGCTGAACCCCGCCTTTCCCATCGGCGAGCAGATCGCGGAGGCTGTGCGGCGTCATCGCAGCGTGACCCGGACCGAGGCGCGCCAGAAGGCGCTGGAAATGCTGAAAAAGGTCGGTATCCCGGCCGCCGAGACACGGCTGGACGCGTATCTGCACCAGCTTTCCGGCGGCATGCGGCAGCGGGTGATGATCGCCATGGCGCTTGCCAACGATCCGTCCGTGTTGATCGCGGACGAACCCACGACCGCCCTCGACGTCACGATCCAGGCGCAGGTGCTGCAATTGGTGCGCGATTTGCAGCGGGAAAACGGGACCGCGATGATCCTGATCACGCATGATCTGGGCGTCGTCGCCGAGGTCGCGGACAAGGTTGCGGTCATGTATGCGGGTCGGGTTGTCGAGTCCGGCCCTGTCCGCGCATTGTTCGAGGATCCGCAACATCCTTACACGATCGGTTTGATCGGCTCTCTGCCCGGCATTGGAGCCCGCGTCGCGGGGGGGCGTCTGGTCACGATATCCGGACTTGTTCCGACACCCGAGGCAATGCCGACCGGATGCCGTTTCGCAGAGCGCTGTCCGTTCGCCGCGCCGATCTGCGCCGAGGCACCACCGCTGCGCGAGATCGATACGGGCCACACGGTCGCCTGCCACTTCGCCCCGCTCGAGGATACGGTCAGTGAAAAGGTGGCGTCGTGACGGATACGGTCTTGCAGGCCAGGTCCCTGCGCAAGCACTTCACGACTGCCCGCCCGCTTTTCAAGGCGCCGACCGTGGTACGGGCCGTGGACGGTGTCGATCTGGATATCCGGCGGGGTGAGACGTTCTCGATCGTCGGGGAATCCGGCTGTGGAAAATCTACCCTTGCGCGTCTGTTGCTTCGGTTGCTGGACCCGACGGAAGGCTCGGTGATCTACGACGGGCAGGACATCGCGCCCCTTCCGGACAAGGAGATGCGCAAGCTGCGCCGGGACCTGCAATTCGTGTTCCAGGACCCGTTCTCGTCGCTGAACCCGCGCATGACGGTGGCTGGCCTGATCGAAGAGCCGATGCGCGCCCACGGGATTGGCAACCGCGCGGAGCGGCGCGAAGAGGCCCGACGTCTGTTGAGCAAGGTCGGGCTGCGCCCTGAATTCGCAGATCGCTATCCGCATGAGTTTTCGGGTGGTCAGCGCCAGCGCATCGGCATCGCGCGAGCCTTGGCGACGCGGCCCAAGGTGCTGATCGGGGATGAGCCGGTCTCGGCGCTGGACGTGTCGGTGCAGGCGCAGGTGATCAACCTTCTGGAGGATCTGAAGGATGAATTCAGTCTCAGCCTAGTCATCATCGCACATGATCTTGCCGTCGTGCGACACATAAGTGACCGTGTCGGCGTGATGTATCTGGGCGAGCTCGTCGAGACGGGCCCGACCGAGACGTTCTTCGCTGCGCCGCTGCATCCCTATTCCCGCGCGCTTCTGGCGGCGATCCCGGCACCCGACCCGCAGCTGCGCGGAACCGCGCCGCCCGCGCTTTCGGGGGATATTCCAAGCCCGTCGGCGCCGCCATCGGGCTGTCGTTTTCACACGCGCTGCATCCACGCGGATGCAAAATGCGCGGCCGAACGTCCCGAGCTGCGGGACGCCGGCGATGGCCGGCAGGTCGCCTGTCATCATTTCGAAACGCTTCCCGCGAGCCCGGGCATTGCCACCCCGCCGCCGCGTGCCGAGCATGTCGAACGCCGCTTCGCGCTCTATCGCGATCGGAGCGGGGCAGGGGCGGCCCGTCCCGATCCCCAAGAAGAAGCCCAGAAAACGGGCCACGAAACACAACCCAACCAGGAGGTCTGAGAATCGATGGAATTCAAACACACACTTGTAGCGACCGCAGCGATCGCGGTTCTGGCAGGCGGGCTGCAGGCGCAGGAATTGCGTATCGGTCTGCAGGA
>JAWLGF010000110.1:0-4891 GCA_041685205.1 Roseovarius sp.
CAAGATCGAGATCGACCCGATGATCACCCACAAGCTGACCCTCGACCAGATCAACGACGGCTTCGATCTCATGCACAAGGGCGAAAGCATCCGCGCCGTCGTGGAGTATTGAGCTGGGCCGCGCTACGCTGCGGCAGGCCATTGAGACTTGGGCGCGTTTCCCACACTGCAAAGGCTGGGGGAACGCGCGTTCTGCCAGCCTTGCGAAATCGCAAAAAATGTCCCGAATGGGCGAGAGCCCGCGGCCAAATCCGGAACAACCCTTTCCCACTGACCGCGCCGCTCATAGATTGTGCGTGAACCGAAAAGGGAGACAGCACATGACCGATAGCAGCATTCGCCGCACCAAGGGCCGCGGCAAGCGGTATGACAGCATCCTCGACACGATCGGCGATACGCCGGTGATCCGGATCAACAATCTAGGGCCGGATCATGTGACGATCTACGTCAAGGCCGAGGCGTTCAACCCGGCGGCCTCGGTCAAGGACAGGCTCGCCGTCAACATCATCGAGGCGGCTGAACGCGACGGGCGGCTCAAGCCCGGCCAGACGGTGGTCGAGGCCACCAGCGGCAATACCGGCATCGGGTTGGCCATGGTCTGCGCACAGAAGGGTTATCCGCTGGTGATCACAATGGCCGAAAGCTTTTCCATCGAACGCCGCCGCCTGATGCGGATGCTGGGCGCGAAGGTGGTGCTGACGCCCAAGGGCGAAAAGGGCTTCGGCATGTACAAGAAGGCCGAGGAGCTAGCCGAGAAGAACGGCTGGTTCCTCGCCCACCAGTTCGAGACCGAAGACAACGCCGCGATCCACGAGGCGACCACCGCGCAGGAAATCCTCGGCGATTTCGAGGGCGAGCGGCTGGATTACGTGGTCACGGGTTACGGCACCGGCGGCACGGTGACGGCGCTTGGCCGGGTGCTGCGCGACAAGCGCCCCGACACCAAGATCGTCCTGTCGGAGCCCGCCAATGCCGCCCTTCTGGGCAGCGGCCACGCGCAGGAGCGTACACCCGAAGGCAACCCCGCCTCCAGCCACCCGGCCTTCGAGCCGCACCCGATCCAGGGCTGGACGCCGGATTTCATCCCGCTGGTGCTGCAGGAAGCCGTCGACAAGCACTATTACGACGACCTGATCCCCGTGGCCGGGGCCGACGGTATCAAATGTGCCCGCGACCTGGCCGCGAAGGAGGGGATCTTTACCGGCGTCTCGGGCGGGTCGACCTTTGCCGTGTCGCTTCAGATCGCCGAAAAGGCCGGGCCCGGATCGGTGATCCTGTGCATGCTGCCCGACACCGGCGAGCGTTACATGACGACGCCACTTTTCGAAGGCATCGGCGAGGACATGAACGCCGAAGAGCGCGCGATCTCGACCTCGACACCCGGCTATCAGCTGGGGTGATCCCGGTCGCCCGCCGCGTCGGGCCATTTTCGAAAGCGTGGCTTGTGTTCCGCGCGAGGGCACTTACCTTGCGCGGCAACGCAGACGAAAGGACATCACACGATGAGCGATACCGGCTATACCCCGCCCCAGGTCTGGACATGGGACGCACAATCGGGCGGCAAGTTCGCCTCGATCAACCGTCCCGTGGCCGGCGCGACGCATGACAAAGTGCTGCCCTTCGGCCTTCATCCCTATCAGCTTTACTCGCTGGCCACGCCCAATGGCGTCAAGGTCACGGTGATGTTCGAGGAATTGCTCGCCGCCGGACATGATGCCGAATACGACGCCTGGCTGATCGATATCGGTGAGGGCGACCAGTTCGGCAGCGGGTTCGTGGAGATCAATCCCAATTCCAAGATCCCCGCGCTTGTGGACCGCACCGGCGACACGCCCCTGCGGATCTTCGAGAGCGGGTCGATCCTGATGCATCTGGCGGAGAAATACGGCGCCTTCCTGCCGGCCTCGGGGCCGGGGCGCACCGAGGTGCTCAACTGGCTGATGTGGCAGATGGGCAGCGCGCCTTTCCTCGGCGGCGGCTTCGGCCATTTCTACGCCTATGCGCCCGAAAAGCTGGAATACCCCATCAACCGCTTCGCGATGGAGGCAAAGCGCCAGCTCGACGTGCTCGACCGGCAACTGGCCGAGCGGCCCTACATCGCGGGCGACGACTACAGTATCGCCGACATGGCGATCTGGCCGTGGTACGGGCAACTGTGCCTCGGGCGGCTCTACGATGCGGCGACCTTCCTTGACGTGACCAGCTACAAACACCTGATGGCGTGGGCCGAGAAGATCGACGCGCGCGCCGCCGTCCAGCGCGGCCGCATGGTCAATCGCAGCTTTGGCGATCCGCAGATGCAGCTTCACGAGCGTCATTCGGCCGAGGATTTCGAGACACGGACACAGGACAAGATCGGCAAGACGGCCTGAGCGGCACCGAAACGCTTTTCTCTTGCGCGGGGATCGGGCATGACTGCATCAAAGGAGCGCGCCCCATGCCCGTCAGCGACACCCGACTGCTTGCAGTCCTGATCGATGCCGACAACGTACCGGCGAAATACGCCGATGCGATCCTGCGCGAGGTGACAAGTTATGGCGAGCCCGGGCTGCGCCGGGTTTACGGCGACTGGTCCAGCCCGCAGCTTGCGGGATGGACGCGCACGGCACAAAGCCTCGGGCTGGTGCAGCATCAGCAGACCGCCAACACCAAGGGCAAGAATGCCAGCGATATCGGGCTGGTGATCGACGCGATGGACATCCTGCACGCAGGCCATTTCGACGGCTTCGTGCTGGTCTCGTCGGACAGCGATTTCACCCGGCTGGCCAGCCGCATCCGCGAACAGGGCCTGACGGTGATCGGCATCGGCGAGGCCAAGGCGCCGGACGCGCTGAAGAACGCCTGCAACCGCTTCGTCGCGATCGAGAATATCTACGACGACGGCCCGGACACGCCGCGCAGCGCGCCGAAACCCAAGCTCGACAGCGAACGCATCGCCGATGCGCGGCGGCTGATCTTTGACGCGATGGAAAAGATCGACAGCGACGACGACTGGTACCCGCTGGGGCGCATCGGCCAGCAGATCCAGGCCGACAAGCCCGATTTCGACACCCGCAGCTACGGCAAGAAGAAGCTGAGCGACCTGATCCAGGAACTCAAGGTGTTCGAGACGAAATCGGGTCCGGGCAACCAGCTTCTGGTGCGGCGCGTCGATTGAGCCGGCGGGACATCGCCGGGGTCTTCTGCGTCCCGGCACCGGGATTGACGCCATGGGGTCGGTCCATGGCGGACAGGAGTGGCCGGATGTTCCGCATCACGCGGCCTGATTCCGACCCCTTGAAGGCGTGACATGACGGGGTTTCCTGATAGGCTGCCCCCCGTTACATGCGAAAAACCCGAACCTTTCAAAGCCATGTTCGCGCAGAGCCATGAAAGGAGCCTGATTTGGACGCATCCCTGTGGATCGTTGTCGCAGCCGCGATGGTGACGGCCATCATGACCGGCGTGGGCGCCCTGCCCTTCCTGGTTGTCAGAAAGCTTGGCTCGCGCATGATCGGATGGTCGAATGCCGCCGCCGCCGGGTTGATGCTGGCAGCCAGTCATGCGCTGATCGCCGAGGGCGTGTCGATCGACACCACGCTGACGCTGGTCGGGGTGCTGGCCGGGCTGGGCGCAATCGTGCTGGCCGATCGCCTTTTGGCGCAGTCGAAGGATTTCGACATCGCGGAGTTGCACGGCGCGGATGCGACCAAGGCCCTTCTGATCCTCGGCATCATGACCGCGCATTCCTTTGCCGAAGGGATCGGCGTCGGTGTATCCTTTGCCGGTGAAGAGGGGCTCGGCGTCTACATCACCACCGCGATCGCCTTTCACAACGTCCCCGAGGGGCTGGCGATCGCGCTGGTGCTGGTGCCGCTCGGCACGCCGGTGTGGAAGGCCGCCGGCTGGGCCGTTTTCACCAGCTTTCCACAGCCGATCATGGCCGCACCGGCGTTTCTCTTCGTCGAAACGTTCCGGCCGTTCCTGCCGGTCGGGCTGGGACTGGCGGCGGGCGCGATGATCTGGATGGTGTTTGCAGAGCTTTTCCCCGACGCGCTGGACAACGTCAAAAGCGGATCGGCGGCAACGGCGGCGACGCTGGCCTTCGCAGTGATGATGGCGTTCCAGATGCTGGTCCTGGCCCATTGAGGGGTGCGACTCCGGACAGAGGATCCGATCAAGCTCCACGTCGCCGCACCGCCCGGCGGACAGGACGCCCCCTGCGTACGCGGGTTATGTACGAAGTTTTGAGGCTAGGGCCGTGCCGCGCGATTGCCGGGCCGCGGACTGGCGACGGGCGATCCTTCTGCGGCGCTTTATGGCCGCCGAATCCGAGAAAGATCGGAGCGCGGTACTGTCTTTGACATATCGCCGGTCCGGGGGGCGGGTCATGCTGAAAGCATGCCTCTGACATGACCGATCGCGCGGCACCTTCGGTGCTGTTCGCGCGAAGAAAGTCCCGCGCCGACCTCAACCGCCCCCATACGTCAGAAGATCCTTCGCGAACTGCATCAAGCGGCCATTGTTTGCCACATGGTCAAGGATGGCAGTGCCGACTGCGCCGCCACCGACCTTGGCCGCTGAGATCACAGCCGTATCTGCAACCTTGGCGCAGTATTTCGCAACCGCCGTCAGCGCTGACAATAGCTTCTCTGCAATTGCGCGCAACCAGCCCTTGTCGGGCGCGTCCTGCTCCAACTCGTCGCGCGCCTCGTCGAGACTGTCCCAGACGATGGTGATCTGTCTGGCGAGTTCTGGCTGGTCATCGACCAGACCCTCGGGCGGCTGATTATGGTTGCGCTGCGCGTGGGAGGCACGCGCTGCCAGAAACGCCTCCTTCTCGGCTTGCAGCGCGGCGACCTCTACCCGCAGGCGGTAAAGTTCCCAGATCTCCCTGATCTTGGGGTTCACC
>JAWLGF010000111.1:0-4882 GCA_041685205.1 Roseovarius sp.
GCGCGGCGGCCAGCGCTTCATGCGTCATTGCCGCATCCGCCAGCGGAACATCCACGAACGGCTTGCCGTCGGCGGGATTGACGACCGCCCGCATGTCCGGCCCCTCCCGAAAACGGCCGTCGATGAGCATTTCTACGGCCGGTTTGCCTCCTGCCATGTGATGGTTCCTCCCTCGATGCCGGGCAGTTCCTGCCCGGTCTTGTTTCGCGCTTCGGCGAGCGCCATTGCGTAATCGATGGCCTCGACAAGGCTTTCCGCGCTTGCGCGGTTCTGCCCGGCGATGTCGAAAGCCGTGCCGTGATCGACCGACGTCCGGATGATCGGAAGCCCGAGCGTGACATTCACGCCGTTCAGCGCTTCCCACGCTCCGGTGTCGGGATTGGTGCGGAACCCCAGCAGCTTGACCGGGATATGCCCCTGGTCGTGATACATGGCCACGACCGCATCATACCGCTCGCCCCGCAAGTTCACGAACACCGTGTCGCCGGGCACGGGGCCTTGAACGGCATGTCCTTGTTGCTGCCATTCCGCCACCACTGGCGCGGTCACATCCATGTCTTCGCGCCCGAAAATTCCGCCTTCCCCCGCATGCGGGTTAAGCGCCGCCACCGCGATACGCGGATCCGCGATCCCGAGCTTTGAAAGCGCGTCATGGGTCAGGCGCAGAACGTGGTTCAACCGTTCGGCTGTCAGCAGCCGCGGCACATCCGCAAGCGCAACATGGGTCGACAGATGCGTGACGCGAAAGCTTCCATGCGCCAGCATCATCACCGTGTCACGCGTGCCCGTCAGATCGGCCAGCATGTCGGTATGGCCGCTGTAGCGATATCCGGCCAGGTTCAGGGCTTCCTTGTTCAGCGGCGCGGTCACGATCCCGTCGATCTGGCCGGCCATGGCCAGATCCACCGCCTTCTCGATTGCAAGATATGCAAGGCGGCCGCCCTCTGGGCTGACCTGGCCGAGCGCGGGGACGCCATCTTCCCCGACGGGCAGAACCGATAGCGGTCCGGCCGTTGCGACCTCATCGGCACTGGTCACCGGCGGCGCCGGACGCTTCAGCACATCCGCCATCTGGTGCAGCGCGGCCGCACTTCCGATCGCCACCAGTTGCGGCGCGGTTCCGGGTCGGCGGCTGATCTCGTCGAATGCCTTGACGATGATCTCCGGTCCAATCCCGGCCGGGTCGCCCATTGTTACTGCCAGTCGCAAGATTTTCACAGCTCCACATGACCAATATTCGTCAGGTTACTTCAAAATCTTGTATAAAAATTCAAACTCTGTCAACCGGCGTCATCCAGAAGGCGCTTCAGGCAATCGGGTTTTCCAAAACCGCCAGATTTCGTCACCACGCTGACGCCATGGAAACGGCTGCCGACAAGGGTCGAAAGCGGCGTACCGGGTGCGACCTGCCCGGCCACCCGAAGCCCGTCGGCCCCCAGGCGTCTTGCAACCCCCATCAGCGTGGCACCGCCCGTGACGAACAGCGTTGGCGGCATTGGGATCCGCGCCAGCAGCGCCGCAAAGCTGCGTTCGATCTGCATGGCGGCGTCGCGACTGTCGGTGTTCGGCGCAAGATCCACGGTCACGACGCATGACCTTCCGCCAGCAAGATGATCGGCCACCGCGTCCCATCCGACGGCAGCGCATCCCAGCCTGACGACAGGATAGCCGGGCGACGCCGCGACCGCCGCAATCTGTTGCCGTGTCGCGGGGTGGTGCGTGCCGACCAGCATCAGAACCGGCCCGACGATTCGACATGACGCAGGGGGCGTGCCGCCGCGCACACGGCGCACGGCAGCCGCAAGCCCGGCAGACCCGCAGAAGATGACCGGCCGTGCGCTCCGCAACGCGGTGGCGGCAATCTGGTCAAGGTCCTCGTCGGTGGCCGCGTCCCACAGGCTGACCCCACGCGGCACGGCGTCTCCGGGGCGGGCCGCCGCGCAGGCAACCCCGTAGCGCGCAAGGTCTTCCGGCGCATTCACGGGCTCGGCCGTTCCGAGCGTCACCACGCGCCCGCCAGCGACGATGCGGCCCTGTTCCGGCAGGGCCGATGTCAGCACGATGTCATGGTCGGGTTGCCGTGCAACCAGGGCGGCGATTTCCGCAGCAAAAGGTCCACGCAGCCGACTGTCGATCTTCTTGTAGGCAATATCGGCGGCCACAAGCCACGGCGCTGCGCGCGCGACACGATCCTGCGCAACATCGGCCCCGACATCGCGGGTGTCGGTGCAGAACACCGTCGCTTCGGATGATGGGGAGTCCCACATCGCAAGGGCAGGCCGGGTCACCCCCGGCAGCCCGAGTTGGACAATCGTGTCAAGAGCGCCGGACAGGTCGTCGGCCAGTATGCGCAGCCCCGGCTTCACGACCCGCGGGTTTCCGGCTGCAATCCCGCGACGGTACAGATCGTTCCCTCTGCACGAATGGCTTCGATCTGCTCAGCGGTGGCGCCATCATCGGTGATGACCTCGTCCACATCCGCGACGCGGCCGATCTCGCAAAAACTCGGCGTCCCGAACTTGCTGGAATCCGCCAGCACGATCACGCGTTTGGCCGCGCGGATCATCAGTTGCTTCATCCCGGCGACCTCAAGCGAGGTTTCGGTGAAAATTCCGCCCGAAATCGTATGGACTCCGATGAATGCGATATCGACGTGAATACCGGCAAGGAACCGCTGTGCCGGCTCTCCGACAAGCGTGGTCGACGCGGGGCGGATCGTGCCCCCGGTGACGATGACCGGCCCGTGATGTCCAGCGCTGAAAAGTTGTGCGCAATTCAGGTCATTGGTCACGATGGTCAGGTTGATCTGCCGTTTGAGAATGCACTCTGCCGCAGCCAGCACGGTTGAGGACGCATCCAGAATGAGGCTCTGCCCCGATGCGACCGCCCCGGCTGCAAGCGCCCCGATCGCCTGCTTCTGGGCGCGCGCGCTTGCAGCCGCGATGGAGGGGTCCGGCTCGAACCGCGTTTCAGGCTGGTGGCGGATGATTGCGCCGCCATGGGTCCGTTCAAGATATCCCTGCTCTACAAGATACCGCAGGTCCCGCCGGACCGTGGACTCGGACGCGCCAAGTGCAGCGGCCAATTGCTGGATCGACGCGACGGTGTTTGTTCGCAAGTAATCGAGGATCGTGGCATGCCGCTGCGCCGGAAGCAGTTCGACCCGGCCCGTTTCACCCGCAGTTTCTGACAAGATGTTGACCCTTCCATCAAGATTTTAACTGAATATGACTAGTTTTGACAGGAGGATGTCAAGAATTGCCGCGCCTTGATTGGCAAGCCTGGGTTTTCGGGAAAACGAGATACGGCGTGTCATTCATCGAAGCCGAACCGAGATGGTGGGAATGATGGGTCCAGACCCTTCTGTCTCTGCGTTTTGCCAAACTGGCCCCGCTACCGGCCCGGCCAGGGCCGATGGCGGGGTGCTGCGCGACATCGGACCCTTGTGGGAGGACCATGTTCTCAGCTTATCGGCACCGCCTCTCTTCATCGTCTCGAACAGTTGATTGCGGCCTTTGCAGGACCGCGCACCAGATGAAAGAGAGCATGGATGTCATCGAGCGGCTGGCTGGACCTTCAGGACATCGCTGCAGAGCGCCAGACGCCCCGGCGGGACATGTTGCTGGGGCGCTCTTGCCAGATGGACCTCGCAGCACGCTTGCCGTAACACGCAGCCCAACGGTCACAGGGTCAGGGCGGCACGGTACATGGCGCAAATCTTTTTCGATGTCAGTGACATCGTCAGCTATATCCGCGAGCACCGGCAGGTCAGCGGCATTCAGCGCGCCGCTATCCGCATCATCGCGCAGGCGGTCCGGCTGCGGGGGCGCGACGTGTTCGTGGGGTTTCACCATCCCGGCCGCAAGGCCTATCTCTGCTGTCCCGCCGCCGATGTGATCGGGGCGCTCGAGGCGTTCGATATCGAGGCGCTGGCGGCCCTGCTTGGGCTGCGTGTGCCCAGGGCCGCGATCCCGGCGCCGTTTCTGGCGCGGTACCGGGATCACCCGTACAAGCAGGCCGTGCATGTCGTCCGGATGCGGCTGGCCGGCTGGCGCGGGCGGTCGCGCTATTTCGATCGGCGCGGGCTGGATTTCACCCTCTGGCAAAAGCTCTATGGCCCGCGCAAGGCGCCTCGACAGGTCCGATTGCGCCCCGTCGAGGCGGTCGCCCAAGCCGGCGACACGATCTGCGGCCTGGGCGCGATCTGGGGGCGCGGCAAGGTGGAAAGCGCGTTTCGCAAGGCGCAGGCGCGCGGGGTGCGGGTGTTTTTGCTGGTGCATGACCTCATCCCGATGAAGCTGCCGGACCAGGCCGATCCCAGGGCGGCGCGAAGCTATCACCGCTGGCTGGTCGGGTCGGCCGAGTATGTGAGCGGCTATCTCGCCAATTCCCAAGCGACCGCAACGGATCTGCGGGAGTTCCTGTCGGGTCAAGGGCTTGAGGGGGATATCCATGTCACGCCCTTGGCGCAGGCCGGTGTCGGAACAGAACCGGCGCCCCCCCTGGCCCTCGATCCGCTGGTGCAGGAGGCCACGACCGTGCCTTACGTGCTTTGCGTCGGCACGATCGAGCCGCGCAAGAACCTCTGGCGGCTGGTGCAGGTCTGGGCGCGGCTGTCGCGGCGCGGCGATCTGGAGCTGCCGCGGCTGGTGCTGGCGGGCAAGCGCGGCTGGCTGACGGACGGGTTCCTGTCGATGCTGGAGCGCACCGGGGGCCTGGGCGGCTGGGTGATCTGGCTCGAAGCGCCGGACGATGCGCAGCTCGACCATCTTTACCGGCATTGCCTCTTCACCGCGACGGTGAGCCTCTACGAGGGCTGGGGCCTGCCGATCGGCGAGGGGCTGAGCTATGGCAAGACCGGGGTGGTGTCGCAGGCGGCCTC
>JAWLGF010000112.1:0-4843 GCA_041685205.1 Roseovarius sp.
AATGTCTCGCTCGACACGCTCGACGAGGCGAAATTCGCCGACATCACCCGTTGGGGGCGTCTGCCGCAGGTGATCAGGGGCATCGACGCCGCCCAGGCCGCCGGGCTGCGCATCAAGATCAACACCGTCGCGCTCAAGGGGTTCAACGAGGACGAGCTTTTCACGCTGGTGGAGTGGTGCCGTAGCCGCGACATGGATCTCACCTTCATCGAGGTGATGCCGATGGGCGATATCGGCAACGAGGACCGGCTCGATCAATACTGGAAGCTGTCGGATCTGCGCATGAGACTGGCCGAGGAATACACCCTGACCGAGCTCACTGAGAGCAGCGGCGGCCCGGCCCGGTATTCAAGACTGGAAGAGACGGGCCAGAAGATCGGCTTCATCACGCCGCTGACGCATAATTTCTGCGAAAGCTGCAATCGCGTGCGGCTGACCTGCACCGGTGAGCTTTACATGTGCCTCGGCCAGGACGACATGGCCGATCTGCGCGCCCCCTTGCGCAACAACCCGGGCAATGACGCGCCGCTACAGGACGCTATTCGCGCGGCCATCGCGACAAAGCCAAAGGGACATGATTTCGATTATTCACGCCAGTCGGTCGACGGCCGCGTTTCCCGGCACATGAGCCATACGGGCGGCTGACCTCACGCCGCCTCGGCCGCCACGGACCGAATTCGCTCGATCATGGCGCGCAAACCGTTGGAGCGTTGCGCCGAAAGATGATCGTGCAGCCCGAGTCGCGCCAGTTCGGCCGGCGCGTCGACTTTCGGCACGTCCTCGACGGGCAGGCCGTTGTAAAGATCGCGCAGCACCGAAATCAGGCCCCGCACGATCACCGCATCGCTGTCCCCGTCGAACGAGAAATAGCCACCCTCGATCCGCGGATGCAGCCAGACCTGGCTGGCGCAGCCATCCACCTTGGTCGCCGGCACCTTGAGCGCGTCATCCAGCGGCTGCATCGCCTTGCCGTGATCAATCACGAAACGATAGCGGTCTTCCCAGTCTTCGAGAAATTCGAAATCCTCGACGATCTCTTCAAACGCCGCGTTTGCCATGGGGTGCTCCTTCATCCTTGCTTCAGAGGTAGGCAAGCCGGCGGATAACGTCCAGCCCCGGCTTGCACCTTTTCAAGCGGGTGCGGATACGCTACCCCCGATCAAAAGACATGGGGACAGACGGCATGCACAGGCGCATTTTCCTATCCATGGGCGGGGCCTTCGCCCTTGCCGGTTGCGGGGGCTTCCGCGACTCGCGCATCAATCCGCGCAACTGGTTCGGGCGCAGCACGTCGCGCGCGCGCCAGCCCGCGGAGACGTCGGACGCGGACGGCAACCCGCTGATCCCGGAGGACGAAGGCGGCATTTTCCGCCGCCGCCGCCGCCGCGAAGAGGTCTACGAGGGGACCCTCGTGGATCAGATCACGGCACTGGCCGTCGAGCGCACCAGCGACGGTGCCATCATCCGCGCGACAGGCCAGACCGCGCGGCAGGATGCCTTTGACGTGCGTCTTGTCCCGGAACAGCCGGGCGGCACGCCCGAGGGTGGGGTCCTGTCCTACGAATTGAAGGCCCTGCAACCGTCCAACGCGCCACAGGGTCCAGCACGCACGCGACAGGTTCAAGCCGGCGTGTTCGTGTCCAACCAGACGCTTGAACAGGTCCGCGAAGTGCGCGTGCGGGGCCGGCGCAACGAGCGCGTAAGTCGGCGCTGATCCCCCACTGGATGACGTCCGGGCCCGGACCGGCCCGTCAGATTTCCACGGGCTCGACCACGTTGCCGCGCACGGCAAGCCCGATCTCGCCCCCGCACAGCCGCAGCGCATCCGCGCCGAACACGTCGCGCCGCCAGCCGCGCAGGGCCTGAACGTCGCGCGCGCCTCCGGCGATCGCGTCGAGATCCGCCGCGCTCGCGATCAGTTTCGAGGCCACATCGTAGGTTTCGCTTTTGGCCTTCAGGAGCACGCGCAGCAGATCTGCCAGCGCCGGGTTCACCTGATTTCGGTCCTGCATCCGGTCGGATCTGGGCAGATCGCCTTCTGGACAGTCCAGCCCGGCCCGGACCGCCGCAAGGATTCCCTCGGCGATCTCTCCCTTGCGCGCCTCGCGCAAGAGCAGCCGTGACCGGCCGAGGTCCTGCACGCTTTGTGGCTTGGTCGAGGCCAGCTCCACGAGCGCGTCATCCTTGTAGATCCGGCTGCGCGGTATGTCGCGGGCCTGCGCATGTTCCTCGCGAAAGCGCGCCAGTTCGCGCACGATCGCCAGAAAGCGCGGCGCGGTATTGCGTGTCTTGACGCGCCGCCAGGCCTCTTCGGGATCGGCGCGATAGGTCTCGGGATCGGTGAGGATGCTCAGTTCCTCCTCGACCCAGCCCGCACGCCCGGTGCTTTGCAGCCTGCCGGAAAGATGTTCGTAGATCCCGCGCAGATGCGTCACATCGGCCAAGGCGTAGCTTTTCTGCGCGTCACTCAGCGGACGCCGCGACCAGTCTGTGAATCGCGAGCTTTTGTCGACCGAGGCGCGGGCGATCTTTTTCACGAGGGTCTCGTAGCCGACCTGCTCGCCAAAGCCGCAGACCATGGCCGCGACCTGCGTGTCGAAAAGCGGCGCGGGAATGACCCCCGCATCCACTTGGAAAATCTCCAGGTCCTGCCGCGCGGCATGAAAGACCTTGACCACGGATGTGTCGCGGAAGAGCTCGTAAAGCGGCGCAAGCGACATGTCCCCCCCCGCCAGCGGATCGACGAGCACGGCACTGTCGTCATCGCTGTCGGGCACCGCAAGCTGCACCAGGCAGAGCTTGGAATAATAGCTCCGCTCGCGCAGGAACTCGGTGTCCACAGTGACATAAGGATACGTTCGTGCCCGCACGCAAAAGGCGGCAAGATCGTCTGTCGTGGTGATTGTTTTCATCAGGCTCGGTTCGTTCTCTCTCGTGTCCGTGTCATCCCGGCAAGACCCGTGATCCGCCTATAGCCGAGATCCTGCGCGATGCCAACGCGATCCGCCTGTCAGCCGTGACTGGCCAGATCGACCCTGCGCCGATCGCCGGTCACAAAGCGGCGCAGAACCTTCGAGTAAAGGATATGCTCTTGCTCCAGCACTCTTGCGGCGAGGCTTTCCGGGCTGTCGCCGGGTTGCACCGGCACGCGCGCCTGCCCGAGGATCGTCCCGACATCAAGCTCCGGCGTGACCTCGTGCACGGTGCAGCCCGCCTCGCTGTCACCTGCGGCAAGCGCCCGCGCATGGGTGTTCAGCCCCCGGTATTTCGGCAAAAGCGACGGATGGATGTTGATCATCCGTCCTTGCCAAGCGTTGACGAAACCGGTCGTCAGAACGCGCATGAACCCCGAAAGACAGATAAGGTCCACATCCCGCGAGGCCAGATGCGCGGCGATCTCGGCGTCGAACGCGGCCCGGTCATCGCCGAAAGGCCGATGATCGACGACGGCCGTGTCGAGCCCGCGATCCTGCGCCCAGCCGATGCCGGCGGCCTCCGGGTTGTTTGACAGGACCAGAACCGGGCGTGCCGGGTGATCGCCCGTCATGTCCTCGACAAGCGCGCGCATGTTGGACCCGCGGCCCGAGATTAGGATCGCGACCCGCTTCGTCACGACAGTTGCCCCGTGTATTGCACAGCGCCATCGCCGGGAACGACGCGGCCGATCCGGTACACGTGCTGGCCCGCCTCGCCCAAGGCATCCGCGACACGATCGGCCTGATCGGCGGCCACGACGACGACCATGCCGATCCCCGCGTTGAATGTCTTGAGAAGCTCGCCTTCCGTCATGCCGCCGGTTTCGGCCAGCCACCGGAACACGCCCGGCAGTTCCCAGGCGCCCAGATCGATCTCAGCACCAAGGCCGTCGGGCAGGACGCGCGGCACGTTCTCGGTCAGGCCGCCGCCGGTGACATGCGCCAGCCCGTGTACGCCGCCCCCGTCCATCGCCCGCAGGACGGGCCGCACATAAAGCCGCGTGGGCGCCAGCAGCGCCGCGCCAAGTGACCCCTCGCCCCATGGACAGGCCGCCTCCCAGCCCAGACCGGAGATCTGGACGATCCGCCGCACCAGCGAGAAGCCGTTGGAATGCACCCCGTCCGACGCCAGCCCAAGCAGAACGTCCCCCTCGGCCACAGCTTCCGGCAGGGCCTTGCCACGCTCCATCGCGCCGACGGCAAATCCGGCCAGATCGAAATCGCCCGGTGGGTACATGCCCGGCATCTCCGCCGTTTCCCCGCCGATCAGCGCGCAACCGGTCGCCTCGCAGCCCCGCGCGATGCCCTCGACGATGCGCGACGCCTGATCGAGATCCAGCTTGCCGGTCGCGAAGTAATCAAGGAAAAACAGGGGTTCGGCCCCCTGGCAGACCAGATCGTTCACGCACATCGCCACGAGATCGACACCCACGCCGTCGACATGGCCGGTATCTATGGCGATGCGCAGCTTGGTGCCCACCCCATCGGTCGCCGCCACCAACACCGGATCGTGATATCCGGCCGCCTTGAGATCGAAGAGCGCGCCAAACCCGCCAAGCCCAGCCATCACACCCGCGCGTTGCGTCCGCGCGGCCGCCGGCTTGATACGCTCGACAAGTGCATTGCCAGCGTCGATGTCGACACCGGCCTCGGCGTAGGTGATCCCGTCACGCTTTTCGGTCATAGCACCTCTCATGTCTCGATCAGGTCCGCGTTAGACCATCGCCACAGGCCGCGCAACGTCAAAGCCTTGACCTCCTGCGGGGCTGGACTTACCAGAGATGCGGGTGGGGCCTGTAGCTCAATTGGTTAGAGCAGAGCGCTCATAACGCTTTGGTTGGGGGTTCGAGTCCCTCCGGGCCTACCAA
>JAWLGF010000113.1:0-4835 GCA_041685205.1 Roseovarius sp.
AGCGCGAGGTAGTCGCTCGGGACCAGCGCCTCGTGCCGGCTGCGCTCGACCCAGGCCGCGTTCAGCGCCCGTCCTGCGATGGTCTTCGCGGTGCCGGCCGTCATGGCGATCGGCAATTCCACCGAGACCTGGTTGAGCGACGCCATGGTCGGCGCGGGCCGCGTCACGCGCTTCTGCGCTTGCAGCCCTTGCTGGTAGTCCACATCCTTGTCGATGTGGATGATGTTGATGCGCTGCGGCAGATCCACGTCCTGCGTGCGGGTCTCGCGCCAGGTCTCATTCGACCCGCCGCTCAGCGGGATCAGGAGATCCGGGTCGAGCGTCATGTCGGCGGCTCGCCCGCGCTTTCGGAATTTCAGCGTGTAGTCGCTTTCCACGCCGTCGAAGAAATAGGCCTGCGACAGCGGCTGGATCGCATCGCGCACCGGCGTGGGCCGCCCGATCACGTATCCCGGCACGATCTCCGTCAGCTCGGTGACGTCGATCTCGCCTGCGTCCAGCCCCGTGCGCCGGCAGAGATCCTGCACGATGCCGGAGAGCGGCACGCCGTCGCCGTCGCCCCGGTTCAGGTAGATCCGGACAACACCCTCGTTTGCGGAATTGCAGATGATGGACTCCGTGAGCGCATGGTAATGCTGGAACCCGAAGACATTCACCGGCCAGGTGTCGTCGTAGACGATCTCGCCGGTCACCGTATCAAGCTGCGTGATGCGCGTGCTTCCCATGATCGCCCAGCGTCCGTTGCGAAGGCGCGTGGTGTTGTTGGGAGGCCCGTCATAGTTGACCTGGAACGGGACGACGGTCTTCCAGACGATGCCGGTCCCGTCCCGCCACTTGATCGCGTAAACGCTTCCAGCAGAGCCGTCATTGGACATGCGCATCGTGAGCATGACGCTGTCATCGGTCGGATCATAGGTCAGGCTCCCGGCCTTGCCATAAAAGCCGGTCGCCGTGCTTTCGATCTCCGAGGCCACAAACGCCTTCACCTTCCGGAAATCCTGATCCGTGCCCGACACGCGCAGCCGGTAGAGCCCGATGCTGTTGTGGTCCAGGCTGGGGCTTTGATTGGAGCCAAGGATCCAGCCGTCGCCATAGCCCTCCCCGACAAACCCCGCTGTGATGCCTTTGACACGAGACTCGTCCACACTCCGGCCCGCGCCCCAGACATGGGACATGTCGCGCACGTCGAGCAGCCCCAGATCGTCGAAGAGCGAGCCGGTCAGCAGGAAATCGCGGCGTCCCTCGGCCACGAAGAAAGACACCATCGCGGCGTAGTCGAGCGTGACAAATCGGCTTGTCGTGTTGGACAAGCCATTGCTGAGGGCTCCGAAACGCGCCACCTCGCGCAAGCTGTCCGGCTCGACACGCAGGATCGGGCGCGAGTTGCTGGAGCCGGCATTGAAATAGAGGTGGCTGTCGGTCCCCACGAACAGCATCCTTGGAAAATTGTTCGGGGTGGCGCCTCGCGACACGTCGCTCATGCGCGCCTGCCGGTCTTCCGTCATCGTTCGCAGGTCGAACCGCCGGATGCCGGCATTATCGGGGTCGATATCGCTGTCGAGCAGGTATCCATGGCCACGCGTCCAGTCGGCGCCGAACTCGCCCCTCTGGTATCCGCCGAAAAACCCGCCTTCGCTCTGGGTGATGAAGTCCAGAACATCGTAGGGCTTCACGGGCACTGCGTTGAACGTGATCTCTGCCGTCATGTTCGGAATGCGGTTGCCGAAGTCCTGCAGCGGCAGGTCTTCGAACACGACATGACACAGGCCGCGATGCGCCGGCACATTGCCCGCGCCGTGCGCGGCCTCGATCAGCGGATCGGGCAGCTGCGCCTCCGAGCCGGTGTGAAAGCGGAACCTGAGGCCCGGCTTCGTCGTGATCCCGCCGGTGCCGCGCTTGTCGTAGATCAGTTTGCCATCGGCCCAGATCCGCAGGATGTCGTCCGCCACGCCCTCGCCGAATGCCAGCGCGAAGGAGGCAAAATAGGTATAGGTGGTCAGCTTGCCGCCGCCGCCCTTGCCGGCCCGCTCGGTGCTTTTCTCTTCGCGAATGCCCGACGACCAGATGATGTTGCCCGGCAGGCGCAGGGTGCCATAGCCGATCTGGACGTTCGCGCCGTAGGTGGAGGACGTGACCGACAGATCCGACAGGCGCGGCCCTTCCTGATCGGGCACCTTGTTGAACAAAAGCGAGCCGATCGCCGAGCCGACGATCCAGCCCGCCTGCCAGCCAAGGGCCGTGCCGGCCGTCGCCCAGGCCCCGAGCCCCGCAACCGCGAGTGTCGCCATGTCCTACGCCTCCCCCGGAAAGCGAAACGCAAATCGCACCTTGCGGCGCCACTCGCCGGCAAAGGGTTCCTCGATGACCTTGCGGCGCGGCGCATGGGCATGGATGAGATGCGCCACCCCGTGGCGCTGCGACAGGATGCCGGTATGGCAGGGATACACCGTCTCCACGAAGATCAGCACATCGCCCGCCTGCGCCGAGATCACCGGCACCTCCGCCATCTGCGCGCGGAAATGCTCGAGAAAGCCCATGCCCTTCGCCTCGCGGGTGTAGCCTGTGACGTCGCGCGCGCGGATGCCCATCTCTCGCGCCACGCAGACCAGAAGCCCGACGCAGTCCACGCCCGCGCGCGTGCGCCCCTGATGCCGGAACGGCACGCCCAGCCAGGTGCGCGCGGCCTCGACGGCGCGGCTCTGCACGTCATCCGGCATCGGGATAGCCCAGCACCTCGTCCGTGCCCGGCACATAAGGCTCGCCGCGGAAGTTCAGGACATTGGCGAACCTCGCCTTGCAGGTCTCGAAGCGCTTGTCGCAGCCGGGATAGATCCGGAATGCATCCCCGACCTCGATGGCGTATCCCATCGGCAGGAACAGCTCGAGGACCTGTCCGGCGTCCGTCCAGGTCCTGACCTCGATCGACCGGCCCGCGTTGCGGCCCGTCTCCCAGGTCAGCACGCCGCCGTTGAACCATCCATCCACGGCGCGCGGCTCGGCGATCGTGGCCCCGAACCTTGCGCGATCCGTGACCGACGCCACCACGCCCGCGCGCGTCCACGCGGCCTCCGCTTCGAACACGGCCGTGCCGTCTGTCGTCTGCGCGCCCACGCTCGTATCATAGATCGGCTGCACGTCGTCTGTCGTGCCGGCGGTCACGCAGCGATAGATGGTATCCTCGAAATCGGCGAAGGATGGCGTGGCCGTCGCGTCCGAGATGGTGCCGGTGATGGTGTCGAACGCCGCATTGCCCTGAAATCCGGCAACAAGCTGGTGCAGCAACCGAAACCGCACGAAGCGGGCGCCGGGCGGCACCTGCGCCCCGGACACGGCGCGCACGACCCACGCATCCTCCGGCGTGATCTCTTCAAGGCCGGTATCGTAGAGCACCGATATCAGCGTCGACGCGCCATCGAGTGCTTCGATGACACCTCGCCCCAAATCGTCCGGGAACGAGTTTGCCCGGCTGATCGAGGCCTCCAGCCGGTAATCTCCCGCGTCGATCTTCGCGGCGTCAAGCCCCGCGGCGAGCAGGTCGATCGACTGCGTCAGCTCCCCCGACGACGACCCGCCTTCGAGATAATGGAGCCCGTCATCCGCAGGCAAGCCGCCGTTCGCCGCGTCATGCACATCCCAGTCGCCGGACACCAGCGTCCAGCCGGTCGGGGTGAAGCCGGACCCGTCCCCAGTGCCGTCCTCTTCAAAGCTGCCGTTCTCAATCGGCAGCGGTAGGGGAGGCGACCCGCCGGTCTGCACCCGCACATGATCGCCCTCGGCATATGCCGTCGCGCGCGCGACCACGTCGGGCATGATCGGCATCCTGCAGCGCTGATCGCCGAGATCGGCCCGGCATTCCGCCGAGTACAGCTCGCCCACATCCTGTTGCAGCGCCTGCGTCAGGCCGCGCAGTTCGGACCTGAACATGCCGTTCTCGGTCAGCATCACCTCGCCGAACCAGCCGCGCCGCAGCTTCAGCGCGCCCATGCCCGGATCCGCCCAGTTGACCAGGAAGATCCGCACCTCCGCGTAGTCGAACAGCCCCGCGCGCATGTCCTCCTCGGTGATCGCCGCGTCGTCGAACACGCCGTCCACATCGAGGTTGTCGACCGACAGCTCCGAGTCCGAGCTGACGGCCGTTCGGGTATAGCCGAACCGCGCGACGTAGGTCTTGCCGTCAAAGGCAATGTCCTTGTCATGATCCGTGAACAGGAACGCCACCCCGTCCCGACGCAGGATCGACCAGCAAGTCGCCAGCGTGGTGACAGGGCCGACCAGATGCGCGGCCAATTGCGCGGATACGTCCTTCATGTCTTTATCTCCACGATGGCGATCTGCGGCCAGACACCATGCTCGTAGTGGTCAAGGCTCAGCTCCATCCGGTCGGTGTCAAAGCGCACCGGCACGTCGAAACCGAAGTCGGCCGTCACCACCACGTCGGCCGCGGGCGCAGTGGAGAAGGTGACGGCGCCGGTGGCGGTATCGACCGCCACGCCGCTGGTGACGCGTACACTGTCGCGGTAGATCTCGATTGTCCCGGCCACCGGCCTGGTGATGGTGCGCGCCACCTCCACACCGCCCGAGGCATAGCGCTTGACCAGCTGGAAGGTCTTCTGCGCGCCATCGCCGGTGCCAAGCACAACGCCCACCGCCTCGAAATCCGTCCAGTCCTTGAAGCGGAACCCATAGGCGCGCCCCTGCCGCGCACGGAAAAAGTCGATCAGGGCCGTGAAATCCGCGCGCCGTTTGATGCCACTGCCAACATCCCAGCGTCCGCGTGCCTGCTGCCAGTTGGCGTTCCTGCGCTCGAACCCCGCCACGGTGGTAACGATGGTCGT
>JAWLGF010000114.1:0-4774 GCA_041685205.1 Roseovarius sp.
TCGCCACGCGTTTCTGGTCGCCAAGCGCGGCACCTGCGGGCCGCACGCCCGGCGTGACGATCAGCCGGCCCTGCGCCTCTGGCAGCGCGCGGATCATCGCGGCCTCCTGCGGGCTGGCGATCACGCCATCCGCCCCGGCCTCGAAGGCCCGGGCCGCGCGCCGCAAGACCAGGTCCGGCAGATCGCCCGGCATCATCAGCCCGGCGTCGAGATCGCCGCGGTCGAGCGAGGTCAGGATCGTCACGGCAAGGATCTTCATCCCGGTGCCGGCAGCGCCGTCACGGGCCGCGCGCACCACATGCGGGTCGCCGTGCACCGTGAGGAAATCCAGATCGAACTGCGCCAGCCCGCGCACCGCGGCCTCGACCGTGGCGCCGATGTCGAACAGCTTCATGTCGAGAAAGATCCGCTTGCCGTGATCCTGCTTCAGTTCGTTTGCCAGCGCAAGCCCGCCCCCGGTCAGCATGCCCAGCCCGATCTTGTAGAACGACACCGTGTCGCCGAGGGTTTCGGCAAGCTGCAGACCTTCCAGCGCATTGGGCAGGTCGAGGGCGACGATCAGGCGGTCATCGGACATCGTGCGGACTCCGGGCTTGGGCGGGTGCCCCTTGTCGCGGCGCGGCGCGGGGGCGTCAAGGCCGAAGCGCGCATTGCGACGCGACCATTTTGCGGTCCGGGCCATCTTGAACCGTGACAGCGCCTTGCCCATCTTTTGATCAAGGTCCCCGACCGTTGCACGCCTCTGACGAGGGTGCGCCACCGGGGCAACGCTTGAAAAAGGAGAAAGACCCATGGACTTCAACAAGTTCACGGAACGGTCGCGCGGTTTCATCCAGGCCGCCCAGACCATCGCAATGCGCGAAAGCCATCAGAAATTGGCCCCCGAACATCTGCTCAAGGCGCTGCTGGACGACCCCGAGGGTCTGGCCGCCAACCTGATCGGCCGTGCCAAGGGCAATGCCCGGCGCGTGACAGAGGCCAACGACCTCGCACTTGCCAAGATCCCGCAGGTCTCGGGCGACGCGGGCCAGACCTACATGGATCAGCAGACCGGCAAGGTGCTGGCCGAGGCCGAGAAACTCGCCCAGAAGGCCGGCGACAGCTTCATCCCGGTCGAACGGATCCTGTGCGCCCTCGCCATGGTCAAATCTCCCGCCAAGGAGGCGCTGGAGGCCGGCGATGTGAGCGCTCAGAAGATCAACGAGGCGATCAATGATCTGCGCAAGGGCCGCACAGCCGACACGGCAGGCGCCGAGGACACCTACGAGGCGCTGGAGAAATACGCCTATGACCTCACCAAGGCCGCCGGTGAGGGCAAGATCGACCCGATTATCGGCCGAGACGACGAGATCCGCCGCGCCATGCAGATCCTGTCGCGCCGGACCAAGAACAACCCCGTTCTGATCGGCGAGCCCGGCGTCGGCAAGACCGCCATCGCCGAGGGTCTGGCGCTGCGGATCGTCAATGGCGACGTGCCGGAATCCCTGCGCAACAAGCGCCTGCTGTCGCTCGACATGGGCGCGCTGATCGCCGGGGCGAAATATCGCGGTGATTTCGAGGAGCGCCTCAAGGGCGTGCTGAACGAGGTCACGCAGGCCGCCGGCGAGATCATCCTGTTCATCGACGAGATGCACACCCTGATCGGCGCCGGCAAGACCGATGGCGCGATGGATGCCGCCAATCTCATCAAGCCGGCGCTTGCACGCGGCGAGCTGCACTGCATCGGCGCCACCACTCTGGACGAGTACCGCAAGCATGTCGAAAAGGACGCGGCCCTTGCCCGCCGGTTCCAGCCGCTGACGGTGTCCGAGCCGACGGTCGAGGACACGATCAGCATCCTGCGCGGCATCAAGGAAAAATACGAGCTTCACCATGGCGTGCGGATCTCGGATTCCGGGCTGGTCGCCGCGGCGACCCTGTCGCACCGCTACATCACCGACCGGTTCCTGCCAGACAAGGCGATCGACCTGATGGACGAGGCGGCAAGCCGCCTGCGCATGGAGGTCGACAGCAAACCCGAGGAACTGGACGCGCTCGACCGCGACATCCTGCAAAAGCAGATCGAGGCCGAGGCCTTGCGCAAGGAGGACGACGCGGCCTCGCAGGACCGGCTGGGCCGGCTGGAAAAGGAGCTGGCCGAGTTGCAGGAACGCTCCGCCGAGATGACGGCGCAATGGCAGGCCGAGCGTGACAAGCTGGCCTCGGCGCGCGATCTCAAGGAACAGCTTGACCGCGCCCGCGCCGAGCTCGACATCGCCAAGCGCGAAGGCAACCTCGCCAAGGCGGGCGAACTCAGCTATGGTGTGATCCCCGGCCTGGAGCGGCAGCTTTCCGAAGCCGAACAGCGCGGCGATGACGACGTTATGGTCGAAGAGGCCGTGCGCCCCGAGCAGATCGCACAGGTGGTCGAGCGCTGGACCGGAATCCCGACCTCGAAGATGCTCGAAGGCGAGCGCGACAAGCTGCTCGGAATGGAGACGAACCTGCATCGCCGCGTGGTCGGTCAGGATCAGGCCGTCACCGCCGTGGCCAATGCCGTGCGCCGCGCGCGTGCGGGTCTGAACGACGAGAACCGTCCGCTCGGCAGCTTCATGTTCCTCGGGCCGACCGGCGTCGGCAAGACGGAGCTGACCAAGGCGGTGGCCGAGTTCCTGTTCGATGACGACACCGCGATGGTCCGCGTAGACATGTCCGAGTTCATGGAAAAGCACTCGGTCGCGCGCCTGATCGGGGCTCCGCCGGGCTATGTCGGCTATGAGGAAGGCGGCGTTCTGACCGAAGCCGTGCGCCGCAGGCCCTATCAGGTGATCCTCTTCGACGAGGTCGAAAAGGCGCATCCGGACGTGTTCAACGTGCTCTTGCAGGTGCTCGAGGACGGCATGCTGACCGATGGGCACGGCCGCACGGTCGATTTCAAGCAGACCCTGATCGTGCTCACGTCAAACCTCGGAAGCCAGGCGCTCAGCCGGTTGCCGGAAGGGGCAGACGCCGAGGCGGCGAAGCATGATGTGATGGAGGCGGTGCGCGGCCATTTCCGGCCCGAATTCCTGAACCGTCTCGACGAGATCGTGGTCTTCGACCGGATCACCCGCGACCAGATGACCGGGATCGTGGACATCCAGTTGCGGCGACTGCTCAAGCGTCTGGCCACCCGCAAGATAGATCTGCAACTCGATTCCTCAGCCAAGGAATGGCTGGCCGAGGAAGGCTACGATCCGGTCTATGGCGCGCGCCCGCTCAAGCGCGTGATCCAGAAGGCGCTGCAGGATCCGCTGGCCGAGGCGCTGCTGGCCGGGGACATCCTCGACGGGGCGACCGTGCCTGTCACGGCCGGCCCCAAGGGCCTGATCATCGGAGAGCGGGTCGGCACGACAAATCAGGATCCACCTGCCGACGTGGTGGTCCACTGACGCAAAACATGCCCCCCTGAACCGCTCAGGGGGGCATTTTCATGTCGCGACAGGACAAGCGGAGCCCCGGAATTTCGAAAAATTCCGATCCAGAAAATTGGAAATTTTCTTGCCGCGCTGCTTCATCGGACAGCGCACCGGCACGCGACCTTGTCACGCGACAAAGACAATCAGGCGTCAGCGTCCATGGCTGCCATCATAGCCATTGCGGGGCGGGCTTTGCCAGCCGCGCAAGGCGCCCGGGCGCGGCGCAAACACCTCGACCAGCAACGGGTGGCACTTGGCCGAATCGCTCGTATGCTCGGCCGAGCAGTCCCCGCCCGGGCAGGCGCTGAGCGCGCCCAGAAGGTTGATCTCGGCGAAAAATTCCAGATGATCGCCGGGGCGCACCGGGCTGGCCTTCATGAAATACTGCCCCGTGTCGCGGGTGAGCCCGGTGCACATGAAGACGTTGAGCACGTCATGCACATGGCTCTCCGCCTCGGGCAGGGACAGCCCGAGCTCATCAGCCACCGCGCGGGTCAGGTTGGAATGACAGCAGTGGTGATACTGCACGCCCGACAATAGGTTGCCCGTGTAGGGATCGCAGCGCGTGCCGATCACGTCATGCACCGATCCACCAAACGCATCGATCCCGTACCAGTCGAGCGTGTCGCGGATGATCGTCGCCATGGGGCGCAGATGCGGGACGCACGACCAGAGCCGGTCGCCGGTGCTGACATGCGTGCCGTGCAGCGCGCGGGTCTTGCCGGAATAGAAACGCTCTGACAGATCGGCGGCGTTCCAAAGGTTGAGATCGCCGACCTGCGGACCCTCGATGCTGGTGATCCGGAAGATCTGCCCCGCTTCGACGTGAAAACAGGCTGCGTCACGCGGCGGCACGATGACCTCGAACCGTTTTTCCGCGCGCGCCCGCGCCGACGTGTATAGTGCCAGATCCGGAGGCGTCAGCGTATCAGTGGGATAGCAGATCACGGGCGCCACCGCCCGTCGTGTCGCGGCATCCTCCGGGGCGTCACTCATGGTGTCACTTTCTTCGATTTGCGGAATCGTGACAGGTCTTCGGCTGCCCGGGATCGGATGTGAACACCTCGGCCCCGCAGGCCACGCAATGCCAACGTCGTTGCTGCGCATTGGCGCTGACACGGTATTCACGCCACCTGCAGGCCCGTGTCGCCCGGTTCGACAGCAGCACGACGAGGATGAAGGCGATGATCAGCCCGACAACGACCAGCATATACATTCAACCTTTCGCGCGCCTCTCGACGATCCCGCGACGTGACACGGCACTCAGACGTGACGGTCAACCATCTGGCGCTTGATCTCGGCGATCGCCTTGGCGGGGTTCAGGCCCTTGGGGCAGG
>JAWLGF010000041.1:0-19414 GCA_041685205.1 Roseovarius sp.
CGATGCCCAGAGGATGCGCGATCTTGTCGAGCATTTCCTTGGGGCAGAACTGCACGAAATGCGCTTTCTCGCGATCCCAATCCTGCAGGATCTCCTGCGCCCGGCGCGACTCCGTCTCGGCCAGATGCCGTTCGATCAGGCCTTTCAGCTCGGCTTCCCAATGCGGCTCGGTGACAGGGCAACTGACCAGCGTCTCGCCGTTGACGAGCGTTTGCGCGCGGCCTTCGGGGTCGTAGACATAGGCCATGCCGCCGGTCATGCCCGCGCCGAAATTCGCGCCGATCTCGCCGAGGATCACCGCGACGCCGCCGGTCATGTATTCGCACCCGTTCGATCCGCAGCCCTCGATCACCACATGCGCGCCCGAATTGCGCACGGCGAACCGCTCGCCCGCGCGCCCGGCGGCGAAAAGATAGCCGGCGGTGGCCCCGTAAAGCACGGTGTTGCCGATGATCGTATTGTCGGCTGCCACCAGCGGGCTGGCCATCGGCGGGCGCACAACGATGGTGGCCCCCGACAGCCCCTTGCCGACATAATCATTGGCGTCGCCGGCCACTTCCAACTTCAACCCCGGCGCGGCAAAGGCGCCAAGGCTTTGTCCTGCGCTGCCCTTCAGCTTCACCGTCAGGTGATCGGGCTGCAGGCTGTTGCGCATGCCGAAGCGCTTGACGATATGGCTGCTGACCCGAGTGCCGACGGTGCGGTCGGTGTTCTGCACCGCGTAATGCAGTTGCATCTTCTCGCCATCCTCCAAGAACCGGGCCGCATCGCGCACGATCTCGGCATCCAGCGTGTCGGGCACCTCGTTGCGCGGTCGGTTGCGGTCATAGCGAATATTTTTGGCCCCATCTATGGTGATCAGCATCGGGTTGAGATCGAGATCGTCGAGATGCGCCGACCCGCGGCTGACCTGCGTCAGAAGATCCGCGCGGCCGATCACCTCGTCGAGGCTGCGGGCCCCGATGCTTGCCAGCACCTCGCGGACCTCCTGCGCGTAGAAGGTGATGAGGTTGACGACCTTGTCCGCGTTGCCGGTGAACTTGGCGCGCAGCGCGTCGTCCTGCGTGCAGACCCCCACCGGGCAGGTGTTGCTCTGGCACTGGCGCACCATAATGCAGCCCATCGAGATCAGCGCGGCCGTGCCGATGCCGTATTCCTCGGCCCCCATCATCGCGGCCATCACGATGTCGCGCCCGGTGCGCAGACCCCCATCTGTGCGCAGCGTCACGCGCTCGCGCAGCTTGTTCATCGACAGCACCTGATGCGCCTCGGTTATGCCCATTTCCCAGGGCAGGCCGGCATATTTGATCGACGTGGCGGGGCTGGCCCCTGTACCGCCGTTATGCCCCGAGATCAGGATCACGTCCGCCTTGGCCTTGGCCACGCCGGCCGCGATGGTCCCCACGCCTGATTGCGCCACCAGCTTGACGGTGACCTTCACGGTCGGGTTGATCTGCTTGAGGTCGTAGATGAGCTGCGCCAGATCCTCGATACTGTAGATGTCGTGATGCGGCGGGGGCGAGATCAGCGCCACGCCCGGTGTCGCGTGCCGCAGCCGCGCGATCAGTTCGGTCACCTTCATGCCGGGGATCTGTCCGCCTTCGCCGGGCTTGGCGCCTTGCGCGACCTTGATCTCCAACTCCTCGCAATTGTTCAGGTATTCGGCCGTCACGCCGAAGCGGCCCGACGCCACCTGCTTGATCTTGGCCGACGGGTTGTCGCCATTGGGCTCGGGGTGGAAATGGGCCGGGTCTTCGCCCCCCTCGCCCGAATCCGACCGCGCGCCGATCCGGTTCATCGCCACGTTGAGGGTCTTGTGCGCCTCTGGCGACAGCGCCCCGAGGCTCATCCCCGGCGTGACGAACCGCTTGCGGATCGCCGTCACGCTTTCGACCTCGTCAAGCGAGATCGCCTCGCCCATCGGCTTGATCTCCATCAGGTCGCGCAGATGAATCGGCGGGTTGGCCTGCATCGCCGCCGAATACCGCTTCCAAAGCTCGTAGCTGCCGCGGTCACAGGCCATCTGCATCATGTGCATGACCTGCGCACCCCATGCATGCGTCTCGCCCGATTTGCGTGCCTTGTAGAAGCCGCCGATCGGCAGCACGTCACGACCGCCCTGCCAGGCGCGGGCGTGGACCTCTTCCAGCTTGGCCTGGATGCCGGCCACGCCGATGCCGCTGATCCGGCTGGTCAGACCCGGGAAATACTCGGCGCACATCGCGCGGCTCAGCCCCACGGCCTCGAAATTCAATCCGCCGCGATACGAGGACACAACGGAAATCCCCATCTTCGACATTATCTTGAGAATGCCAAGGTCGATCGCCTGACGATAGCGCGCCACCGCCTCTGTCAGGGTGCCGTCGATCAGGCCGCGCTCGATCCGGTCATTGATGCTGTCCTCGGCGAGATAGGCGTTGACCACGGTCGCCCCGGCGCCGATGAGCACGGCGAAATAATGCGGGTCGATGCATTCGGCCGACCGCACGTTGAGGCTGCAGAAGGTGCGCAACCCCTTGCGCGTCAGATGGCTGTGAACTGCCGAGGTTGCCAGGATCATCGGCATGCCGATCCGGTCCTCGCCCAGGTGCTGATCGGTCAGCACGATATGGCCAGTCCCTGACCGCACGGCATCCTCGGCCTCGGCACGGATCCGCTCCAGCCCGTCGCGGAGCGCGTTCTTGTCGGGCGCAAAGCTGCAATCGATCTCGGTCACATCGGCGTTGAATTGCCGGATCAGACCATCCCACTGCGCATTGCCGACAAACGGGCTTTCGAGCACAAGGATCTCGGTTTGGGCGCTCGACTCGTCCAGCACGTTCTTGAGGTTGCCGAACCGTGTCTTGAGGCTCATCACCCGGAATTCGCGCAAGGAATCGATCGCCGGGTTGGTCACCTGGCTGAAGTTCTGCCGAAGATAATGGCTGAGCGGACGGTATTTCTCGGACAGTACCGCGCTTGGCGTGTCGTCGCCCATGCTGGCGATCGCCTCCTTTCCGTCCTCGGCCATCGGCGCGAGGATCTGTTCGAGTTCCTCCATCGTGTAGCCGGCGGCAATCTGGCGCTTGCGCAGTTCTGACCCGGTGAACAGCGGCGTTTCCGTCAGCGACGACAGCGTGCCGTCAAGTTCGTTGATCTTGCCGACCCAATCCCCGAACGGCTGCGCATGCGCGAGCGTGTCCTTGATCTCGGCATCGTGATAGAGCTTGCCTTCGACCATGTCGACGGCCAGCATCTGCCCGGGGCCGAGCGCGCCCTTCTCCTTGACGCTGCGCTCGTCGATCGGGACCATCCCGGTCTCGGAGCCGGCGATCACCAGACCGTCGCCGGTCACGACATACCGCATGGGACGCAGCCCGTTGCGATCGAGGCCCGCGCAGACCCACCGACCATCGGTCATCGCCAATGCGGCGGGACCGTCCCAAGGCTCCATCACGGAATTGCAGTAGGAATACATGTCGCGCCAGGCCTGCGGCAGTTCCTCGCGCTGCTTGGACCACGATTCCGGCACCAGCATGGTCTTGGCCATCGGCGCGTTGCGGCCCGCGCGCACCAGCACCTCGAACACCGCATCAAGTGCTGCACTGTCCGAAGATCCCTGCGGGATGATCGGCTTTATATCCTCGGCCCGCTCGCCAAAGGCCGAAGAGGCCATGCGGATCTCGTGGCTCTTCATCCAGTTGGCATTGCCCTTCAGCGTGTTGATCTCGCCGTTATGGGCCAGCATGCGGAATGGCTGCGCCAGCCACCATTGCGGGAAGGTATTGGTCGAATAGCGCTGGTGGTAGATTGCAAACGCGCTCTGGAACTGCTCGTCCATCAGGTCGGGATAGAACACCGCCACCTGCTCGGCCAGCATCATGCCCTTGTAGATGATGCTGCGGCACGACAGGCTGGCGATATAAAACTGCGTGATGCCGTCCTGCAGCACCGCCTTCTCGATCCGCCGTCGGATCACGTAAAGCTCGCGCTCGAACTCTTCCTCGTCCAGACCCTTGTTGTCGGAAATCAGGATCTGCTCGATCTCGGGGCGGGTGGCGTTGGCCTTTTCCCCCAGACAGGTGATATCGACCGGCACGTGCCGCCAGCCATAGATCGTGTGACCCATACGGATCACCTCGGTTTCGACGATGGCGCGGCAGGTTTCCTGTGCGCCGAAATTCGTGCGCGGCAGGAACACCTGCCCGACCGCCACGAGCCGCTTTTCATTCGGCTCATGCCCTGTGCGGCGGATCTGATCATAGATGAACGGCACGGGGATCTGCACGTGAATCCCGGCCCCGTCGCCGGTCTTGCCATCTGCATCGACCGCGCCGCGGTGCCAGATCGCCTTGAGCGCGTCGATCCCGGCCTCGACCACCCTGCGCGACGGCTTGCCATCGATGGACACCACCAGACCGACCCCGCAAGACGAGTGTTCTTCCTCATGGGCATACATGCCGTGTTCGGCCATCCAGTCGCGCTTGACCGCTTCGGCCGCGGCCCAGTCCTGATCGAATGTGGCCTGCTCGAACGTGCTCTGATCCAGCGTCGTCATCTTTGTGAACCCTTCCTTCATACGGTGGGTCAGGGGCGCTGCCCTGTCTTGCGGTCACCCGCCTCGCGTGGGCCCTGTGGGGCATGTCTCGTGATCGCGTCCATGACGCGGGGTCATATGGTGCGCGTGGTGCGCGCGTCTATTCGGCCGCCATGGCCGGTCGGCGGGTGTCCACCCCGTCAAGATAGGCCAGCACGGCCGCCGCAGAATCGCGCCCGTCGCGGATCGCCCAGACAACGAGGCTCGCCCCGCGCACGATGTCGCCAATGGCGAACACCCCGTCCAGCGCGGTCTGCCCAGTGGTGAAATCGGCCTTGATCGTGCCCCAGCGGGTCACTTCCAGCTCCTCTTGGTTCCACAAGGTCGGAAGATCCTCGGGCTCGAACCCAAGGGCCTTGATCACAAGATCGGCCGGCGCATCCTCGACCGCGCCCTCGATGGGTTCGGGGCTCTGCCGACCCGTGGCGTCCGGCGCGCCAAGCCGCATCTTCTGGACACGCACGGCGGAAACAGGATCGCCCGCGAAACCGACGGGTGCACTCAGCCATTCGAACACCACGCCCTCTTCCTCGGCATTGGCCACCTCACGCTGGCTGCCGGGCATGTTGTCGCGGTCCCGCCGGTAAAGGCAGGTGACCGATTTGGCCCCCTGCCGGATGGACGTGCGCACACAATCCATCGCGGTATCGCCGCCGCCGACCACGACCACACGCTTGCCATGCGCGTTCAACTCTCCGCTCTCGAATTCCGGCACCGTGTCGCCAAAGCCGACCCGGTTGCTCGCCGTCAAGAAATCGATCGCGCGCACTATTCCACCCGCACCAGACCCCGGACCGGGCAGGTCACGGCTTTTGTAGACGCCGGTTGCGATCATGACCGCGTCGTGCTTGCCGCGAATCTCTTCGAAAGTGATGTCCTTTCCGACATCGCAGTTCAGCACGAATTCGACACCGCCTTGTTCGAGCTGATCGACGCGGCGCATGACGACATCCTTTTCGAGCTTGAAACCGGGGATGCCATAGGTCATCAGCCCCCCGCCGCGGTCGTAGCGATCGTAGACCGTGACCTGCACGCCCGCGCGCCGCAACACATCCGCTGCCGCCAGCCCGCCGGGACCGGCGCCGATGATTCCCACCGATTCACAGCGTTCCGTCGCGGGCTTGATGGGCTCGACCCAGCCTTTTTCCCATGCCGTGTCGGTGATGTATTTCTCGACCGCGCCGATCGTGACCGTGCCATGCCCGGATTTCTCGATCACGCAATTGCCCTCGCAGAGCCGATCCTGCGGGCAGATCCGCCCGCAGATCTCGGGAAAGGTGTTGGTCTCCTGGCTGAGCTCATAGGCTTCCTTCAACCGCCCCTCGGCCGTGAGGCGCAGCCAGTCGGGGATATTGTTGTGCAACGGGCAATGCGTCTGGCAATACGGCACACCGCACTGGCTGCACCGCCCGGCTTGCTCCTTGGCCTTTTCATCCGCGAACTCGGCATAGATCTCGTGGAAATCCTGCCGCCGCGCCTCTGCTGTCCGCTTGTCGGGCATGTCCCGTTCCACGGTCACGAATTTCAGCATGGGTTGCTTGCTCACGAGTCCCCTCCAGATCTGTTCACCCCATCAAATACGTCAAAGCGGACATAATGAAAAGTCAGCTATTATGACTTATATATAAAAATTCTGCCGGTTATGGCGGCTTTGAACAGGAAAATCCCGAACACTACGTCCGAATCGGTCCTTTAATACGGTTTGCCCTTGGTACATGATGCTTTAGAGATGCGGCGGCAAACCGACAGGATGGACGGCATGAGCCTTTTCCACATCTTCATCGTCGCGATCATCCAGGGATTGACCGAATTTCTGCCGATCTCGTCCTCGGGACACCTCATCCTGCTGCCACAGGTCACAGGCATGGCCGACCAGGGACTCGTGATCGACGTGGCGGTGCATGTCGGCACGCTTTTTGCCGTGCTCATCTATTTCTGGTCCGACATGCGCCTTGCGATCATCGGCCTGCCACGCGCCATGATCGGGCGCATCGACACGCAAGGCGCCAGGCTGGCGCTGCTGCTGATCGTGGCAACCATACCGGTGGTCATCCTCGGCCTTCTGCTGAAGCTGTCGGGTTGGCTGGACGGGCTTCGATCCATGACCGTCATCGGCTGGACCACCATCATCTTCGGCCTTCTGCTCTTCTGGTCCGACCGGCAGGGCCAAAACCGCAAGACGACGGGGGACTGGTCCTTTGCGGATGCGATCAAACTGGGGCTCTGGCAGGCGATCGCCCTGATCCCCGGGACGTCGCGCTCGGGCATCGTGATCACCGGGGCGCGGTTCCTCGGGTTCGCGCGACACGACGCGGCGCGCATCTCGATGCTGATGTCGGTCCCGACCATCGCCGCAAGCGGCATCCTTCTGACCGGCGAGGCGGCAATGCAGGCCGATATGGCGCTCCTGCGCGAGGGCGCGATCGCCGCCGGTTTCGCCTTCGTCGCGGCGCTGCTCGCGCTGGCCTTCATGATGCGGCTGCTGACCGTGGTCAGCTTCACGCCGTATGTGATCTATCGGCTGGCACTCGGCATCGTCCTGCTCGGCATCTCTTACACCTGAGCCCGGTCAGGGCTTCAGATTGCGCGCCGAATCCTTGATCGCGTCATATTGCCCGCCCGGCCGGAACCGCCACAGGTAATCGGGCAGCACCGCGTCAAGGGCCGTCGGTGTGATTCCTAGATCGGCGAACCCCTTGGCCCCATCGGACACGACATTGTCCACCCGAAGGCTGCGCACCTGGTCGCGGGTGATCTGCGGCGGGACCAGGCCGAATGTCACGGTCTGGACCAGTTCCATGCCCCAGGCCATGACGGCCGCGACGCCAAACGGAATATCGACGATCAGGCGGCGGCGCCGAATGAACCCGAGCATCATCTGCATCAATTTTCGGAACGTGGCGACGGTTGGCCCGCCAAGCTCGTAGATGCCTGGCGCGGCCGTCCCGAGGACGCCCATCTCGGCGGCTTTCGCCACGTCGTCCACGTAGACCGGTTGAAAGCGCGTGTCAGCGCCCACGAGCGGCAGGACCGGCCCGAACCGGCTCAACGACGCGAAACGATTGAAGAACTGATCCTCCGGGCCGAACACCACCGACGGCCGCAGGATCACCGCACTTGGGAAATGCGCGCGGATACCGGCCTCGCCCGCCGCCTTGCTGCGCGCATAGTCGCTGGCCGACCGCGCATCCGCCCCTATGGCCGAAAGATGCACAAGCCGCTCCACGCCCTCCTCGGCGGCCAGCCGGGCGATCCGCGTCGCACCCTCGTCCTGAACGGCGGTGAAGTTGTTGCGCCCCTTGCGATCGAAAGTACCGACGCAGTTCACCACGGCATCCGCCCCATGCAGGACCGCGCGCACGCTGTCGTCGTCGCGGATGTTGCAGGGCACGGGCTCGACCTGCCCGACATTCCCGTAAGGTTTGACATGCATCGCCTCGTTGGGACGGCGCACAGCCACGCGCACCCGCCATCCGGCCTGCGCCATCCGCCGCGCGATGTACCGACCGACGAACCCCGATCCGCCGAAAATGGTGACAAGTCTGGACATGAGCAGCCTCCGGGCAGATTGCAACGCAGTTCCTGTTATCGTCCCCGGTCGCATTGAACAAGACGATTGCCTCCTCCGCAGCGCATGTCGCAACCGACGCAAAATCGCCGTTGACACTGTGGCAGGCCACCTCTAAACGCGCGTCACCACCTGCCCAGGTGGCGGAATGGTAGACGCGCTAGCTTCAGGTGCTAGTGTCCGTATGGACGTGGAGGTTCGAGTCCTCTCCTGGGCACCACACCGGCCTATTGAAGCCGTTGTTTTTCAAGTCTGTCAGATCCTTGGCGTCCACCCCGAGACACAAAGCGGGCCAAATCTGGGGCAGACGTGATGGTGATGGCGCTGAATCTCAAGCGCGTTGACGAACCCTAGGGGAGCCGGAAGCGGTTCAATAGGCCCACCCCGAAGGCCGTCGTCAGGTTCTCGGTGAGGAGGTCTTTCAGGTGCCCATGAGGGCGCGTGAGTGGGCCGCGTTGGTGGCCGAACAGGAAAAGCTGCTGGCCGAGTATGACAAGCTGGTCGCCAAGGCGCAGCGCAAGTTGGCTGGTCAGCGTCAATCGCAGCGCCGCAGATCGACCGCTCAACCCTCCTCGATAGATCGCTGAAACCGCGCATGAAACGCTGATGGCAAAGCGGCTGACATGATCCATGCGTCCAAACAGGATGAAACACGGAATCATGCCCGTCGGACCCCTCGCGTTCCAGGTATTCGGCAGGTTGCTTTGGAAGCCGGGATCGCAACCGCGCGGCGGGCGCGCGAGTGCGTTTCCCTCCGGCGACCGATACCGTGTTGCGTCCGATCTGGTTGGACCGGGCCGCGACAGGGACTGTGCACCGCGTGTGGCGATACGGGTTCAGGCGGTCGTCGCGACGCGGTGGCTGCCCGATACGGTTTCAAGTTGGACGCGCTGAAAGCTGTCGCCAATCGTCAGCACCGGGCTTTGTCCATCGGGCGCCGGCGGCAGCTTGGGGCGCTGACGTGACGGGTCCGGCAAGGGAACGGCAGACAAGAGCCGGCGCGTGTAGGCGTGTCTTGGATCTTGCAGCACCGCCTCGCGCGGGCCTTCTTCCATCACCTGCCCAAGACGCAGCACCATGATCCGATCGGCCACCTGATCGATCACCGCCATGTCGTGACTGATGAAAAGATAGGACAGGCCGTCCGCATCCTGCAATTCCTGCAGAAGATCGAGAACCTGCGCCTGAACCGACACGTCCAGCGCCGAGACGCTTTCATCCGCGACGATCACCTTGGGCGACAGGCTGAGCGCCCGGGCGATGCAGACCCGCTGCCGCTGGCCGCCGGAAAACTCGTGCGGGTAGCGTGCCAGCATGTCGGCCGACAGCCCGACACGCCGGAACAGGAACTCCGCCCGGTCGATCAGTTCGGAGCCGCTGGCAAGGCCGTGCACCTGCAAGGGCTCGACGACCTGCGCGCCGACGGTCATCCGGCTGTCGAGCGACGCACCGGGGTCCTGAAAGACCATCTGGATATCGCGCAGCACGGGGCGCATGGCCCGGCGCGACAGTCCGCGGGTCTGCTTGCCGTCGATCCGCACCGACCCCTCCCACGGTACCAGATCCAGAAGCGCCTTGCCGATGGTCGACTTGCCCGAGCCCGACTCGCCCACAAGCGCGAGCGTTTCGCCCGCGTTGATCCGGAACGACACACCCTCGACCGCGTGCAGCCGCGCCACGGTCCGGTTGAGGATTCCACCCGTCACGTCGAACCGGACGCTGAGATCGTCCACCTCGACGAGCCGTTTCGCGTCGTCCTTGGACCGCCGTTCCGGTGATTGTCCAAGCCGCGGCACGGCGGCCAGCAATTGTCGCGCATAGGCGGATTGCGGCGCGCTGAAGATGTCGCCGACCGGGGCGGTCTCTTCGGGCTTGCCTTCGCGCATGATGATGACCCGGTCGGCCATCTCGGCGACGACACCCATGTCATGTGTGATCATCAGCACGGCGGTGCCATGTTTTTCCTGCATCAGCCGGATCAGGTCGAGGATCTCGGCCTGCACCGTGACATCGAGCGCCGTTGTCGGCTCGTCCGCGATCAGGATCTCGGGATCGCAGGCCAGCGCGATGGCGATCATCACGCGCTGCCGCATGCCGCCGGACAACTCGTGCGGGTATTGTTTCAGGCGCTGTTCGGGATCGGTCAGGCGCAGATCGCGCAGCAGTTTCAGCGCCCGTGCCGGGGCCTCGGCGCGCGAACACATGCCGTGTTCGAGCAGCACCTCGCAAAGCTGTCGCTCCACGGTCATCAGCGGGTTGAGTGACGTCATCGGCTCCTGGAAGATCATCGAGATCCGGCGCGCGCGGATCTTGCGGTAGGTCCGGTCGCTCAGCCCGGCGATATCCTGGTCCCCCAGCCATATGGATCCGTCGGTGATCCGCGCCATCGGCTGCGGCAGAAGGCCCATGATGGCCAGTGCCGTCATCGACTTGCCCGACCCGCTTTCGCCGGCCAGCGCCAGCGTTTCACCCGGATGCAGGTCGAAGGACAAGTGATCGAGCACGGTCTTGCCGCCCTCGGCCGTGGCCACCTGCACGGTCAGATCGCGCACGGACAGGACGGGGCGCGCGGGGGCGCCCCGTCCGTTTTCAAGCGCGGACATCATTCGAAGACGACCCGCGGGAAATAGAAGGACACGACCCAGTTCGGCATGTCCACGATCTCGGAAATGCGCAGATCGCCCGCGACCGAACACAGCAGATAGGCGTCCTCGGGCGACAGCCCGTGCTGCTTGCCCAGCAGGTCGATCATGCCGGACACGGCGTTCTTCGCGCCCTCCATCATGTCCGGTCCGATCCCTGTCGTGACCTCGTAGCCCTTGGCATCGAGGTACCGGGTGACCGGGCCGGGCGTCGAGAAACGCGGGAAATCCAGCCGTTCCTGCTTGATCAGGTCGAGCGTGATCTCGACATCCATCGGGCTTTCAATGGCGGTGCCGCAGACCTCGCCATCGCCCTGCGCCGCGTGCGTGTCGCCCACCGAGAACAGCGCCCCCGCGACCTCGACCGGCAGGTAGAGCACGGACCCCACCGCGAGGTCGCGGATGTCGAGATTGCCGCCCATCCGGCGCGGCGGGACGACCGAATGCAGCCCCGGCTCGGCCGGGGCCAGCCCGATGGTGCCCGCGAAGGGCTTCAGCGGCACCTTGGCGATGTCGGAAAACAGGGAGGGCGTCAGCGTGTCGGGGTTGTAGTCCCACAGCTTCAGATGCGGGTCCCCGAACTGGTCGGCCAAGAGGCCGAACCCGGGGATGTTAGCCGTCCAGCCGAAGCCCGAGGGGTGGAACTGCTCCAAAGTGATCTTCAGCACGTCCCCCGGTTCGGCGCCGTCGATGTAGACGGGGCCGGTGACCGGGTTGATCTTGCCGAAATCCATCGCCGCCACATCGGCGACGGTGCTGTCCCGGGTCAGTTGCCCGGCCGAGCTGTCGAGGCACTGGAAATGCACGCGGGAACCCGGCGCCACCGTCTGGGCGGGCGGGATCGAATGATCCCACCCGTGGTGATGATGGCCGTGAATCGTGTAATCGCAAGCCTTGCACATGGTCATTCAACCTCGGCGGAGTGTATGTAGTCGTAATTCACCGGGATATGCACCGGGTCCACGAACAGGCTGTCATCGCCGGCCACATTGTCGGACCGAAGCGTGAAGCGCTGTTCGTTGAAAATCGGCACCCAGGGCGCATCGTCCATGATGTCGACATAGATCGATCGCCATGCCTCTTCACGCTCGTCCATCATGTCGGGGTCGACCATCGCGTCGGCCTCGGCCGCGCGCTGATCGAGGTCCTCGTTGCAATACCATGCCCAGTTCCAGCCGCCGGATACCGCACCCGCGCAGCCCAGGATCGGGCCGTAGAAGTTCGAGGGATCCGGGAAGTCGGCGATCCATGCCATGCCGCCGGACCAGATCATCGGCGCCTGATCTTCCTCGCCGCCGGCCGCGATCACGTTGGATTGCGCGAGGTTGCGAATCTCGGCGGTGACACCGATGTCGGACAGGTCCTGCTGAATGGCCTGCGCGATGCGGGGGTTCGGGTCCACGTTCATCACGTAAAGCTCGGTGGTAAAGCCGTCGGGATAGCCCGCCTCGGCCAGCATCTCGCGGGCGGCGTCGGGATCGAACGGGTAGCCCTCGTAATCCTCGGCATAGCCGGGCATCGTCGGCGGCAGCGGCTGGTTGGCCGGCACCGCGCGCCCATTGATCATCTGGACGATCCGGTCCTTGTTGATCGCCATGTTCATGGCCTTGCGGACATCGACATTGTCGAACGGCTCCATCCGCGTGTTCAATGTGATGTAGCCGGTCTGAAGCTGCCCGCCCTCGACCACATTGTCGGCCTGTTCGGGATCGTTCATCACCTGCAGGAACTGCGCGGGCGGGATGCCGTCGCCCGGCACATCCGCATCGGCGTTCTGCAACCGCAGCAAGGCGACCGTGGGATCGAGTCCGATGTTGAACGTCACCCGGTCGAGCTTGGGAACACCGGTGCGGTGATAGTCCTCGAACCGCTCGAACACGACCCGCTGACCCGACTCCCACTCCGCAAGGCGGAATGCGCCCGAACCCACCGGCTCGCGTCCGAAATCCTCTCCGGACTCCTCCACCGCCTCGCGCGGCACGATCGAGGCAAAGTTCAGCGCCATGACATGCACGAAGGTCGCGTCGGGCCGCGACAGGGTGAATTGCACCGTTTTTTCGTCGATCACCTCGACCCCGCTCAGCCCGTCACCTTCGCCTGCATTCCACGTGTCGAACCCCTCGATCATGCCGAAGAAGCCGGCGCCGGGGCTGCGGGTCGTCGGGTCTGTCACCCGCTCGAGCGAGTATTTCACGTCCTCGGCGGTGATCTCGCGTCCGTTATGGAAGGTGATCCCGTCCTTCAGCACAAAGGTGTGGACGGTGCCATCGTCTGATATTTCGTGGCTTTCGGCCAGCTCGTTGCGCAGGGTCGTGGTGCCCGGCTCGTATCCCATCAGCCCGTCGAACAGCGACTTGATCATCGACCAGTTCTGCCAGTCATAGCCGATCGCGGGATCGAGCGTGGCGACATCATCCTGATAGGTTACGACCATTTCGCCGCCCTGGGGGGCGTCCTCGTCGACCTCGGCGAACGCGCCGCCTGCGGCCAGCGCCAGTCCGGCGACGCCGGACATCAATGCATGTTTCATGGGGTGTCTCTCCTCTGTCGGGTTCATTTTGTCTTGATGCGGGGATCGATCAGCGGGGCCACGAGATCGGCAATCAGATTGCCGAGCACGATGGCCGTGGCCGAGACCATGGTCACGCCCATGATCACGGGGATGTCGACGCGCTGGATGGCCTGCCAGGCAAGCTGGCCGATCCCCGGCCACCCAAACACGCTCTCGACGACAACGATGCCCGACATGAACAGTCCGATATCGATGCCGATCATGGCGATGATCGGCAGGATCGCATTGGGCATGACATGGCGGGTGATGATGCGCAGGCGCGACAGGCCCTTGGCCCGCGCCGTGCGCACGAAATCCTGTTCGAGCACGTCGATCATCGACGAGCGCATCATCCGGCTGTACCAGCCCGCCCCGAGGAACCCCAGCGTGATCGACGGCAGGATCAGGTGCGCGAAGGTGCCGTAGCCTCCGATCGGCAACCAGCCAAGCTGCACGGCAAAGACGTAAAGCAGCAGGATTCCGATGACGAATTGCGGGGCCGAGATCGACACGAAGCTGAAGATCATCAGCGAATGATCGGCCGGCCTGTTGCGGCGCAAGGCTGCGACGACGCCGATGGTCAGCCCGAGGACCAGCTCGGTCGCGATGGCCGCCACCATCAGCAGCAGGCTTGCCGGCAAGCGCGACGCGATCAGGTCCGCCACCTCGGCGCGTTGCAGATAGGACCGGCCCATATCGCCTTGCAGCAGGTTCCCGAGATACCGGAAATACTGCAGGAAAAGCGGATCGTTCAGCCCCAGCTGATTGCGGATGTTGGCGACGGTTTCGGCGGTGGCCGAGCGGCCCGCGATCTGGCGTGCGGGGTCGGCCGGCACGAGATAAAGCAGCACGAAGGTCACGAACGTGATCCCCAGCAGGATCAGCGCGCTCTGGATCAGGCGTCGCAGCAGATAAGCGCTCATCCGTGACGGCCTTTCAGGGTCGGGTCGAGAACGTCGCGCAGCGCATCGCCCACGAGGTTGAACGCGAGCGCCAGTAGAACGATCAGCGCGCCTGGGATGAACACCAGCCATGGCGCGGTCGAGAAATAGGTCTGGTTCTCGAAGATGATGTTGCCCCAGCTCGGCATCGGGGGCTGCACGCCGACGCCGAGAAAGCTGAGCGTCGCCTCCAGCAGCACCGTGGTCGAAATGCCCAGGGTGCCGAACACGATGATCGACGACAGCAGATGCGGCAAGAGGTGCTTGCCGAGAATCCGCAACGGCGACGCGCCGATGGCGCGCTGCACCTGAATGAATTCGCGCTCGGCAAGGCTGCGGGTCTCGGTGTAGATCACGCGGCTCATCTGCACCCAGTTGACCATGGCGATCACCAGCGCGACGATCATCAGGCTCGGCTTAAAGATCGCCGCGAGCACGATCGCCAGCAACAGCGCGGGAAACGCCATCATCAAGTCTGTGAAGCGCATCAGAACCGCGGCCGTCCAGCCGCCGAAATATCCCGCCGCGATGCCGACGCTCGCGCCGAGAACCACCGCGATGCCGTTCGCCACGACCCCGATGATCAGTGACGTGCGCGTGCCAAGCAACAGACGCGACGCGAGATCGCGCCCCAGAAGGTCGGTGCCCAGAGGGTAATCGCCACCGGGCGGCAGCGGCGCGCCGGTCAGGTCCAGCCCGTCGAAGCCTTGCGAGAACGGATTGTGCGGCATGATCCACGGCGCGAAGACCGCGCAGACCACCATCACCGCGATCACGGTCAGCCCGAACGCGGCGCGCGGCCGGCGCAGCAATTCGCCGAATACGACCCGGACCCGGCCTTTCGTCCGAGGACGCAGGATCTGCGCATCGCTCATGTCGCGCGCCCTCCGGCACTCTGTTTGTGGGACAGCAGCCGAGCCGCGGCCTCTTCGAGGCTGATCTGTTCGACCATCGCCATCGTGCGCAATTGCTTGAGCGCCAGCGCCTCGTCGCGCCCACCCTTCATCAGTTCGAGAACGGCGCGGATCACGTCGAGCCGGCCACTGGCGCGGCGGGCCAGTTCCGCGTCACGTGCGCGACGCTCGAGTTTGCGCGCGAAGACCTCATGGGCGATCACCATCGCAGAAAAGAGGTTTCCAAGCGCCGACACCGGAATGAAGGCATCCACCGACTGCGCCAGCGCCCAGCCCAGTCTTCCCGGGCTTTCGGATCCGATCAGCCCGATCAGCGGCATCATGGCCTCGGCGCGCGGCCAGGGCAGCAGCCCGTCATCGCCCGTGTCGATGTCGAGGATCACGATATCCGCGCCGCGCAGCACATCCGAATCGGGATGCAAGGTGCACGGAATGGCGTTCACGCCCAGCCGGTCGCAGCGATCCTTGATCCGCTGGCCGATCTCCGGCGATCTGTGCAGGACCACGGCCGTCTGGCCCGAGAAATTGTGAACGAGCGATCGTGTCATTTGACGATCCTCAACTTTGGTTTCGGAACCGGTTTGGCACTGGAGTATCTCGCGGCCTGCGAGGTCATGTAGGGGTCCGCGGCAACGGGGGCCGCAGCACTTTGAACCACATCGAACCGACCGTTAAGGGCCATCGCCAGCCGCGGGGTCAGCATCGCATGCCGCAGCACCGGATCGATCGGCATCGCCCCCATGGCAGTGACGACCGGCGTTTCCACAGCCGCGCGAAACACCGTCGAGGGATCGTCAGTGCCGACGCTGCGGACCGCGGCGGCAATCATTTCCACCGCCGCGAACGAGGTTGCGAAGAATGACGAGACGCGCCCGTTTGGCGCGTTCCGGCGGGCCGCGTCACGCAGCATGTCGCTTGCATTCGCCTCGAAAAAGCTGCCCGCCGACAAGAGCCCGTCCGCCGCCGGCCCGATCTCGGCGAGATCGGCCTCGCTCTGGTTGAAACTCACCACCTGAACCGGGGCGCGGTCGTGCCGGCTGCGCGCGGCGATCCCCTGAAGAAAGCTGGTGTTGGACGGACCGATCAGGCTGTCGATCACGCAATCGGCCTGTCTTGCGCGGATCTCGTCGAGAATATGGGCAGGCGTCGCCGCCCCGAGCGGCACGTGGCGTTCGCCCACCACCTCGACTCCGCGCTCGGTCAGACATTGCCGCGCCAGCCGCAAGGTTTCCCATCCCCATACGTAATTGGAGCCCAGCAGAAACGCGCGGCGCAGGCCATGTGCCGCGAGCCAGTCGGTCGCCGGCACGACATGATGGTTCGGCGATGCGCCCAGGTAGACCACGTGATCGTTGCTCTCGAAGCCTTCATAGGGACAGGGATACCACAAAAGCCCGCCATGCCGTTCCAGAAGCGGAATCATCTCCTTTCGGCTCCACGATGTGATCGCGCCGACGATGTGGCGCACACCGCCTTGCAGCATGTCGCGCGTCATCCGCTCGTAGGCGGCCATGTCGCCGCCCGGATCGGCAATCACGGGGGTGATCGGGCGGGCATCGCCCTGACTCAGGCTGTCGATCGCTGCAAGTGCACCGGCGAGCGCACTTTGCCCGAGCGCGGCATAACTGCCGGTCGTTGAAAAGACGAGCCCCAGACGCAGTGTCATTGTTTGACATACCCATAAAAAAGCCCCGTTGCCTCGGACAGAGGAAAACGGGGCACGATTGCCTTTGGCGTAGTCAGCCTTGTTGGATCTATGGTGATATATCTTTGCCCGGCTGTCCAGCGCGTCATGCGGATTCGGATCAGCGCCTGAAGGATTGTGATCGATATTTGTGCAAGGCTGCATCGCGCGCGCCCGCCGGTCATCCTCACGTCCGGGTCGGCGTGGCTCGATGCCCAGACCGCAGTTCACCTCGGGTCAATCTTTGGCAGCGCCACAGCGCAGCGCCGGGTTGTCACGTCACTTCGAACATGGTGTCCCGTCCGCTTTTCCCGGTCAGTCAGGTTTCACGCGGATCCAGCGCATCGCGCAGTCCGTCGCCGAGAAGATTGAACCCGAGCACCACCAGAAAGATCGCCGCGCCGGGCCATATCGCCATCCAGGGGGCCTGTTCCATGAAGTTCTTGGCGTTGTTGAGCATCGCGCCCCAGGATGGCGCGGGCGGTTGCTGGCCCAGTCCGAGAAACGACAGGCTGGCCTCGGCGATGATCGCGGTGGCAACGGTCAGCGTAGCCTGAACGATGATCGGCGGGGCGATGTTGGGCAGGATATAGCGCCACAGCGTCGGCAGTTGTCCGACGCCGGCCGCGCGCGCGCTTTCGACGTAATCCTCGGTCTTGACCGCCAGCGTCTGGCCACGCGCCAGACGAATGAACACCGGCGTCGCCGAAAGGCCGATCGCGATCATCGCGTTGGTCAGCGATGGCCCGAGAAACGCCGCGAAGGCGATCGCGAGGATCAGAAACGGGACGGCCAGAAGCGCCTCGGTGATGCGCGAGATGGTGGCATCGGTCCAGCCGCCGCGCCAACCGGCCATCACCCCCAGCGGCACACCAACGCAAACGGCGATTACCACCGAGACCACGCCGGCAAACAGCGAGGCCTGCGCGCCCCAGATCATGCGTGACAGCAGGTCGCGCCCGTTATGGTCCGTGCCCAAGGGATACTCCAACGACGGAGCCTGGCGGATCGCCGCCCAATCGGTCGCGGAATATCCGGGAATGGGCAGGACGGGCGCGAAGATGGCCAGAAGCACGAACACGACCACGAGCGCGCCACCGAAGAGCGCGGACGGGCGCGTGCGCAGCTTGCCCCAGACGCGGCTGCGGCGCCGTTGGGGTTTGAGCGCGGCGGGGCCGGCCGCGTCGAAAGTATGTGCCGTGCTCATGACGTGTACCTCAGTCGAGGGTTGAGAACGATGTAGAGGGTGTCGGCCAGTATGTTCATGAAGATGAAACCGATCGAGGTGACCAGCACGACGCCCTGTACCACCGCGTAATCGCGGTTGAAGACCGCATCGACGATCAGCTTGCCGAAACCCGGAATGGAAAAGATCTGTTCGGTCAGTACGGCGCCGGCCAGCAATTCGCCGAACAGCAGCGCCGAGACGGTCACCACCGGCACCAGCGCGTTGCGCAGGGCATGCTTGAGGATCACGATCCGCTCGCGCAGTCCCTTGGCACGGGCGGTGCGCACGTAATCGGATTTGAGGACGGTCAGCATAGCGCTGCGCGTATGCCGCATCAGAGCCGCGGCCAGTGCCGTGCCCAGCACGAAGGCGGGCATCAGCATCGTCTCGATCGAACGGACGGGGTCGACCGAGAAGGCCATGTAGCCCGAGGCCGGCAGCCACCCGAGATTGACCGACACCAGAAGGATCAAGAGGATCCCGAGCCAGAAATTCGGGATCGACAAGCCCGAAAGGGCCACGAAATTGGCGATGTAGTCCAGCCACGTGCCTTTTCTGACGGCGGAAAGGATGCCCATCGGAATGCCGATTCCGACGGCAAAGATCAGCGCCATGACGGCAAGCTGGAACGTCACCGGCAGTTTGGCCAGCATCAGATCCGTGACCGGCTGATTTGTGCGCAGCGAAATCCCGAGATCCCCGCGCAGCGCGTTGCCGACCCAATGGGCATATTGGACGAGCAGCGGATCGTTCAGCCGGTAAAGATCGCGCAGTGCCGCCAGCGTCTCGGGGTCGCGTTCCTCGCCGGCCAAGGCGAGCACCGGATCGCCCGGCAGCATCTTTTGCAAGAGAAACACGAAGACCGAGATCACGAAGATCGTCGGAATCGCGATCAACAGCCTGCGTCCGATGAAACTCAGCATGGACATTTCCCCCGCATGTGGCCTTGAGGTTTCCCGGCACCCGCGACAGGGCGCCGGGGGTGACGGCTCAGTCCGTGGCGCGCACGCCTTCGAGACGGATCATCCCATCTGGATAGGCGACAAAGCCTTCGAGCGTGGCATCCATCGCCCAGATCCAGCTGGGGTGATAGAGATAGATCAGCGGCAGTTCCTCATCGAGGATCTCGCGCGCGGCATCATAGTTCTCCTTGCGCACATCGAAGTTGTTCGAACCGCGCGCCGCATCGAGATACTCGTCGACCTGCGGATCGCAGAACCCGGAATCGTTGATGCCGCCATCGCAATGCACGAAGGGGTGCAGGTTGCCGTCGGGATCGATCCGACCCGACCAGCCGACCTGGCTGCCCT
>JAWLGF010000042.1:0-19407 GCA_041685205.1 Roseovarius sp.
ATGTCGATCCTGTCACGCCTGTTTGGTGGCGGCGGCTCAAAGCCCGAGGCGCAAGAAGCGCTTGCCGAGACCTACAAGGGCTGCCGCATCACCGCCGCTCCCGAGCCTGCCGAGGGCGGCTATCGCGTAGGCGCGCGGATCGAGAAGGAGATCGGCGGCGAGACAATGGTTCACGACCTGCTGCGCGCCGATACGGTCGCCGGTCGCGACGAGGCCGAAACCTTCTCGATCCGCAAGGCCAAACAGGTGATTGACGAGCGGGGCGACGCGATTTTCAATTGAGCACCGTATCATGGGGTGGTGTAAGTCCGTCCGCTACTCGGTCCGCAAACGGAAAAGCCTCGGAAATTGCAGCAATTTAGCAATTGCAGCAATTTAGCGACGCTCGGTGACAACGTCTTGTAGCGCATGGCGCGGATGACGCAGTAACCTCGCGTCAGGCGCGTTTGCGTGCCGCTGCCGCAATCCCGCCGATCGCGAGGACCAAGAACCAAAGCGAGGCTGGAAGCGGCACCGGTGCCGGGGGTGGCGGTTGCATGGTATCGAATGATCGGTTGGAGCCGGTCGATCGGGACACGTCGATCAGGCGAAGCGGTCCCGCGACAGCCTCGCCAAACGGTCGGCCCGCAGGAGATCCGTCGGGGGTGAAAGACGCACGGGCAGAGCGGCCTGGTCCAGTCTCTCCATTTAAGGGAGGTGCCCGAAAACCATCCAGAAGCATGTCTGACAGAGGCGGTCTGGCGGTCATCGTGATTACGTCGGCGTCGCCGATGGGCGTCAGATAAGGTTCGCCGTCGAAATAGGGCTGCGTGCCGGTCAAGCGGCCTTCGGAAACAAGCGCCAATATGTCGTCGCGCAAGGTAACCTGCTGACTGGGGGTCAGGCTACCGCCACTCTGGGGCGCTACATCATTTTGGTGATATCCGTATGCCCACCCGTTCACGAACGGCCCCTTCGCGTCATGCGATTTCGCGAAAGTATCACGTTCTGTCAGTTTGGCGGTTGCTGCCCCCTCGGCCGGTTTCGCTGTCGATATTGAAACCGCCGAAGAGGGCAGGGCGCACAACAGGGCACCCACGATAAGCCTAGAATACATGACACACTCTTTAACCCATACCGACTACGACACACGCGCGGCCGGTACGATTACATCAACACACCTGTATCCCTCGGCCACGACTTAATTTCGCGCAGAGCAGGAGCAATGTCATCAAATTTTGAGGTCAAGGTTACCGGGAAAGCAGTTGACGTAGCGTCAGTTTGCTACCCAAAAGAGAGTACGAATTTTTCAGAACATCTTTGAATAGCAAGCCTGCCGAAGCGATCTCCGGATCACTTCAAAACAGAGCGTCCTGCATAGCGTCCAGTGTCGCCCAACAGCTCCTCGATTCGGATGAGCTGGTTGTATTTCGCCAGCCGGTCCGAACGCGCGAGACTGCCGGTCTTGATCTGGCCGCAATTGGTGGCCACGGCGAGATCGGCGATGGTGGCGTCCTCGGTCTCGCCCGACCGGTGCGACATGACGTTGGTCATTCCGGCACGATGCGCCATCTCGACCGCCTGCAGAGTTTCGGTCAGGGTGCCGATCTGGTTGACCTTGACGAGCATGGAATTGCCGGCGCCCTTGTCGATCCCCATGGCGAGGCGGTCGGGGTTGGTGACGAAGAGATCGTCGCCGACAAGCTGCACGCGCTCGCCAATGGCGCGGGTCAGGTCCGCCCAGCCGTCCCAGTCATCCTCCGAACAGCCATCCTCGATCGAGATGATCGGGTAGTCGTTCACCAGCGCCTCAAGATAGGTGACGTTCTCGTCCGCCGTCAGGGTCTTGCCTTCGCCTGCGAAGACATATCGGCCGTCCTTGAAATATTCCGTGGCCGCGCAATCGAGCGCGAGGCAGATATCCGTGCCAGGCGTGTAGCCTGCCTTTTCCACGGATTTCAGGATGAAATCGAGCGCATCGCGGGTGGAGTTAAGATTGGGGGCGAACCCGCCCTCGTCGCCCACGCCGGTCGCGAGGCCGGCCGCAGTGAGTTCCTTTTTCAAGGTGTGGAACACCTCGGCGCCCATGCGCACGGCGTCACGGATCGTATCGGCCGAGACCGGCATGATCATGAATTCCTGCACGTCGATCGGGTTGTCGGCATGTTCGCCGCCATTGATGATGTTCATCATCGGCACCGGCAGGGTGCGCGCGGAGGTGCCGCCGACATAGCGATAAAGCGGCTGGCCGGTGAAATCGGCTGCCGCCTTCGCTGCCGCGAGGCTGACGCCGAGGATCGCGTTGGCGCCGAGGCGGGCCTTGTTGGGGGTGCCGTCAAGCTCGATCATTGCCAGGTCCAGCATGACCTGTTCCGTGGCGTCCATGCCAAGCAACTCCTGCGCGATTTCGCCATTGACCGCCGCGCAGGCCTCAAGCACGCCTTTCCCGAGATAGCGGCCTTTGTCGCCGTCGCGCCGTTCCACGGCCTCATGCGCGCCGGTCGACGCGCCCGAGGGCACCGCGGCGCGGCCCATGGTGCCGTCCTCGAGGGTCACGTCCACCTCGACCGTCGGATTGCCCCGGCTGTCGAGGATCTCGCGGGCGTGGATGTCGATAATGCTGCTCATGTGTCTGGACCCTCTGGATGCGCTGTGCCTGCATCCCGCATAGCAAGATTTCCCCGCCATGCAAACGCGGCATCAGCGGTCCGGTGCAAGCGGGGCGGAGGGCGCGGTCGCGCGCCGCGCAAGCCGGCGTTCGCGCCAGAAGGTGAAAAGCCCCGAGGCGATGATGACCGCGGCCCCGGTGAGCGTCCAGACATCCGGGTGTTCATCGAAGATCGTGACGCCAATGATCAGTGCGAAGATTAGGCGCGAGTAGCGAAATGGCGTGATCACCGACACATCGCCCAATCGCATCGCCGCGACGATGGCGTAATAGGCCGCGAGCGCAAAGGTCAGCGCGAGCGCCAGATCCCGCCACGCAACCGCCGAGGGCACGGATGGGGTGCCGCCCACGGCAAGCAGGATCAGCCCGGTTGGGACGAGTGTCGCGAAGGCATAGGTCGAAAGCTGCATCGACGAGATGCTGCGCGGCACGGCCCGTGTGGCCAGATCGCGGATCGCCAGCCCGATCACGCCCTGAAGCGCGAACAGCGAGGCGGGCTCGAACCCGTCAAGGCCCGGGCGTATGACCATAAGCACGCCCCCGAAGCCCACGAGGATCGCCGTCCAGCGCTTCCAGCCCACAGCCTCGCCGAAAAACAGCGCTGCGCCAAGCGTGACAGCCAGCGGCGTGGCCTGGAGGATCGCCGAGGCCGACGAAAGCGGCGTGAGCGCGATGGCCGTGACGAAGCCCAACGTGCCCACAAGCTCGCCGAAATTGCGCAGCAGCACGGCGCGGGTGAGCAGGTCGCGCGACCACAGGCGGCGACCCTGTGTGCGCGTGACGAGGCCGAAGACCAGTGCGCCGCCAAAGCCGAGGCACATGATGATCTGCCCGACCGGCATGACCTCTGCCAGACGCTTGATGAAAAGATCCTCCAGCGCAAAGCCGGCCATCGCCAGGACCATCAGAATGCTGCCGCGCAGGTTTTCCATCGCCGGGTGTCCTTTCACAGGTCATCGCACGGTAGCGAAGGGTATCTGCACAGGAAAGCGGCAGAGCTATGACAGAACCACAATACCGCTATGCTTGGCCTTGTGCTCGGGCTCGACATGTATCGTCACGCGGGCGTCGGGCAGGGCGTCCATCAGTGCGGTCTCGATCCGGTCGCAGAGGGCGTGTGCGGCCTCGACCGTGGTCTCACCCGGCACGACGAGGTGAAAGTCGATGAAGGTGACCTGGCCGGCGTGCCTCGTGCGCAGGTCATGCGCCTCGATCGCGGTAGCCTCGGTGGCGGCGTCCGAGATCACGCGCCGGATCTGCGACAGTTCCGCGTCCGACACGGCCTCGTCCAAAAGCCCGCTCAGCGATCCCTTGATGACCCCCCAGCCCGCCCACAGGATGTTGAGCGCCACGAGCACCGCCATCCCCGGATCGAGCCACCACCAGCCGGTGGCGAAGGCGAGCGCCACGCCCACCAGAACGCCGAGCGACGACACGACATCGGTCAGCAGGTGCCGCCCGTCAGCCGCCAGCGCTGGCGATCTGTGCCGGCGCCCGTTGCGGATCAGCAGGACGGCCCAGATGCCGTTGATCGCGCCGGCCCCGGCATTGATCGTAAGCCCCAGAAGCGGCGCGTCGAGCGCGCGCGGGGCAAGAAAGCCCGCGTAGGCCTCGCGCAGGATCAGCAGGGCGGCGATGACGATCAGCACGCCTTCGAGCACCGCCGAGAAGAACTCGGCCTTGTGATGACCGTACGGATGGTTGTCATCCGCCGGGCGACGGGCCACGCGGAGCGCCACGATGACGGCAAGGGCCGTGGCGACGTTCACCACGCTTTCCAACGCGTCCGACATCAGCGCGAGCGAGCCCGTCACCTGCCAGGCCAGCACCTTCAGCCCCAGAACCGCGAGGCCGATGACCACGCTGCCGATCGCAAGACGCATGATCCGCGACGTGGGCGCCTGGTTCATCGCCGCACCCTAGCCGCGCGATTTTCGTGGCACGCCGTAAAGTTCCAGACGGTGTCCGATCAGGCGGTACCCGAGCTTTGCAGCGATGCGGTCCTGCAACGCCTCGATCTCGGGATCCACGAACTCGATCACCTCGCCGGAATTCATGTCGATGAGGTGATCGTGGTGATCGCGCTCTGCATCCTCGTAGCGCGCGCGCCCGTCGCCGAATTCGTGCTTTTCGATGATCCCGGTTTCCTCGAACAGCTTGACGGTGCGATAGACCGTGGCGATCGAGATGTTTGGATCGACGGCGAAGGCGCGCGCGTACAGATCCTCGACATCCGGGTGATCTTCACAGGCCTCGAGCACGCGGGCGATGGTGCGGCGCTGATCGGTCATGCGCAGGCCCTTGGCCGTGCATCGGTCTGTGATGGTGTCGCGCATGGGCGGCCTCGTTTCGTCGTCGGTCGCGGTCTTAGCGTTCCATGCGGCGTTTTGCCATCCCTTTTGGGCCGCTCCACGGCTCGCGCGTGCTCAATGCGGGGCGGTGCGCGAAAAGAGCTGGATCACCACGATACCCGAAATGATCAGAGCTGTGCCGATCACGGCGGGCAGATCCAGCTTCTGTCCGAAGACGACATAGCCGATGGCGGCGATGAACACGATGCCCAGCCCGGCCCAGATCGCGTAGACCACGCCCACCGGCATGTATTTCAGCGTGATCGCCAGCAGGTAGAAGCTGAGCCCGTAGGCCACGACCACAAAGACCGATGGCCAGAAGCGGGTGAATTGCTGGCTGGCCTGCAGCGCCGTGGTTCCAGCGGTTTCCGCAAGGATCGCAAGGGCAAGGATGAGATAGACATGTGGGATCATCGGGCGGGCCTCCGGTCGCGGGCTGGGTACCCCGAGCCATAGACGAGCGGCGCGCCCCGGTCCAGTGGCGGGGGACGCGCCGCTGCGCGTCCCCCGGTGGCACGATCAGCCTATGATCGCGTTGAGCGTGGCGCTCGGACGCATCACCGCCGTCAGCTTTTCGGGATCGGGGTGATAGTAGCCGCCGATATCCGCTGGCTTGCCCTGAGGTTCGGTCAACTCGCCGACGATCTTCGCCTCGCTCTCGGCAAGCGCGGTGGCGACGGCGCCGAACTCCTCGGCGAGTGTCGCGTCATCCGATTGCGCCGCCAGCGCCTCGGCCCAGTAGCGGGCGAACCAGTAATGGCTATCGCGGTTATCGGCCTCGCCCACCTTGCGCGAGGGTGAGCGGGCGTTGTCGAGGATGCCTTGCGTGGCCCGTTCGGCCGCCTCGCCCAGCACGCGGGCGCGCGTGTTGCCCTGCGTCTCGGCTAGGAATTTCAGGCTTTCGCCAAGCGCGCAGAATTCACCAAGGGAATCCCACCGCAGGTGGTTTTCCGCGATCAGCTGGTCGACATGCTTGGGCGCCGAGCCGCCCGCGCCGGTCTCGAACAACCCGCCACCCTGCATCAGCTTGACGATCGAAAGCATCTTGGCGGATGTCGCGAGTTCCAGGATCGGGAAGAGGTCGGTGAGATAGTCGCGCAAAACGTTGCCGGTGATCGCGATGGTGCTGTCGCCCTTCGTGACCGTTTCCAGCGACGCGCGGGTGGCCTCGCGCGGGTCCATGATCTCGAACTTGTCGGCGACGCCGCGCGCCTCCAGCATGGGTTTGACGATGGCGATCAGCTCGGCGTCATGGGCGCGGCCCGGATCGAGCCAGAAGATCGCGCGATAGCCCGTCGCCTTCTGGCGCTCGATCGCAAGGTTCACCCAATCCTCGATCGGCGCCTTGTTGGCGGACGCCGAGCGCCAGATGTCGCCCGCCGCGACGTCGTGCTTGTGCAGCACCGTGCCATCGTCGAGCATCATCTTCACCGTGCCAGCCTCGGGCATCCTGAAGGTGGTCGGGTGGCTGCCGTATTCCTCGGCCTTCTGCGCCATAAGCCCGACATTCTGCACCGTGCCGGCGGTGGCCGGATCGAACTTGCCATTGGCCTTGAAGAACTTGATCGCCTCGTCATAGACGCCCGCATAGGTGCTGTCGGGGATGACGCAGACCGCGTCATGCTGGGCGTCGTCGGGGCCCCAGCCCTTGCCACCCGCCGCGATCAGCGCCGGCATCGAGGCGTCGATGATCACGTCGGAAGGCACGTGCAGGTTGGTGATGCCCTTGCCGGAATCCACCATGTACATCGGTGGGCGGTCGGCCATGCAATTGTCGATGGCCTTGAGGATATCGGCGTCATCCTTGACGCGGGTCAGCAGATCGTCGAGCCCGGCATCGGGCACCACGCCAAGCGACGTCATCTTGTCGCCGTACTGATCAAAGACCGGCGCGAGGAATGTGCGCAAGGCATGGCCGAAGATGATCGGGTCGGAGACCTTCATCATCGTGGCCTTGAGGTGGATCGAAAAGAGGATGCCTTCGGCCTTGGTGCGCGCGATCTCGTCTTCGAGAAAGGCGTCGAGGGCCTGCACGCTCATGTAGGTGGCATCGACGACGGTACCGGCCTTGTAGCTCAGCCCGTCCTTGAGCACTTTCTCGCCGCTTGCGGTCTCCAGCACGATCTTCGCGCCGCTGTCGCGGGGCAGCGTGGCGGATGCCTCGTTGGAAAAGAAATCACCTGTCCCCATCGTGGCGACGCGGGTCTTGCTGTCGGCCGACCAGTCGCCCATGCGGTGCGGATTGTTCTGCGCGAATGTCTTCACGGGTGCGGCGGCGCGCCGGTCCGAGTTGCCTTCGCGCAGTACGGGGTTCACCGCCGACCCCTTGAGCGCGTCATAGCGCGCGCGGGCATCCTTTTCGGCGTCGGTCTTGGGGTCGTCGGGATAGTCGGGAATGGCATAGTCCTGACCCTGCAACTCGCGGATCGCCTCGATCAGTTGCGACAGCGAAGCCGAGATGTTGGGCAGCTTGATCACGTTGGCACCGGGCGTCTTCACCAACTCACCCAGTTCGGCCAGGTCGTCGGAAACGCGCTGATCCTCGTTCAGGTGGTCCGGGAAGGCCGCGAGAATGCGCCCGGCCAGCGAGATGTCGCGCGTGTCAACGGCGACGCCCGCGGCGCCCGCGAAACGCCGGATGATCGGCAGGAACGAGGCCGAGGCAAGTTCAGGCGCCTCGTCGACCTTCGTGTAGACGATATCGGGGGTGGGAGTGCTGGACATCGGGTATCCTTTCCGCGTTGAACTGGCCCCGAGCCGCGCTGGTGCGCGGCAGAGGCGACTCGTTGAATTGAGGCCCTCTTAACGGAAAATCCGGCGCGGGGGAAGATAGTATGCAACGGTATACAAATATCCGGTCACCGGATGTCAGAACTCCACGCCGGCCTGCGCCTTGATGCCGTCGCGGAACGGATGCTTGACCAGCGTCATCTCGGTCACGAGGTCTGCGGCCTCGAGAAGTTCCGGCTTGGCGTTGCGCCCGGTCAGAAGGACATGGGTCATCTCGGGCTTGTGCTCTTGCAGGAAGGCCACGACCTCGTCGATGTCGAGATAGTCGTAGCGCAGGGCGATGTTGATCTCGTCGAGCATCACGAAGCGGATGTCCGGATCCAGGATCTGCTCTTGCGCGATCTTCCAGCCGTTGCGGGCCGCGGCGATGTCGCGTTCGCGGTCCTGCGTGTCCCAGGTGAAGCCCTCGCCCGAGACGAAGAAACGGCATTCATCCTTGAACCGGCTGCGCAGGAAGGTCTTTTCGCCGGTCTCCCAGTTGCCCTTGATGAACTGCACGACGGCGCAGGGCATGCCATGGGAAATCGCGCGCATGATCATGCCGAACCCCGACGAGGATTTGCCCTTGCCGGGCCCGGTATGGACCATGATCAGGCCCTTTTCCTCGGTCTTGGTGGCCATCATCCGCTCGCGGGCGGCCTTGATCTTTTTCATCTTCTCGTTGTGGCGGGTGTTCTGGTCGATCTCGGTCGTGCTGTCGTCGGTCATATTGCGAGTCTCCTTCGCGGGACAGGATGCGGGACTGTCGGCGGACTGACAAGAGGGCGCGGGCGCGCGCCTTGCGTCAGCGGCCGCCGCGGGCGCGCCACGCCGCCCAGGCCTCTGGCGTGTCGAGGTCGGTGGTGGCGCGTGTGCCGGGCAGGGCGACATGGCGCACGGGATGGGTGCGCAGGATGTCACGCGCGCCCGCGTCGCCGGTGAGGCGCGTCAGCGCGGGCAGTTCGCTTGCCGGGAAGATCACCGGGTGCCCGGCGGTGCCATCTTCAGATGTGGCGCGTATGATGGAATTTGAATCGTAAGCTTGCAGCGTGATCCTGACGTCTTGCGTCAATAGATCAGGCAGGTCCGGCAAAACCACCATGAGCCCGGCATAGCCGCCGTCGCGCGCCCGGACTGCGCCGGTTCGCAGCGAGGCTGACAGGCCGGTCGCGGCGTCCGGGACCGTTTCCAGGTGCAGCTGTGGCCCAACGAGATCGCGCAAGCTGTCCGCGCGCTCGGGCCGGTCAGGGGACAGTGTCACGAGCACGTCCTGACCAAGATCGAGCACCATCCCCGCCCGGTCGCGCAGCAGGGTCTGGCCGCGCACCGGCTCCAGCAGCTTGTCGCGGCCGCGCATCCGCGACGAGGCCCCGGCGGCAGGCAGGAGGATCAGGACCCGCGGCGGCGCGCTCATCGGATGACGTTGACGCGCAGCCGCAGCCCGCGCCGTGCCTCTTGCGGCAGGTGGCGGTTGAGGCGGCGGTTGATCAGCCCGAAGCAGCCGATGATCGCCAGCGTCAGCAGGATGAAATAGCCTGCCAGGATGGGATAGGGCACGAAGGGATTGAAGGTCTGGTCGGCAAAGTAATTGGCGTAGTAGAGTGCGTCGCCCCGCTGCTGGCGTGCCGGAAAGCCCGAGAAGAATACCAGCGTCGTTGCGTGAAAGAGAAAGATCGCCTCGTTGGTATAGGCAGGCCAGGCGAGCCGGAGCATGGTGGGCCAGATGATCTTGCGAAAGCGCGCCAGCCCGGAAAAACCGTATGCGTCCGCTGCCTCGACATCGCCGCGCGGGATGGCGCGCAGCGCGCCGTAGAAGATCTCGCCCGAATAGGCGGCGGTGTTTAGAAACAGCACCACCAGCGCCCCCAGCCACGCCGAGGTGAAGGCGTCGAACACCGAGCTGACCGATTTCAGCGAGAGAAACAGGAAATAGGCAAAGAAGAACTGGATGAAGAGCGGCGAGCCGCGGAAGATGAAGATGAACCATTCCGAGGGTTTGCGGACAAGCGGGTTGCGCGCGCCCTTGCCCACGGCGACGGCGGTGGCCAGAAAGAACCCGGCCAGCAGGGCCACGGTGCCGAAATAGACGTTCCAGATCAGCCCCGAGCCGATCAGCGTGAAATGCTCGCAGAGCGTGAACCCCTCGCGCGGCAGAAGACGCTCGCCGATGCCGAGGCTGCGCAGGCCGTAATCCTGAATGGTCTGCCAGCAACTCATGCGGCGTGCCTTTGGGCATCGCCGCCGGTGGTGGCCTGCCCGTGGGTCAGCCGCCGCATCAGCCGTTCGAGATACACCTCGGAGATTTTGGTGAGCCCGAGGTAAAAGACCAGCAGCGCAAGGAAATACCACATCCGCCAGTCGCCATGCCCATAGGAGGTAAAGCGCGGATTGGCCGAGCCCCCGAGCTCGCGCGCCCAGTAGACGATATCCTCGACCCCCAGCAGAAACAAAAGCGGCGTTGCCTTGATCAGCACCATCCACAGGTTGCTGAGGCCGGGCACGGCATAGACCCACATCTGCGGCACGAGGATCCGCCGAAAGGTCTGTCGCCGCGTCATGCCGTAGGCCTCGGCGGTCTCGATCTGGGCGCGGGGCACGGCGCGCATGGCGCCATAGAGCACATTCGCGGCAAAGGCGCCGAAAACGATGGAAAAGGTCAGCACGGCAAGCAGGAAACCGTAGGTGTCATGCATCCATTGCGGATCATTGCCAAGCGGAAGCTTGGCCTCGCGGCAGACGACGAAATCGCTGCCCTGCCAGATCGGCTGGTTCCACTCGGGACACTTGATCCTGTGGCGAATCGCCTCGAACAGCTGATCGAGGGCGATGACGAAAAACATAAAGAACGCGATGTCCGGCACACCGCGCACGACGGCGATATAGCCCTTGCCGAACCAGCGCAGCGGCCAGATGCGCGAGCGCGCCGCCACGGCCGCGCCAAAGCCGAAGGCAAGCGCCGTGGGCGCCGTGATCGCGAGCAGCAGCACGACGGTGCCGACGGCATAATAGAGGTTGGCGTGCTTGCCGGTCGTCAGGTAACAGGCCAGCCACGTGAGGCCATCGAGGCTCGCAGGATCGGCGCAGAACGGGAAAATGGTAGCCTCCATCGGGCGATGTGACCCCCGCGCGGCCGGAGCGGGGGCCAAGGCTGGATCAGAAGGTCGAGGAGACGTCCCATTCCTCGATCAGCTCGTTGAGCGAGCCGTCATCCTTCATCGACTGGATCGCCTCGTCGAAGGTCTCGCGAAGGTCGCCATCGGATTCGCGCAAGCCGATGGCAACGCCCTCGCCAAGCGCCACGTCATCGGCGACAAAGCGCAGCTCGGCGTCGTCCTCGACGATCGGGGCGAGGTAGGATCGGTCGGCCAGCACCGCGTCGGCTTCGCCGTTGCGCACGGCGGCGATGGTTTCCTCGGGCGTCGAGAACTCGACCAGCGACGCACCGGATTCGGCCACATGGCTCGCCTGGATCGTGCCGGATTGTGCCGCGATCACGCCGCTTTCCACATCCACGTCATCCGACAGCCCGACATAGGAGGACGGGTCGGGCGGCGTGTAGTTCTGCGTGAAGTCGATGACCTCCTCGCGCTCTTCGGTGATCGACATGCCGGCGATGATCGCGTCGTAATTCCCCGATACCAGGTTGGGGATGATGCTGTCCCAGTCGGTCGTGACCCATTCGCAGTTCAACTCCGCACGGTCGCACAGCTCGTCGCCCAGATCCCGCTCGAACCCGTCGACCTCGCCGTCGTCGTTGATGAAGTTCCACGGCGGATAGGCCCCTTCGGTGCCAAGGCGCACGACATCCTGCGCCATGGCCAGGCCGGCCATCATCGCGAAGGCCGCGGTAGACGCCATCAGTGTCTTCATGAGTTTTCTCCCTCTTGGTTGGTGGTGTCAGGCGGCCATGGTGGAGCTGAGAAAGCGCCGTAGCCGCGTCGATTTCGGGGCTTCGAAAAGCGCGGCTGGTGCGCCTTGCTCCTCGATCAGGCCCTGATGCAGGAACACGACGTGATCGCTGACATCGCGGGCCATGTTCATGTCGTGGGTGACCAGCATCATGGTGCGCCCCTCGGCCGCCAGCGCCTTGATGACGCGGATCACCTCCTGTTCGAGTTCCGGGTCGAGCGCCGAGGTCGGTTCGTCGAAGAGAAGCGCCTCGGGCTCCATGCAGAGCGCGCGCGCGATCGCGGCGCGCTGTTGCTGGCCGCCCGAGAGCTGCGCGGGAAACATCTCGCATTTGTCACCGATCCCGACCTTGTCGAGATAGTCGCGCGCGTTCCGCTCGGCCGCGGCGCGGTCGCGGCCCAGAACGGTGACCGGCGCCTCCATCACGTTCTGCAGGATGGTCATGTGGTCCCAGAGATTGAATTGCTGGAACACCATGGAAAGGTTGGTGCGGATGCGCAGCACCTGTCGGGCGTCGGCGGGCCGGCGGTTTGACCCGGTGCCCGTCCACGTGACCGGCTCGCCCTTGAAGAGGATATCGCCCTGCTGGCTGTCCTCGAGCAGGTTGGCACAGCGCAGGATCGTGGATTTGCCCGAGCCGGACGAGCCGATGAGCGAAACGACATCGCCGCGGCGCGCGACAAGGTCGACGCCCTTGATCACTTCGAGCGCCCCATAAGCCTTGTGGAGGTTGCGGATCTCGAGCACCGGCGTATCGGTCACATGCACCCCCAGAACGTCTTCGGTCGTTGACACTTCCATGACACTAGGTCGGAAAATAAGGCGCAATGCAACGGGCAATGCGCGGCACGTGACCCGATGTCAGTCCGCGTCCCCCGCCGTGACCTTTTGCCGGGCAAGCGCGCTGTCGCGGTCCGAAATCCCCAGAAAATTCGAGACCAGGCGCAGCAGCGCATCCTCGGAGGCGTCGCGCGCGCCATCGGCCATCGCCACCTGCCAGAGAGATTCGATCACGGCGAGACGCTCATCATAAGGCACAGCGTCCTTTATGGCGCGCGTGAATCGCACTGTGTCGGGCGCCTCGCCTTCCAGCGTTTCGGCCTCGCCGCGCAGCGCCTCGGCCTCGGATTGCGACAGGTTGTAGCGCGCGGCGATGATCCGGGTGATGCGCTGAACCTCGGTGTCGGCGTAATGGCCATCGCTGCGGGCCACGCGCACCAGAAGCGCCGCAAGGGCCAGCCGTGCGTCGCTATCATCGAGCGGGTCGTCTTGTGGCCGAAGCAGCCGGTTTAGAAGATCTGCAAACATGCGTGTGATATAGAACGTTGCGCGCTGCGCCGCAAATCCGAAATCACCTGCGGCCGCCGGGTGCAAGGCCCGGACACAGCTCGGCCGCGCGTCAGACCAGACGCGACGTCTCGATCGCTGCGCGCACGAAATCGGCAAAAAGCGGATGCGGCGCGAAGGGCTTGGATTTCAGCTCGGGGTGGTACTGCACGCCGATGAACCATGGATGATCGGACCATTCGACGATCTCGGGCAGGCGGCCGTCGGGCGACATGCCCGAGAAGGTCAGCCCGCATTTTTCGAGCTGGTCTCGGTAGCGCGTGTCAACCTCGTAGCGGTGGCGGTGACGCTCGTCGATCCGTATGGTGCCGTATATCTGCGCAACGCGAGAGCCTTCCTTGAGCACCGCGTCATAGGCACCAAGCCGCATGGTGCCGCCCTTGTCGTCGCTGACCTTGCGCTGCACCTTCTCGTTGCCCTGCACCCATTCCTTGAGGTGATAGACCACCGGCTCGAACCGCTTGCCGCCGGTTTCAAGGTCGAACTCTTCGGATCCGGCGGTGCTGACCCCGGCGACGTTGCGCGCGGCCTCGATCACCGCCATCTGCATGCCGAGGCATATGCCGAGATAAGGGATCTTGCGGGTGCGGGCGAACTCGGCCGCGCGGATCTTGCCCTCGGTGCCGCGCTCGCCGAAGCCGCCGGGCACGAGGATGGCGTGGAACCCTTCGAGATGCGCCGCGGGGTCTTCGCGCTCGAAGATCTCGGCGTTGACCCATTGCACGTTGACCTTGACGCGGTTGGCCATGCCGCCATGGGTCAGCGCCTCGCGGATCGACTTGTAGGCGTCTTCGAGCTGCACGTACTTGCCGACGATGGCGATGTTGACGGTGCCGTCGGTGGCGTGGATGCGGTCCACCACGTCCTTCCAGACGGTCAGATCGGGGCGCGGCGCGGGGCTGATCCGGAACGCGTCGAGCACCGCCTGATCGAGCCCCTCGCGGTGATAGGCCAGCGGCGCCTCGTAGATCGAGCCGAGATCATAGGCGGCGACGACATGTTCCTTGCGCACGTTGCAAAAGAGCGCGATCTTCTCACGCTCCTTTTCCGGGATCGGATGTTCGGACCGGCAGACGAGGATGTCGGGCGCGATGCCGATCGATTGCAATTCCTTGACTGAGTGCTGCGTCGGCTTGGTCTTCAGCTCGCCGCTGGCGGCGAGATAGGGCAGCAGCGTGAGATGCATGAAGAGGCACTGCCCGCGCGGGCGGTCATGGCTGAACTGGCGGATCGCCTCGAAGAAGGGCAGCCCCTCGATATCGCCCACGGTGCCGCCGATCTCGCAGAGCATGAAATCGACCTCGTCGTCGCCGATGCTCAGGAAATCCTTGATCTCGTTGGTGACGTGGGGGACGACCTGGATGGTCTTGCCAAGGTAGTCGCCGCGGCGCTCGCGCTCCAGCACGTTGGAATAGATCCGGCCCGACGAGACCGAGTCGCTGATCCGCGCGGGCACGCCGGTGAACCGCTCGTAATGGCCCAGATCGAGATCGGTTTCGGCGCCGTCATCGGTGACGAAGACCTCGCCATGTTCGAAGGGCGACATGGTGCCGGGATCGACATTGAGATACGGATCGAGCTTGCGCAGCCGCACAGAAAAGCCGCGCGCCTGCAACAGCGCGCCCAAGGCCGCCGAGGCCAGACCCTTGCCAAGCGAGGAGACGACGCCGCCGGTGATGAAGATGTAACGTGCCATGCGCCCGCGAGGCCCCCGTGATTCTGCAGTGTGATCCTGCGTTACGCTGCGGGCCTTAAAGCCCTCGGGCGGCATGCGAAACCCACCCCGTCACGGGATTTGACACCTACAGTATCCGGCACCAATGCACAAGCGCACCGCAATATCCTGTTGCGGTGCGCCTTGGCCCTTTGCAAGCTGGGGTCAGTCGGCCGTGGGTGCGAGAGGCTCGTCATCGTCTGCGGACGGTGGCAGAAGGCTGTCGCCGCCAAGGGCGTCGGGCGCCTCGTCCTGTGTCGCCGCAGGTTGGTCGCCCATCCGGTCGAGCACCGAACTGCCCGCCGATTGCTGCGCCGCGATGATCGTCAGCGTCAGCGAGGTAATGATGAACGCCACGGCGAGGATCCATGTCATCTTGCCCAAAGCCGTTGCGGCCGCGCGCCCGGTCATGGCGCCGCCGCCACCGCCGCCCATGCCGAGCCCGCCGCCTTCGGAGCGTTGCAGCAACACCACCGCTATCAGCGAGAGCGCCAGAAGCAGGTGGATGGTCAGGACGACATTTTCCATGGAGTACCGGGCCCGTTCGTTGATCGCATCTCGCTAGTTATCTATGCAATCCGCGCCGTAGCCGCAACCCGGCAATGGCTTCGGTCCGGTTCCGCGCCGCGCCGGATCGCGCTGGACGATCCCGTGCGTCGGGCCTAGGCTGCGCCGTCAACAGCGAGAAGGGACCGACATGCCGACCGGAACGAATATCCGCACCTATTTCGAGGGCAAGTGGCATGACGCGGATCTGGCGGTGATGAAGGCCGCCGACCATGGCATGTGGCTGGGCAGCAACGTGTTTGACGGGGCGCGATTCGCGCATGGGCTGACGCCGGACCTCGACAGGCATTGCGCGCGGGTCAACGCCTCGGCCGAGGCGCTGATGGTGACCCCCACGGTTGGTGTCGACGAGATGGTGGCGATCATCCATGAGGGGCTGGGCGCCTATCCCCGGGACGCGGCGGTCTATATCCGGCCGATGTACTGGGCGGTCGACGGCGGCATGTCCGCGATCGTGCCCAAGGAGGAGGGCGGCACGGGCTTTGCGATCTGCCTGGAAGAGATCCCGATGGCCGCCGCCGGGACCACCACGACGCTGTGCCGCACGCGGTTCCGCCGACCCGTGCTGGAGGATGCCGTGGTCAATGCCAAGGCGGCCTGCCTGTACCCCAACAACGCGCGGATGCTGGCCGAGGCGCGATCGCGCGGCTTTGGCAATGCGCTGGTCGCGGACGCCTTGGGCAACGTGGCCGAAAGCGCCACCGCCAATGTCTTTGCCGTCCGCGATGGCGAGGTGTTCACGCCGGTTTCCAACGGCACGTTCCTGGCCGGGATCACCCGCGCGCGCCACATCGCCAACATGCGCGCCGAGGGCATGGCGGTGCATGAGACGGTGATGAGCTTTGCCGATTTCGAGGCCGCCGACGAGGTGTTCCTGTCGGGCAACATGATGAAGGTCACGCCGGTCGCCGCCTTCGAGGACCGGCAGTACCGGCCCGGACCCGTCACCGAGCGGGTGCGCGAGATGTACTGGGACTGGGCCGCATCGCATGCGAGCCGCGTGACCTGAAACCGGCACTTGCGCGACTCGCGCGGATGGCCTACCGATTTTGTCAGGCTTAAACCTGACAGAAAGGATCGGATCATGCGCCTGACATTTCTTGCGACACCGCTCGCGCTCACCCTCTTCGCGCTGCCCGCCACGGCCGACGAGGTCGACCATTACGAGCCCGTGCCATCGGAAACGCTGTCCGAAGCGATGGAGAACCTCGAAACATACAACGCCCGTGTCGAAGAGGTGTTGGAGCGCGACGAGTTGGGCGCGTCGGACATGGAAGAAATACACCAATTCACCTACACCATGGAACAGGCCGTCGCCCGCATCGCCACCTCGATGGAGGAGATCGCGGAAAACCTCGAAGAGGTGCATCTTGCCTCGGAAGGGGACGACGAGGAGGATCTGCGCGAAAAGGCCGAGGCGTATCTGGAGCGCACCGCGCCGCTGACCGATTAAGCGTATCTCGACGGTGGGTCGGGCGCGGTGTGGCAAATGCCTTAGCCGTGCCCGACCAAAGGCATGTCGGACGCCATGACGAGAAAAAGCTGCATGTCGGCACCTTCCCGCAGCCTGATCATCCGCAGGGCGTTATCGGCCAAATTCGAGACATGCATCATGGGTACGGGCCGAAGAGATCCTTTGGTGATGATCCGGCCATACCCTTCCCTTGGGGATCCTGTGCCCGCTTTGACCAAGATGCCGCTCGCGCGCATCGAAGACACGTTTGGCATTGACGTCGATCATGGCGCGGAAATCGCCGGCTCGATCTCGTTCCGTGTTGCCGCCGCGACGGAGTGGCCAGCATTGGCGAAACGCGCCTGGATACGCTGCCAGATCGCGATGATATCGGCTTGCACTCGGCGCGTGATGCTTGCTTTGCCTCGGGCTTGCGCCGGATCCGCTCGGGTGTCGGCCGGACGGATCGAAGACACCCGTTCATGCCAGCGTCACACCTTAAACAGTGAAACCCCCCAAACAAAGCCAACGGACCGCCCGAGACTAGACCGCCTTGAGGGCGACCTTAATTAAACGGCCGAGCTTGCCACGGCGTTGGTGTTCGGCGCGGCACGCTGTGCCGAGCGATGCCCCTGTACGGCAGGGCGAGAGCCGCAGGGCAGACCCTTTCAGTCCGCCGGGACCAACGGAGTCCGGGATATCTTTTCGGCAGGCGATACGCACAATGCCGCGAATCGGGCGTGTCTGTTGCATGGTGGCTTGATCTCCGAACAGACCCGTGTCAGCTAACGGCAATGCACGGTATCGTGGTCTGGTCGGCAATGGCGTGCGTTGCAGGCCGGACATAAAGATCACGTGTGCCGAGAGGGTGTGACGCACGATGTCATGATGCGTTCAGGATCAGCGGTCATGACAGGCGATGATGGATGACATGGAACAAGAGACGGGCGTCATGACAGAAACGGCATCAGAGCACCCCGACCTCGATTGGACGCGCAGCCTGATGCACGGCCTGATCGACCTGATCGAGGCGAACCGCGACAGGATTGAGGCCACCCGTTACGACATCACCATCAAACCCGACGGCAGCCCGGTGACGGCTTCGGATGTTCTCGTGGAGAACCTGGTCAAGGACTACCTGGAGGGTATTATTCCCGGCATCGCCTTCGCCGGCGAGGAAAGCTTCGATGCGTCGAATGCGTCTTTCACCGAAGGCTTCCAGGCGATTCTCGATCCGATCGACGGCACCGAGAATTTCTGCTCGGGGCTGAAGGAATGGGGGGTGTCATTCACCCTGTGGAAGGGCCGCGATCACTTGGGCAGCCTTCTGCTCTTGCCCGAACTGGGCGAGCATCTGATGACTGGCGACACGCTGAAGCCGGTGCGGTCTCGAATCCGTGGCTTTTCCTCGTCCATGTGCGACGAGATCCTGGCGGGTATGGCCGATACGCGCGAGAGCCGCCTGATGGGCTGCGCGGTCTATAACCTCTACAATGTGGTGCGTGGCGCCTTTGCACGGTTCACGAACCCGCGCGGGGCGTATAGCTGGGACCTTCTGCCGGGGCTCATGCTGGCGCTGGAACACAACTGCGATGTCGAAGTCGATGGAGAACCCTATCATGGCGAACTTCTTGAACCGGGTCGAAAATATCGCGTCGACATTCGGCACCGATACGATCTTCATCCTGGGTAAGGGCCCCTCTGTCGACAGGATCAACCCCGCGGTGATGGCCGGGGCGCTGGTGATCGGGATAAACGACGCCGAGCGGATCGCGCCCTGTGACATCACGCTGTTTCACGATGACTGGGTGGAACCCGCGCTGGCCCACAGCGGCTGGCGATCGCGTCTCTATATCGCGTCCAGGGACGTTGATCCCGGTCACGGCGAATTCCTGAAGGCGCGCCATGTGCCCGGCAGTCAGGAAGGCGGCGACGTGATGATGAGTCGCCTTGTTGCGGACACGCCAGAGGATGATTTTGTCCTTGAGGACGTACTGTTCCTGTCGGCCTTGCGTCTTGCGCGGGTGGTCGCGCGCAGCCGCGGCCGACCGCAACAGGTCTACATGCTCGGCTTCGATTTCTCGGCGGAAAAGGGCTTTGCGCAGGCCATCACCCATGATTACGCGCCGGATGGTGCGGGCGAGCGGGATATCCGGATAAACCCGCAGGAATTCTACTTCATCAACACGCTCTACATGTTGCGCGACAGCGAGGTCACGGTGCATCACGTGGGCGACCGGTCGTTCTCGGCCATGCCGCCGGAAGAGCTGAACGCGCGGTTGATCCCGTTTTCGCCGGTGATCGAGACGCCCGGCACCGATCGCACCCTCGTCACCGCCGAGATCACAACCAACCATTTCGGCGATCGCAACCGTCTGGAGCGCATCGTGCGCGCGGCCAAGGCCGCCGGTGCCGATCTTGTCAAGGTCCAGAAGCGGGACGTGGAAAGCTTCTACAGCCAGGAACAACTGGCGCGGAAATATGTCTCGCCCTTCGGGTCGACATTTCGCGACTACCGTCACGCGCTCGAACTGGATCGCGATGATTTCGATGCGCTCGATCAGCTGTGCAAGAGCCTCGGCATCCGCTGGTTCGCGTCGATCCTCGACGAGCCGTCCTTCCGGTTCATGCAGCAATTCGACCCCGATCT
>JAWLGF010000007.1:0-59866 GCA_041685205.1 Roseovarius sp.
AGTGTGACGGGCCGCGCGCCCGTTTTTTTATGTCTGGACCACATGACCAACGACCTGATCGCCAAGGCCGCCATGGACCGCCGCATTGCCGAGATCATCACCCCGGTGATCGAGGACATGGGGTTCGAACTGGTGCGCGTGCGGCTGATGGGCGGCAAGACGCCGCTGTTGCAGATCATGGCCGACAAGCCCGAGGGCGGTATCGAGGTGGATGATTGCGGCGATATCAGCACCGCGGTCAGCGCGATCCTCGATGTCGAGGAACCGATCACCGATCAGTATACGCTCGAAGTCTCCAGCCCCGGCATCGACCGCCCGCTCACGCGGCTCAAGGATTTCGAGATGTTCGAGGGCTACGAGGCCAAGCTGGAAACGGCCGAGCAGGTCGGCGGGCGCAAGCGCTTCAAGGGCCTGCTCGCGGGGGTCGAGGGCACCGAGGTGCTGATCAATGTCGCCGAAGGCACGGTCGGGCTGGAGTTCGACTGGCTGAGCGACGCCAAGCTGGTGCTGACCGACGATCTGATCCGCGAGATGCTGCGGCAACGCAAGGCGGCGGGCGTCATCGACGATGGCACCTTTGACGAGATAGAAACCGAACGCGGTTCCGAGGAGGACTGAAATCATGGCGATCACATCGGCCAACCAGCTGGAACTGCTGCAGACCGCGGAAGCGGTGGCGCGCGAAAAGATGATCGACCCGGCCTTGGTGGTCGAGGCGATGGAAGAAAGCCTCGCCCGGGCCGCCAAGAGCCGCTACGGGTCCGAGATGGACATCCGTGTCAGCATCGACCGCAAGACCGGGCGCGCCACCTTCACCCGCGTGCGCACCGTGGTCGAGGACGAGGATCTGGAGAACTATCAGGCGGAACTGACGGTCGAACAGGCGAAGCAGTATCTCGACGATCCGAAGGTCGGCGACGTGCTGACCGAAGAGGTGCCGCCCGTGGAAATGGGCCGCATCGCCGCGCAAAGCGCCAAGCAGGTGATCCTGCAGCGCGTCCGCGAGGCCGAGCGCGACCGTCAATACGAGGAATTCAAGGATCGCGCGGGCACCATCATCAACGGCATCGTGCGCCGCGAGGAATACGGCAACGTGATCGTCGATGTCGGCGCCGGTGAAGGCATCCTGCGCCGCAACGAAAAGATCGGCCGCGAGGCCTACCGCCCCAATGACCGCATCCGCTGCTATGTCAAGGATGTGCGCCGCGAACAGCGCGGGCCGCAGATCTTCCTGTCCCGCACCGAGCCGCAATTCATGGCGGAACTCTTTCGCATGGAAGTGCCCGAGATCTATGACGGGATCATCGACATCAAGGCCGTGGCCCGCGATCCGGGCAGCCGCGCCAAGATCGCGGTGATCAGCCATGATCCCTCGATCGACCCAGTTGGCGCCTGCGTCGGCATGCGCGGCAGCCGCGTGCAGGCCGTGGTCAACGAGCTTCAGGGCGAGAAGGTCGACATCATCCCCTGGAACGAGGATCAGGCGACCTTCCTCGTCAACGCGCTGCAACCCGCCGAGGTGGCCAAGGTGGTGATCGACGAGGACGCGCAGAGCATCGAGGTCGTGGTGCCCGAGGATCAGCTGTCGCTGGCCATCGGGCGGCGCGGCCAGAACGTGCGGCTGGCCAGCCAGCTCACCGGGCTCGACATCGACATCATGACCGAGGCCGAGGACAGCGAACGCCGCCAGAAGGAATTCGAGGAACGCACGAAGCTCTTCATGGATACGCTCGATCTGGATGAATTTTTCGCGCAGCTTCTGGTCGCCGAGGGTTTCACGACGCTCGAAGAGGTCGCATATGTAGAACTGGACGAGCTTCTGGTGATCGACGGTGTCGATGACGAGACCGCCGCGGAATTGCAGGCACGCGCGCGCGACGTGCTCGACGCGCAGACCGCTGCGGCGCTGGCCCGCGCGCGGGAGCTTGGCGCGGAGGACAGCCTGATCGGGTTCGAGGGGCTGACCCCGCAAATGGCTCAGGCGCTGGCCGAGGACGACGTGAAGACGCTGGAGGATTTCGCGACCTGTGCTGACTGGGAACTGGCCGGCGGCTGGACCACGGTGAACGGCGAGCGGGTCAAGGATGACGGACTACTGGAGAAATTCGACGTCTCTCTCGAAGAGGCGCAGACCATGGTGATGACGGCGCGCGTGATGCTGGGCTGGGTCGATCCTGACGAACTGGCCAACGATGACGCGTCGGACGACGCAACAGAGGAGGCCGAGGCCTGATTTATCAGGCCTCGGAGGCACCTGATGGGGCGCGGCGGGCAACCCAAGGACCGAGATGATGGTCCCGAGCGTAAATGCATCGCCACGGGCGAGGTTCAGCCGAAGCACGGGCTGATCCGGTTCGTGATCGGCCCCGAGGGCGAAGTCGCCCCCGATATCGCCGAAAAGCTGCCCGGGCGCGGCATCTGGGTTTCGGCGGATCGGGCGGCGCTCGACAAGGCGGCACAGAAACGGCTGTTCTCGCGCGCGGCCAAGCAGGCGGTGACGGTGCCCGACGGGCTGGCCGATCATGTCGAGACGCTGCTTGCGACGCGCGTGGTCAACCTGATCAGCCTCGCCCGCAAGAGCGGCGGCGCGACGTGCGGCTACGAAAAGGTGAAGTCGAAACTCGCCGGCGAAGACGCGCAGGTTTTGATCCAGGCCAGCGACGGCTCGGAGCGGGGAAAATCGAAGCTGAGCACGCCTTATCGCGGTGATTTCATCGGATGGTTGACCGCCGCGGAACTGGGCCGGGCCTTTGGACGACAAACCGTGATCCACGCGGCACTGGACGCTGGAGGTTTGTCGAAACGTGTTGTAGAGGACGCGGCAAGACTGAAAGGTCTGCGCGTCTCGGACGGCGAGATGGCGCGCCGGAAAGGAAAGTAGAAGCATGAGCGACAACGACGGAAAGAAACCTTTGGGCGTACGTGGCAGCGGATCCCGGCCGGGAAACGTGAAGCAGAGCTTCAGCCATGGGCGGACGAAGAACGTCGTGGTGGAAACCAAACGCAAGCGCGTCGTCGTGCCCAAGCCTGCCGCCAGCACGTCCGACGGCACCGGTGGCGCCTCGAAACAGGGAGGTCAGACCGGATCCGGCAAGCGCCCGGCCGGTATCTCCGATGCCGAGATGGAGCGCCGGATGAAGGCGCTTCAGGCCGCCAAGGCGCGCGAGACCGAAGAGGCCGCGCAGCGCGAAGCCGACGAGAAGGCCCGCGAGGAAGAACGCCAGCGGCGCCGTGAAGAGGCCGAGGCCAAGGAACGCGAACAGCGCGACGCCGAAGAGCGTGCCCGCGCGAAGGCCGAAGAAGAGGCCCGCCAGAAGCAGGAGGCCGAGAAGGCCGCCGCGGCTCCGACCGAGCCGACCGAGGCCACAGAGCCCGTGCAGGCGCGTCAGGCCCCGGCCAAGCAGGCGCCAACGCCGCGCAAGCGCGATGACGAGGCCAAGACGAAGGGCAAGGGCAAGGGCCGCGGGGGCGACGACGCCCGGCGCGGCGGCAAGCTGACGCTCAACCAGGCGCTTTCGGGCGGCGAGGGCGGCCGGCACAAATCCATGGCCGCCATGAAGCGCAAGCAGGAGCGCGCGCGCCAGAAGGCCATGGGTGGCACGCAGGATCGCGAGAAGGTGGTCCGCGACGTGCAATTGCCCGAAACCATCGTCGTGTCCGAGCTTGCCGGCCGCATGGCCGAACGCGTCGGCGACGTGGTCAAGGCGCTGATGCAGAACGGCATGATGGTCACGCAGAACCAATCGGTCGATGCCGACACCGCAGAGCTCATCATCGAGGAGTTCGGCCACCGCGTCGTGCGCGTCAGCGACTCGGATGTCGAGCAGGTCATCGAGGCCGTCGAGGACACGCCCGAGACGCTGAAGCCGCGCCCGCCGGTGATCACCATCATGGGTCACGTGGACCACGGCAAGACCTCGCTTCTCGACGCGATCCGCGACGCAAAGGTGCAGGCCGGCGAGGCCGGCGGCATCACCCAGCACATCGGCGCCTATCAGGTGACCACCGAGAGCGGCGCGGTGCTCAGCTTTCTCGACACGCCGGGGCACGCGGCCTTCACATCGATGCGGTCGCGCGGGGCGCATGTGACGGATATCGTCGTGCTCGTCGTCGCCGCCGATGACGCGGTGATGCCGCAGACCATCGAGGCGATCAATCACGCCAAGGCCGCGAAGGTGCCGATGATCGTGGCGATCAACAAGGTCGATCTGCCCGCCGCCGATCCCGATCACGTCCGGGCCGATCTTCTGCGCCAGGAGGTCGTGGTCGAGGCGATGTCGGGCGACGTGCAGGATGTCGAAGTCTCGGCAATCTCCGGGCAGGGTCTGGACGAGTTGCTCGAGGCGATCGCGCTGCAGGCCGAGATCCTAGAGTTGAAAGCCAACCCCGACCGCGCCGCCGAAGGTGCCGTGATCGAGGCACAGCTTGATGTCGGTCGTGGCCCCGTGGCCACGGTTCTGGTCCAGAAGGGCACGCTGCGCCGCGGTGACATCTTCGTCGTGGGCGAGCAATACGGCAAGGTGCGTGCGCTGATCAACGACCGGGGCGAGCGTGTGGACGAGGCCGGGCCGTCGGTGCCGGTCGAGGTTCTGGGTCTCAACGGCACCCCCGAGGCCGGCGACGTGCTGAACGTGGTCGAGACCGAGGCGCAGGCCCGCGAGATCGCCGAATACCGCGCCAACGCCGCCAAGGAAAAGCGCGCGGCCGCCGGGGCCGGCACCTCGCTGGAACAGCTTCTGGCGAATGCCAAGGCGACCGAGAACCTCAAGGAGCTGCCCATCGTCGTCAAGGCGGACGTGCAGGGCTCTGCCGAGGCGATCGTGCAGGCGGTTGAAAAGATCGGTAACGAAGAGGTGCGCGTTCGCGTGCTGCATTCCGGCGTCGGTGCGATCACCGAATCGGATATCAACCTTGCCGAAGCCTCGGGCGCGCCGGTCATCGGCTTCAACGTCCGTGCCAACGCCCCGGCGCGCAACAGCGCCAATCAGAAGGGCGTCGAGATCCGCTATTATTCGGTGATCTACGACCTCGTGGACGATGTCAAAGCCGCCGCAAGCGGCCTTCTGGGCGCCGAGATCCGCGAGAAGTTCATCGGCTACGCGCAGATCAAGGAGGTCTTCAAGGTCACCAAGGTCGGCAAGGTTGCAGGTTGCCTCGTGACCGAAGGCATCGCGCGCCGCTCGGCCGGGGTGCGCCTGCTGCGCGACGACGTGGTGATTCACGAGGGCACGCTGAAGACGCTCAAGCGTTTCAAGGACGAGGTGTCAGAGGTGATCTCGGGTCAGGAATGTGGCATGGCCTTCGAGAATTACGAGGACATCCGCGAGGGCGATGTCATCGAGATCTTCGAGCGCGAGGAATTCACCCGCACCCTTGCCTGACACTGACGCAAGGACGGAACGTACCGAAAAGGGCAGCCCGTGTGGGCTGCCCTTTTTCATGGGCGCTGGCTGGCGCAACGAGACCGACGTCGCCCGCATAGCGCATGCGTTACGTATCCGGTGAAATGCAGGGGAAACGGCACGCGGCCTATCGCGGTCGCGTCAGATCCGGGGCACCAAGCGGGCGCCCCGGATCGTTGGTCAGGCGGCAGGGATCGAGATCGCCCGCGCCGCGGCGCCATCACGCGCGCCGTAATGGCCGAGGACGCGCGCCGCGCATGCAGCGCCCATTTTTCCCGCTTCGCCCACCGTCCGGCCTTGGGCAATCCCACCAAGGAACCCGCTGGCAAAGGCATCGCCCGCCCCGGTGGTGTCCAGAACCTTCGGTACTGCAACAGCATCGACGCGGTGGCGCCCGGCCTCGTCGGCCACGAGCGCGCCCTTGTCATGCTCGGTCACGGCGGCGGTGCCGACATGGCAGAGCGCCCAGTCCATGGCCGCCTCCGCATTGTCCTGCCCGGCCAACGCGCCGATCTCAACATGATTGCCGATCAGGATGTCGGCATGCTGTGCAATGAAGTTCAGCATCACGTCGCGGTTGCGCTCGACACAGCCGGAATCGGATGGCGTCATCGCCACCTTCGCCCCGGCCGCCTTGGCGGACTGCGCGGCGGTCTCGATCACCGCGGCGCCCTGCGGCGCGTCCCACAAGTACCCCTCGACGAGAAGCATGTCGAACTGTGCCGGCATTGCATCCGCCAGGTCCGACGGCTTCAGCGTCACGGCGGCACCAAGATAGGTGCTCATGGTACGCTCGCCGTCTGGCGTGACCAGAACGACGCAGCGCCCGGTGCCGACCTCGCCCGCCGGGCCGGGCGCGATCGGCGCGTCGATGCCCATGCCGCGCATCTCTTCGGCGAAGGTGCGGCCGAGGTCATCCTCGGCCGTCTTGCCCAGATACGTGCCCGACACGCCCAGATCGGCGAGATGCGCGATGGAATTGGCCACCGAGCCCCCAGATTGCCGCACGCCGGGTCCGACCTCCTCGAAGAGCGATTGGGCGGCATCGGCATCGACCAGGTACATCCCGCCGGTCTGAAGGCCGTGGCGTGCGATCACCTCGGGGGTGACCGCGGCGACCACATCGACCAGGGCATTGCCGACGCCCACGATATGCGGTGTTTTCGTGTTCATCACATGCCTCTCAGTATCTGTAATGCTCAGGCTTGAAGGGGCCCTCGGGCTTGACGCCGATATAAGACGCCTGGTCGGGGGCAAGCTCTGTCAGGCGCACACCGATACGTTCGAGATGCAGACGCGCGACCTTTTCATCCAGATGCTTGGGCAGCACGTAGACCTTGTTGTCGTATTCCTCGCCCTTCGACCACAGCTCCATCTGCGCGAGCACCTGGTTGGTGAACGACGCCGACATCACGAAGCTCGGATGCCCCGTGGCATTGCCGAGGTTCAGAAGCCGCCCCTCGGACAGCAGGATCATGCGATTGCCGTTCGGCATTTCGATCATGTCCACCTGTTCCTTGATGTTGGTCCACTTGTGGTTCTTGAGGGCGGCCACCTGGATCTCGTTGTCGAAATGCCCGATATTGCCGACGATCGCCATGTCCTTCATCTCGCGCATATGCTCGATGCGGATCACGTCCTTGTTGCCGGTCGTGGTGATGAAGATGTCGGCGCTGCCGACCACGTCCTCGAGGCGCACGACCTCGAACCCGTCCATCGCGGCCTGCAGCGCGCAGATCGGATCGACCTCGGTCACCTTGACGCGTGCACCGGCCCCGGCGAGCGACGCCGCCGACCCCTTGCCGACATCGCCGTACCCCATCACGACGGCGACCTTGCCGGCCATCATCGTGTCGGTGGCGCGGCGGATGCCGTCGACCAGGCTTTCCTTGCAGCCGTACTTGTTGTCGAATTTCGACTTGGTCACGGAATCGTTGACGTTGATGGCCGGGAAGGGCAGCTCACCCTTTTCGACCATCTGGTACAGGCGGTGCACGCCGGTCGTGGTTTCTTCGGAGACACCTTTCAGCATGTCGCGCTGCTTGGCGAACCAGCCGGGGGATTCGGCGATGCGCTTGCGGATCTGCGCGAACAGCGCCTCTTCTTCCTCGCTGGTCGGCACGGCGATCAGGTCATCCTCTCCGGCCTCGACGCGCGCGCCCAGCAGGATGTACATCGTGGCATCGCCGCCATCGTCGAGGATCAGGTTCGCACCGCCTTCGGGGAAGTGGAAGATGCGGTCGCAATAATCCCAGTAATCCACCAGCGTCTCGCCCTTGATGGCGAATACGGGCGTGCCGCCCTCGGCCACCACGGCCGCCGCGTGGTCCTGCGTCGAGAAGATGTTGCACGACGCCCAACGGACATCCGCGCCCAGTTCGACCAGCGTCTCGATCAGCACGGCGGTCTGGATGGTCATGTGCAGCGAGCCCGCGATGCGCGCGCCCTTCAGCGGCTTGGCATCGCCGTATTCCTCGCGCAGAGCCATCAGGCCCGGCATCTCGGTTTCGGCGATATCGATCTCCTTGCGGCCATAGGCGGCCAGACCGATATCCTTGATGATGTAATCCGTCGGATTGATCTTTTCCGATTTGTTCATGTCTTTCGTCCTTTCATGATCTTCAATGCAGCGTGGTCATTCGGCGGCTTTTGTGACGCCGAACACGCTGGCCAATTCCTGTGCCAGATCGGTTTTTTCCCAGGAAAATCCACCGTCTTCTGTCGGCGTGCGACCAAAATGACCGTAAGCCGCCGTACGCGCATAGATCGGGCGCAGCAGGTCCAGATGCTCGCGGATGCCGCGCGGGGTCAGGCGCACCATGTCGCGCAGGGTGCTGGCAAGCTTGTCCTCGTCCACGCGTCCGGTTCCCAGCGTGTCGACATAGACCGCCACCGGCTCGGGGACGCCGATCGCATAGGCGAGCTGGATCTGGCACTTGGTCGCGAGACCGGCTGCCACCACGTTTTTGGCCAGGTAACGCGCGGCATAGGCCGCCGAGCGGTCCACCTTGGTGGGATCCTTGCCGGAAAACGCGCCGCCGCCATGCGGGGCCGCGCCGCCATAGGTGTCCACGATGATCTTGCGACCCGTCAGGCCCGCGTCGCCATCGGGTCCGCCGATGATGAACTGCCCCGTGGGGTTCACGATCAGGCGATCGTCGGGCAGGGTCCAGTCGTCGGGGAAGGCGCGCTTGATGTAGGGTTTGACCATCTCGCGGATGTCGTCCTGGTTCACGCCTTCCTTGTGCTGGGTGGACACCACGACGGTATCCACACCCACCGGCACGCCATTGCGGTATTTCAGGGTGACCTGGCTCTTGGCGTCGGGTCCGAAGGCCGGCTGCGCACCGGATTTGCGATCCTCGGCCATGTGGCGCAGGATGCGGTGCGAGAACTGGATCGGGGCGGGCATCAATTCGTCGGTCTCGTTGCAGGCGTAGCCGAACATGATGCCCTGGTCGCCGGCACCTTCCTCGCCCTTGTCGCCTTCATCCACGCCCATGGCGATGTCGGCGGATTGTTCGTGCAGCAGGTTCTCGACCGAGCACGTTTTCCAGGAAAACCCTTTCTGCTCGTAGCCGATGTCGCGGATCGCCTCGCGGGCCAGTTCCTCGACGTGCTGGCGCACGCTGCCGGGGCCGCGCACCTCGCCAGCGATCACGACGCGATCGGTGGTCGCAAGCGTTTCACAGGCGACGCGCGAAAGCGGGTCGGCGCTGAGATATGCATCTAGAACCGCATCCGAAATCCGGTCACACACCTTGTCGGGGTGGCCTTCGGACACCGATTCACTGGTGAAAAGCCATGTCTTGTCGGTCATCTCGTTCCTCTCCTTTTGAGTTCTTGTCGCGTTACGCCTGCCAGTTTCAGGCAGGCGATTTCGGGATCAGGCCGCATCCTCGCGCTCTGCACGGCCTGGCGTGTAGCCAAGGCTGGGCGCGAGCCACTTCTCCATCTCGGCAAGATCCATATCCTTGCGCCGGGCGTAATCCTCGACCTGATCGGGACCAAGCCGACCGATGCCGAAATACTGCGCCTCGGGATGCGCGAAGTACATCCCCGACACCGCCGCTGCCGGCCACATCGCGCAGGATTCGGTCAGCGTCAGGCCTGTATGCTCGGTCGCCTGCAAAAGATCGAATATCTTTGGCTTTTCGGTGTGGTCCGGGCATGCGGGATACCCCGGTGCCGGCCGGATGCCGCGGTATTTCTCGGAGATCAGGGCGTCGTTCTCCAGACGCTCATCGGGTGCATAGCCCCACAGCGAGCGGCGCACGCGGGCGTGCAGCGCCTCGGCAAACGCTTCGGCGATGCGGTCGCCCAGCGACTGGACCATGATCGAATCGTAATCCTGCCCCTCGGCCTTCCAGCGGTCGGCGATCTCGTGCACCTCGGGACCGGTTGTCACGGCAAACCCGCCGACCCAGTCCGGCGTGCCCTTGGGCGCCACGAAATCGGCCAGGCACATATGCGGCTTGTTGCCGGATTTCTTGCCCTGCTGACGCAGTTGCGGCATGCGCGCAGCAATCTCGCGCCGCTCTTCGTCGGTCCAGACGAGGATATCGTCGCCCTCGGCATTTGCGGGCCACAGCCCGACCACGCCGCGCGGATTGAACCAGCCCTCGGTCTCAATCCGGTCCAGCATCTTCTGCGCGTTCTCGTAAAGCTCGCGCGCCGTCGGTCCCATCTCGGGATGGTCGAGGATATCGGGAAAGCGGCCGCGCATCTGCCAGGTGTCGAAGAACGGACCCCAGTCGATATAGTCGCGCAGCGTCTTGACCGGCATGTCGTCGATCACCGTCACACCCGGCGATTGCGGCGCGGGCGGGCGATAGTCGGACCAGTCGCCGTCAAAGGCGTTGGCACGGGCGGCCTCGATCGGGGTCGTCGCCCGGTCGCCGGTCTTGGCAGAGCCCTCGCGCATCTTCTCCTGGCCCGCCAGGATATCGGCGAGGTAATCCGGCCGCGCCGTCTTCGAGAGCAGCTTGGACACCACACCCACGGCCTTGGACGCGTCGTCTACATGGATCACGCCGTGGTCGTATTCTGGCGCGATCTTCAGCGCCGTGTGTTTCTTCGAGGTCGTCGCCCCGCCAATGAGCAGCGGCAGATCGAGATTCTGGCGCTTCATTTCGGCGGCGACATCGACCATTCGGTCAAGCGAGGGCGTGATCAGCCCCGACAGCCCGATGATGTCGGCCTTTTCTTCCTTGGCCTTGGCGATGATGTCCTCGGTGGGTACCATCACGCCCATGTCCACGACGTCGTAATTGTTGCATTGCAGCACGACGCCGACGATGTTCTTCCCGATATCGTGCACGTCGCCCTTTACCGTGGCCATCAGCACCTTGCCCTTGGCCGAGGTGTCGCCCTGACGTTTCTTTTCCTCTTCCATGTAGGGCAGAAGATGCGCCACGGCGGTCTTCATCACGCGGGCCGATTTGACCACCTGCGGCAGGAACATCTTGCCGGCCCCGAAGAGATCGCCGACCACGTTCATGCCATCCATCAGCGGCCCTTCGATCACGTCGAGTGGCTTGTCGGCCCGCTGGCGGCATTCCTCTGTGTCGTCGACGACATGATCGGTGATGCCATGGACCAGCGCGTGTTCAAGCCGCTTTTCGACCGGCTGCTCGCGCCATGCGGGATCCTCGCGCTTTGTCGCCTCGCCGGATCCGCGATACTTGTCGGCTATGTCGAGAAGCCGCTCGGTCGCGTCGTCGCGGCGGTTGAACAGCACGTCCTCGACCCGGTCGCGCAGTTCCTCGGGGATGTCGTCATAGACGGTGATCTGACCGGCATTGACGATCGCCATGTCCATCCCGAGCGGGATCGCGTGGTAGAGGAACGCCGAATGCATCGCCTCGCGCACCGGGTTGTTGCCTCGGAACGAAAACGACACGTTCGACAGACCGCCCGAGATGTGGGTGTCCGGCATGTCGGCCTTGATCAGCTTGATCGCCTCGAAAAACGCGTTGGCGTAATCGTTATGCTCTTCGATGCCGGTCGCCACCGCGAAGATGTTGGGATCAAAGATGATATCCCATGGCTCGAACCCGGCCTTTTCGACCAGAAGGTCATAGGACCGGCGGCAGATCTCGTACTTGTGCTGCGCGGTTTCGGCCTGCCCGTTTTCGTCGAAGGCCATGACCACGACGGCCGCACCATAGCGGCGAACGGTGCGCGCCTGCTCGAGGAACGCCTCTTCGCCCTCCTTGAGCGAGATCGAGTTGACCACCGACCGGCCCTGAATGCATTTCAGCCCCGCTTCGATCACCTCGAACTTGGAGCTGTCGACCATCACAGGCACGCGGCTGATGTCCGGCTCCGACGCGATGAGGTTGAGGAAGGTGACCATCGCCTTCTCGGAATCGAGCAGGCCCTCGTCCATGTTCACGTCGATGATCTGCGCGCCGTTTTCGACCTGGTTGCGCGCCACGTCGAGCGCCCCGTCGTAATCGCCTTCCATGATCAGCTTTTTGAAGCGCGCCGATCCGGTGACGTTGGTGCGCTCGCCGATATTGATGAAACTTGATGCGCCTGTTGTCATGCCGCGTCCTCCTCGGTCGCCGCGCCTTGCGCCTCGAACATTTCCAGCCCGCTCAGCCGCATGCGGCGCACGGAGGCGGGAATGGCGCGGGGCGTCTTGCCCTCGACCGCCTCGGCAATGGCGCGGATGTGATCCGGCGTCGTGCCGCAGCACCCGCCGACGATGTTGACCAGACCCTGGTCGGCCCATTCACCGATATGGCTGGCGGTTTCCTCGGGCTGTTCGTCATAGCCGCCCATCTCGTTTGGCAGGCCGGCATTGGGATAGGCACTGACGCGGGTGTCCGCCACTTCGGAAAGGGTGCGCACATGCGGACGCATCTCGCCCGCGCCAAGCGCGCAGTTGAGCCCGACAGAGAAGGGGCGCGCATGGCTCATCGAGACCCAGAACGCCTCGGGCGTCTGGCCGGTCAGGGTGCGTCCCGAGCGGTCGGTGATGGTCCCCGATATCATCAGCGGCGGCACCTTCAGCCCCTCTTCGGCAAGGCTGTCGATCGCGAAAAGCGCGGCCTTGGCGTTGAGGGTGTCAAAGATCGTCTCGACAAGGATCAGGTCGCACCCGGCCTCGATCAGTGCGCGGGCGGCATCACCATATGCTTTGGCCAGATCGTCAAAAGTTACCGCGCGGAAACCGGGGTCGTTGACATCCGGGCTGATCGACGCGGTGCGGTTGGTCGGGCCGATCCCGCCGGCGACCCAGCGGGGCCGCTCGGGCGTCGAGGCCGCATCGGCCGCCTCGCGCGCAAGGCGGACGCTTTCCGCGTTCATTTCCTGCACGAGATCCTCCATCCCGTAATCTGCCTGGCTGATCGCGTTGGCCCCGAAGGTGTTGGTGCACAGGATATCCGCCCCGGCGTCGAGAAAGTCCGCATGGATGCGACGGATCATGTCGGGCTGCGTCAGGCTCAGCAATTCGTTGTTGCCACCCACGTCATGCGGATGATCCTTGAATCGCGCACCGCGATAGGTGGCCTCGTCGGGCTTTTCGTTCTGGATCATGGTGCCCATGGCCCCGTCCAGCACGAGGATGCGCTGGCTGGCATGGTCTTTGATGTCAGATGTCATGGTGATTTCGGTCCTCTCGTCGCGCCGATCAGGCCGCGAAGGCTTTCGCGTGTCCGACCGGGATACCTAGTGCCCGGCATACCGCAAGCGACAGATCGGGCTTGTTCAAGGTATAGAAGTGAAACGCGTCGATACCAGCGTCAATGAGGCGCTGACATTGCTGCGCGGCCAGATAGGTGGACACCATGGCATGCATGTCCGGATTGTCCTCGAGGCCTGCGAACATGTCCTCCATCCAGTCTGGGATCGACGCGCCGCAGCCCTGTGAGAACCGCTTGATCTGGGTGAAATTGGCCACCGGCATGATGCCGGGCACGATCGGGGCCGTGATGCCTGCGGCGCGCGCGCGGTCCACGAATCGCAGGATCGTGTCGGTCTCGAAGGCGTATTGCGTGATCGCGCAGTTCGCGCCGGCGTCAAGCTTGCGCTTGAGGTGATCGAGATCGCTTTGCGCGCTTGCGGCCTCGGGATGGACTTCGGGATAGGCGGCGACGGCAATGTCGAAATCCGCAACGCCACGCAGGCCCGCCACAAGCTCGGCGGCGTCGTGGTAGCCGTCCTCGGCCAGCGTCTCGCCCTCGGGAAGATCCCCGCGCAGGGCGACGATGCGGCGGATGCCGCTGTTCCAAAGCTTTTGCGCCTGCGCGTCGATCTCGGCACGCGAAGCCCCGACGCAGGTCAGGTGATGCGCCACGGGAAGACCGGTGGCTTTCGCCACCATCTGCACAACCTGCGCGGTGCGCGCGCGCGTACTGCCCCCGGCGCCGTAGGTGACCGAGAAATATTCCGGCCCGACCTCAGCCAGACGGCCGGCGATCCCTTTCAATGCGTCCAACCCGGCCTCTGTCTTGGGCGGGAAAAGCTCGAACGATACGTCGATCTGGTGATCGGGAAGTGGCCCGGTCATCAATAGCACTCCATTTCTGTAAGATCCCGATGACCGGGCGCGGCCCCTTGGGCCGGCCCGGTCATGCCTGTTCAGGCGGGCTTGCGGAACGTCTGGATGCCCCAGGCGAGATGCCCGGCATCAGCCGCCTTGACCCAGTTTTCCAATCCGAGCGCCATCTTGTCGAGATATTCGGCAGAGCTGCCGTTCTCGCGCAGACGCTCGTAATTGGCCAGCAATTCCTCGCGGACCCGCGCATAATGATTGCGCAGCTGCGGGGTCATGTCGTCCTGTTCGACGACCTCGAACCCGAGCGCTTCGGCAACCTCGCGGTAGAACCGCATCGAGCCGAGGCTGTTGAGTTGCAGACGGTCGTAGACGGGTTGCAACACGCCCGGCGGCACGTCATCGGCCTGCATCGGGTCGGTAAAGATCAGGTGCCCGCCGGGTTTGAGCACGCGGAACGCCTCGGCGATGACCTTGTCGCGCTGATCAGAATGCAGGAAGCTGTCCTGGCTCCAGACCACGTCGAAGGTGTCCGCGTCCTCCGGCACATCCTCGAACACGCCGTGGCGCACGGTGATCTTGTTGCCCAGCTTGGCCGCGCGGATCTTGCCCAGGTTGTACTCGTTCTGCGTCTCAGAAATGTTGAGGCAGACCGCGTTGCACCCGGTTTCGCGGACAAGCGTCCGCATCGCGCCGCCGTAGCCGGCCCCCATGTCGAGGACGCGCGATTCGGCGGTCAGGTCGGGCAGGCGCCGAATCATGTCGGCAATCGTCAGATCGCTGGCGGTGCGAATGTCGTCGGTCGTGTCATACAACCCGATATGCAGATCCTCGCCGCCCCAGATCGTCGAGTAGAACGTGTCGGCGTCGTCGCTGTCGTAATAATCCTCGGTGACATCGCGGATATCGGTTTCACCGTCGGTCTTGACGCCACCCCAGCGTACCATGTGGAGGGCCGATTTTTCCGCCACGTGGATGAAGAAATCGGGATCGTCCTCGGCATAGGTGTCTTGAAAGTCGCCATAGGTGCGGACCCGCTGGAATCCCGCTTCGCTCAGCAGACGGCGGACGTAATTCTTGCGAATCGGGCACATGTTGAGCGTGAACTGCTCGCCATCCGGGAAGCTGTAAACCATGCGGCACAACCCTTCGTCGACATGGCTCGGCTCTGCCGTCACCTGGTCGCCGCAGTAGTAATACTTGTGCTTGGTCGAGAACCCCTGATCCAGCATCGCGTCGTAATTGCGCTGATCGAGGATCAGGATGCCGTCATGCTTGAGCGCGGCGTAGAATTCTGCCAGCGCGCGGCGACGATCGGATTCCTCGTGCAGGTGCGTAAAGGAGTTGCCGAGGCAGATGATCGCGTCGTACTTGCCGTGGATATCCTTGTTCAGCCACCGCCAGTCGGCATGAGCCGTCTTCAGGATGAGGCCGCGGGCCTGGCCGTTCTGAAACGCCTTGGCGACCATGTTGGCAGAGCCGTCGGCCGCAGTAACATCGAACCCCGCCTCGGTCAGACGCACGGAATGAAATCCGGTGCCGCAGGCCACGTCCAGAATGCGTTCCTTGCCGCGAGCGCGCAGGATGTCGATGAAAAACTGACCCTCGCTTTCGGATCGCGCATTCCAGTCGATCAGTTCGTCCCACTTGTCGACGAAGGTTTTCACGTATTCCTTGCGGTAGTGATCGGTTTCCCGATCTTCTGTCGGATCGTCTCCATAGACTTGTTGGGTGCGTGCAAGCTCTGCACTGCTGGCGTTCAGATTCGTCATGCGTCTCGTCGCTCCTTGTTCATGGCCAATCCGACGGCGCACCTGCACAACAGGCCCGCCGCTTATGCCATCGGTCGCATCTCTCCTATGCGGATGAGGTCCGTCCGATCGTCGAATTGTCTTTATCTCGACGCCGGTGATGAGGCGTCCTTGGGGCGCGGCCGGATTGGTACCGGTTCGTACTTCTGGCAGCGTTTATTTTTATTCGTCACATCTAAGCGTATAGTGCCGCCAACGCCCGTCTTGCATCACCATACACAGACGGAACGACATTTCAAGTTCTGTATGCGGCATATTGAAGGCCCAGCATCCGAAATAATGATTTGCAAAACAAATCATCAAATTGGCGCAGGAGTGGCACCGCGCAACGCATGTTTGAAACCGATGCGGCAAACATCGGCCGTTTTCCCGGGAACATGCGCATCTTGTCATGAAGAGGCGCGCTCGACCCCTTCGATGATCGCGGCACGCAGTTTGCGGTCCAGCGCGGCGCGCTTTGCCTCGGAGTGGAACTTGAGGCCGAACATGTCCTTGACGTAGAACGTATCGACAACCTTCTCGCCGAACGTGGCGATCACCGCGGACGCGATATACACGTTGGACGCGGCCAGGGTCCGCGTCAGGTCGTAAAGCAGGCCGGGGCGGTCGCGGGTGTCGACCTCGATGATGGTGTAGACCTCGGACCCTTCATTGTCGAAGGTGATATGCGTCGGCACGCGGAACGCGCGCTCGCGTTTCTTCAGCTTGTCGCGTGACTTGATCGCCTCGCGCGGGATCACCTCGCCCTGCAGCGTCTTGTGGATCATCTGGCGCAGACGCGGCAGGCGATCGGCCTCGAACGGGTGGCCGTCATTGTCCTGGATCCAGAAGACGGCGGTCGCGAACCCATCCTTCGTCGTATAGGTCCGCGCATCCACGACGTTCGCGCCGACCAGCGCCAGCGCCCCCGCGAGCCGCGAGAAGATACCCGGGTGATCGGCCAGCGCGAAACAGGCCCGGGTGGCGTCGCGATCCTCGTCGATTGCGAGGTCAATGCCGATTTCGTCCGCGTGCAGCGAACTGAGAAGCCGCGCGAAGATTACATGCGCGGTGACATGCAGACCCTGCCAGTAGGGCGGGTAATGCCGGTTGGTCTCCTGTTTGAGGTGGCGCGGATCCCAGTCCGGCAGCGCCTCGCGCAGGTTGCGCTTGGCATCCGTGCCGCGCTGTTCGCGGGTGAACTCTTCGAACCCGTCCTCGAGCACCCGGCGGGTCTGTCGGTAGAGCGCGCGAAACAGCGACGCCTTCCAGTTGTTCCACGTGCCGGGCCCGACGCCGCGAATATCGCAGACCGTCAGCAGCAACAAAAGATCGAGACGCTCGCGCGTCTTCACCGCCTTGGCGAAATCGCGCACGGTGCGTGGATCGGCGATGTCGCGTTTCTGCGCCGTGTCCGACATCAGCAGATGATAGCGCACCAGCCATTCGGCGGTATCCACCTCGCGCGGCTTCAGCCCCAGCCGCCGGGCCACCCGCCGGGTGATGCGGGCCCCGAGGATCGAGTGATCCTCGTCGCGCCCCTTTCCGATATCGTGCATCAGCAGCGCCACGTAGAGCACCCTGCGATTGACGCCCTCTTTCAGGATCCAGGATGAGACGGGCAATTCCTCGATGAGCTCACGACGCTCGATCTTGGCGAGATGCGAGATGCATTGGATGATATGCTCGTCCACCGTGTAATGGTGATACATGTTGAATTGCATCATCGCGACGACGGGCTGAAACTCCGGCAGGAAGGCCGACAATACGCCCAGTTCGTTCATGCGGCGCAGTGCGCGTTCGGGGTTGCCGTGTTTCAGCAGCAGGTCGAGAAAAAGCCGCGCCGCGCGCGGGTCGCTCCGCATCTTCGCGTCGATCAGGTGCAGATTGCCGGTGACCAGCAGCATCGCGTCCGGGTGGATCAGCAAGCCGGTGCGCAAGGCTTCCTCGAACAGCCGCAACAGGTTCAGTGGATCGGCGAGGAACGCCGCTTCGTCGCTGACGGCTAGGCGTCCGTTGATCTCGACATAGCCGGGCTTGAGCTTCTTGCGGCGCTTCAAGAGCCGTTGCAGCAACGGCTCGGACTTCAGATGCGAGGCCTCTAGCTTGGTCAGGAACATCCGCGTGAGGTCCCCCACGGCGGTGGCATGCCGAAAATAGTCCTGCATGAAGATCTCGACACCGCGGCGCGCCGTGCTGTCCTTGTAGCCCATGCGCTCGGCCACCTCGACCTGCATGTCGAAGGTCAGCTGCTCGACAGGGCGACCGGCGATCAGGTGCAGGTGACAGCGTACCGCCCAGAGGAAGGTCTCGGCCCGCAGGAAGGTGCCGAATTCCTCGCGGCTGAACACGCCGAGCGCCATCAATTCGCTGACATCCTTGACGCGGTGCTGGTATTTCGCGATCCAGAACAGGGATTGCAGATCGCGCAGCCCGCCCTTGCCCTCCTTGACGTTGGGCTCGACCATGTAACGTTCGCCCTGCTTTTCGTGGCGCGCGTCGCGTTCCTCCAGCTTGGCGTCGATGAACGCCCGTTCGCTGCCCTTGAAAAGCTCGTCCTGCAGGCGCTGGTTGAGCGTTTCGGCAAGCGGGCGGTCGCCCGCCAGAAAGCGATTCTCCAGCAGTGCCGTCCGGATCGTGAAATCCTCGGCCCCGAGCCGCAGGCAATCGCGTATGGTGCGACTGGCGTGGCCCACTTTAAGGCGCAGATCCCACAGGATGTAGAGCATCGATTCAATGACGCTCTCGGCCCAGGGGGTGATCTTGTAGGGCGTCAGGAACAGAAGATCGACATCCGATTGCGGGGCCATTTCCCCACGACCGTATCCGCCGACGGCGCAGACCGCGAGACGCTCGGATTCCGTAGGGTTGTGGATCGGATGCATGACCTGCGTCGCGAGGTCGAGCGCCGTCAGGATCACGCAATCGGTAAGCCAGGAATAGGCGCGGGTGACAGGGCGCGCGTCGAAGGGCCGGTCAGCGAACGCCTCGGCGATCATCGCGCGCCCTTGCTTCATGCGGCGCGACAGGATCGAGACAGCCGCGTGACGCAACGCGCCCCGATCGGGTCCTGCCGCGGCGACGGCCGCGGCGATCTCGACATCGACGGCGGCCTGGTCGAAGATTTCGCCGGCCGGACGAATCAGGTCGTCCGGCCCTGTTTCAAGCCGGGTCGTGTCCGGATCTGCGAGCAGGCTCAAAATCCTGCGCCGCCAAAACTCTGCGGCGCAGGCGAGAGGATTTGCACCTCCTCGTCGGCGATGGTGGCGACGGCGAGGCTGCGCTCGTTGGTGCCATCGGAGCGCAGGCGGAAGACCCCGTTCACACCCTTGAAGCCCGCCGATTGCGTGAGCCCGTCGCGCCCCAGACCCTGACCCGACTGCACAAGCGCACCGACTGCGGCAATCCCGTCATAGGCCAGCCCGGCAAGCGGGTGGGGCACGTTGTCATTGGCCTCCTCGAACCGGCTGTTGAAGCGCTCGGTGCCCCTGGGATCCGGCATCGCGAACCAGCCGCCCTGGACGCCAGACAACTGCATGGTCTGCGGCGGGGTATCCCAGCGGGACAGTCCGATATATTGAATTTCGTCCGGCCCGAGCCCGTTTTCCGGAAGCATTTGCGAAAACAGCGGCAGCGCCCCGGCGGTGTTGGAGGTCAGGAAGATCGCATCGGCCGATTCGGCCTCGACCGTCTCGCGGATCGTGGGGACGGCATCGAGAACGCCTTCCTGCGAGAACTCGTAAGAGACACTGCCGGCCAGCGTTCCGCCATTGTCGCGCAACGCCTCCTCGATCGCGGCGCGTCCCAGACGCCCCGAGAGATTGTCGGAATGGACCGCGACGATCCGCGACGTGCCTTCGCCAACGGCGTATTCTGCCAGACGGTCGGCGGTGTTCTGAAAGGTCTGCCCGAGCACGAAGAGATTGCCTCCGGCGATGGTCGCGTTGTTCGAGAAGGTCAGCACGTTGATGTCGCGCGAGGCCATCTCGACACCGACGGCATTGGCCGCATCGCCCCGCAGCGGACCGATGATGATCCGAGCTCCGTCATCCGCCGCTTCCACCGCGACCTCACGCGCGCGCGAGGCCTCGCCCGCGGTGTCATAGACCCGCAGATCGATCTCGACGCCGGAGAGATCGTCCACGGCCATGCGCGCGGCATTCTCCAGATCGCGGGCCAGCTCTTTTTGCTGGTCATCGGACGCGCTTTGGGGGACAAGAAGGGCGACCTGAACCCGATCACGCGTGGACGGCTCGGCGCCGCCGTCGTCGGTCTGGCCCATCTGGACCGGCTCGCAGGCGGCAAGCCAGAGCATCGCAGCGGCTGCCACGACAAGTCCGGCCAGAGTGCGGGTCTGGTGAGGGATGGCGAACATTGGATCGAGAACTCCTGAATAGTGTTCAGTACCGGCATATGGCCCTCGTGAAGCCATGGTACTATCAAAAACTTGCCTGATCATAAACGTCACAGGGGGCGGGTCCAGTCATGATTCGCGACACGCAGAAACTGGCCGGCGGGTTATACCTGATCGCCACACCGATCGGGGCGGCGCGCGACATCACGTTGAGGGCGCTCGACATCCTCGCGGCGGCGGATGTCCTTGTGGCCGAAGACACGCGCAGCCTGCGCCGGTTGATGGACATTCACGGGATCGGCGTCGGGGATCGGCCGCTCTGGAGCTATCACGATCATAACGGGGCACGGATGCGGCCACGGATCATGGCCGCGCTTGCCGAGGGCAGATCGGTTGTCTACGCGTCCGAGGCCGGTACGCCGATGGTGGCCGATCCCGGCTTCGATCTGGGGCGCGAAGCCGTGGTGCAAGGACATGCGCTGATGTCTGCCCCCGGACCGTCGGCGGTGATCACGGCGCTCACTCTCTCGGGTCTGCCCACGGATAGGTTCCTGTTCGCAGGCTTCCTGCCCAGCACCTCTTCAAAACGCAAGACGGCACTCTCGGAGCTCGCGCAGGTGCCCGCGACGCTGGTGCTTTACGAATCACCCAAGCGGATCGAGGCCACGCTGCGCGACGCCGCCGGCATTCTCGGGGCGGATCGCCCGGCCGCGCTCTGCCGCGAACTGACCAAGAAATTTGAGGAGGTGCGGCGCGGCACGCTGGCCGAACTGGCCGAAAGCTGTGCGGTCGAGGCCCCGCGTGGCGAGATCGTCCTCGTGCTGGGGCGCGCGGATTCGGGAAGTATTAAGGACGTTGATATAAACGGGTCGCTGCAAGAGGCGTTGAAGGATATGTCGGTGCGTGATGCCGCCGATCAGGTGTCGGCACGTCTGAAGGTGCCGCGGCGTGGCGTCTATCAGCGCGCCCTGCAATTGGCCAAGAAGAACGAGGGTGAATGATGCAACTCTGTCTGGATTTCGAGACCGTGAAGGTGACACCCGGTACCGGGCCCGCCGCCCTGTGTCGCGACCGCGGACACCGGGCGCATCTTTCGGGGCTGGCCGCGGAAGACATCGCGCTGCGGGGGTATGCGGCGCGCGGCGTGCAAGTCCTGACACGGCGCTGGCGCGGGACGGGCGGCGAGATCGATCTAGTTCTGTGGGACGGCGATACCTATGTGTTCTGCGAGGTGAAGAAGGCCGCGACATTCGATCTGGCGCTGGAGCGGGTCCGGCCGGGACAGGTGCAGCGCATTTTCAACGCAGCGTCCGAATATCTCGCGCATACGCCCGAAGGGCAACTCGCGCCGGTGCGGTTCGATCTGGCCCTGATCGACGCCTCGGGTGACCTGCGCCTCATGGAAAACGCGTTCGGTGATTTCTGAATTGCACCTTGCCTGTACATGCCGCATGTAAATGACGGCAACCAACAGGGGCCACGCATGAAAATCGCCTTCCAGATGGACCCGATCGGGCCGATCGACATCAATGCCGACAGTACCTTCCGCCTCGCCGAAGAGGCGCAGGTGCGCGGGCACGAGCTGTTCTATTACCTGCCCGAGCGACTGGCCTATGACGAGGGCCGGGTAACGGCGCGCGGCTGGCCCTTGCAGGTGCAACGCGTCGCAGGGGACCATTTCACGCTTGGCGACTCGCAGACGGTGGATCTGGCGGAATTCGATGTGGTGTGGCTGCGTCAGGATCCGCCGTTCGACATGTTCTACATCACCACCACACACCTGCTGGAGCGGCTGGGGCCGGGCACGCTTGTCGTGAACGATCCGTTCTGGGTCCGCAATTATCCCGAGAAACTGTTGATTCTCGACTTTCCCGATCTCATGCCCCCGACGACCATCGCGCGAGATATCGAGACACTGCGCACGTTTCGCGCGCGCCATGGCGACATCATCCTCAAACCGCTTTACGGCAATGGCGGGGCGGGCGTGTTTCACCTGCCCGAATCCGACCGTAACCTCGCCAGCCTGCACGAGATGTTCACCGGCCTCAGCCGAGAGCCGCTGATCGCGCAGAAATACCTGCCGGCCGTCAGCCGCGGCGACAAGCGCGTCATTCTCGTGGATGGCGCGCCAATCGGTGCGATCAACAGGGTGCCCGCAAAGGGCGAGACCCGCTCGAACATGCATGTCGGCGGGCGCGCGGAAAAGGTTGCGATGACTGAGCGCGATCTCGAGATCTGTGCCCGGATCGGACCGCGTCTGCGCGAGAAGGGCCAGATTTTCGTCGGGATCGACGTGATCGGCGACTATCTGACCGAGATCAACGTGACATCGCCCACGGGCCTGCAGGAACTGGAACGGTTCGACGGCACCAACGGGGCCGGTCTGATCTGGGACGCGATCGAGGCGCGGCTCGCATGAGCCTGCGCCGCAGCGTCCTGAATCTGGCGCTGCGGCTGATGGAAAAACCCTACCTTTCACGGGCAAGCGATCCGGTCGATCTGCGCGACGGTTTCGAGCGCAAGGCGCGCATCTGGTTTCGGCCGCCGCGCGGCAGCTGCTTTGAGACGGAAAGATGCGGCGGGGTGCCGGTGCTCTGGGCCTGCGGGCCGGGCGTCACGCGGTCTGACGGACCCGCGATCCTCTATTTCCATGGCGGGGGCTATGTCTTCGGCTCGCCCGACACCCACCGGGCGATGCTGGCGCGGCTTTCGGATCTGTCGGGCTTGCCGGTCTGTCTGCCCGATTATCGCCTCGCGCCCGAACATCCCTTTCCCCGGGCCGTCGAGGAGGGTCTGAAGGTGCTCGAGGTCTTGGGTCATCATCCCGGCGGCGTGATCCTTGGCGGCGACAGCGCTGGCGGCGGGCTGGCCCTCGCCCTCATGGCCGAGGCACTGCGGCAGGGCGGACCGGCGCCCCGCGCTCTGTTCGCCTTTTCGCCGCTCACCGATCTCACCTTTTCGGGCGAAAGCCTGCGCCGCAACGCGAAAGCCGACCCGATGCTGCCGGCAAACCGCGCGAGCGAGATGGCGCAGATGTACCTGCAAGGCGCTGATGCGAGGGATCCGCGCGCCTCGCCGCTTTTCGCAAGCTTTTGCGATGCCGGGCCGGTCTGGCTTGCGGCGAGCGACACCGAGATCCTGCTGGATGACACCCGCCGGATGGCGGCGCGGCTGCGGGCGCAGGGCGTTGCGGTGACCGAGATCCTGCGCCCCGATCTGCCGCATGTCTGGCCGATGTTTCACAACCTTCTGCCGGAGGCCGATGCGACCCTGCGCGATCTGGCGGGCTGGATCAGGTCGCTTTCGTCCCGCCCAAGCGAAAGCTGACGGCTTCGGCCACATGTGGCTGGCCCATCTCCTCGGACCCGTCGAGATCGGCGATGGTGCGCGCGACGCGCAGGATACGGTGATATCCGCGCGCCGTCAGCCCGAAGCGGTCGGCCACACGGGCAATCAGCGCGCGGCTCTCGGCATCGGGCTTTGCGATCTCTTCGAGCGCGGCGCCTTCGGCATCGGCGTTGAGCCGGACATCCGACGATCCCGCAAAGCGGACCTGTTGGGTTTCTCGCGCAGCCGCGACACGCGTCGCCACCTGCGCCGAGGTCTCGCCCGTCGCGGGCAGATCGAGATCGGTGAAGGCCACGGGGGGCACCTCGACCCGCAGATCGAACCGGTCCATCAGCGGGCCGGAGATGCGGCCCATGTAGTCATCGCCACACTCGGGCGCGCGCGAACAGGCCCGCGCCGGGTCGGTCAGGTAGCCGCATTTGCAGGGATTGGCCGCCGCCACCAGCATGAAACGGCACGGATATTTCACATGCGCGTTGGCGCGGGCGACGATAACCTCGCCCGTCTCGATGGGCTGGCGCAGCGTTTCGAGCACCGCACGCGGAAATTCGGGAAACTCGTCCATGAAGAGCACGCCGTTATGCGCGAGGCTGATCTCGCCCGGGGCCGCGCGGCGGCCCCCGCCGACGATCGCCGCCATCGAGGCGGTGTGATGCGGCTCGCGAAACGGGCGGTCGCGACTGATCCCGCCTTCGGACAGAAGCCCGGCGAGCGAATGGATCATCGACGTCTCCAGCGCCTCGGGCGCGGTGAGGGGCGGCAGGATGCCCGGCAGGCGCGCGGCCAGCATGGATTTTCCCGAGCCGGGCGTGCCCACCATCATCAGATGGTGCCGACCGGCTGCGGCGATTTCCAGCGCGCGCTTGGCGCGTTCCTGCCCCTTCACGTCGCGCAGATCGCGGCCGGCGGGGCCTGCGGTCACCTCGCCGGGTTCGGCACAGGGCAAAAGGGCCTGCCCGGTATAGTGGCGCACGACATCCGTGAGCGAGCCCGCACCGATCACCCGTGTCGCACCGACCCAGGCGGCTTCGGCCCCCGAGGCACGTGGACAAAGCAGCATGCGATCATCCTCTGCGGCGGCCATCGCGGCCGGCAGTGCCCCGATCACCGGCACGAGCGTTCCGTCGAGCGACAGCTCGCCCAAGGCCGTGGTGCCCTCGACCGCGTCGCGGGGAATGATCTCGAGCGCGGCGAGCACCGCGAGGGCGATCGGCAAGTCGAAATGGCTGCCTTCCTTGGGCAGATCCGCAGGCGACAGGTTGACGGTGATCCGCCGCGACGGCATGGCGATGGACATGGAGGACATCGCCGTTCGCACGCGGTCGCGCGCCTCGGACACGGCCTTGTCCGGAAGTCCGACGATGGAGAAAGCCGGCATGCCCGGCGTGACGGCGCATTGTACCTCGACGACACGCGCCTCCACCCCTTCGAAAGCCACGGTATAGGCGCGCGCGACCATGCAAATCCCTTTGTCACATCCTGGTTAAGACTTAGGACAATGCGTGTTGAGAAAGGGTTAACGCGCGCGGACCCTCGGTCCGCCTCAACGGTCTGGCTGGGGTGATGCAAGCGCGTCGGATAACTCGCCGTAAAGCGCCTTGCGTTCGTCCTCGGACAGGAACGCGCCAATCTCCACCTCGCGCCCGGCGCCCTTGAGCGTGATGTAGTGATGCACGGGTCCGCCTTGCGGGTGCATCTCGACCTTGGCCCAATACCGGTTGCAATCCCATTCCTGCGTATCGCCGCGCGGGTTGGTGCGCACCAGATGCACCGCATCGGGCGCGATGGTCAGCACCTCGGTCAGGCGCCCGGTGCGGTAGCTGTGTTCGAGCGCCCACCATATCGCGCCGACCGCTGCCATGAGAAACGGAAGCAGACCCCAGAGGACGGCCGATCCCAGTACTGAAAACAGCGGCAGCGTGATCAGCGCGAACGTGATCAGCAAGAAAGCCGCGAAGCCCCGGCGCGGCAGCGACCGGTGCGGCCAGAGCGACAGCGTCCTGTCCTGCGATGTGCCGTCTGCGGCGGGTTCCCAAACATATGGCATGGGCAAAGTATTAGCCCGAATACCGGAGATGGAAAGATGCGCGGAGGGCCTGTAAGCCGGATTCTGTCCCGGGGATGGTCCCCATGGATGGCCATTCATCTCGGCGCATGGTTGCCCATGCGTCTCTGGCTGCCAACCCGGACCGCCGGGCCAAGACGTGCCTGCGGGCGACCGGTTGCCCGATCCTTTGCCCGCGCGCGGTCCCTATTTGGCATTGCTCCCGGTGGGGCTTGCCGTGCCGGTCCGGTTGCCCGTCCCGCGGTGAGCTCTTACCTCGCCGTTTCACCCTTACCCCGGCGCGCGGCCGGGGCGGTCTGTTTTCTGTGGCGCTTTCCCTCGGGTTGCCCCGGCCGGGCGTTACCCGGCACCGTTGTCTTGTGGAGTCCGGACTTTCCTCGACGCGCCTTGACGGGCGCCGCGGCCATCCGGCCCTCCGCGCAGGGTCCCGCTTAGGCGGTCGCCGGGTCGCGGTCAACGGGGAAGCGCCGCGCGAGATCGGCGATCATCGCGCAATCGCCGGATCCAAGTGGGCCCGACGCACCCGGTCGAAACCGGGCGCGAAAGGCGCGCAGGATATCGTCGTGGGTCACATCATCGTGCAGACGGTAGCCGAATGTCGCGGAATGGCGCAGGAAGGTGTCCATCGACGCGGTCTCGGGCGCGCCAGCGCGCGGCCAGACCGACAGCCCAAGACGCGCCAGCCCGCGCCAGTCGAACCGTGGGCCGGGGTCGCTTTTGCGCGCGGGGGCCATGTCGGAATGGCCGATGACCCGGTCAGGCGCGATCTGCCATCGTTGCATGAGATCTGCCAGCAGATCCCCGAGCACGGCCATCTGCGGCGCGGGAAAGGGATGCGCGCCGGTATTGGCCAGCTCGATCCCGATGGAGCGCGAGTTGACATCCGTGACCCCGCCCCATTGGCCGGCCCCGGCGTGCCATGCGCGCCGGTCCTCGTCGACGAGATGCCAGAGCTGCCCCGCCTCGCCGATCAGGTAATGCGCCGAGACCTCGGCGCGCGCATCGCACAGGCGGTCCAGCGCGGCCTCGGCCGTCATCATGGCGGTATAATGAAGGACGATCATGTCCGGGCGCGCGCCCTGTCGGCGCGGCCCGAAATTGGGCGACGGGCGACGGATCACCCGAGGATCAATCCCCGCCGGCATTGCGGTAGGGGCGCGGATCCCAGCCGCAGGCATAGCCGTCACCATCCGGATCAAGCCCGCGCCGGTCCCGCTCTGGCCCGCCTTGCCGCAGAAACTCGATCTGAGCTCTGTCGGACGAGGAGAATTCCGCGCAGTTGCGGGCCGCGCGGTCCTCCTTGTTGATCCCGATGCGGCTGTAGATCTGTGTGCCCTTGGGATGCGTGGTGGCCAGCGCATAGGCCACGATATTGGGGCCGACATCATCGGGTCGTATGCCGATATCCTCGGGCTCGACCACCTCGTATTGCTCGCGGTTTCGGGCGATGCGGGCGGCGTCCTGTTCAATCGAGCGTTGTTCGTCCACCGCTTCGAAATCCTGCTCGCGCGAGATCCCGTCATCATTTGCCACGCCGCCGCCCGGCTCTGACGTGTCCTCCCGAAGTGCCGACTCCTCGCCACCCGTCGCCGCGAGCGCGGCTTGCGCGTCGGCTGCAATCCGCGACGCCTCTGTATCGGGATCGAGCGCGCTCAGCGGTTCGGACGTAACGTCTTGGGGCGATCGCAACGGGTCGCCTTCGAGCGCGAGTTCGCGCTCGGCGCGGTCGCGCCGATCCCGGTCGCCGTCTACCTGCGACGAGTCATCATAGGGAACGGCCGGGGCGCAGGCCCCGAGCATCGCAATCGTCACCAATCCCAGCGTGAACCGCATGTCTTTCATCCTGCACCATTTCCGTGACGGGCCTCTACCACCATTTCGCCGGTTTGGCTACAAACCCCGCAGCCGCCTCGAGGGCATAGGCAGTGTTGAGCAGGTCACCTTCCTCCCAAGGCCGGCCGATCAGTTGCAACCCCAATGGCAGCCCTTGCCGGTCGATCCCGGCGGGTACGGAAATCCCCGGCAGCCCGGCAAGGTTCACCGTCACGGTGAACACGTCGTTGAGATACATCTGCACCGGTTCGGCATCCGTCATTTCGCCCAGCCCGAAAGCCGCGCTTGGTGTCGCGGGGGTGAGGATGGCATCGACACCGTCGGCAAAGGCCAGATCGAAGTCGCGCTTGATGAGGGTACGAACCTTGCGGGCGCGGTTGTAATAGGCGTCGTAGAACCCGGCCGACAGCACGTAGGTGCCGACCATCACGCGGCGCTGCACCTCGGGCCCGAAGCCCTCTGCGCGGGTTTTCTCGTACATTTCGGTGATGCCGTCGCCTTGCGAAATCTGCGCGCGGTGGCCGTAGCGCACGCCGTCATAGCGCGCGAGGTTCGATGAGGCCTCCGCCGGCGCGATCACGTAGTAGGCAGGCAGCGCGTATTTCGTGTGCGGCAAGGAGATCCATCGGATCTCCGCTCCTGCCGATTTGAGCATCTCCGTACCGTTCGCCCAAAGATCGCTGATTTCCTGTGGCATCCCGTCGACCTGATATTCCTCGGGGATGCCGATCACCTTGCCGCGGATATCGCCGGTCAGCATCGCCTCGAAATCCGGCACGGGGATATCCGCAGACGTGCTGTCCTTGGGATCGTGCCCGCACATCGCGCCCAGCATGATCGCCGCGTCACGCACGGATTTGGTCATCGGCCCGGCCTGATCGAGCGACGAGGCAAAAGCGACGATCCCCCACCGCGAACAGCGCCCATAGGTGGGCTTTATGCCGGTGATACCGGTAAAGGCCGCAGGCTGCCGGATCGACCCGCCCGTGTCGGTGCCCGTCGCGCCAAGACAAAGGTCGGCTGCCACCGCCGCCGCCGAGCCGCCCGACGATCCGCCGGGGGTCAGGGCCGTATCGTCACCGTTGCGCCGCCACGGGTTGACCGCGTTGCCGTAGACCGATGTTTCATTGCTGCTGCCCATGGCGAACTCGTCCATGTTGAGCTTGCCCAGCATCACCGCCCCGGCGTCGAAAAGCTTTTGCGTGACGGTCGATTCGTATTCCGGTTTGAACCCGTCGAGGATACGGCTGGCGGCCTGGGAAGGCACGCCGCGCGTACAGAAGAGATCCTTGATGCCAAGCGGGATGCCGCACAGCGCCGGCGCATCGCCCTTGGCGATCCGCGCATCGGCGGCCTTGGCCTGTGCACGTGCGAGATCGGCGGTGTCATGGACAACGGCGTTCAGCGCCGTGGCGCTTTTCCCCGCGTTGAGACAGGCTTCGGTCAGATCCACGCTGGTCACCTCGCGGCGGCGCAGCGCGTCCCGGGCCTCGGCAATGGTCAGGGCATTGAGATCGGCCATCATTCCACCACTTTCGGAACCGCGAAAAAGCCCTCGCGCGCATCGGGCGCGTTGGACAGCACCTTGTCCTGCTGATCGCCCTCTGTCACCACATCCGCGCGCCGCTTCAGACGCTGGGGCGAGACGCTTGTCATCGGCTCGACGCCGGTCACGTCCACCGCGTTCAATTGCTCGATGAACCCCAGGATCGTATTGAATTCCTGCGCGAGCCCGGGCAGGGCCGCGTCATCGACGCGGATGCGGGCCAGCCTGGCCACCTTGGCTGCGGTTTCGAGATCGATCGACATGCGCCACCCTCCTAATCCGGTTGGCTCAGCGTGTAGCGCCCGCGTTATGGGCGTGCAAGCATGTGGCGGCGGTAAAGCTCGATCAGCCAGGCCAGCAGCACGGCGTTGATCAGGTGCCACCACAGATGCGTGCCCACCGGCAGGACCGGGCAGACGACCATGTCGAGGCTGCGCAGGGTGAGCGAGACCGCAAGCAGCACCGCCGCCCATGACAGGCCGCGGGCAAGCGCCGGCGCGCGCTGTCTCAGCACCGCTGCGTAAAGCACGAAGAGTACCACGAGCGGAAGATATCCCGCCGATGCGCCGAACAGCGGCACCGGTGCGAAAAGCGGCACCGACGCGGCCATGCCCGCAACCGCCAGCCCCGTGATCATGGCGGCTTTCCAGGGCCCGAACGACAGAAAATCGCGCGTTGCGGCGAAGATATAGAGCACGGCAAAGGCCAGAATGGGCGCGACATCCGCCAGCCCGGCCCAGACCTGGGCGACCGTGTGAAACGCGAGACTGCCCAGCCCGATCAGCGCGAGCACCACGACCAGCGCCCGGGCCAGCGGCAGATCGGCGCCCTGCACGCGGCGCCACATGACCCACGCTGCAAGCAGGAAGGCCAGATTCGTCATCGCGTTAAGCGGCTCGGCCCAGAGACCGGCGCCGTCCCGCTCGCAATAGGCATCCACGGCTTGCGTCCAGTCCATGCGCTCTTTTCTCCGTGCCGTGCTTTGGTAAGGTCGCCTTCGTAACAAAGGAGGACAAGATGAAAATCACCTGGCTTGGACACAGTTCATTCCGGATCGAGATCGGCGGGCAGGTCCTGCTGGTCGATCCGTGGCTGAACGGTAACCCGATGCTTCCCGAGGACAGCCACGACGCCGCGTTGCAGGCGGCCACGCATATCCTGCTGACCCATGCGCATTTCGACCACGCGACGGATGTGCTGGACCTGGCGAAACGGTTGAAGATCCCGATGGTCGGGCAGTTCGACCTGATGACGCATTGGGAGGCGACCGAAGGCATCGAGGTCGTCGGATTCAACAAGGGCGGCACGGTCGATCTGGGCGGCGTCGCGGTGACGATGGTGCACGCCACGCATTCCACCAGCTTCGGCACGGATACTGGCCCGCATGTACCGGGCAGCGAATGCGGCTTCATGATCGCCGGCGAGGGGCATACCATCTACGTGTCGGGCGACACCGACGTGATGGCCGACATGAAGGTCTTTCACGACCTGCACACGCCCGATATCGGCATACTCTGCGCAGGCGGGCATTTCACCATGGACATGCGGCGCGCGGGCTATGCCGCGAAGACCTTCTTTGACTTCAAGACCGTGATCCCGTGCCATTACAAGACCTTTCCGCTGCTGGAACAATCGGCCGATGCGTTGGTTGCGGCGTTGCCCGGTGTCAACGTGATCGAGCCGGAGGTGATGACAGCGATCGAGATCTGAAGCGGTTTCGGGGGCGCTGCCCCCGCCGCGCCTTTGGCGCGACTCCCCCGGGGTATTTTGGACCAAGAAGAAATCAGGGGCGTTTCACGCGGCGCCGCTGCGGTTTTGGTCTGGATGTCCGGGCATCGGAGGCGTCGGCCTCCTTGAGGCCCAACTGGTCACGCAGGACGCGGGGGCGGATTTCCTCGACCGTTCCGGGTTTGAGCTGGCCGAGCTGGAAGGGGCCGTAGGACAGGCGAATAAGGCGGTTTACCCGCAGGCCCACATTCTCCATCGCGCGGCGGATCTCGCGGTTGCGGCCCTCGCGGATGGCGACGGTGATCCAGGCATTGGCGCCCTGCTGGCGGTCGAGCGTCACGGTCATCGGCTGGAAGGTCTCGCCATCCACGGTCAGGCCGCGGCGCAGCGGCTCGAACACGGTATCCTCGGGCCGGCCATTGACGCGCACGCGGTAGCGGCGCAGCCAGCCCGTCGAGGGCAGTTCCAGCCTGCGCTTCAAGCCGCCGTCATTGGTCAGCAGCAAGAGGCCTTCGGAATTGAGGTCGAGCCGGCCGATGCTGACCACGCGGGGCATGTCGTCGGGCAGATCGTCGTAGATCGTGGCGCGCCCCTTTTCATCGTGCGTGGTGGTCACGCGGCCGGTGGGTTTGTGATAGAGCCAGAGACGGGCGGGTTCGGGCGCGTCGAGCATCCGGCCATCCACGGCGATCCTGTCCGAGGGCGTCACGTTGAGCGCGGCGCGGGAGATCTTCTGCCCGTTCACCGTGACTCGCCCGGCCTCGATCAGGCGCTCGGCCTCGCGGCGGCTGGCGAGGCCGGCACGGGCGATGACCTTGGCGATACGTTCGCCCGGCGCAGGGGCTGCGGACTTGTTCATGCTTGCATCCCATACGCCAAAGCTCCCGTCTTAAAAAGGCCCTATCAGCCGTGTCACCGCGCGGCTATAACCCGCCGGGCAACACGTGACGCGGTGCGGTGATGGAGTGGCAGATCGAGCTTTCGACAAGTTTTCTGGTGTACCTGGCCTTTGTGTTGGGCGTGCTGGGATTTCTGGCGCGGGACGAGTTGCTGCTGCGGCTTCTGATGTTCGCGGCCAGCATGCTCTATCTGGTCTACTACTACCACGTGACCGCCGCGCCGCTGTGGGATTCGCTCATCACCACCGCGATTCTCGGCGGCGTGAACATGGCTATGATCGTCGTCGTGGTGCTGGAGCGAACGACCTTTTCCATGTCCAGCGAGAACGCAGCGCTGTCGCGCCACTTCCCGGTGCTGACGCCGGGCCAGTTCCGCCGGCTTCTGAAATGCGCGCGCCTCGTCGCGGCCGCCGAGGCGGTCGTTCTGACACGCGAAGCCGCGCCGGTGGACCGGCTTTGGTACGTCTACGAGGGTGGGCTGCGGATCGACAAGGCGGGCCGGGTGTCGCGCCTCGACACCGCCATGTTCGTGGGCGAGCTGGCCTTTCTCACCGGTGCGTCCGCCAGCGCCTCGGTCTCGGTGGAGGCGGGCGCGCGCTATCTTGAATGGGACGCACGGGCGTTGCGGTCGCTGATCGACAAGTCGCCCGGTCTTCGCGTGGCGTTGCAGGCCCAGTTCAACGCCGACCTCGTACGAAAGGTCAGCACCTCGGCCCCCGTGCCACTGGACGCATGACATGGTCGGGTGGACCGCATGAGATTCGCATCCCACATGGACGAGGCCCTTGTCGAGGCCCGTGCCGCAGCCGCGCGCGGCGAGGTGCCGGTGGGGGCCGTTGTGGTGGATGCGTCGGGCCGGGTGGTGGCGCGGGCCGGCAACCGGACGCGCGAGACACGCGATCCGACCGCACATGCGGAGATCCTGGCGCTGCGATATGCCTGCGCCGCGGCACGCTCGGAGCGGCTGACCGGGCATGACCTGTACGTGACGCTGGAGCCGTGCGCGATGTGCGCAGGCGCCATTGCCGCCGCGCGGATCAAGCGGCTGTATTATGCTGCGGAGGATCCGAAATCGGGCGGGGTGGCGCGTGGCGCGCGGGTGTTCGCGCATCCGCAATGCCATCATGCGCCGGAAGTTTACGACGGCCTTGGTGCGCGCGAGGCCGAGGCGCTTCTGCGGGACTTCTTCGCGGCACGGCGCGGCTCAGAGCAGGGTCAGTTCTGAGGCGAGGAAAGGGTGCCGCCGGATCGCGGGGGCCACGATCGTGTCTTTCAGCAGTGGCCGAAGGTTCGACGCCAGCCGTGCGGGCATCTCCGGCAGGGTCCCCTTGCGCGCGATCACGCCGATTGTGCGCGTAAGCGGCGCGATCGGTAGCTTCAACACGTCGATCTGATCGGCGAATCGCCTTGCGCGCATCAGCGCCAGCGGGGTCAGGATCGACCAGCCCGCGCCCTGGCCCACCAGCGCGAGGATCGAGTGATAGCTGTCAAGCTCGAACCGGTGCGGCAGTCTAAGCCTTTCGCGGGCCAGATGCGCCGAAATGAGCCGCCCCATGTAGTGTCGCTGCGTGTACTGGATGAGCGGCAGGCGTTCGAGCTGTCCGAGCACATCGCCATCCGGCGCGATCGCGCCGCGCGGGGCCGCGACGGCGAAGCCCTCGCGCAGGACGGGATGGACCTCGGTCCAGTCTGGCGCGTCGCCCGGTTCCGCCGCGACGATGACATCGAGCGACCGCGCGTCCAGCTGATCGAAGAGATGGTGACTGGCGCCGGTTTCCAGCAGGAACTGACAGCCGTTCACCTCGTCCGCCATCCGGGTCAGAAGCTGCGGAGTCACGTCGGCCTCGAGATCTTCGATCATGCCGAGACGAAAGCGCGTCAGCGTCGAAAGATCCGACATCGCCAGATCCGTACGAAGCTGCGCGGCCTCGTTCAGGATCACCTGCGCGCGGCGATGCAGGATCTCGCCGGCCTGTGTCAGCCGGACCGGCCGGGCCTTGCGCTCCAGCAGCGTCGCGCCGATGGCGGTTTCGAGATTGGTCAGTTGCTGACTGACGGCCGAGGGGCTTGCGCCGAGACGGCGCGCGGCGCCCGAGATCGACCGCTCGTCGGCGGCGGCCATGAACACCTCGATCCCCCAGAGAGTGATCCGTCCGGGGCTGTCGACCATGCGGCGTTACTTGTCCATCTTCGACAGCTTGGCCTGCAGCTCGGCGAGCTGTTTCTTGATCTCGTCGATCTCTTCCTCGGTATCGCCACCCTCTGGATCCGCCTCGGGCATGCTGCTGCCCAGTTTCGGCAATTCGCCGCGGGTCATCGCCTTCATGAAGGCTTCCTGCTGGGCGCGCATCGCTTCCATGCCTGGCATCGCGGTCAGCGGATTGGCCTTGGTCATGTTCTCGAGCATCTTCGACTGCCCGTCGCGCAGCATCTCGAAGCTCGCCGCGAGGAATTCCGGCACGACGCTGGTCGCCTGGGTGGTGTAGCTGCGTACCAGATCGGTCAGCACGTTGTTGGGCAGAACGCTTTGTCCGCGGCTTTCATGTTCGGCCACGATCTGCAGAAGGTACTGCCGCGTGAGGTCGTCGCCGGATTTCAGGTCGATGATCTGGACGTCGCGCCCGTCGCGGATGAACTCTGCGATATCCTCAAGCGTGACGTAATCCGATGTCTCGGTATTGTAGAGCCGCCGACTGGCGTAGCGCTTGATCAGCAACGGTTTCTGGGGGTCGGCCAACAGGGATCCTCCACTGGAATGCAGCACTGTGTCGCAGCCTAGACCCAACCGCGATCAAATGAAAGGGCGAGCCGGATGGCTCGCCCTCACAGACCTTGCCCCGGGGAGGGGCGGGGCAGTCGATCTGTTACTTCTTCGCAGCGTTGCCGGCCTTGGCGGTCGCTGCGGTCATGTCGTCGGACGCTTTCTTGACGGCCTTGCTGGCGTCTTCCTGCATGGTCTTGCCGGCGGTCATCATCAGCTCGACCGTTTCCATCTGGACCTTCTTGGCGATCTCGGCAAAGGCGGCCATGTGCTCGGCCGTCACTTCGGACTGGGCCGATGCGAAATCGGTCATCGCCTTGGCATAGTCTGCCGGCTCGGACTTGGCTTTGGACATTTCCGACAGCTTGGCGAGCGTGTCCTTGGTCCATTTGCTGGAGATTTCGGCCGATTGCTCGGCTGCGTTCAGGGCGACACTCGACAGTTTCTCGTTCAGGCTTGCCTGGTTCTTGAACGCGTCTTCCATCGCTTTCGTATCAACGGGAAAAGAGCCCATGACGTCTTTGAACATGGTGCTGAAGTCTTGTGTGTTTGCCATTGGTCTGATCCTTTCGTGATCTTTATTTCTGATGACAAAGACATAAATGCTGCACCGCAGCATTGCAAGCATTATTTGCCGCAGTGCAGCATATTTTTTCAGGACTGCCTAAGATCAGGCAGACGCCTTCTTGGTGACATACGTCCCGGGGGCCGGTTCAAGCGGCGGATGCACGGCATCGCCGGGCGCGCGGGCTGCGACCTTCTTGCCGGACCGTTTGGCAAGCCAGGCCTCCCATCGCGGCCACCACGAGCCGGGATGATGCACCGCGCCCTCCATCCACTCCTCTGGCGTGAATGGCAGATCGTCATTGGTGTAATGCCCGTACTTGTCCTTGGCCGGCGGGTTCACGATCCCCGCGATATGGCCGGATTGCGAGACGATGAAGCTGCGGCTGCGGGCACCCGTCGCCTTGAAGCCGCGGTAGCAATCCATCCAGGGCGCGATGTGATCGCTTTGGCAGGTGACGGACATCAGCGGCACCTTCACGTCCTTGATGTGCAGCCGCTCGCCACACAGCTCGATCCCGCCCTCGACGAACTCGTTGCGCTGACACAGGCCGCGCAGATATTGCATCGTCATCCGCGCCGGCAGGTTGGACCCGTCGCCGTTCCAGTAGAGCAGGTCGAAGGCCGGCGGCGCCTCGCCCATCATGTAGCGGCGCGCGGCGGGCTGGTAGACCAGATCGCGCGAGCGCAAAAACGACATCGTGCGCCCCATGATGAAGGACCGCAGCACGCCCTGTTCGCCCACCTCTTTTTCGATGCCGTCGATGAAATCGTCCTGCAGGAACGGGGTGAACTCGCCCTGTTCCGAGAAATCCGTGAGCGCGGTGAAGAAGGTCGCCGACTTGACCGACTTGTCGCCGCGCTTGGCCAGCAGCGCAAGCGTCAGGTGCAGTGTCGTGCCGGCGATGCAGTAGCCAGCGGCATTGACCTGGCTTTGCCCGGTGATCGCCTTGGCCTCGCGGATCGCGGTCAGGAAGCCCTCTTCGATATAATCGTCCATGCCGACCTCGGCATAGCCGGCATCGGGATTGACCCAAGAGACCACGAACAGGGTATAGCCCTGATCGGTGATCCACTTGATCAGGCTGTTTTCCGGCTTGAGGTCCATGATGTAGTATTTGTTGATCCAGGGCGGGAAGATGACCAGTGGCACCTCGTGCACCTCGTCGGTGGTCGGCATGTACTGGATCAGCTCCATCATCCGGTTGCGATAGACCACCTGTCCGGGCGTGGTGGCGATATTGGTGCCCAGTTCGAACGCGTTCTCGTCGGCGAGGCGCACGACCATCTCGCCCTCGTTCGCCTCGAGATCGGCGATCAGGTTCTCCAGCCCCTTGACCAGGCTCTCGCCCTCGGTCTCGACCGCCTTTTCGAGCGCGTCGGGATTTGTCCCTAGAAAATTCGTAGGCGCCATCATGTCGATGATCTGATGCGCGAAGTAATCCAGCCGCTTGCGGTCCGTATCGGGCAGGTCCTCGTCGATCTCGTCAAGGGCCTTCTCGATAGATTGCGCGTTCAGCGCGTATTGCTGCTTGATGTAGCGAAAATAGGGATGCGAGTCCCAGAGCGGGTTGCCAAAACGCTTGTCCCCGGCCAGCGGATCGGGCGCGTCCTCATCCATCTCCGGCGGCACGCCGCCGCGCAGCATAGCCTGCTGCGCCTCCATGAAATGACGCACGGACTTGCCCCAGTATTCGAGCTGTTTCTCGTAGATTCGGCCGGGATTTTCCAGCATCTCCGCCCAGTAGGACGTCGCCGCCTTGGTAAAGATGTCGCTCGGCGGGCCGCTCAGGGTCGGATCGGCCGGATTGCGTGACGCCATAACCTTGATGAGGCGCTGCGACAATTGCTCCACTCTAGCGAGATTTTCGTTGATCCTGGTGACAGACTGGGTGCTCCCATCGTCCTGCATTGCCATTTCAGTCATTTTCCCTTACCACTTGCTGCAAAGCAGCATCTTGACGTCATGTCCGGAGGAGAAGTGATGTCCAGCACTGGTGCAGACCAAGGATAGGAGTACGCGATGCGCTACATGGCCACACACGATTTGATGGAATCCTTCCGAAATGCCAGTCAATGGCTTGGTGCCTCCGCCCTCTCGATGGCATCCTATCCGGTTTTCAGCATGATGCCAAACCCCGCCTTTCAGTGGATTTCCGCGTGGGGCGAGGTGACCGAGCGCAGCTTCCAGCGCATGGTCGCCAAACCGGACTGGGGCATTCGCACCTTCACATGCGAGGATGGACGGGATCACCTCGTCAATATCGAGACGGTGATGTCCAAACCATTCGGCGATCTCATCCACTTCAATGTCTCGGGACGCCCCGAACAGCCGCGCAAGATACTGCTGATCGCCCCGATGTCGGGTCACTACGCGACGCTGCTGCGCGCGACGGTCAAATCGTTGCTGGTCAATTGCGAGGTCTATGTCACCGACTGGCACAATGCGCGCGATATCCCCGTGTCCGAAGGCAAGTTCGACATCGAGGATTATACCCTCTATCTTGTGGATTTCATGCGCGAACTGGGGTCGGACATCAACGTGGTCGCAGTGTGCCAGCCCGCCCCGCTGGCGCTTGCAGCGACCGCCTATCTGGCCGAGATCGACCCCGAGGCGCAGCCGCAGACATTGACCCTGATCGGCGGCCCAATCGACCCGGACGCCACGCCCACCGACGTGACGGATTTCGGGCGCCGTGTGACCATGGGCCAGCTGGAAGAGACGATGATCCAGCGCGTCGGGTTCAAGTACAAGGGTGTCGGGCGGCAGGTCTATCCGGGCTTGCTGCAACTGGCCTCGTTCATCTCGATGAATGCCGAACGCCACGCCAAGGCCTTTAACGAGCAGATCCTGCGCGTCTCGAAGGGCGACGCGAGCGACAACGACCAGCATAACCGCTTCTACGACGAGTATCTGGCGGTCATGGACATGCCGGCCGAGTTTTATCTTTCCACGGTCGAGCGGATCTTCAAGGGTCTGGAGATCGCAGAGAACCGCTTTACGGTCTACGGTCACAAGGTCGATATCGGCAAGATCACCGATGTCGCGGTCAAGACCGTCGAGGGCGGCAAGGACGATATCTCTGCCCCCGGGCAATGCGTGGCCGCCCTCGATATGCTGACAGGGCTGCCGGACAGCATGAAGGCCAGCTATCTCGAACCCGAGGCCGGGCATTACGGGATCTTCGCGGGCAAGTCCTGGCGCAACAACATCCGGCCGGTGATGCTGGCGTTCATCGACGCGAACGCGGGCAAAAGTGACTCGAGAAAACCCGTCGCGCGCAGCGTCGCGGCCGCGGAATAGGATCTTGGCCGCTGTAACGGCCGGGTCAGCGTCAGTTTCGGGCGAATGACACCACAGCCTCGGTCAGACAATCGAGGCTGTCGGTATGCGGTGCCCCCGTTGGAAGGGCATCGGTCATCAGCGAAAGCTCGGTGCAGGCCACGAGAAGGTGATCGGCGCCTTGGTACAAAAGGTCTTCGGCCTGGTCCGCGAGGCGCGGCGCAAGGCGCGTTGAGGCCTCACCGGCCTTCACCGCCCGGATGATCGTCAGCAACTCGCCGTCATCGGCCAGCGTTACGGAGGCCAGCCCGTGCGCGGCGAACGGGGCATCGAAAACACCCGCAAGGCGCGTCGCCGGAGAGGCCAGAAGGCCCACCCGCCGCGCGCCATGGGCCTTCAACGTCGCCGCCGTGAGATCCACCATGTCGAGAAAGGGCAGGGACGTCGCCGCGCGGATGACGGGCGCATAGTGATGCGCCGTGTTGCACGGCATCGCAAGCGCCTGCGCCCCGGCGCTGGCCAGATCGCGCGCCATCCGGGACAGCACCGGCCCGGGATCGGCGCCCGTGCCTTCGATCAGTGCGGCAATGCGGCTTGGGACCTGGCTGTTCTGATGCACGATCAACGGTACGTGGTCGGCGTCGTCGCGCGCGGGGACTGCCGCCACGATCTTCTGCATCAGCAGGATCGTGGCCTCGGGCCCCATGCCGCCGAGGATGCCGACCGACTTCATCGGGTGGTCACGCCATTCTCCGGCTTGCTCAATTGATCGAGTCGTCCAGCCCCTCTGGCTGGCCGACCACCACGAAGGTCAACTGTTCGGGATCGACGCGCTCGCGGGCCACGCGATTGATGTCGTCAAGCGTCACGGCCTCGACCATGTCGTTGCGGTTGGCGATGTAATCGATCGGCAGGCCATCCATCTGCATGTTGACGGCGATCCGAGCGATCGGGCGATTGCCCTCGAACCGCAGCGGGTAGGCCCCTGTCAGGTATGTCTTGGCATCGCGCAATTCTTCTTCGGTCACGCCGTCGTCGCGGATGCGTGCCCATTCGTCGCGGATGACGCGTATCGCCTCGGCCACGCGGTCATTGGCCGATGATACCGACCCGGCCCAGATCTGGGCCGCGTCCTTGTCCGCGAGATAGGAATAGACCCCGTAGGTCAGCCCGCGCTTTTCGCGGACTTCGGTCTGAAGACGGCTTTCGAAGCCGCCGCCCCCGAGGATGTGGTTCAGGACATAGGCCGCGAAGAAGTCCGCATCGTCGCGCTTGATTCCGGGCTGTGCGAAGACAGCGACCGATTGCGGTGTCTCGAATTCTTCCACCTGCACCCCGCCTGGCAGGTTGGGCTCGACCGGCTCTGGCAGCGACGGCCCCTCTTGCGGCAGGTCGCCCAGCAGGTCGTCTAGCAGGGGACCGAGTTCGTCAGCCGTGATGTCGCCCACGGCACTGATATAGATGTCGCCGCGGGTCAGCGCGGCCTCGTGCGCGGCCACGATATCCTCGCGGCTCAGCCCCTCGACGCTGTCAAGGGTGCCCTCGCGCGCGCTGCCATAGGGATGCTCGCCAAACACCAGTTGGTCGAATACGCGGCTGGCCATGGCGCGCGGATCGGTCTGATCGGAACGCAGGCCCGACAACACCTGCCGGCGCACCCGCTCGATGGCATCGTCGTCAAAGCGCGGCGCGACAAGGCTCGACCGCAGCAGCGCGGCGGCCTCGTCGCGGTTCTCGGTCAGCATCTGCGCCGAGACAGACACCGCGTCATCGTCCACACCGTAAGAGAACTTCGCGGCCAGCGACTCGCGCGCCCGCGAAAATTCCTGCGCGGTCATGTCGTCCGCGCCCTCCTCCAGCAGCCCCACCATCAGGTTGGTTGCCCCGCGCGCGTCCGGTGCATCCAGCGAGGCCCCGCCGCGAAAGCGGATTTCGAGCGCGACGAAGGGGATCGAGTGGTCTTCGACCAGCCATGCCTCAAGACCACCCGGCGTGGTCACCTCCTCGATCTCGATATCCGCGCGGACCGGCAGCGCGGCCAGCATCAAGGCGACGCTCAGGATCACGTGTTTCATTGGGTAACCTCCGGGGCCAGCAACTGGCCGGTGACCGATTGTTGGGGATCGAGCACGCGCTTTGCCGCCTCGACGATATCTTCGGCGGTGACGTCCTGCAGGATTTCGGGCCAGGCCTGCACATCCTCGACCGTCAGCCCCGACGCGAGTGCGCCCCCATAGCGCCGCGCCAGTGCGGCGGCGTCATCGCGGTCGTAGATGTCTTCGGCGCGCAGCTGCATCCTGATACGGTCGAGTTGCTCTGCGTCCGGGCCGGTTTCCACAAACTCGGTCAGGACCTCGTCCAGCGCGTCCTCGGCCTCTGACATGGTCACGCCGGCGGCGGGGACCACGACAAGGTTGAAGGTGGTCGCGTCAAGCGAAGTGCCCGAATACCACGCCCCGACCTGCACCGCGATGTTGTCCTCGATCTGAAGACGCTCGTTCAGCACCGAGGTCTGGCCGCCACCGAGCACAAGCGACAGCAGGTAAAGCGCGGCCGCCTCGTCCTGCTCGCCGCTGTCGCGCTCGGGCGCGAGGTAGGACCGGGCGAGATAGGGCTGCGACACGCGCGCGTCGCGCAAGGTCAGGCGCCGCTCGGAGAGCTGCGGCGGCTCTTGCGGACGGATGCGCGGCGGCAGGTAGGGGTTCGGTTCGATACCGCCGTAATGCTCGGTCGCCAGATCGCGCACCTCGTCGGGCGTCACGTCCCCGGCCACCACGAGGATCGCGTTGTTCGGCGCATAGTGCGTCTCGTAAAACTCCAGTGCCGCGGCGCGGTCCAGGTCATCCATCTCGTGCCGCCAGCCGATGATCGGGATGCCGTAGGGATGGTTGAGATATTGCGCCGCACTCTGCTGTTCGCGGAACAGGGCCGACGGGCTGTTTTCGACCCGCTGGTTGCGTTCCTCGATGATCACGTCCCGCTCCGGCAGAAGCTCGTCGTCGGTCAGGCGCAGGTTGGTCATGCGGTCGGCCTCCATCCCCATCACGAGATCCAGCCTGTCGGCTGCGATGCGCTGGAAATAGGCGGTGTAATCCTGGCTGGTAAAGGCATTGTCGGACCCGCCATTGCGCGCCACGACGGACGAGAATTCACCCGGCGCCATCTCTTCTGTGCCCTTGAACATCAGGTGTTCGAGGAAATGCGCGATGCCCGACCGGCCGGGCGGCTCGTCGGCCGCGCCGACCCGGTACCACACCATATGCGTGACGGCGGGGGCGCGGGTGTCCTCGATCACCACCACATCCATGCCGTTATCGAGTTGAAAATCGGTGACGTTGTCTGTGGCAGCGGCGATTCCGGGCGCGGACAGCCACACGAACAGGGCACAGAGCCAGACGAAGGGTTTGCGCATAACATGGATCCCGGTCGTTGAGCGTTGGTAGCTGTAAGATACGTCGCGCCGGCCCGGTTTCAACGTCTCAGCGGTCCGAGGGGGGCGGGCTGGCCGGTGTCTGCACCCCGCGGTCCTGCAGGCGGCGCTTTTCGGCCTGGGCGTCAAGCCATTGTTCGCGATACGCCAGCGTGTAATCGTCGCCGGGCAATATGCCGATGATATTGACGCGACCGCGGCGGCGCCGGGTCTCGCGATCTTCCTCGGCCAGTGTCTGCCGGATGGTGCGGGTGCCGCCGTAGCGGTTCGCGTGGTTGACAAGTGCCGCGTCGCCCGCGGCCGGCGCATCCCCCGGCGCGGCCCGCCGGCCGCCCAGCGCGGCGGCCCCGTCGGCCAGCGGATTCTGATCGGTGCGGTTCGGTGTGCCGGGGGCCGGCGCAGGCAGCCGTGTCATGTCCTGCGGCGGCTCCAGTTCCTTGCCCGGCAGCACCGAAAACTCGTCCGGGCCATTGCCGGGGTTGCTCAGCCGGGTCAGCGTCACGTCCTCGTCACGTTGTCCGCACCCGGCCACGATCGCGGCCGCCAGAAAGATCATAACGCTTTTGCGCGGCATGCTCATTGCCCCTCTTCTGCGACTTTTCGCGTGTCTATCGCATTCCTCGGCAGAGGTCACGAGGGGTTTTTGCGCGCCGGTGCCAGAACCAGTCCGATCGCACCTGCAAACACTGCGATGTCGGCCACGTTGAAGGCAAAGGGGTTGTCGATGCCACAACAGGACATGTTGATGAAATCGGCCACCGCGCCATAGATCACCCGGTCGATCACGTTGCCGAGCGCCCCGCCCAGCAAGAGGCCCGACGTGATGCGCTGCCAACCGGTCAAGCGTTCGCGATGGACCCACCAAATGATAACGCCCGAGATCAGCAATGCCACGCCGATGAGCACCCACCGCGTCAGGTCGGCCTCGCCCGACATCAGCCCGAAATTTATCCCGGTATTCCACGCCATGCGCAGGTTGAAAAAGGGCGGAAACACGTCGATCCGCCCGGCAAGGCGCAGGTCCAGCATGTGCACGACGTAGTATTTCGTCACCTGATCCAGCACGAAGATGAAACCGGCGGTCCAGTAGAACGCTCGCATGCGCGCCTCAGTGCCGGAAATGGCGCAGGCCGGTCAGCACCATCGCCAGCCCGGCCTCGTCGGCGGCCGCGATCACCTCGTCGTCGCGCATCGAGCCGCCGGGATGGATGACCGCCGTCGCGCCGGCTTCGGCCGCCGCCATCAGCCCGTCGGCGAAGGGAAAGAACGCGTCCGAGGCGACCACGCTGCCTTGGGTCAGCGGGGCGGGCAGCCCCAAGGTGTCGGCCATGTCTTGCGACTTGCGCGCGGCGATGCGGCAACTGTCCACACGGCTCATCTGGCCTGCGCCGACGCCCACCGTCGCACCGTCCTTGACGTAGACGATGGCGTTGGATTTCACATGCTTGGCCACCTTCCAGGCAAACAGCATGTCAGCCATCTCGGCCTCGGTCGGGGCGCGCTTCGTGACGACGCGCAGATCGGCTGCGGTGACCCGGCCCGCATCCTTGTCCTGCACGAGATATCCGCCTGACACCTGGCGGATCATCCGCGATGCCGCCGCTGGATCGGCCAGCCCGTCGGTCAGGAGCAGGCGCAGGTTCTTCTTCTTGGCAAAAATACCCAAAGCCGCCTCATCGGCCCCGGGCGCGATCACGACCTCGGTGAAGATCGCCGCGATTTCTTCGGCCGTGGCGGCCTCCAGCGGCTGGTTGAGCGCGATGATCCCGCCGAAGGCACTGGTGCGGTCGCAATCGAACGCCGCCTTGTAGGCCGCGACTTGGGTGTCGCCCCGCGCCACGCCGCAGGGGTTCGCGTGCTTGATGATGGCGCAGGTGGGCCCGTCTTCGGGGTCCATCTCGCTGACCAGCTCGAAGGCTGCATCGGTGTCGTTGATGTTGTTGTAGCTCAGATCCTTGCCCTGCACCTGCCGTGCGGTGGCGACGCCGGGCCGGTCGGAGCCGTCGACATAGAACGCCGCCGCCTGATGCGGGTTCTCGCCGTAACGCAGCGTCTGCGCCAACCGCCCGGCAAAGGCCCGGCGGCGCGGCGCGGGCTCGCCCTGAGCCTCGGCCATCCATGTGCTGACCGCCGAGTCATAGGCCGCGGTGCGCCCGTACGCCGTCTGCGCCAGTCGCTGCCGGAATGCATACGAGGTCTGCCCGCCATTGGCGTCAAGTTCCTCAAGCAGGGCCGCGTAATCCTCGACATCCACCACGACATTGACGAAGGCATGGTTCTTGGCCGCGGCCCGGATCATCGCGGGGCCGCCGATATCGACATTCTCGATCGCCGTGGCGTAGTCGGCCCCGCCGGCGACAGCCGCCTCGAACGGGTAGAGGTTGACCACCAGCAGATCGATGGGCGCGATGCCATGTGCCTCGATCGCCGCCATGTGGTCGGGGCTGTCGCGCAGTGCCAGCAGCCCGCCATGCACCATCGGGTGCAGCGTTTTCACGCGCCCGTCCATCATCTCCGGGAAGCCCGTCACCTCGGCCACGTCGCGCACCGCAAGCCCCGCATCGCGCAGGGCGCGCGCGGTGCCGCCGGTCGAGATTAGCTCGATCCCGCGATCGACAAGGGCGCGGCCCAGATCGACAAGGCCGGTCTTGTCGGACACGGAAAGAAGAGCGCGGGTCACGGGCGCGAAATCGGTCATCTGCAGGGGTCCTGTCTTGGCGTGGCTCGGGTCAATCCTCGGTCACGGGCTCCGGCACGGCCTCGGCGACATCGCGGATGGCGACCGGGGACCCGTCCGCCTTGGCCAGTGACCATCTGATGCGGGTCGCGTGGTCCAGCACATGCCCCGACAGGACGATCTGTTCGGAACCGCGCGGCGTTGTCCGTGTCTTTTCAAGATAGACGCTCGGGTGCAAGGCCAAAGCGGTCTGACCATCGGATCTGAAGACCCAGACCTCGCCGCTGCGCAGCGTCACCGACACGGCGTTGCCCCCGGCATGCGATTCGGTTTTGACCTCCGGATGCAGGTGAAAGCGGATCTCGAACGGCACGCCGCGAATGTGGGTGCGGCGGCGGACCTGATCGAAATGCCGCCGGTCGGCCTCATCGACCGCCAGCAGCATGTCTTCGCCGGACAGCGTGCGCCCATCCGCCGACAGATCGAGGTTGCGGACATGCGTGAGGCCATGGCTGCGCAGGTACCCGTCATGCGCCGCTTCGAGCCGCGTCCCGCGGGCGGTCCGGGTCAGTTGCGCGGGTACATCGCGCGGCCCGTCGCTCAGCCGGTCGGGATGGCGCGGATCATCGCTCAGCCGCGCGCTTGACCCGCCATCGAGCACCAGCGCCGAATGCGACGGCGTGGCCCGCCCCGCGCGCCGCCAGTCCGCACCGAACCGCGCGCCCGACCCGCAGCCGACGATCAGCGGTCGCCGCCCCGAGGTCAGCTCGAAGGCGAGTGTCGAGGCATGGGCGCCCTCCGAGGTCGCGCCTTGGGGCGGGGCGCCGGCATCGACGATCACGCTGGTTCGACCGCCGCCAAGCCGGGCGAACCCCATCGCGCGCCCGTCCGGCCGGCGCGATTTGACCCCGCTGGCCGCCAGCGCGGCATCGAGCCGCCCGGCAAGTCCGCGCCCGCCGCCATGAAACCGCGCGAGCCCGCCATCGGCGTGGCGCAGCGTGCGCAGCGTCGGCGCGATGCGCTCCACCGCGCGCCAATGCGCATCCTCGACCGGTTGTCCCGCATCGCCCAAGGCCTGCGCCGCCCATGTGAGCAGCGCGAAAGTCTCCAGCAATTCCTCGGGATTGCGGCTCGGGAGTCCGCCGGCCTCATCGACCTGCCGCGCCGCGGCGCGCGACAACGCCGTGCGCGCGACGCCCGTCAGATCCTGCATCCCCTCCAGTGAGACGCCCGCATAAAGCAGCCCGGTCAACGCCTCGAGCCTCGGCAGACCCGCAGGGGCGGCCTGCCAGCGCCGGCGCAGGAACGCCACATGACGTGCCAGCGACCGATGGTATCGGCGCGTCGCCGCCTCGGACTGCCCGCGCAACAGGAAATCGGCATGTGACATCCAGCGAATCACCCGGCGTCCGGCCAGCTCCGGCGTCCAGCCCGGCCCGGCTCCCGCGTCGTAGCGCTTGATCCAGCCCCATGTCCAGTCCTGTGCCCGCGCCCGTGCAGACGTGTCGGCCACGGCGGCCAGATCATCCAGCCAGCCAAAGCCGTGCAGCTCGGCGGCAAAGCCCGGCTCGGGCGGCGCGCTCTCCCAGATCGAGGAACTGCGCGTGTCCACCGGGTGCCCGGCCACGATGAATCGCCCGGTGCAGATCTGCTGTCCGCGCGCCGGGCATCCGATGCAGCGTGGCTCCGGCCGCAGGGTGAACGTCGCCGGCGCGCGCGTCAGCGCCGCGCGGCGCGCGGCGAGGCGGTTGGCGGCGCGCATCCATCGCGCGGACAGGGTTTCACGGCTGAGCATGCGCCTTGATACGGCCCTCTGGGGTCATCTGCCGCAAAGCATAGACGACGCGGGGCGCAAGGTCATTGTCCGATTACACCTCACAGACGCAGGCAGGCGATGTAGAACCCGTCCATCCCACCCAGGTCGGGCCAATGCTCCGGGCGCAGGCGCAGGCCGCCCTCCTCGGTGATCCAACCGGGATCGACCCCCGGCAGATCGAGCGCGTCGCGGTCCACCCGAAGCCCGGGATGCCGGGCGAGCGCCGCTTCGACCTGGCATTCGCCCTCGTCGGGCAGAAGCGAGCAGGTGCAGAAGACCAACCGCCCGCCGGGCCGCAGCAGCGTCAGGGCATGGTCGATCAGCGCCGCTTGCAACTCGATCAGCGCGCCGAACTCGCTGCCATCCTTGGCGTGCGGCAGATCGGGGTGGCGGCGGATCGTGCCGGTGGCCGAACAGGGCGCGTCGCACAGGATGGCGTCGTATTGGCCCGCATGCGTCAAAGCGTCGCCGATCACACAGTCGGCTGTCAGCCCCGTGCGCGCAAGGTTCTCGGTCACCCGCGCCATCCGTCGCTCGGATATGTCGAGCGCGGTGACCTGCGCGCCCATGCTGGCCAGTTGCAGCGTCTTGCCACCCGGCGCCGCGCAGAGATCCAGCACATGCTCGCCCGGTTGCGGGGCTAGAACCTGCACCGGCAGGGCCGCGGCGGCGTCCTGCACCCACCAGTCACCCGTGTCGAACCCCCGCAGGGTCGAGATCTGAGGCGCATCATGCAGCCGAACCGATCCGGTCGGCAGGACCGTGCCGCCCAACCGCTCGGCCCATGCGCCCGCGTCGGATTTCACCGTCAGATCAAGCGGCGCGCCGGCGAAATGCGCGCGTTCCATCGCCGCGACCGGCCCCTTGCCCCATGCCTCGACCAGCGGCGCGCGCAGCCAGTCCGGCAGGCCCGGCTGGCGCAGGTCGTGCCATTTGCGGGGCGCCTCCTCGACCATCTTGCGCAGCACCGCGTTGACCAGCGCCTTCAGGCGGTTGTGCCGCGGATGCCGCCCGATGATGTCCACCGCCTCGTTGACGACCCCATGCGCGTCGCCGCCCAAGGCCAGTTCCACCGTGCCCGCGCGCAGCGTGTTGCGGACCGGCAGGGGTGGCGGCTTGCGCAGGTGTTTCGCGAGCAGGCGATCTGCCCGCGCCAGCCCGCGCAGCGTGTCGCCCGCCAGCCGCTGCGCCCGCGCGCGATCGGCCGGCGGCAAAGGCTGAAGCGCCCCCGCCGCCAGCAGATCAGACATCAGGCGCCCTTCGCCCAGCACTTGATCCAGCAGATGGACGGCAGCGGCACGCGGGGTCAAAGGGGGCTTTTTCATCGACATATCCTTGGCGGATGGGGAGGCGCGGGATATATCAACAGCCATGTGAAGGGAAAAGGTGGATCATGAACTTCGAAGATAAAAAGGCTCTGCCAGCCGCGGCACGCCGCGCGCTCGCCGAGGCCGAAGAGCGTCGCAAGGCCGCGCAAGAGGTTGACCGACCCGTCGAACTGGGCGGGCGCGGCGAAGGCCTGGATCCGGCGCGGTATGGCGACTGGGAGATCATGGGTCGGGCGATCGATTTCTGATCTTTTGCCCGACCCGGCAAATCCGGGAAGAACCTTTACCTGATGTACAGATCGGCGTGCCGACCCTCACCTTGATCAGAGGTGAACCTCAAGGTGTTGCCATCGCGTTCGACCGCCTGGCAATTCGAGCCGAGATTGCGTTCACCCCAGTACAGATCGCGACAAAAGTAGGATCCGTCCCACTGCCAGGCGCCACTGACGTCGCGGCCGAAGGCCCGGCCCCGGATGTCACCATCTGACGTCACTTCAACCGCGATGCCCATCCGCGTCAGGTCGCGCCCCTCGACAAGCGACATGAACTGATCACGATCGGTGATCTGGCTGAAGCCATCGGCCATAACCGGCATTGCCAAACACGATGAAAACACGGCGACTATTGCTGCACGCATTATACTGCTCCGTTTTCAAACCTGTCTTCTTTACGCCAGACAGGCCGGGTCGGATCAGTTATCGCCCAGTCCAAGAACGTCGAGCATGTCGTGGCTGCCCGGCGGCCGGCCTTGACCCCAGAGTGCGGCCTTGAGCGCACCGCGCGCGAAGATCGCCCGGTCGGTGGCCACGTGGCGCAGGACGATGCGTTCCCCGGCGGCGGCGAAGATCACGTCATGCTCGCCCACAATATCGCCGCCGCGGATGGCGGAAAACCCGATATGGCCGCGTTCGCGTTTGCCGGTCATGCCCTCGCGCGCGGCATCGCGCACCGCCCCGAGCGAGACGCCGCGCCCCTCTGCCGCCGCCTCGCCCAGCATCAGCGCGGTACCCGAGGGCGCGTCCACTTTCTGGTTGTGATGCGCCTCGACGATCTCGATGTCAAAATCCTCGTCAAGGGCCGTGGCCACACGTTTCGTCAGCTGTGTCAGCAGGTTGACGCCGAGCGACATATTGCCGGCCCGCACGATCACCGCGTGGCGCGCGGCGGCGTCCAGTTTCTTCGACTGAGCCTCGTCGAACCCGGTCGTGCCGATCACGTGCACCACGCGCGCCTGAGCGGTCAGCGTCGCCATCTCGACCGTGGCCTCGGGCGCGGTGAAATCGATCACCGCATGGGATTGCGCCACGACCTCCAGCGGGTCGTCGGTCACCGTGATCCCCAGATCGGCGCCGCCCATGGCGGCACCGACGTCGCGCCCGATCCAGTCATGGCCGGGCCGTTCCACGGCACCGATCAACCGGGCGCGCAGGCTGTCGGCCACGGTCCGGGTCAGCATGCGACCCATCCGGCCTGATGCCCCGGTGATCACGATACCCGGCAGATCGCCCATGTTTCACACCCTTTCCAATCGAGCCTTGCGCAGGCATAGCGCGGCCATGGATAAGCGGCAAGGCGCACCCGTCCTTGATCCCGCAGACGATTCGCGCGCATAGGGGACCAAAGCGTTGCAAGGAGGCTCCATGGACCCGCGCAGGATCACCGACGATTTTTTCGTCTCGCCGCAGATCACCGCCGATGACGTGCCTGACATCAAGGCCGCGGGTTTCAGGTCCATCCTGTGCAATCGCCCCGATGGAGAGGAACCGTGGCAGCCGGCGTTTGACGATGTGGCGACATCGGCCGGGGCCGAAGGGATCGAGGTGCGTTCGGTGCCGATCGTCTCGGGACAGATGACGGAGGCCGATGCAGAGGCGTTCGGCGAGGCCCTCAAGACCCTGCCCAAGCCGATTCTCGCCTATTGCCGCAGCGGCACGCGCTGCACGGTGATGTGGAGCCTCACGCAGATCGACTCGCTCGGCGGCGAGGAGGTGCTGCGCGCAACGGCCGATGCCGGCTACGACATGTCGGGTCTTGTCGCCCAGCTTGACCGGCGGACATGACCGACTGGGCGCTTGTCGCGCATGACGGCCAGCGGGCGCGGGCCTTTGCCTTGCAGGGCGCGGCGCTGATGCATGCCGCCGAAGGCGTTGACCGGGCGGCGGCGCTCGCCGCCCTCGGCCCCGGGCCGGACCATGTGATGCAGATCGGCGAGGGTCAACCCGACGCCTTGCCCGCCGCACTTCTGCCCAACACTCCGGTGCGTGGCTTCGCCGGGCTTGTTCAGAAGGCACCGCCCGACGTGATCGACGGCTGGGTGCGCCTGCTGCTTCTGGGTCTCGTGCAGGATCAGCCCGACTGGGACGGCGTCGCCTGTGTGCTGGCCGACGACGTGCGCCACTGGGTCCATGTCAGCGCGGGCGAGGCGGTGAGTTGCCAGAGCTTTCTGACCCCGCGCCTTGCCGCGACCCTCGGGGCGGCGGCCTCGCCTGATCCGGATGCGCTGGCCGACAGCCTGAGCCGCCCCGAACGCCTGGCCGCGCATTTGCGCAGCGCCGAGGTCACCGGCAGCATGGCCGCCCTGTCGGGCCACCTGATCGGGGCGGAGCTTGCCGCGGCCCGCCCGCTCTGGCTTGGTCAGAACGTGGTCCTGATCGCAGCCGACCGGGCGGGTCGGGGTCTGGCCGATGCGCTTGGCGTTCAGGGGGTTCCGACCTGTCGGCAGGATCCCGAAACGCTGCTTGCCCCGGCCTTCGCGGCGCTTGCGGAACGGGTGGAGACAGACGCCTGACGGTGCGTTGAGGGTTTCACGACCTGAAAGGGGACGTCGTGGTTGTCGCCCCGGCGCGGTACACCGCAAGCCCGCGACACGGATCGTTCTTGCGCGGTCTTCTGTCTATCGCTCGACCGCGACAGAGAAACCGGAAACAAAGTGCGGCACGTCCTGCATGAAAAACCGGGGAGCCTTTGTCACCGGTTAAGGTCGGCAAGACCCGAGCCCCCTAGGATCGCGGCATCAGTCGTCCGAGAAAGGGTGAAAAGCATGATCGAAAAATCACAAATGACCGGGTTCTGGCCACAACTCTACGAACCGCTGCGCAATTTCGGCACGCGGATGGCGGAATGGATGGCTCCGGCGTCGGACGCGTCGTCCGACGAGGCCACGTATCGCATCACGATGGAACTGCCCGGCGTCGAGGAAAAGGACATCGACCTGTCGGTGCAGGACGGGCTGGTCACGGTGAAGGGCGAGAAGAACGTCGAGCGCGAGGAGAAAGGCGACACCTGGTTCTTCACCGAGCGTCAGTTTGGCGCGTTCAGCCGCTCGTTCCGGCTGCCGCCCGATGCCGATGGCGACAAGGTCGCGGCAGAGCTGAAAGACGGCGTGTTGCGCGTGACCATCCCGAAGCGCGAGACGGCGGACCCGGGCGGTCGCAAGGTGGATATCAAGCGCGGATGACGTGATGCGGTCCTGCCGCGCGGATTGCCAGCCCCCGGAACGGGTCCGCGCGGCGCAAGGCTTGAGACCTCAGAACCCGCCCTGCTCGATCGCGACAAGATATCCGAGGCCCGCCGCGACAAGCGCGCCAACCGCGACAGCCGCCGCGATCTTCCACGCCGACCATGGGCGGTCGCCCTGCACGCGCCCGGTGCGGGCATTGACGACGAACCGATAGGATCGCCCGCGATAGCGATAGGCGGCCACCCAGACCGGCAGCAGGACATGCTTGAACGTGACCGAACGCACCGCCGTGTCGATCTCGTGGATGCGCTGCCGGTCGCCGCCGATGTCGAAGCGCACGTCGCGGGCGATCACGGCGTCCATCTTCCGGCGCGCCTCGGCGAAGCCGTCCTCAAGCTGGATGGAATAGCCCTCGGCGCGGAACCCGGCCAGATAGTCCGGCGCATAGGGTTCCAGCGCGGCCAGATCCCACGGCTCCAGCGCGTCGGTGAAGGATGTCGGAAGCGATGTCGAGGCGAGGACCAGGACGTCGTCAAAGGCCCGCGCCACCCGGCCCGAGACACCGCGCCAGCGCACTTCGGGCACACGGATCGTCTGGCGCTTGCCGTCGCGGACGACCGTGCGGGTGACGTGATGGACCGTGCCGCGCTCGCCGCGATAGTTCGAGGCGGTCTCGGCGTCATAGGTCCAGTACGGCAGGTAGATGCCCTGCATCCGGCGTCCCTTGCGCGCATAGGCCTTGAGGCCATTGGGTGCGAACCACAGCCCGCCCAGCCAGTCGGTCATCGCACGATGCGCCGCGTCCGCGTCGAGCGCGAAGGGTAGCAGGGCGCGCGGCTTGATGTGGCGATGCGTGCCGGTGCCGGTGACAACCGGCGAGGCGCAGAACGGGCATTCGGTGGCGTGGATGTCGGGTCCCAGCTCGACCTGCGCGCCGCAGCTTTCGCAGTCGGTGACGCGGGTCTCTTCCATCTCTTGTGCCGGAAGCTGGTCACGCAGGGCGGCGGCGAAATCCAGTTCCTTGATTCCGCCCTGCCACGGGCCGCCGCTCTCGATGTCGCGAATGTCGCCGCAATGGTCACAGATCAGGTGATGCGCGCCCGGATCATAGCGGTAATCCGCGCCGCAGGCGTCGCAAGGGAAACGGTGCGGATCCGTATCATCGGCCACGGGGGGCGGTGTCGATGGCATCAGGCCCTCAGAGGATGTGATGGATGGCGCGCGGCGTGATGCGCCGCAGCGCGCCATCGCCCAAGGCCGTGTGCCGCCACAGATTGAAAGTGGCATGCAGCGCCGTGACCGCCAGCAGCGCCAGCAGGAGTGTCCGCGCCTCTGGTCCGGGCAGCGGCATGGCAAGGGTCTCGGCCAGCAGCGCGACGGCCCCCCAGCCCAGCAGCAGGTAGATCCCGCGATGCAGCCACGGATGCGCCGCGCGGACAGCGCCGTCAAGCTTCGGCCCCGGCCCGTTCATCAGGCCAAAGACCAGCGCCAGCCCGCACATCGTCAGCGCGCCGGCGGCATAGACCAACGACAGCCACGCGGTCGCCCCGCCATCGCCCAGAACGAACAGCAGCAAGAGCAGGTTCAGCCAGTGCAGCGCGATGGTGGCGGGTCTGCGCATCGCGTCACACCTCTGGCGGGGGTGGCGGCATCACGGTGAAAAGCTGCGCCAGTTCGGCCACATCTTCGGCCCGCTTCCAGCCGTCCTGACCGGCGGTCCAGACATGGGTGTCGCGGGTCAGGCCGCCTTCGGTGACCATGCGCCCCAGCCGGGCCTTGGAGTAGGGCCCGTGGGTCTGGCCGTTCTCGGCGATGTGCCAGACATGCTCGACCGGTGGCGGGGGCGGCGGTGGGGCGGCCCCGTCGCGGTGTGCGCCCCACGGACCTTGCCGGGATTCCTGATCGGCCATCCGCTGCGCCATTGCCATGCCCATCCCCATGCCGAGACCGGCACCGATGCCGCCGCCGCCCGACGGGTTCCGCGCGGCCTCGGTCATCGCTTCGGCGGTGGAATACCGTGTGAACTTGCCCAGATCGCCCGCGATCCCCGTCGAGGTGCGCTTGTCGAGCGCCTGTTCCACGGCTGGCGGCAGCGAAATGTTCTCGATGTAGAGTTCGGGGATCTCCAGCCCGTACTCGGTCGCCACCGCGGTGATTTCCGCGGCCACCAGCTTGCCCAGGTCGCCCGTGTTCGCGGCCATGTCGAGCACCGGGATGCCGCTGCCCGCGATGATCCGGCTGAACGCCTGAACGATGATGTTGCGGATCTGGAAGCTGATCTCGTCCATGGTGAAGTCGCCATCGGTGCCGACGATCTCGGACAGGAACCGCGCGGGATCGCTGACGCGCACGGTATAGGTGCCGTAGGCGCGGATGCGCGTCGGCCCGAACTCCGGGTCACGCAGCATGATCGGATTCTTCGTGCCCCATTTCAGATCGGTGAACCGGGTGGTGGCGACGAAATATATTTCTGACTTGAACGGCGACCGAAAGCCGTGATCCCAGTGCTGGAGCGACGTCATCACCGGCATGTTGTTCGTTTCCAGCATGTAGAGCCCGGGGGTGAAGACATCCGCCAATTGCCCTTCGTGAACGAACACCGCCGCCTGCCCTTCGCGCACCGTCAGCTTGGCGCCGTACTTGATCTCGTGGCCCTCACGCTCGAAGCGCCAGACCATGGTGTCACGGGCTTCGGCGGTCCAGTGGATGACGTCGATGAACTGGCCGGAGAGGAAATCGAAGATGGGCATCTGGAAATCTCCTGTGATCGGGAAGCTCAGACCGACCCGGCATCGCGGCCTTCAAGCAGGCGGCGGATGATCGGGCGGGCCTCGTCGAGGGTCATGCCGGGCTCGAGCGCGGGATCGTAAAGCACCCGCAGCAGGATCTCGTCATGGCGTGTCAGCAGCGCGAACTCGTCATCGTCGTTGAAGATCGAGGGGCGCGCGTCGGGGCTGTCATTGGCCAGCCCCAGCCCCTGCGCCAGTTCCTCGTGCACGCAGGCCTCGCGCATCAGGTCGGGATGTTCTGCCCGGATCCAGGCGATGGCCCTCGTGTAGCCGTCCGATCCGTCCCCGCCGGCAAAAGCAAGCACGAGGCAATGGATGCTGCGCGGCATGAAACGGATGGTGCCGAGGGTCGTGTTGTCCAGACCGGGGACCATCCGGCGGATGCGGGCCAGCCCTTCGGCGCGGTCGTCCTCTCCCATGATCAGGACATGGAAATTCGGATCGCGCCCGCCCGCGCTGATCGGGTGGCGCGTGATCCGCGCGAGCCGGTCGGCATACCCGGCGACCATCGCGCGATCCGTTGCGCGCTGGTCCGCCGGGACCGACGTTCCGTGCGCGACCTTCATGCGCACGGGGCCGGTCCATTTGCGCAAGCCCCCGGCCTCGCCCGAGGCCGCGCGGTAGCCCTCGCCGGGCGCGTATTCGTCAAAGAAGACGATCCGCTCGAAATTCCGCATGAGATGGGTGTCGGTGACGGGCGTGTCGGCCGCGCCGCCATCGGTGCGCAACAGCCCCTGGTCGCGCAGCCCGCGCTCGACCCGGCCGTAATAGCTTGCAAGCTCGCGGCTGCGCGCCGAGAGGTCGGGATCGGCTGCCGGGGTCAGCTGCGCCGGCCGGGCTTCGGGGCGCGTCTGCGGGGGAGGGGCGGGCATGTCGCAGGCCGCGAGCCATCCCGACAGGAGTCCCGCACCCAAGACCCTGTAACCGGCATGCCGCATGATCACCTCAGCCCTTCGTCCCGGTGCTGCCGCCATCGCGTCGCGCTTTTGCGGCGCTGAGCGTGTCGCGCAGTTCGGTCTCCATCTTCTGCAACTCTTCCTCGGCCTTTGCGCGCCGTGCCTTGCCCTCGTCCGCGATCTGAAGGCTTTCCTGGATCGTCCCGATCAGGTCGGCATTGGCCTTTTTCACGGCCTCTATGTCGAACACCCCACGCTCCATCTCCTGGCGGATCGCCTTGTTGCTGTCGCGCAGGTTCTTGGCGTTGGCGGTCAGCAACTCGTTGGTCAGGTCATTGGCGCCGCGCACCGCGTCGGCGGCCTCGGCCGAGCGCTGGATGGTCACGGCCTGCGCAAGCTGCGTCTCCCATAGCGGCACGGTGTTGACCAGTGTCGAGTTGATCTTGGTCACGAGGCTCTTGTCGTTCTCCTGCACGAGCCGGATCGAGGGCAGCGACTGCATCGTGACCTGCCGGGTCAGTTTCAGATCATGGACCCGACGTTCGAGATCGTCGCGCGCCGCCCTCAGGTCGCGCAGTTGCTGCGCCGTCATCACCTGATCGCTTTCGGGCGCGGTCAGGATCTCGGCCTCCTTGGCGGGGATCTCGGTCTCGTCGAGATCCTTCAGCCGCGCTTCGCCCGCGGCGATGTAGAGCGCAAGCTCGTTATAGAAGGCCAGCGTCTTTTCATAAAGCTTGTCGAGGGACTTGATGTCCTTCAGCAGCGTGTGTTCATGGCCCAGAAGATCGTCCGTGATGCGGTCGATCTGGCCTTGTACCTCTTCGAAGCGGGCGCTGAACTTGGCGATCGGCGCGGCGCGGCCCAGAAGCTTTTCCCACCAGGACCGCTCGCGGCGCATGTCCAGCTCCGAGACCGAAAAGCCCCGGATGGTCGTCACGATCCCGCGCAGGCTGTCGCCCGCCGGCCCCACGTCCTTGTTGCGCACGCCTTGCAGCATGCTTTGCGAGATTTCCTGCAATTCGGTTTGTGCGGCCGCGCCGAAGGACACGATCGACTGCGTGTCGGTCATGTCGATCTCGGCCATGCGGCGGGTGATCTCCGCGCTTTGCGCGGCGTCGGCCTGATCGAGCGACGGGACTTCGCCGGCCTCGGCGGGGTCGGGCAGGGGCGTGTGGCTCAGCGATTCGATCTCCTTCACTTCGGCCTCGGCCTTCTGGCGGGTGGCATCTGACATGACATGATCCTTTTAGGAATGGTCCGTGGTTTCTATGTGAACGCCCTCCCGCTCCAGCCGGTCGCGCAGCACCTCGATCTCGATATCGAGATCGGTGCTGTTGTCGATCATCAGGGCGCGGGTCTTGGCCGTAAAATTCCGTTCGAGATCCGAAAGCAACGCGAGGAACTTCTCGCGCGCGTCCGGGTTCGGGGCGCGGGTGACCAGATCGGCGTATTTCACCGCCGCGTCCCGCGCGCCCATCAGGTAGACCCCCAGATACTTGCGCGCCGCGGTGAGGTCGCGGGGATCGTCCTCGACGGTGCGCAGCATGTCACGCACGGTGGTCTGGAACTGATCTACCCGTGCCTCCAGCGCGCGATCCCCGGTGCGGCGCACGGCCGCCGACATGGCAGCGAGATAGGCTTCGGCCTGATCGACGACGCGCGCGACGCGGGTGCTTTGCAGCGTGTCCACGTCGTCCGAACGCTTGTCGCGCAGCGGATCGAGCCCGAAGGCCAGCAGGTGCAGTGACGCCCCCGCCACCCCGTAGATCACAGGCGCGAGCATGTCGCCCGACACCGACCCCGCCAGCCCGAGGCCGAGCCCGGTCGCGAGCGCGGCGAGGATCTTGCGCGGCAGTGCGGGACGGCGCGCGATCCGGCGCGCGTCATAGGCGTCCTCGGCGCGCAGCCCCTCGCGCGTCAGCCACGCCCCGAGCAGCAACAGCCCGAGCGCAGAGAGGTTGAGCGCCAGATCCACGGGACCCGAGGTGAAGGCCCGGACAGCCAGCGGCAGCGGCAGAAAGAAAAGCAGGTTCACGCGCCCGCCCACGCGGCTGCGCCGTGCCCCGTGAAAGCCGCCCTTGGGCGGCGCCGGGGTGGTGCCGTCCCGGCCGGGGCTGTGCGGCCCGCCGAACCTGTGCGCCATCAGCCACCTCCCGTCGCAGCGACAAAGAGGATCAATGCCACAAGCACGAAATAGGCCAGTTTCTGCAATCCCGTTCCGCTCATGACCTGTCCGCCGCCGTTCTGTTCCGGCGCACAGAGTAAGCCAAGGCGTTAAGGCTTGCTAGGGGGAAGATACCGGGCGTGGCGCCGGGCAGGCTGTGTCGTATGTCCTGACTTTACGGAAAGATGAGTGACCCGATCGCCCTCGATCGAGTCACCCGTTCCAGCCGGCGCGGGCGTGTGTCCGGCGCTCAGTCGGAGAAGGTCGCGAGATAGGCCGCCACATCCTCGGATCCCTTGCGCAGCTTGAAGCTCATCTTCGAGCGGCTGCCGAGGAACTCGTTGGGATCGGTGATGAACTCCGCAAGGTTTTCCTCGGTCCAGAGCTCGTCCTCGTCGCCCTTGGCCTGCAGCCCGTCGGAATAGTTGAAATCTTCGACATCGCCCATGGTGCGCCCGATCACACCATACAGGTTCGGGCCGACGCGACCGCCCCGGACGATCGTCTCGTCCTCGGATTCGATCATGTGGCAGGCCTTGCACTGGTTGAAGGTCTTTTCGCCCGCTTCCGCATCGCCTTCGGCGAGGGCGGGCATGGCAAGGGTCATAAGGGTCGCGGATGCGGCAATCAGGGGCTTCATGGGCTGCCTTCTTGTTGATTGAGGTTACTGCCGCCTAGATTACCCGGAACGCGACCCGCTGCAAGGTGCAACTTCGGACCGCATGCCGTCCTGCGACCCGGCGTTGCGCCGTGTCGCGCATCCAGCGCGAGGCCTTCATAAGCCGCAGGGTCAGGCGGGGTCGAAGACCGGATCAAAGCTCCGCCTGAGCGCCACGTCGAGATCGGACATGGTCACCGGTAGCCCGAGGTCGACAAGGCTGGTGACACCGTGTTCGGTGATGCCGCAGGGCACGATCCCGGTAAAATGCCCGAGATCGGGTTCGACATTGATCGAGATGCCGTGAAAGCTGACCCACCTGCGCAGGCGGATGCCGATCGCCGCGATCTTGTCCTCGGGCACCTGTCCCGACGCGGTCAGAGGCTTGTCGTCGCGCATCACCCAGACGCCGACACGGCCCGCGCGCACCTCGCCCGTCACGTTGAACTCCGCAAGGGTGCCGATCACCCAGGCTTCCAGCTGCTGAACGAAACGGCGCACGTCACGACCCCGCCGGCCCACATCGAGCATCACGTAGACCACGCGCTGACCCGGCCCGTGATAGGTATACTGCCCGCCGCGCCGGGTCTCGAACACCGGGAACCGGTCCGGCTGGGTCAGGTCGGACGTCCGTGCGGACGTGCCCGCGGTGTAAAGCGGCGGGTGCTCCAGCAGCCAGATCGCCTCGGGGGCGGCCTGCGCGGCGATTCGGTCGGCGCGCTCTTCCATCAGCGCGACCGCCTGCGGATAGGGGACGAGATCGGCGGAGACATGCCATTCCACCCCATTTCGGTCGGTTTCGATGCAGGTTTCCGGTGTCATGGGCGAACTCCATGCGCGGGAATGGATTAAAATGTGATATGCTGCGCGCATGCTTTGAATTGAATTAGGGGAGATGTCACATGGTTACAAAACAATTTCTGATGGCCGCCTTGGCCGCGACTGTGGCCCTGCCCGCAGGCCACGCGGCGGCAGATTTCAAGGACGGGCTGGTAGGCGGACTTGTCGGCGGGGCCGTCAGCGGCATCATCGTCAACGAAAGCGCCAAGGCGCGCGAGCGCAACCGCACGACGGTGACGCGCACCGCGCCGACGCGCACCTATCGCGCACCGTCCAATTCGGTTGCACGCCAGCAGGTGCGGGAGGAACAGACCGCGCTCAACTATTTCGGCTTTCCGGCGGGCACGCCTGATGGCGTGCGCGGCCGCAACACGCGTAACGCCGCCTCGCAGTTCCAGGCGCATATGGGGTATCCGGCCACGGGGCATTTGGCCGATTACGAGCGGCAGTTCCTGATCAGCTCGTATTACCGGGCCCAAAGCGGCGGGGCCGCCACGTCGCAACTGATCGCACAACAGGGCAGCGGCACGCGCGGTCTGCTCCACGCCTACCGTGACGAGGCGGTGGGTGTGCCGACCTATGCCGAGACGCAGGTGCCCGCGCCGCAGCCACAGGCGCAATCGCCGGTGATGGCGGCATTGCCCGAGGCGGCAACGGCGCCCGCGGCGGCCGACCTGACTGAGGAGTCCACTGACAGTGACAGGGACCGGGACGCTGCGCTGCCGAATTTCATGGCATCGGGCGGGGATGGGCCGTCGCTGGCCTCGCATTGCAACCAGATCAGCCTTGTGACCAATTCCAATGGCGGCTTCGTGACCGAGGCCTCGCTGAACGATCCGCGTTTCGCGCTCAACGAGCAGTTCTGCGTCGCCAGAACCTATGCGATCGCCGAGGGCGAGACGATGGCAGCCTCGCTCAAGGGGGTCACCCCCGAGGATCTCGAAGAGCAGTGCCGCGCCTTCGGTCCCGCGATGCGCGACCACGTGGCCGCCGTGTCCTTGAACGATCGCGACGAGGTGATCAGCGACGTACGCGGCTTCGTGATGCAATCCGGGCAATCGCCGGCGCAACTGGCCGGCACTGCCAAGGTGTGTCTTTCGGTGGGATACCGGGTCGACGACATGAACATTGCGCTTGGCTCGGCGCTGTTGCTGACAGCGCTGGGCGAAGAGCCGTATGGCGAGCTGATGGGGCATCACCTCAACGAGGGGTTTGGCACGACCCGGCGCCCCGAACTGGCCCGGACATGGTACGAACCCGCGGTCATGGCGCTGGAGAACGGCGCCGAGCCGGCCTTCGCGCCGGGCAACAGTGGGCGAAAGGACCTGATCCGCAAGGCCGCCTTCGGATCCGATGGCCCTCCGTCCGGATCACAGCCTGAAAAGGTCCAACCGGCGTCAAGCCTGCCTACCTTCGCGCTGGAGTGAGCGATACAGGTGGCAAGGACCTAAAAACCGTGAAGGGGCCATGTTTGCCCCTTCACAAACCTGTGCAGCTTGCTTATGGAACGCACAGTCTGATCACGGGCGGTCGTGGCGGAATTGGTAGACGCGCAGCGTTGAGGTCGCTGTGGGGTAAAACCCGTGGAAGTTCGAGTCTTCTCGACCGCACCATGATTGGCCCTTGAAGGCCCTGTTTTTCAGGCATATCAGCTACTTCGCGCCCATCCCGAGACACAAAGCGGGACACATATGGGGCACATGCGATGGTAATGATGATGAAACTCAAG
>JAWLGF010000043.1:0-19159 GCA_041685205.1 Roseovarius sp.
CCGCCCCCGGGCACCAGTAAACACACTTTAAATAATGAAACGATGCTGTTGGTGAAGCATTGCTTGTTTCAGGCAAACCTCCCCTTGGGGACCATGTGGATGGCATCGGCCCTTCCTGAAGCTTATGAATGGAAACGGGGCGGTCTGCGGGGTGTGGGCGTGAAAGGCTCTTAACAAGGAAAAGCTGATTTTTCTCAAGAAAAGGGCTTTGTGCACTGCTTGGGTGTACCGAAAAACAGTGGGTTGGGTTTCGTCGATCGCTCGTTCCGCTTGATGCAAATGGACCGGCTCTTGACCCCGGCGTGCCCGCCCGCCAAGAGGGGTGCACCAGAACCTACGTGGAGTGACCCATGGCGCAGCAGGCCGATGGCGGGGCCGATATCCGCAATCGTGACACGTCGAAACGCGTAGGGGCCTTGCGCGAATTGTGGCCTTTCATGCGGCCTTACCGCACGCTCCTGATCGCCGCCATTTCCGCGCTTGTGGTGACTGCCGCGGTGGCGCTGATGCTTCCTCTGGCCGTGCGGCGCGTGATCGACAATTTCGGCATCGCCGAGGGTGCCCTGCTGGACCGGTATTTCGCGGCGGCTCTCATCATCGCGGCGTTTCTGGCGGTCGGCACCGGGTTGCGTTACCTGCTCGTGACCTTGCTGGGCGAGCGCGTGGTGGCCGATATCCGCAAGGCTGTGTTCGATCGCGTGATCGGCATGAGCCCCGCGTTTTTCGAGCGTCTGATGACTGGCGAGGTGCTGAGCCGGATCACCACCGACACTACACTGATCCTGTCTGTCATCGGCTCGTCGGTGTCGATCGCGCTGCGCAACCTTCTGCTCTTTGTCGGCGCCCTGATCCTGATGCTGGCCACCTCGCCCAAGCTGACCGGTCTGGTTCTGCTGATCGTGCCTGTGGTGATCGTGCCGATCCTCTTCCTGGGCCGGCGCATGCGGGTGCTGAGCCGCGAGAATCAGGACTGGATCGCCAACAGTTCCGGCAATGCCTCCGAGGCGCTTTTGTCGGTACAAACGGTGCAGGCCTTCACCCACGAGCATGAGAGCCGCGCGCAGTTCGCCGACGTGACCGAAGCCAGCTATGACGCCGCCCGTCGTCGTGTGAACACCCGCGCGCTGATGACAGTGATCGTGATCTTCACGGTGTTCACCGGTATTGTCGGCGTGCTGTGGGTCGGGGCGCGCGACGTGCGCGCGGGCGACATGACGCCCGGCAGCCTCGTGCAGTTCGTGATCTACGCCGTCATGGTGGCCGGCGCTGTGGCGGCTCTGTCGGAGATCTGGGGCGAGTTGCAGCGCGCCGCGGGCGCCACCGAGCGGCTGGTCGATCTGCTGCATGCCGATGATCCGGTGACAGATCCTGCCAGTCCGCAGCCCGTGCCGCGCCCGGTCAGGGGCGAGATCGTGTTCGATGCCGTGCGCTTTGCCTATCCCGCGCGCCCCGAGACGCTGGCGCTTGACGACGTGTCATTGACGATCCGGCCGGGCGAGACCGTGGCGCTGGTGGGGCCGTCGGGGGCGGGCAAGACCAGCATCATCCAGTTGATACAGCGGTTCTACGATGCCGATTCAGGGCGGGTCACTCTGGACGGCGTGCCTCTTTCGAAGATGGCGCGCCATGATTTCCGCCGCGAACTGGCGCTGGTGCCGCAGGACCCGGTGATCTTTGCCGCCTCGGCGCGCGACAATATCCGCTTTGGCCGGCTCGATGCGACAGCGCCCGAGATCGAGGCGGCGGCACGCGCCGCCAATGCGCATGACTTCATTGCAGCGCTGCCGAAGGGGTATGACACCTATGTCGGCGAGCGCGGCGTGATGCTGTCGGGCGGGCAGAAACAGCGCATCGCCATCGCGCGTGCGATCCTGCGCGACGCGCCCGTGCTGCTGCTGGACGAGGCGACCTCGGCACTGGATGCCGAAAGCGAGTGGGCGGTGCAGGCGGCGGTCGACGCGATGGCGCGAAGCCGCACCACGATCATCGTGGCGCATCGGCTGGCCACCGTGAAGAAGGCCGATCGCATCGTCGTACTGGATCAGGGCCGGGTCGTGGCGCAGGGCACGCATGACAGCCTTGTTGCGGAAAACGGCCTTTACGCCCGGCTGGCGCGGCTGCAGTTCACCGATGGCGAAGCCGCCTGAGCGCGTCCCTTCGCCGCTTGCGCCGGAGCAGGGGATTTGGAATAACGAGGCACCCATAGCCACGGAGACAGCCATGCCCGCGCGCATCTACAAACCTTCCCGTTCCGCGACCCAGTCCGGCAATGCCGGGACAGATCAATGGGTGCTCGAATTCGTGTCCGACACCCCGCGCGAGGTTGATCCGCTCATGGGGTGGACGTCGAACAATGACACGCAGGCGCAGGTGCGCTTGCGGTTCCCGACCAAGGAGGCGGCGCTGGAATACGCGCAGGATCACCGCATCGAGGCGGTCGTGCAGGAGCCGCACAAGCGCAAACCCAATATCCGTCCGGGCGGCTATGCCGAGAATTTTTCTCCCAACCGCCGGCAGACCTGGACGCATTGACGCAAGGCGCCGTGCTGGTTGGGTCAGCGTGCAGCTAGATGGCTTCAAGCCGATCTCTGCCACGAAATGAAGAGACCGGGCCCGTTCAGGGGCCCGGTTTTGTCTTTCCACGGATCAAGGGCCATCCGTGCAGCGCGCGTGTGCTCAGGTTTTGGCGGTCCTGTCGCTGTCTTCTGCTTCGGAGGTTTCCACGACTTCTGCATCAAGGACATCCTTGTCCTGGTCCGCGGATCTGTCGGATCCAACTTCTTTTTCCTCTAATGCTCCAACGATCAGGGGCAGCATTTCAAGGCCCGTCGGTGTGGCGGTCGACGATTTTGGCGGTGTGCGCCAGCTCAGCGAATCGAAGGCGCCGCAATTCTCGCAGATCGGCCCCCAGTCTGCGTGGATGTGCTGGCAGCTGTCACAAACCCATTGTGGGCCGCGTGGCGCGCTGACCGCGCGCGCAAGCCACCCCCGGACCACGGCATCCGACGAGCCTTCGCCGCGCTCGATCGCCGCCATGATGCTCAGCGTACGGGCATCGGCGTCGGTGTCCTCGGCCAGATCGCCCAGGGCGCGTCGTGCCGCCGGGAAGTCCTCGGCCGCAAGGTTCAGTTCGGCCTTCAAAAGGCGCGTCTCGCGCGCCTCGGGGCTGATCTTCAGCAGCTTGGCGAAGCGCTTCAGGCGCTGCGCCGGGGTCTCGTTCGGCTCTATTTCGGCGAATGCGGCGGCAAGATCGGGATGTGGCCGGGCCTGCCACGCCTTGACGATGACCCGGGTCGCGTTGCGTTTGGATCCCTGCTCGACGTAGCTGCGCGAGGCCATGACGGCCGCCGGGATCAGATCGGGCGATTTGCGGTTGGCCTCGATCGCCGCTTCGCGCGCCTCGATCGTCTTGCCCTCGTCGATCACGTCGCTGGCTTCGGACAAGGCCAGCACGGCATCGCGGCGCTTGTGCAGATCGCGGGGCATGGTGCCGTATTTCAGCTTTGCGTTCAACGTCGCGCGCGCGCCTTTCCAGTCGTGCTGACCGGCCTGCAATTTCAGCAGTGTGTCCTGCACCTCGGTGTGACGCGGCTTCAGCGCGAAGGCCGTCTGCGCCAGCTTCAGGGCGGTCTCTGTCTCTCCGGTTTCGATCTTCTGGCGCAACATTCCACGCACGCCGACGAATTTCGTCTTCTCGTTGCTCAGAAGGCGCTTGTAGACTTCGGTCGCGCGGGCGCGGTCGCCACTCAGCTCGGCGCCCTGGGCGGTGATCAGGTTGGTCAGGGCGGGTTTGTGAAGATACTTTTCGGCCTTTTGTGCCTTGGCGATCGCTGCATTGCCGTCCCCCTCGGCTAGGGCAAGCATGCCTTCGCTGAGCGCGCGATAGCCCTTTTCCTGCCGGTTCTTGTCGAAATAGCGCGACAGCGCAGTCTCGTCCCCATTGATGACTTTCAGCGTCGCGACGAGCAGTCCCGCGAGTTTCATCAACAACCAGATCGTCAGCATCAGCAACCCCAGGGCGATGACAGCCTTGATCGGCGTGAGGTTGATCTCCATCCCTGCCATGACGATGCGCACACCGCCTTCGAAATCCAGCAGGTAGTCCGCGGCAAAGGTCAGCGCGGTCACGAGGCCGATGAAAACGGCTATCTTTATGATCGACCAAAGCATCTGGGTCGCCCTTTCCTGTTCAATTCAAGCTGTCGGCCAGCGCATCGGCGGCAGACAGGGCCTCCTGGCGTTGTTCGGCACGCGCGACCCAGTCGTCCAGCTCGGCGCGGGCCTCCTCGGGCAGGCTTTCGATTTCTTCCAGGGCATCGTCGATCCGCGCGTCGCGCAGCGCGGCTTCGGCGCGTGACAGCACCGCGTCGGGGTCATCACCCTCGCGCGGCACGAGCGAGCGCATGCCAAGCTGGTCGCGGAAGAAATCGCCAATCTCGACCGCGCCAAGGCTGTCCTGACCGTCGCGCACGCGCGATAGCGCCGCGCGCGCAGCATCGGGGAAGCTGTCGGTCAGGTCGTTGCGGGTTGGCACGCCGCTCTCTGCGACATCGTCCAACGCCTCGGGAACATCTATGCCGGTATCGCGCAGATCGGCCAGCGCATCGGTGAACGGGCTGCCCGTGTCAAGCGCGTTGGTAACGCGCGACAGCGCCGCCCGCCGCAGCTCGGTGCGTGCGCTTTCGCGCGCAGACTCGTCTTCGGCCTCCGCTTCTTCGCGCAGCGCCGCGAGCGTGTCCGACTGGCTGTCCAGTGTCTCGCGCTGCTCGGAGATCGTGTCGTCCTGCGCCTCGAGGTCCGAGGTCAGCGTCTCGATCCGCGATGTCAGCTCGTCGATGTCGGAGCTGCGCGACTCCATGTTCGCGCGCTGCTCTTCAAGGCGATCGCGCAGGCTTTCTATCTCGCTCGAAGACACCTCGCTGTCGTCACGTGTCGGGACGGGGCGCTCTTCCACGGCTGTCAACCGGTCGCCGATATCGGCGATCTGCTCCTCGATCGTGCCGAACCGATCCTCGATCTCGCCGATGCGGGACCCGAAGCCGTCCTGCGCGTCGGTCAACTCCGCCACCTCGTCGCTGAGATCGGGGGGCGGGTCGGAGCGGTCCATCGCGGTCTGGATGTCGCCCGAGAGATCCTCAAGGCGGTCTTCCAACTCCTCCAGGCGGTCTTGCTGCGACGCAAGTTGCGTCTCGACCTCGTCCTCGCCCTCTTGCTGAGGCGCGAGGAAGGCCGGGACGCGCCCTTCGAGCATCTCCGATGACAGGATATAGGGCGAGGCGACGACACCGATGCTGGCCGCCAGCGCACCGCCGAACAGCATCGACCAGAAACCGCCCTGCCGGATCGTGACCGTATCGGGCTGGTGGCCGAACTGTGCGGCGTCGCGCGCGGGAGGCACAGAGCCCGGAGCCGGTTCATCCGTTGCAGCGTCGGCGGCAGCTTCCTCCTCTGTGTCATGCGTCTCGATCGCATCGGGCAGGTCGTCGGGCGCAGACCCAGTCGAGGGCCCGGACATCTGTTCTGCCGCGTCATCGATCTCGGGTTCATCCGTGGGCGAGACGGCGGCATCGCTGGATGTCTCGGGCATCGGGGCCCGAGTCCTCGGGTTCGCGGGTGCGGCCACCCGGGCCGGATCATGCGCAAATGGTCCGGTCGCGGGGACGTCGCCTTGCCCCAACGAGGTATCATGCGCGTCGTCTCGGGGGGTAGACGTGTCGCCGGACGGCTCGCCGCCGGGCTGGTCCTGACCGGCGTCAGGTTTCTTTCTTCTGCTCACGTTTTGCCACCCTTTCGAATCTCACCACGTCAAAAACCTGTCTTGACCTTACTGCGCCCGTTTTGGACCCTCAAGGCGCTTGGCGCTTTTCACCAGATCCCGCAACAGTTTGCGAATGGCCTCCGCATCGGGAACAGGCGCGACCGTCAGCATCCGGGCGGCGCCATCAGGTACCGTTCGCGCCGTGTTGGCACTGATCGCCGCGATAAAGAGCGGGGCCAGGAGGGGTCTCGCCTGTGCGAAGAAAAGTTGCCCGCTGCGCGGCGACATCAACGGCAGGATCACTGGGTCTGGGCCGGCCAGCACCTTATGCGCTGTCTCTGTCAGCGGCCGGGTGGTTTGCGCGTAGACGATCACGTCGCGGGCGTCGTGCCCGGCAGAGCGCAGCGTGCCGGCAATGTCAGCAGCGACATGTGCACCGCGCGGATGCAGGAACGGGCCGCGCGCGCCGTCACTCGCGATCCGACGCAACAGGGCAGAGGCGTCGCCTTCACAGGCAATGGCCGTCATCCCGGCCTCGCGCGCGGCCCGCGCCGTGGCGTCGCCCACGCCGTAGCAGGGCAGGTCGCGCCGCGCGGTCAGCCGGCAAAAGCCCGCCACCCCGTGGCGAGAGGTGAAGATCAGGGTTTCGTCGCCGACAAGCGCCGGAAGTTCGCCGGTAAAGTCGATCCTCATCAGCGGCGAACGCAGCACATCGACCGCCGCGCCATGATCGGCGCGCAGCAGATCGGCAAAGCGGGACGCCGCGGGCTCTGGCCGGGTGATCAGGATCGTCACGGTCATGCCGCATCCGCAGTTGTTGCCTTGCCGGTTCAGTGGTAGCTGCGTTGCATCTTCCACGCAATCTTGCCGGACGAGATGACCGAGCCGCTGATCTTCCTGGGCCTTGAAAGCAGCTGCGATGACACTGCGGCGGCGCTGGTTAGGGTCACGCCTGAGTGCATGCCACAGATCCTCGCCTCGGTGGTTTACGATCAGTCCGTGCTGCATGCCGATTATGGCGGCGTCGTGCCGGAAATCGCGGCGCGGGCGCATGCCGAAAAGCTTGATATCTGCGTGCGAGAGGCGCTGATGCGCGCGAATCTGGGCCTGCGCGATCTGCACGCCGTCGCGGTCACGGCGGGGCCCGGCCTGATCGGTGGCGTGATCGCCGGAGTGATGTGCGCCAAAGGAATTGCTGCCGGCGCGAGGCTCGATCTGATCGGCGTCAACCATCTGGCCGGGCACGCGTTGACGCCTCGGCTGACCGATGGCGTGGCCTATCCCTACCTGATGCTTCTGGTGTCGGGCGGGCATTGCCAGTTTCTGATCGTGCGCGGGCCCGATGATTTCACCCGGCTGGGCGGCACCATCGACGACGCGCCCGGCGAGGCGTTTGACAAGGTCGCGCGGCTTCTCGGCCTGCCACAACCCGGCGGGCCGGCGGTCGAGGCCGAGGCGGCAAAGGGTGACCCCGACCGGATACGCCTGCCGCGCCCGCTGTTGGACAAGCCGGGCTGCGACATGTCGTTTTCCGGTTTGAAGACAGCCCTGCTGCGTGCGCGCGACCGGATCGTGGCCGAAAAATCGGGACTGGCCCGGCAGGATCGCGCCGATCTCTGCGCCGGGTTTCAGGCGGCGGTGTGCGACGTTCTGGCCGAGAAAACGCGCCGCGCGCTGGCCGCCTACATGGACGAGGCGCCCGCAGCTCCGCTGATCGCGGTCGCGGGTGGGGTGGCGGCGAACGGACCGACGCGCGCGGCGTTGCACGGCGTGGCCGAGGCCGCGGGTGCGCGGTTCCTCGCCCCGCCACTGGCCTTGTGCACCGACAATGCGGCGATGATCGCCCATGCCGGGGCGGAACTTCACGCCAGGGGGCGGCGCGATGACATGACCCTTGCCGCGCGTCCGCGCTGGCCGCTGGACCGCGTCAGCCCGGGGATGATCGGCAGCGGCAAGAAAGGGGCCAAGGCATGACGCTGATCATTGGGGCAGGTGCGTTCGGCACGGCGCTGGCGGTGACGCTGGCGCGCGGCGGGCCCGTCACGCTGTGGTCGCGCGATCCGGACCACGCGGACGAGATGCGCCGCACGGGACACAATGACCGCCGCCTTCCCGGCATCGCCTTGCCCGACGGCGTGACCGTGATCTCGGGGCCGCTGCCCGAAGGCGACGCACCCTGCCTTCTGGCCCTGCCGATGCAGACGCTTGGCGGGTTTCTCGGCGATCATGCGGCGACACTGGGAACGCGGCCGCTCGTGGCTTGCTGCAAGGGCATGGATCTGACCACCGGGCTCGGCCCTACGGGCGTGATCGCGCGCGCCTGTCCGGGCGCGATACCGGCGATCCTGACCGGGCCGAGCTTTGCACGCGACATAGCACTTGGTCTGCCAACGGCGCTGACGCTGGCTTGCGCAGATGCCGGGACGGGCCGGGCACTGCAATCCGCGCTGACCACGCCGACCTTGCGGCTATACCGCAGCACCGACACCACCGGGGCCGAACTGGGCGGCGCGCTGAAGAACGTGATCGCCATCGGCTGCGGCGCGGTGATGGGTGCAGGCCTGGGCGAAAGTGCGCGCGCGGCGCTGATGACGCGCGGCTATGCCGAGATGACGCGCTTTGCCCATGCGCTTGGCGCGCAGCCCGAGACGCTGGCGGGGCTGTCGGGCTTTGGAGATCTGGTGCTGACCTGCACGAGCGATCAGTCCCGCAACACGCGGTACGGCAGCAGCCTCGGATCGGGGGCCGCGTTCGATGCGGGCGTCATCGTCGAGGGCGCCGCGACCGCGCGCGCCGTGCTGATCCGCGCCCGCGCGCTCGCCCTCGACATGCCGATCACCGAGGCGATCGCCGCGCTTGTCAGCGGCGAATTGCGCGTTGCCGACGCGGTGGATATGCTTTTGTCACGACCATTGAAGGAAGAATGATGCTGATTGCCCTGATTGCGCGCGACAAACCCGGCGCGTTGCAGATCCGCCTCGACACGCGCGACGCGCATATCGCTTATCTTCGGCAGACCGCAGTGGTCAGCCAGGCGGGTCCGCTTCTGGACGAGGCCGGTGAGATGATCGGATCGCTGATCGTGCTCGAGGTTCCGGACATGACCGCTGCGCGGGACTGGGCCGATCACGATCCCTATGCGCAGGCCGGTCTTTTCGACAGCGTCGAGTTGATCCCTTGGAAGAAAGTCATCTGATGCGCCACTGGCTGTTCAAATCCGAGCCGTCGAACTGGTCCTGGCAGGATCAGATGGCCAAGGGCGAGACCGGTGAGGAGTGGGACGGCGTGCGCAACTATCAGGCGCGCAATTTCATGCGGGAGATGGCCTTTGGGGATCGTGGATTTTTCTACCATTCCCAGACGGAAAAAGCCGTTGTCGGCATCGTCGAGGTGATCGCCGAGGCGCATCCCGACAGCACGAGTGACGATCCAAGGTGGGATTGCGTGGACGTGCGCGCGGTGCAAAGCCTCCCATACCCGGTCACGCTGGACGCGATTAAAGCCGAGCCGCGCCTCGCCGACATGGCGCTGGTGAAGCATCCGCGTTTGTCCGTGCAGCCGGTGACCGAGGATCAATGGCGGATCATCTGCGAGATGGCGCGGGTTGCCTGATTCCGCTGGTCCGGGGTTGGGACTGAAAAATAAACGGAGGGTCCCGGGCGGATCGCCGACACCCTCCGTTCCCCACGTGCTCCCCAACGCACCACACGTGTAACTTGATCAGGTCTCGGCCATCCTGGCACGGACTTGGAGAGCGTACCCCGAATCCGCCGCATTGCCAAACCCATAGTCTTGCGCATTTGTCGCAAACCCGACCCATCTTGCGCGAACTTGCGGTCAGGCGGCCTTCTGCGGTGCATCGACGGCCTTGCCTTCGATCAGGACACGGTGAAGCGCGGTGATCCCAGCCTCCATGTCCTTGGCGCCAATGATGAATTGCACATCCACACTGCGCGGCGCTTGCGTCGCGGCGATCACGTCGATCTCGGCCTCCTCGAGCGCGGCAAGGCCCCGGCTGAGAACGCGCAGACCGCTCAGGTCGCGCCCGATCGGGGACACCAGAGAGAGCGTCCGGGCCGAGACTTCGGAAGACGGATAAAGCGCCTCGAGATCCTTGACCACGCGGCGCACCGACTTGAGAGAGGCGTGTACGTAATGGGTGATCGTGTTGGCGTTCGACGTCTTGGACACGATCCAGACATTGTGACGCTTCAGCGCCTCAAGGATGGCCGCGTCATAGCCCTTGACGCCCACCATGTCCTGTTCGAACAGTTCCAGCGCCACGACCTTCAGGCCGGTGACGATCTCGACACCGGGCGTATCGGCTGGCTGATCGTCGATCAGCGTGCCCGGATCCTTGGGCTCGAACGCGTTTGTCACGCGCAGCGGCACCTCGGCCTGCCGCAGGGTCTTGGCGGCCTTGGGGTGGATTGCCTCCATCCCCAGATTGGAGAGCTGGTCGGCGACGTCGTAATTCGTGTGCCCGAGCTTGCGCACGGCATCTTCGCCCACCAGTTTCGGATCGGCCGAAGATAGGTGGAATTCCTTGTGGATGATGGCTTCGGCGGCGTGGGTCTGCGCCGCTATATTGGCGAATGTGACCTCGGAATACCCGCGATCGAATTCACGCATCAACCCTTCGGTGCATTGCGCGTACCCGGTCACGATCGGCATTTCGGTCGCGAAATCCACGTCCGCGAGCCCGGCTGCGATACGTTCCTGCAGAGTGTGTTCGGTCTCGTCGCGCCATCCGCTGAGGTCGATGAAGCGCGCATTGACGCCTGCGCGCTGCAGCAGAAGGGTGGTGACGAAGGCCGAATGCGCCTCGCCCAGACCTGACAACAACTCTCGCGTCACAAGCATGTGATCGCCCAGCCGGAAATGTCCGTAGGAACAGAGCCGCTGCAGATCGAACAGGCAGGAACGCGCGCCCTCAATCCGTTCGCGCACGAACTCGTCGGCCATGTTGCGGTCGCCGGGATGTTCGAGAATCTCTGCATGGGCGTCGCGCATGGCACGGGACACTTCGGTGAGAGCATCCAGCCACCCGTGGTCATTGTCGTCATTGGCAAAGCTGGCATAGACGCCAGCCGCGCCGGACTTCTTGTGCTCGAGCAACAGGTCCGTGATGCCCCCGAAGGCCGAGACGACGAAGATCCGGTGATAGAGCGCATCTGCACCGCGATCGCCAATGAACAGGGTGTCCACCAACTCGCGAACGCGGCTCATGGATGTGCCGCCGATTTTCTCGACGGTGTGATGTGTGCTGGTCATGTGCAACTGTCCGGGCACGCGGCCCGAAACCTCTCTTAGCTGTCGGCGAGCGCGTAAGAGCCGTCGGCCTGATGCACTTCATTGCCGGTCACCGGCGGGTTGAAGCAGCACGCCATCACCAACTCTTCGTCTGCGCGCAGCGTGTGGCGATCATGCTTGTCGAGGGCATACATCACGCCGGGCTTGATCGCGTGCGTCTCGCCCGTGGCAAGGTCGGTAATCGATCCCGAGCCTTGCATGCAGTACACGCTCTCGAAATGGTTCTTGTATTCGAACGTGTGTTCCGATCCCGGCTCGAGGAAGGTGATGTGGAACGAAAACCCCATCCCGTCATCGGCCAGAAGCATCCGCACGCTCGACCATTGCGCATCGCTCACTACGCGGTCTTTCTCGTCTTCCACGATCTTGTTGAAGTCCCGTACGATCATTCTTCTGTCACTCCGCTGCAACTTTGTGGGTTTTGGCGACGTCTTTCACAGCCTCCACTAGGATGTCGAGACCTTTCCGGAACGTTTCGTCGGGCGTCGTGAGCGGGGCAAGCACCTTGACAACCTCGTCGTCGGCGCCCGAGGTCTCGATGACAAGACCCTTCTCGAAGGCGCGCGCGCAGATCTTTTCGGCCAGATCACCCGATCCGACATCGACCCCGCGCATCATGCCGCGCCCCTTGAGCTTGGCCCCTGGCACGATCTCGACGATCCGCTTGAGCGCCGTTTCCAGGATCTCGGCCTTGGCGTTGATGGTTTTCTGGAACGCATCATCTTTCCAGAATTTCTCCAGCGCGACGCGGGCCGTGACGAAGGCATGGGTGTTGCCGCGGAATGTGCCGTTATGCTCGGCCGGTTTCCAGATGTCGTGCTCGGGCTTGATGAGCAGCGCCGCGAAGGGCAGGCCCATGCCGGAAAAGCTTTTCGCCATCGGGATCAGATCGGGCTCGATGCCCATCTTCTCGAAGCTGAAAAACGTGCCGGTACGTCCGCATCCTGACTGGATGTCATCGACGATCAGCAGCGCGCCGTGTTCCTTGGCCAGCTTCGCGACACCTTGCATGAACTCAGGTGACGCCGCGTTCAGCCCGCCTTCGCCCTGCACGGGCTCGATGATGAAGGCCGCCGGCGCGTCCATGCCGCTGGACGAATTGCCCAGCATCTCGCGAATGATCCGCAAGCTGTCCATGTCGGCGCCGAAGGCCCCGTCATAGGGCATGTGCGTCGTTCCGCACAGCGGGCCGCTGCCAGCGCCCTTGCGTTTGCCGGCATTGCCCGTGCAGGACAGCGCACCCATGGTCATGCCGTGGAAACCGTTGGTGAAGGCGATGATGTTTTTCCGCCCGGTCACCTTGCGCGCCAGCTTCATCGCGCTTTCGACGGCGTTGGTGCCGGTGGGGCCGGTCATCATGACCTTGTAATTCATGTTGCGCGGCGTCAGGATGATATCCTCGAACGCGCGCAGAAAGGCGGCCTTGGCGCCGGTGTGCATGTCCAGCCCGTGGGCGATTCCGTCGGCGGTGATATGCTCTATCAGCGCGGCCTTCATGTCAGGGTCGTTATGCCCGTAATTCAGGGTCGAGCATCCGGCCAGAAAGTCGATATAGGTCTTGCCATCCACGTCGGTCAGCTCGGATCCTTGCGCCTTGACGAAGGATACGGGAAAGCTGCGGCAATAGCTGCGCGCCTCGGATTCGCGGCGCGCGTATATGGATAGGTCGGCTGACATGTCTGTCGGCATGACGATTTCCTTTGTGATTGCGATGAGAACGGTTATCAGCGGTCTGACGGATCAGGCCGCAACCTTCGCGCTCTCGGACATGGTAATTGTTACCATATGTTCGGTGTCGTGCATATCTTTGAAATGCTCGGACTTCGAAAAGTAGGGCTCACTCGACAACGTGCCGTCCGCGATGTCGCTGAACTTGCGGAACAACGCCCAGCTGGCCGCGTTGTCGCGGGTGATGGTGGTTTGCAGGCGGTTCACTTCGGCGCAGCTCTCGCGCGACATCAGCTCGGTCAGCATCAAGGACCCAAGACCCGTTCCCCGCGCCTTTTCCGAAACGGCCACCTGCCAGACGAACAGGGTTTCCGGGTCGTCGGGCCGCACGTAGCCTGAGACCCAGCCCACGATTTCGCCATCCATCTCGCCGACGACACATGTGTCGCCGAAATGCTCGCACTGAACGAGATTGCAATACATCGAGTTCTCATCAAGCGGCTTGCACGCCTTGATCAGATCCCAGACCGCGGCACCATCCTCGGCGCAGGGCTTGCGGAGGGAAGGCATCGCCTTGTGAAACATCTTCATCGCGTGTTGCATGGGTCTGGCCCTCTTGATTTACTTTGGCTAACTAAATATAGCAGCCGATTTTCGAAATCAACCCTTCATTTGACGTGAGTCCGGAGTCGTCGACGCCGTCGAATATGCTTTGTTTCCACGCGGACGTGCGGTATACATTTAGTTAGACAAAGGACATGGTTTCAGGACGGAGGTGCCGAGGTGCAGTTGAGTGACAGTTTCGCGACCATCGGGTCCCTGGCGGAGTCGAGCCATATGGATCGTACGGACCAAAGCCTCATCGCGCTGCGCCGCATCCTGCGTGCGACCGAGATCTACGGGCGCAAGCTGGCCAAGGCGGCCGGCCTGACGGCCGTGCAGTTCCGGGTGCTTCAGATCGTGGCTGAACGTGGCACGTGCACAGCCACCGAGATCGCACAGAAGATGCGGGTGTCGCAGGCCACTGTCACGTCGCTTGTAGACAAGCTGGTCAGGCGCGGCGTTGTCACCCGCGAGAAGTCGCAGACGGACCGGCGCCAGATCCATATCATCATCACCAAGGACGGGCGCGAAATCGTCAGTCATGCGCCCGACGCGCTGCAACAACGCTACGTGCGCAAGTTCGAGGCGCTCGAGGATTGGGAACAGGCGCAGCTCGTCGCGTCGCTGGAACGCGTGGCGACCATGCTCGACGCAGCCGATATCGACGCGTCCCCGGTGCTTGACACGGGCGATCTGCACGGCATGTCCTGACCGGCGCGCGCCCGGACACGATGGGGCAGCCCGGCTGTCGCACCCGCACCTTGCGCGGCCCGCGCGGCTCCCTCACACATTCGGGGTTTGCGCGCTGGCTGGCAGCGCGCTAGCTATCACGGCCATGACAGGATCTCGTCTCAGCTTTTCGGGTCCGGCCGCGCGGCTGCACTATATACTCTTGATGGGTCTATTCCGGCTGGCAGTCACGCGCCCGCTTTACGGCCGCTTTGCGCGGGCGCTTGGGCGCGTGTTCGGGCCGGATAACGCCGTCTGGCTGCACGATGGCGCCGCCGCCCCGTATCGCATTGCCCTTGATGACGGCTACTGGACGCGTTTCGCTTTGTACCACGCGCCCTACGAGCCCGAGGTTGATCGTGTACAGCAGGCGGCAGCGGGGACGGCGCCGCTGTTCTGTGATCTCGGTGCGAACAAGGGGTACTGGACGACCCGCGCAGCGGCGCTTTTTCACCATGTGATCGCCGTGGAGGCGTCGGGCGAGACCTTTCGCGACTTGTCCGGCAATGCCGGGCACCTGCCCAACGTCTCGCTGCATCGCGCCGCGATCCATGCGCGATCTGGCGAGGTGATGAGTTTCGTCAACACCCATCTCAGCCATGCCTCGGCCCGGCTGGAAACGGATGCGCCCGCGCGGCCCGAGGACAGGATCGAGCAGGTCGAGACGCTGGCCGTGGATGATCTCGTGCCGCACGGCACGCCCGCGCTGATCAAGTTGGATGTCGAGGGCGCCGAGATCGCCGCCATAGAGGGCGCTGCGCGCGCGCTGGCCGAGGGTGCGGTGCTCATCTACGAGGACCATGGCAACGATCCCGATTGCACGGTCAGCGCATATTTGCTGGACAATCCTGACATGCGGCTCTTCGCCATTCATGACGCGCTTGTACCGATGCCGGATCTCGGCACGCTGCGCGCCCTCAAGACCGACCCTTACAAGGGCTACAATTTCCTTGCGGCGCGGCACGACTCGGCGTTGCTCGACCGGATCGCGCAAGGCTTTGCAACCGCCGCGAAACCGGGCTAGGCAGCGTGTCGCAACACGCCCGGAGACCCCATGCCCCGACAACCCCGCGCCTGGCAGAAGATGCTATCGGGTCGCAGGCTGGACCTGCTCGACCCCACGCCGTTCGACATCGAGATCGAGGATATCGCCCACGGCCTGAGCTTCGTGGCGCGCTGGAATGGTCAGACGCTGGGGGATTTCGCCTATTCGGTGGCCGAGCATTCGCTGCTGGTTGAACGGCTTTACGCGCGGATCGCACCGCGTGCCCCGACAAAATGGCGATTGGCCGCATTGCTGCACGACGCGCCGGAATACGTGATCGGCGACATGATCTCGCCGGTGAAACACGCTGTCGGCCCCGATTACGACGCGCTGGAGCGGCGGCTTGCAGCGGCGATCCATATCCGCTTCGGCCTGCCCGCCGAGATCCCCGCGACCGTCAAGAAGCAGATCAAGCGCGCCGACAAGCTCAGCGCCTGGCTGGAGGCCACTGAAATCGCGGGGTTCACGGTGACCGAGGCGGACGGCTTCTTCGGCAAGCCGGGCACGGCCCTTTTGCGCGATTTCGCCATCACCCTGCGCCCGCCGCGCGAAACCCGCGCCGCCTTTACCGACCGGCACCGGGCGTTGCTGGCCGAGATGGGCTAGATCCAGCCGCCCCGCGACATCAGGCCCATGCTTTCCAGTTGCCGCCATCCGGTCAGCTTGGTGGACCGCGCGCAGGACAGCTCGGGATCGGCGCTCAGCGCGTCGTAATAGGCGTCGTAAAGCGTGCTGTTGGCAAAATGCTCTTGCCGGGCCTTCTCCTCGGCCGACTTCGCGACCACATTGTCGAGAAACTTGCTGTGCAGCAGCACGCCCGAGGTCAGTTCGCCGCCATTCGTCGCGTAGACATGGTTGAGCCGCCGGGGCAGCAGCGCATGGGTCGAATTGACATAGGCGTAGCGCCAGTGCCATTTCACAAGTGGCACCTTGCCCATCGTCGGCGCGCGGCGCGGATCGCCCGCGAAGAACATCCGCGCGCGCGGCCCCCCCTGGATCCAGAGATTCTGCAGATCCGGCTTGCGCCGCATCCCGTAATTTCCGGCATCGAACCAGCAGAGATGCGCGAACGGATCCTCGCCCGCGGTGCATTTCGGCTGCGACAGCCGCCCCTCGGGGTACATGTCGAGCATCAGTGCCCCGAAGGACGCGCGGCCCTGTCGTTCCAGCCAGTCACAAAGCGCGGGCAGGGGGCGCGTGTCGTGATAGGGGTAAATCAGACATTCATCGGCATCCAGCGTGAGGCACCAATGTCCGTGCCCGTAACGTATCTGCAGCCATGTCAGCCAATCGACCCCGAAACGCGACAGCCGGTAGCTGTGCCGCGTGCTCCAGAGCGACACGTCGGGCTGCTCTGCCAAGAAGGGCTGCGTGTCGTCATCGCTGGCATTCTCGACGATCAGGAAATGCCGCACCCCGAGACGGCGGTGATGATCGAGGAACCACGGCAGGCGTAGCGCCTCGTTGCGCACGGTGGCAAAGCAAAGGATGTCGTCGTGCCCGATCAGGTGGGTCCGGTCGATCACGCATGCGAGTTGGTTGCGCTTGCGAATGCTGCGCCAGAGAAACCTGCGGCGTTTCCACCGCAGGCGGTACGCAAGCGACGCCTCGCGCGCGCATTCGGAAGCTCTGACCATGGACGCAGCGTCGGTGCTATTTTTCGTAATGTCCAGTTCGATGCCACCGCCACGCGTCGCCGATCATCTGCGGCAGGGTCGACCGGGCCGGGCGCCAGCCCAACTCGGCCTCGGCGCGGGTTGATCCCGACACGAGCCGCGTGCAATCGCCCGCACGCCGCGCCCCCTCGATCACCGGGACCGACCGGTTGGTCACGACCGCGGACTGCGCAACCACCTCGCGCACCGAAAAGCCGGTGCCGGTCCCAAGGTTGAACACCCGGCTGCCACGCCCGTCGAGCAGCCACTCCAGCCCGCGCACATGCGCGTCGACCAGATCGGTGACATGCACGTAATCGCGGATGCACGTGCCGTCAGGCGTGGCGTAGTCGGATCCGAAAACCGTCAACGCCTCGCGCTTGCCCTCGATCGCCTCGAGCATCAGCGGGATGAGATGCGTCTCGGGACGGTGATACTCGCCGATCTCTGCGTCGGGGTCGGCGCCGGCGACGTTGAAATAACGGAAGATGACGTGACGCAGGCCATGTGCCGCCTCGAAATCGCGCAACATGTCCTCGATCGCGCGTTTCGAGGCGCCATAGGCGTTGATCGGCGCCTGCGCGCAGTCCTCGTCAAGAACCACATTGTCCTGATCGCCATAGGTGGCACAGGTCGAGGAAAAGACGATGTCGTGACATCCCGCCGCAACAGCCGCCTGCATCAGGCAAAGCGACCCGGCCACGTTGTTGTGCCAGTAACGCGCGGGATCGCGCATGCTCTCGCCCACCTGGCTGAGGGCCGCGAAATGCAGGATGGCGCGCGGGCGGTAGGTCTCGAACACCGCATCGAGCCGTGCGCGATCGGTCAGGTCACCCTGTTCGAACGGGCCGAATTTCACCGCGTCGGCCCATCCGGTGCTAAGGTTGTCGTAGGTGACCGGGGTGTACCCCGCCGCCCGCAACGTCTTGCAGGCATGGCTGCCGATATAGCCTGCCCCGCCGGTGACAAGAACATGCGTCACGCTGCACCTCGCCGGAGGCTACTGCGCCGCTTTCGAGGCGTTCACGACATCCGAGATATAGGAATAGAGTTCGTCTCGCAGATCGTCGCGGGCCAGCGCGAAAGCGACCGTCGCCTGCAGGAACCCGGCCTTGGACCCACAATCGAAGCGCTCGCCCTGAAAGCGGTACCCGTACACCTCTTCTCCGGCTTCGCGCGCATCATCGATGGCATCGGTCAACTGGATCTCGCCGCCCGCGCCCGCCTGCTTCTTGTTCAGTTTCTTCATGACCTTGGGCGTCAGGATGTAGCGCCCGATCACCGCCAGGTTCGATGGCGCCTTGCCCGATTCCGGCTTTTCGACCATCCCCTTGGTCGAGACCACACGCCCCATGTCCTCCTTGATGTCGAGAATGCCGTAGGACTTTGTCATCGAGTCGGGCACGTCCATCGCAGCGACCATGTTGTTGCCGGTTTCCTCGAACGCCTCGATCATCTGCTGCAGGCATGGTTTGTCCGCGGCGATCACGTCATCAGGCAGGATCACGGCGAACGGCTCGTCCGCGATGAAGCGGCGCGCGCACCACACCGCGTGCCCAAGACCCAGAGGCTTGGCCTGCCGCACATAGGCAATCTCGCCCGAATCCATGTTGGTGGATTGCAGAATCTTCAGCAGGTCATCCTTGCCCTTGCGGCGCAACTCCTGCTCGAGTTGCGGGGCATTGTCGAAATAATCCTCGAGCGCGCCCTTGCCGCGGGACGTGACAAAGATGAACTCCTTGATCCCGGCCGCCCGCGCCTCATCGATGGCGTATTGCACAAGCGGGCGATCGACCAGTGTCATGATTTCCTTGGGAACCGATTTGGTCGCCGGCAGAAATCGCGTTCCGAGTCCGGCCACCGGGAAAATGGCTTTTGTTACCTTACGGCGCATAATTCGCTCCTGACTTCAACATTGTCCCTCCCTACGAGAAATCATAGAGATCCACATCATAAAAAACCGAAAAAAACGGATTCTGGTTCCAAACATTTTCATTCTTGAGCCGTTTCCTGCACGGCATGTGGTCTTTTGGACCAGATTGACGACAGCCGCATGACGTCTGGCGCTGCGCTGCGCTGTCAGAGACCTCCTCGCCCTTGTACTCCTGTCGAGTTTCAGGGTGCGCGAGCACATGTACTCGCGCACCGGGCCGGGTCAGATCAGTTGACGATGCGCGCCTCGGTCGCGGCCCGGATCTCGTCCTCGGTCACGCCATCCGCGGTTTCGACGATGGCGAGACCGCCCTCGACCACGTCGAGCACCCCGAGATTGGTGATGATCCGGTTGACGACCCCTGTGCCGGTGAGCGGCAGGGTACAGGATTTCAGCAGCTTGCTGTCGCCGTGCTTGTTGGTGTGGTCCATGACCACCACCACGCGCCGGACGCC
>JAWLGF010000044.1:0-19031 GCA_041685205.1 Roseovarius sp.
GTCGCACGGGTGATGCAGGGTGTCGGCGAGCCGTCGCTGATCGTGGCGCCGGGGGCGACACCGCACGGCTATTCGATGCGCCCGTCCGAGGCCGCGGCGCTGGAGTCCGCGGACATCGTGATCTGGATGGGTCCCGAACTGACCCCGTGGCTGCAGGACGCGCTCGGCACGCTCTCCGGCGAGGCTCATGCCGTCGCGCTTCTGGATGCGCCGAACACCCGGACGCTGGTCTTCCGGCAGGGCGCGGCCTTCGAGGCGCATGGTCACGAGGATGACCACGGCGAAGACGAGGATGGGCACGACGATCATCAACACGGTGAAGAGCATGCGAAGGATGAGGATCACGATCACGGTGAAGATCACGCGCATGGCGATGACCACGGCCACGATGAAGATCACGCCCATGATCCTGACGGCATCGATCCGCATGCCTGGCTCGACCCGGCAAATGCCCGCACCTGGCTGACCCTCATCGCCGAAGAACTGGCCGAGCATGACCCCCAAAACGCCGAGCGCTATATGGAGAATGCCAAGGCGGCCCGCGACGAGATCGCCAGCCTTGAGGCCGAGATCGCCGAAGAGCTCGAACCGGTTTCCGATGTGCCCTTCCTTGTCTTCCATGATGCCTATCAGTATTTCGAGACCCGTTTCGGCATGTCCGCCGCCGGTGCGATCTCCCTCAGCGACGCCTCGGATCCAAGCGCGGCGCGCATCGCCGAGCTGCGCGACCTGGCGCAATCGCGCGACATCGCCTGCGTCTTCGCAGAGCCGCAATTCGACCCCAAGCTGGTCGAAACCGTCTTTGACGGCGTGGCCCGGCAGGGCGTGGTCGATCCGCTGGCAACCGGGGTGGATCCGGGGCCCGACCTCTACCCGACCCTGATGCGCGACATGGCGACGGCCCTGCACGAATGTCTGGACGGACAAGACTGATCGCAGCCAACACGCAGCGTCAACCTTGCGCCCGCCGCCGATCCCGCACATCTTGACGATAGAGGCGCGCGCGCAGGGGGCCGCGGGCCAGACAGGGAGGACGCATCGATGGGGTTCACGTCGCGGCAGGACGCGCTCGATATCGAAAACGAGATGCCGTGGGAGGACCGACCCCGCCCCGCGACGCTCTACCAGATGCTCAGCGCGACGGCGCGCGCCTTCCCCGACCGTCCGGCGATCAGCTATCAGCTCTTGTCGGGGGCGCATGACAGGGCGCAGACGCTGACATGGCAGCAGTTCCACGATCAGTGCTGTCAGGCTGCGAACCTCTTTCGCAGCCTTAAACTGGCTGAGGACGACGTGATCGCCCTCGTCCTGCCGAATTGCCTCGAAACCGCCGTGGCCACGATCGGCGCCGCCATCGCGGGGATCGTCAACCCGATCAACCCGCTGCTGGAGCCCGAACAGATCAGCGCCATCCTCCGCGAGACCGACGCGAAGGTGGTCGTCACGCTCAAGGCTTTTCCCAAGACCGACATCGCCCAGAAGACAGCCGATGCGGTGCGCCACGCGCCCCATGTGCACACCGTCTACGAGATCGACCTCAACGGCTACCTTACCCCGCCCAAAAGCTGGATCGTGCCTCTGATCCGCCCCCGAAACCCGACCGGCCATCACGCCGATGTGCGCGATTTCAAAAAGGGCCTCGCGGCTCAGCCGAAGACGCTGAACTTCGCCGACAGCACGGGCGACCGTGTCGCGGCGTATTTTCACACCGGCGGCACGACGGGCATGCCCAAGGTGGCGCAGCACAAGTATTCGGGCATGATTTACAACGGCTGGATCGGGCACACACTGCTGTTCACGGAAAAGGATAACGTGATCTGCCCGCTGCCGCTGTTTCACGTCTTCGCCTGCCACGTGATCCTGATGTCGTGCCTCAAATCCGGAGCGCACGTGGTCTTTCCGACCCCGGCGGGCTATCGCGGTGAGGGCGTGTTCGACAATTTCTGGAAGCTTTGTGAACGCTGGAAGATCAGCTTCGTGATCACCGTACCCACGGCCGTCTCGGCGCTGATGCAGCGCAAGGTGAACGCCGACGTTTCGACCGTGCGCGCGGCCTTTTCCGGCTCTGCCCCGATGCCGCTGGAGTTGTTCAACCGGTTCGAATCCGCCACCGGCATCACCGTCATCGAGGGCTACGGGCTGACCGAGGCGACCTGCCTCGTCTCGGCCAACCCACCCGAGGGCCAAAAGAAGGTCGGCTCGGTCGGCGTGCCCTTTCCCTATACGGATGTGCGCATCATCAAGGTGACCCCCGACGGCCCCATGGAGTGCGAGACCGACGAGGTGGGCGAGATCTGCATTTCCAGTCCCGGCGTTTACGCGGGCAACACCTATACCGAGGCCGAAAAGAACAGAGCGCTCTATTTCTACGACGGGTTCCTGCGCACCGGCGATCTCGGGCGCATCGACGCCGACGGCTATCTGTGGATCACCGGACGCGCCAAGGATCTCATCATCCGGGGCGGGCACAATGTCGACCCGGCGCAGATCGAAGAGGCGCTGATGGCGCATGCCCATGTGGCCATGGCCGGCGCGATCGGACAACCCGACGCGCATGCCGGCGAAATCCCCTGCGCCTATGTCGAACTGGTCGAGGGCGGGACGACCACTGGTGCGGACCTTCTGGATCATTGCAAGCTCCATGTCCACGAGCGTGCCGCGATCCCCAAACATGTCGAGGTGCTGGACGAACTGCCCAAGACCGCCGTCGGCAAGGTCTTCAAGCCTGACCTGCGCAAGCGCGCGATCATGCGCATCTACAACGCCGCGCTGGAAAAGGACGGGCTGGCGGCGCGCGTGACCGCGGTCGTGGATGACAAGAAACGCGGTCTGGTCGCACAGGTCTCGCGCTCTGGCGATGTGGATGAAGAGGCCCTCGGCCACGTCCTCGGCCAGTTCACCCGACCCTGGGAGTGGGCGCAGTAGCCGCGATCGCGGCCCCCGGCCGCGCCGCGTCCGACGCCCGAAGTGCCATACGCCTGCCCCCTCGCGTTGCAGGGAGCAGGCGAGCGACGCGGAAACGTGGCGCGAAAGGCCCGTTTTCCTTCGAGAGCATGTTGCGTTCAATCGGTTTCAAAGCCGGCGGCGTTGCGGACGTTGTCATATTCCTCGTCAGTGAAGAGATCGCAGGCGTGCCCTCCGGCGCGCCGGAGGGCGTCGCGGGACGGGTCGGGACCTGGCATCCTGACGGCCCGGTAAGCGCCGCAGGCGCTCGTCGCCCGCGACAGTGGGCGCGATCGCCGAAAATCAGATTTTGAACTTGACCCTCGCTTGGTATGGCTCGCATCTATTTATATGGTTAACACTGACGTTTTTCGGTCATGCGCAACGTTCTGCGCGATGGACCCATGCGGTCTTCGGCAAAACGGTCATTGGCAGCCGACCGGCAACCGGCAACTGGGATCGGAGACGGGCCTTGCCATGCCTTTCGAAGATCTTCGCTTTTGAAAGGGCGACGGTCGAAGGCAAGCGGCGTTGAACGGATTGGCGCATATTGTATTCGGGGACTAATTGATGACGGAACTCGAGGCCTTGCTGACGGAGATGGGCTTTCAGCGATATTACAGCTGTTTCGAAGACAACGATATTGACATGACCCTCGTCGGCGATCTGACCATGGACGAACTCAAGGAGATCGGTATCGCGTCCCTCGGGCATCGCAAGAAGTTGTATGCCAGGTTCCAGGCTATCCTCAGACAAACGCCCGCCGAGGCGGCTCCGCCCCCTGCGCCGGAGACTGAGCCAGAGACCACGGCCGAACGGCGCGACGTGACTACCATTTTCGCGGACCTGAGCGATTACACGGCGCTGTCGCGCGACCTCGAGACCGAGGACATGCACGATGTCCTGTCGTGTTTCTACGACCGCCTCAACGAGATCGTTGTGCGGATGGGCGGCACGGTCGATCGCCATAGCGGGGATTGCGTGATGGCCGTTTTCGGCGCGCCGATCTCTTATGGCAACGATACCGAGCGCGCCTTGCGCGCGTCGGGCGAAATGCATCGCGCGATGGAGGATCTCTCGCAGCGCTTCGGCCGACAGCTGACCGTGCATATCGGGGCTGCCGTCGGCAATGTCCTGTTTTCCAAGCACGGATACGGCCATCTCAAGGACAGGGATTTCACGCTGACCGGCGATACGGTCAACCTCGCGTCGCGGCTTGCGGATCAGGCGGGGCCCGGGGAAACGCTGGTCGATGACAGGATCTTCCGGTCGCTCAGCCACAAGATCATCTGCGACGCGCCGGTCTCGTTGGAGGTCAAGGGCTACGATGTTCCGGTCCTCGCGCATCGCTATACCGGGGTGCGGGATGCCGGTGACCGGCAACCGCTGGTCGGGCGGGACCGCGAGATGGCGGTGCTGCGTGCCGCGCTGGACGGGTGCGTCGCGCGCGGCACCGGCGAGACGATCTATGTGCGCGGCGATGCGGGGCTGGGCAAGACGCATCTCTTGCAGGCGACAGGCGAGGCCGCCGAAGAGGCGGGTTTTCGGACCCATGCCACCTTTTTTCTGGATTTCGGGTCGGGTGCGGCGCAGGATCCGGTCGACCGGCTGGTCAAGAGCATGTGCGGGCTCGGTGAGCGCGCGCAGCAATCGGCCATCATGGCGACGGTGTCGGACCTTATCGAGGCGGAGGTTCTGACGCAGGTGCTTGCGATCTTCGCGGTGCGCATGCTGGGCGGCAAACTGGACCGCGACATGGCGCTGATGCTCAGCGCCATGAATGAAGAGGCGCGGACCGAGAACTACAACGAAACGCTGCGACGGCTGGTACGGCATTTCTCGGCGCAGGTGCCCCAGCTCGTTCTCGTCGAGGATATCCACTGGGCCGAACGGGAGATCCTGCCGACAATCGATCTTCTGGTCGAGGAAAGCAACCTTAATCCGGTCGTTCTTTTGATCACCTCCCGGATGGAGGGGATGGTGATGGAAACGGATATCGCGCCGATAGAGACCTCGGCGCGGGTGCGGTGCATGACCCTCGAGGCGCTGACCGCGTCCGATGCGGTCAAGCTGGCCCGCACCGCGCTGCGGGTGCAGGACGAGTTGATCGCCGAATGCGTCGAAAAGGCCCAGGGCAATCCGCTCTTTCTCGTGCAGATGCTGGCGCATGCCAATGACGCCGACGGGCGGCTTCCAAGCTCGATCCAGAACCTGATCCAGGCCCGGTTCGATCGACTCGACCCTGCCGACAGAAAGATCCTGCAAGCGGCGGCGATCCTCGGCCAGCGGTTTTCCATGTCCGCCGTGACCCGCATCGCCGGGATCAGCGTCTATGACGAGACACCGCTGGTCGAGGCCGCGCTGATCAAGCCGACCGATGACGGGTATCTCTTTGCGCATGCGCTGATCCGCGAGGCAATCCTGCAGACAATCCTGCGCAACGATGTCCGGGACCTGCACCGCGCCGCCGCGCGCTGGTTCGCCACGGTGGACCGCAGGCTGCGGGCACAGCACCTCGCGGAGGCGGTCGATCCCGAGGCCCCCGAGGCGTTTCTCGAGGTGGCGTGCGAGGCGCGCGACCGGTTCGAGCGCGACGAGGCGCTGCGCCTTGCCGATGCCGGGCTGCGGTGCGCCCCGGACACAAGCACCAAGGGCGCGCTGTTGCGGGTCAAGGGCGATGCCCTGCGCGATGCCGGAGAGAACGAGGCCTCGATCGAGTGTTTCGACACGGCGCGGGACTGCGCGCGCACGCCGCTCGACATCTGCCAGGCCGATATCGGAATCGTGTCGGCGATGCGCATTCTCGACCGGATCGACGAGGCCTACCGCGTGCTCGACCGGGCCCAGGACATCGCCGAGGAGGCCGGGTTGGTATCGGAGCTGAGCACCCTTCACTACCTGCGCGGTAGCCTGCATTTTCCCCGCGGCGATCTTGAGGGCTGCGAGGCAGAGCATACGATGTCGCTGGACTACGCGCGGCGCGGCGAGTTGCCGAGACGTCAGGCCCTTGCGCTGAGCGGGCTGGGCGATGCGGCCTATGCGCGGGGCCGCATGTTCACCGCGCATGGCGTCATCGAACAGTGCCTCGACCTGTGCCGCGTGCATGACCTTGCAGATGTGGAAAGCGCGAATCTCTTCATGCTGGCGACGGTCCGGATCTACATGAACGAGACCGAGCCCGCGCTGGATGACGCGCTGCGCTCGGCAGAGCTTGCGGCGCAACTTGGAATGCACCGGCCCGAGATCGTGTCGCGGCTGACGGCGGGATGGATCCTGACATCCATGGCGCGCTTCGACGACGCGCGGTTCCAGATCCGCTCGGGGCTCGAACTCGCCGCCCGGATCGGCGCGCGCCGGTTCGAGCCGTTCCTCGAAGAGACGCTGGCGCGGATCGAATTCTACGAGGGGAAAGGCCACGAGGCGGCCGATCGGGCCGAAAGCGCGCTGCACAAACTGCGCGAGGTGGGCGCCGAGACGTTCATCGGCCCGTGGGTGATGTCCACCGTCGCGCTGACCACGCCGGATGCGGCCCGGCGCCACGCGGTTCTGGCCGAGGCCGAAGGTCTGCTCGCCAAGGGGTGCGTCGGGCATAATTACTTCCGGTTCTACCGAAACGCGATGCAGGCGTGTCTGAATGCCGGAGAGCATGCCGAAGCCGCGCGTCTCGCGGATGCGCTGGAGGCCTACGCCGCGGCGGAACCGACGCCGTGGTCGGATTTTCACATCGCCCGGACGCGCGCGATGCTCGACATGGCCCGGGGCCGCGCAGGCGGCGACAGCTTGGCTGACATAACTCGGCGCGCAAACGCGGCGGCGCTATTCAACGCCGTGCCCGACCCGTCGGGCATCCGCGCACTTCAGACCTTTTCCGATACCACCTGACCCCAACAGAAAGGCTTGCATTTCAATGTCCGATATTTCCATCGACCCTGCCACGCAGTCCACACCGCTTTCGGATGCCCAGTGGGCCACCGTCCTGACCGCCCTGCCGGACGCGCTGTCCGTCAAGAACCCCAAGGACCTGATGCAGCGGTTCGTCGCGATCCGCTTGACCGAGGCCGCGACCCTGCCGGCAGCCGGCCTCTACGTGGTGCTTGCGGGCGAGGTCCGGCTGTCGCAGCGCAACGACGTGCTGGCCACGGCAAGGGCCGGTGACTATTTCTACGAGGAACATCTGGAGTTTTCCGACCTTCCCGTCAGTCTGACGGCCCGGGCCGATGCCGGTTGCGAGATCGCGTTCCTGTCCTCGGACGCGTGGCACGATCTGTCCGACGAGATGCGCATCGCGTTCTTCGCCACGTTCTTCGGCGAACTTGTCACCGAGCAGATGGAGCATTTCCAGCAGACGATCAACTGTTGCAGCGTGACCGCCGCCGCCCTGAGCCTGTCCGCGCTTGGGTTTCCCTGCGACGTCAACGACATTTTCCGCAAGGTGAACCTGCCCAGTGCCTATGTCGTCAACACCGGCATCGCGCTTGGCGAGCTTTTCGATATCGCCTGTACCTATGTCCACAGAAAGAACCTGCGCGACCGCGTAAGGGTTCGGGTGCATTACATGGATGCGGCCACCACGTCGGAAAAGCTGTTGCGCGAGGGCATCATGGAATCGGTGCATGTCGCCGGCAACAACGATGTGCTTGTCGCGAATTTCCAGGTCGGCCTGGCGCATGGCCGCCCGGAAATGCCCGGCGGGCATTTTGCCGTCATTGCCAAGTGCAACCCGAGCACGGGGGTCTTGCACATGATGGATGTGCATCCGGAAAAATACGGCAAGATGTGGGTGACCACGACGGGCCGCCTGCACGAGGCGATGTCCGACCGCGACGGAGGATCGTTTCGATCGCGCGGCCTGCTGCGCTTTTCGGCGCGCGAGGCCATGGACAGGGAGCTTGCGACATTCGCCAGCGACATCCGCTATGTCGACAATACTGTGCATCTCGACATCACCGACGAGAAGCGCCGCGAGATGTTCCGCCGGTCCACCCCCAATCTCAACGGGCTCAGCGTGCTTGCCGAAAGCCTCGAGCTTTTCGGCGATCACTGGGCGAGCGAGGACAAGCTTCTGCGGTCGACGGATATCTCGTATACCGAGTCACTCAGCACCGTGCGGTCGACCCAAGAACTCGCGCAGATCGCGCATCAGTATCTCGGCAAGTTTTCGGATCTGCATCTCGATGCCGAATGCCGCAGTTTCGAGGATCGTGACGCGAACGCGCCGGATGATCCAGAGGCGTGGGTCACGCGGCAGCTCGAAGGGCTTGCCGATGGGCCGGCGCGGCATCTGATGGTCAATATCGACCTCAACGCCGTGCTTGGGTTCGAGGCGGTCGCGTTGCCACACAGCGATTTCGTCGAGACCGCACTCTTGCAGGAATTCTGGTGCCTGTGCACCGGCTACGATGCCGATACCGATGTCGTGACGCTGGTCGATATGAGCCCGGCGACATCGCAGGTCTGGCAGGCGCCGCGGGCGCGCCTGTTCGGCGGGCTGCGTGAAAAGGTCAACCCCTCCATGGTCGTATTGCAGCGCCGCGAGGTCCCGAAAGATCCCGGCGATGTTGCGCGGCTGATCTCGGAAAATACGCTCGCGCTGTTTCACGATCCGGGCGACCCGTGGTCCTACATGCTGCGCAGCGTGCTGTCGAATATCGGCGTGACCGAGATCTTCGAGCAGGACGTCTCCGGCGCCGGGTCGCTGGCCTCGCGAATGCGTCAGCAACTTGAGCGGCGGACCGGCAAGGCGACGGTGCCCTACCTGTTCCTGAACGGCGAATACCTCGGCCGGCGCGACGATATCGTCGACGCCATCCGCAGCGGTGTCCTGCAGGAGCGGATCCGCGCGGCCGGCCTTCCGGCCCTGCCGGTCGAGGACACGCCCAGCCTCGAGCACAATCTTTACGGCTACCCCAAGGGCGGCCTGACCGAACCGCGCGACGGCAAGCGCAACGTGCTGTTATGCGCCTGCGGATCCTCGGCCGCCGACAAGGTGCCGCAACTGGTCGAGAAACTGGTGGCCGAGGGCCATCACGTGAAACTGGCCCCGTCGCCGCAGGCCGAGCATTTCTTCAAGGACTTCGGTACAGAGACGATCCTGAACAACATCAAGCACAGCGACATCTACCGCAACAGCGACGAATGGAACTTTCGCTACCAGGAATTCGGAATGCCGGTGCGCGCCTCGCATCTGGCGCTGTGTGACTGGGCCGATTGCGTGATCGTCGCGCCGATCACCTGCAACACGATGGGCAAGGTCGCCAACGGGATCGGCGACAGCCTGATCACGTCGGTGTTCGTCGCGTGGCAGTACCAGAAGAAGCCCGTGATCTTATGCCCGGCCTGCAACACCAACATGTGGAACAACATCAGCACGCAAGCCAATGTCACCCAGCTGAAACGTCTTGGCGCGGCCTTTGTAGGCCCGCGTTGGGCGACCCTGTCGAACGGCATGCGCGGCATCGGCGCCATGGCGACCCCGGACGAGATCATCGATGCGCTCGATGTGGCCTTCGACGATCTCGATCATCAGGACCACCGGGTGATCAAGTGGGCGCAGGAAACCACCCTGTCGGATGACGGCAGTCTCTGGAACCGGATCTACCGGACGATCAACGAGGACGTGGTCGGGGTGAACATCCTCGACGAGGAAACCGGCGACAGCCTGTTGCATTACGCCGCCGGCGGCGCGGGCGAGACATCCGGGCACGGCACCGCGCGCGGCATCCCCGACGTCGCGGCCGCCCGCAAGCTGATCGAGTTCGGGATCGACGTGAACATCGTCAATGCGTTCGGCTTTTCGGCGATGCATGTCGCCATGAAGAACGGGGCCGAGGACATCATCCGCCTGTTGCTCGGCCAGGACGAGTTCAACGTCACGAGCTGTCTGCAACTGATCAGCGAGGTCGAACTGTCCGAGGAGATCTATTACGCGCTCGTTGACTGGTCGAAGAAGTTCAACGTCGACAATCCCGACGCCGGGCTCGGCGAAGACGAGATCGCCGTCGCGGACAGCGATACCACCTATCTTTACTTCACCTACGGATCGCTCAAACAGGGTTTTCCCAATCACGACAAGTACAAGGATCTGCTGTCGGATTTCGTCGGTGTGGCCACGAGCGTTCAGGCGCTGCCGCTGGTGGTGCAGGACGAACCGGCCTGCACCAACGACAAATGCCCCTATCTGCACCGCATGGCGACGCTCGTCGACAGGAAAGGGCATGGCAAGCATGTCATCGGCGAGGTCTACCGCGTCACCGCCAGCGGTTTGAAGCAACTCGACAAGTTGGAAGGGTATGAGGGGCGCGCTCAGCCAAACACCTATGAGCGCAAGAAGATCTCGGTGCGCGTGAAAGGCGAGGTCGTGCCGGCCTATTGCTACTTCATCGCCGATCCGCGCGCATACATGCAAAGCGTTCGGGATGGAACCTCGTCCATCCTGTCGGAATACACGCTGGACATGGCCAAGGGCCAGCTCAAACCCGGTTGGACGAAACCTGTCGACGCGTGACCGGCCGGGGCGTCGAGGGCATCGGGGCCCAGGTGCGGAATTTTGCCGCGCCGTCCGGTTCGTGGCCGGTCGGCACGCGGGGCATGGGCGTCGCGCGGGTTTCACATGTTCACGGCAAAAGGGCGTGACCGGCCGGATGCAAGGCCGGGTCGCGGGCAGGAACGAACAAAAGGGCAAGGCAGGCGCAGAATGACACACAGGACGGATACGCGCGAAACCGGTCTTTCGAATGGCACACCGGCAGAGGTCTTTTGGGCCTTCCTGAAGCTCGGGCTGACCTCGTTCGGGGGACCGATCGCGCATCTGGGCTACTTCCGGGACGAGCTGGTCACGCGCCGCGGATGGCTGAGCGATCACGCCTATGCCGATCTCGTGGCGCTGTGCCAGTTCCTGCCCGGTCCCGCGTCGAGCCAGGTGGGGTTTGCGCTGGGCATGATGCGCGCGGGCTGGCTCGGGGCTCTGGCGGCCTTTACCGCTTTTACGTTGCCTTCGGCGCTTGTGCTGCTGGTCTTCGCGATGACGGCGACGTCGATCACGGGACCCGTCGGGACGGGTGCCCTGAACGGGTTGAAGATCGTCGCGGTGGCGATCGTCGCCCAGGCCGTCTTGGGCATGGCGAAGAACCTGTGCCCCGACCGCGAGCGCGCTGCAATCGCCGTTGGCGCCGTCGGCATGCTGGCCGCCCTGCCTGGCGCCTTCGGGATGGTTGGCGCGATCGTGCTGGGCGCTGTGGCAGGGCTGGCGCTGGGGCGCGGGGCGCGCACGCCTCTTGGGGGCCACGTCACGATGCCGGTGTCGCGCGCGGCCTCTGGAGTGGCGGTCGTCATCTTCGTCGCGCTGCTCGTCCTGCTTCCGCTGATTGCCGGGCAAAGCCAGTCGCTGGCCGTGATCGATGGCTTCTACCGTGCCGGTGCGCTGGTATTCGGCGGCGGGCACGTGGTCTTGCCACTCCTTCAGGCCGAGGTCGTGGCGCCCGGCTGGGTCACGCCGGACGCGTTCCTTACCGGGTATGGTGCCGCGCAGGCGGTGCCCGGGCCGCTCTTCACCTTCGCGGCCTATCTCGGCGCGGTGCTGGGACCGGAACCGAACGGCGTGGCCGGGGCGGTCATCGCGCTGCTTTCGGTGTTCCTGCCCGGTTGCCTGCTGCTGGTCGGGGTGCTGCCCTACTGGGATCGGTTCCGCGCAATGGCGCCCGCGCAATCGCTGATGCAGGGCGCCAACGCGGCCGTCGTGGGCATCCTCGGCGCCGCGCTCTATTCGCCCGTGTTCACCAGCGCGATCGGCGACCTGCGCGATTTTGCGCTGGCGCTCGCCTGCTTCGTCCTGCTTACGGCGTGGAAGGCCCCGCCTTGGGCGGTGGTCGTCGTGGCGGCGGCAGGCGGTGTGGGGCTGGCCCTGGTCGCCTGATGCCCGGATCCGCCGCTGCGCCGTGAGCCCGGGCGACTTGCAGTTGCCGATCGGGCACCTTGACGTTAAATGACATCAAGTCGCATACAATCGTATGCATTCAACGACCGGCGGCGAAGGAAATCGACATGGTGCAACGTATAGACAAGCATGACCTTCAGGTGGCCGAGGATCTGGCCCGGTTCGTGGACGCGCAGGCCCTGCCGGGCACCGGCGTCGCGCCCGAGACGTTCTGGTCGGGGTTCGCGGATCTGGTCCGGGACATGACCCCGAAAAACGCGGCCTGTCTCGAAAAGCGGGAGGACCTGCAGGGCCGGATCGACGATTGGCACATCCGCCATCGGAACGCGCCGCATGATCACGAGGCGTACAAGCAGTTCCTCAGCGATATCGGCTATCTTGTCGAGGAAGGTCCCGATTTCGAGATCGAGACCACCAATGTCGATCCCGAGATCGCCACCGTTCCGGGGCCGCAGCTGGTCGTGCCGGTGACCAACGCCCGCTATGCGCTCAATGCCGCGAATGCACGCTGGGGCAGCCTTTATGATGGCTTTTACGGAACCGACGCCATGGGGTCCCCGCCACCCAAGGGCGGCTATGACCGAGGCCACGGGGCACGGGTCGTGGCCCGCGCGCGGGTGTTTCTGGATGAAACCTTTCCGCTTGTCGGGACCAGCCACGCGGATGTGCGGCGCTATCACGTGCAGGACGGCGCGCTTCTGGTCGATGACTGCCCGCTGGCGAACCCCGAGAAATTCGCGGGCTACCGGGGCGATCCCCGGGCGCCGGACGCGGTTCTCTTGCGCAATAACGGGCTGCATGTCGAGCTGGTCTTTGACCGCGCGCATTTCATCGGCTGCCGCGATCAGGCGCTTCTGGCCGACGTGCAGATCGAAAGCGCGATCACCGTCATCATGGATTGCGAGGATTCGGTGGCCTGCGTGGATGCCGAGGACAAGGTGCTGGCCTATGCCAACTGGCTGGGGCTGATGCAGGGCACTTTGCAGACCGATGTGGACAAGGGCGGCAGGACCGTCACCCGCCGCCTCAATGAGGATCGCTATTACACGACCCCCGATGGCGGCGACCTGACCCTGAAGGGCCGGGCGCTGATGTGGGTGCGCAACGTGGGGCACCTGATGACCAACCCCGCCATTCTCGATGCCGACGGAAACGAGATCTTCGAGGGACTGATGGATGCCGCGATCACCACGCTGATCGGCATGCACGACCTCAAGCGCGACAGCGGCAATTCGGTGCATGGCTCGATCTACGTCGTGAAGCCCAAGCTGCACGGCCCCGAGGAGGTGGCCTTTACCGACGAGATCTTCACCCGCGTCGAGGCCATCCTAGGCCTGCCGCAATACACCGTGAAGATCGGCGTGATGGACGAGGAACGCCGCACCTCGGTCAATCTCAAGGAATGCATCCGCGCCGCAACGCACCGCGTGGCCTTCATCAATACCGGCTTTCTGGACCGGACCGGCGACGAGATCCACACCAGCATGGAGGCCGGTCCCTTCAGCCGCAAGGATTTCATCAAGCGCAAGGCGTGGATCGGCGGGTATGAAAACCAGAACGTCGATATCGGGCTGGAATGCGGGATGTCCGGCCGCGCACAGATCGGCAAGGGCATGTGGGCGATGCCCGACATGATGGCCGCGATGCTGGAGCAGAAGATCGAACACCCGAAATCCGGGGCCAACTGCGCCTGGGTGCCGTCGCCCACGGCGGCCACGCTGCATGCGCTGCATTACCACAAGATCGATGTCTTCGCGGTGCAGGACAGGCTCAAGGCCGGGGGACGGCGGGCGTTTGTCGACACGCTTCTCGACATTCCCGTCGCGGCGTACCGGAAATGGTCGAAAGAGCAGATCGTCCGAGAGGTCGAGAACAACGCGCAAGGCATCCTGGGCTATGTCGTGCGCTGGATTGATCAGGGTGTCGGCTGCTCCAAGGTTCCGGACATCAACGATATCGGGTTGATGGAGGACCGTGCGACCTGCCGCATCAGCTCGCAACATATCGCCAACTGGCTGCATCACAGTGTGGTCAGCGAGGCCGAGGTCATGGAAGCGATGCAGAAGATGGCGCAGGTGGTGGATCGCCAGAACGCGGGCGATCCCGCCTATCACCCGATGGCGCCCGGCTTTGACGGCATTGCCTTCAAGGCGGCCTGCGATCTGGTCTTCAAGGGGCGCGAGCAGCCCTCGGGCTATACCGAGCCGGTGCTGCATCGCCGCCGGCTGGAGCTCAAGGCCGCGCAATCGGCATGATGTGACCACGACAGGAGATTCCGAATGGCAGAACTTTCACTCACCCGCGCCCGCACGATCATTCGCAAGGCCCTCGCCAAGGGGCGCGAAGAAGGGTTCAAACCGCTTTCGGTGGTGGTGCTGGATACCGGCGGTCACGTGAAGGCGTTCGAACGCGAGGATGGCGCCGCACCGGGCCGCTTCGGCATCGCCCATGCCAAGGCCTATGGCGCGATCATGCTGGGCACCGCGGGTCGCGCGCAAATGGCCCGCGCCGAACAGCAGGCCTATTTCCTTGCCGCCGTGAACGGCGTGTTTGGCGGTCAGGTCGTGCCGGTGCCGGGCGGCATCCTGGTGCGCGACAAGCGCGGCGCCATCGTGGGCGCCATTGGCGTGACGGGCGATACCTCGGACAATGACGTGATCGCCGGTATCGCCGGGATCGAGGCCGTGGGGCTGACCCCGGAAGAGTGAGACCGTTGAAACGTGCCGCGGCCCCGGGCCGCGGCATGGGTTGCGTGGCCGTGACGACACCGTTGACACGTACCGACCTGCCGCCTATCCAGACATTCAGATCCTGGGGGAGCCATCCTGGCTGAGACTCCATCGCGAAGACGCGGTGGTAACCCTTAGAACCTGATCCGGGTCATGCCGGCGAAGGGAAGGATGCGGCTTGTCGGAACCAGCCCTCTCTTTCTCGAATGCCTTGCATGACGTGAAAACGCGTCACGCCGAAAGGTGCAGAGAAGAGGACCGATCTCATGATGCTCGACCCCGTCTGGACAGGAGTGTGGCTGTCGCTCTGCGCGGTTGTTCTTGCAGTGCCGGGCCTGATCCACGCAAGGCGTCACCGCGACGGCCTTGAAGACTTCATCACCGCCCGCAACAGTCAGGACACCGGTGCGACGGTGCTGACGCTCGTGGCGACCACGCTGGGGACATGGATCCTGTTCGGCCCGGCCGAGGCCGCGACATGGGGCGGCATCGGCGCGATCCTCGGCTATGCCACCGGGTCGATGGTGCCGCGCCTCGTGATGATCCCGCTGGGTCTGCGCATGCGCGCGCTCATCCCCGAGGGCCACGGGCTGACCGAGTTCGTCATCCATCGCTATGGCCGCGTCATGTATGCCTTCACCCTCGTGATCATGCTGTTTTATCTGTTCATCCTGCTGGCGGCCGGTCTGACCGCGGTCGCGCGGATGGTCGCCCTGCTGGCGCCGATCCCGCTCTGGGTGACGGCGAGCACGGTCATGCTCGCTACCGTGATCTATACCTTCTACGGTGGGCTGCGGGCGTCGATCTATACCGACAAGCTGCAGATGGTCGTGATCGCTCCGATGCTTGTTTTGCTGATGGTTTTTGGCTGGCAGGCGGCAGGCGGTGTCGCGCCCACCCTTGCCGGGCTGCGCGAGACCGCGCCGCATCTGCTGCAGCTTGGCGACGCAGGCGGGCTGCGCGCCGGTCTGACGTTCTTTCTGGCCGTGGCGCTGACCGGGCTGTTCTATCAGGGCACGTGGCAACGGATCTATGCCGCGCGCGATGCAAAGGTGCTGCGCCGCGGCTTCTGGATCAGCGGCGTCTGCAACTTTGTCGTAGTCGGGCTGATGGGGCTGTTCGGGCTGGCCTTCGTGGGGCTGGGGGTTGCGGGCGAAGGCTCTGTCGCGCTGTTCAGCGTGCTGCTGGCCGAGGTGCCGGTGTGGTTCGCGCTGGCGCTCATCCCGCTGGGGCTGGCGCTGGTCATGAGCAGTGCCGATTCCACGATCAGCGCCACGTCCAGCATCATCGCGGTCGACATGGGCCGGCTGATGCCCGGGGCCCGCGACGCCACGCTGATGCGTCTCGCGCGCTGGCTGATCGTGCTGGCGGCAGTGCCCGTCACATGGGTGGCCGCGCAGGGGTTCAGCGTGCTTTACCTCTTTCTGCTGGCGGATCTCTTGTGCTCGGCGGCGGCGTTTCCGGTGTTCTTCGGGCTGTTCCATCGCGGTTATACCGGCCTCAACGCGGTGATCAGCACCGCCTGCGGGCTGGTGGCGGGGCTGGCGCTGTTTCCCGCGCCGGGGGCGGGTACGGCAACCTTGCTGGAATCATTTCTGCTGGCGGCGCTTGTGCCCGTGGGCGTATCGCTGGTGCTGTTGCGCGTGCTGCCCGGCCGCGAGGCCTATGATTTCAGCCTGCTGGGGGCCAGCGTGCGGCGGTTCCGTGGGTAAGCGCCGTGTTCGGTCAGGCGGACGGGCGCGCCAGCCCGAGATGGTCGCGCAAGGTCCGGCCGGTATAATCGCGGCGGAACAGCCCGCGCGCCTGCAACACCGGCACCACGTGGTCGATGAAATCCTCGATGCTGTCGGGCAGCGAGGGCGGCATCAGGTTGAAGCCGTCCGCGCCGCGCTCCTCGATCCAGCGCTGCATCTCATCGGCGATCCGCTCGGGCGTGCCGACCATCGTGCAATGACCGCCACCGGCAGCCAGCCGCCCAAGAAGCTGGCGCAGGGTTGGCGCCTCGCGTTCGATGATGCGCTGGATGGTGGCGTAGCGCCCCTTGGGGCCGGAGAACTCCTCCAGCGGCGGCAGGTCGGGGACCGGCGCATCGAGTGGCCAGTCCCGGCAGTCCTGATCGATGAACTGGCCCAGCTGGGTAAGCGAGTCCTCGTTCGGCAGAAGCTCGTCCAACGCACGCTGGCGGGTCTGCGCCTCGGCCTCTGTGGGCGCGACATAGGTCACGAGGCCCGGCATGATCGGCACCGGCGCACGCCCGGCCGTGCGCACGCGGGATTGAATGTCGCGGTAATACGCCTGTGCCGATTGCAGATCATAGGCGACGGCATAGATCGCCTCGGCGTAGCGGGCGGCCAGATCGCGGCCCGGCGCGGACGCACCGGCCTGAAACAGAACCGGATGGCCCTGCGGCGGGCGCGGAACGTTGAGCGGGCCATCGACCAGAAACTGGTCGCCGTGGTGGTGGATGGGCCGCACCCTTGCGGGATCGGCGAACCGGCCCTCGCGGTCAAAGCGCAGCGCATCATCGGACCACGAATCCCACAGCGCCAGCACGGTTTCGGCAAATTCTTCGGCCCTTGCATAGCGCGCTTCGGCCGGCGGCATGGCCTCAAACCCGTGATTGCGCGCCTCGGTGTCGAACATCGAGGTCACGAGGTTCCAGCCCATGCGCCCGCCCGAGATGTGATCCAGCGAGGCCAGCATGCGCGCCGCGTGAAACGGCGTGTAGAAGGTGCTTGAGACCGTCGAGATCAGGCCGATCCGCTCGGTCGCGCGGGCCATGGCGGCCATCGCCGTCAGCGGCTCCAGAAACCATTGCGGCCCGCCGGCCACATTGCCGACCGCCTGCCCATCGGCAAAGAACACCGCATCCAGCTTGCCGCGCTCGGCGATCTGCGCCAGCTCCTCGTAGTAACGTATATCGCCCAGTCGTTCGACCGGCGAGCCGGGCTGGCGCCACGCCGCGCGATGATGGCCGCAAGCCATGATGAACAGGTTGAGATGCATGGTCGCGCCGCTCAATTCTTCACGAGGCCGCCATCGACCACCAGGTTCTGGCCGGTCACGGCGCGCGCCCAGGGCGAGGCGAAGAACAGCGCGGCCTCGGCGAATTCCTCGGGGGTGGTGACCCGGCGCAGCGGTGTGTTGGCGGCGATCAGATCGAACACGGCCTCGGGCGTGGCAGCCGACGCATCGGTGGTGCGCAGCAAGCCGCCCGACAGCATGTTCACCGTGATGCCCTCGGGGCCGAGATCCTGCGCCAGCGTCCGGGTCAGCGACAGAAGCGCCGCCTTGGCTGCCGTGTAGTCGTGATAGGGCACGACCGGGTTCTGAAAGAGGTTGGTGCCGATATTGATCACCCGCCCGAACCCCTGCGCGCGCATCCCCGGCAGCGCCGCCTGAACGGTGTTGAGCGCGCCGCGGGCCACACCCTGCAACTGCTGATCGAGATGCTCCCATGTCAGGGTGTCGGGGCCGGGTCGGTCATCGCCGTTGAACGAAAAGGCCGGCAGCGCGTTGTTGACCACGGTCGTCACCGGCGCCGCGAATTGCTCCTGCGCCGTGGCGACCATGGCCCGGACGGCGCCCGCGTCGCGCACATCGGCCTGCACGACCAGTGCCCGGTCGGGGGCATGCGCCGCGACGGCCTGTGCGGCCTCACCGCTTTTGAGGTAATTGACGACAACCCGCGCGCCCTGCGCCAGGAATGCGCGGGCCAGGCAGGCGCCGAGGCCCCGGCTGGCCCCGGTGATCAGGACAAGTTGGCGGGAAAGCGGCAATGCGTTTGCGGTCATGATACGTCCCTTTTGCTGGCCGGGGACGCATGTCTGCCACGTGGCGTACCATCAGACTGACATCCCTTCGCCGGTATTAACTGGATCAGGTTCGACGGGTTTGATCTCAGCCCCGGCGGATCGCCAAGGACACCCCGTGTCTTTCGTTCCGATTGCATACCCGATCATGGCGCAGAAGTCACCCGTGGGCGCCTGAAATACCGGCGCCCGCCCCGATGCGCGCGAGGTGGGAAAGCGTCTTTGTTCCGGGTGCGCGGTTGTCCGGGGCGGGCGCGAGGCTAATTAGCCACGCCACGATGAAACACGATCGAAACAGGAGATCACGATGACGTCCACACGGATTTTCGCGGCTCTGACCGCCGCCACGCTGGCCGCCCCCGCCCTGGCCGCATCGCAGGAGGAATTGCAGGAGGCACTTGTCGGCAACACCTTTCAGGGCGGCATGGGTGGCGGCATGTACAGCAGCTACTTTGCCGAGGACGACACCTATCACGACGCCAATACGTCCGGCCGTTACGAGATCACCGAGGACGGCGTCTGCTATCCCGACACGGACTATGGATGCTACCAGGCGGAAATCGACGGCACCTCGCTGGAATGGATAAAGGACGGCGAGAGCGAAGGAACGGGCGA
>JAWLGF010000045.1:0-18886 GCA_041685205.1 Roseovarius sp.
GTAGCGATAGCAGGTCTCACTGACGCCAAACGCCCGGCAGGCCAGCGCAATGCTGACGCCCCGTCGTTCCACCGCCGTTTCGGCCATGTCGCGCCGCTGCGAACTGACCGGAACAGGCCCGATGTCGGGCTGGAACTCCAGCCACGCCAACAACAAGACCAAGCGCCGGTATCTGCCGAACCTGCATGACGTGACGCTGCAATCCGAGGCGCTCGGGCGCGGCATCAAGCTGCGGATCACGACCCACGCGCTGCGCAGCGTCGACCACCGCGGCGGGCTGGATGTTTTCCTGGCCAAGGCCAAGGACGACAAGCTGTCGCCCGCAGCCTTGAAGATCAAGAAAGAGATCGCCAAGGTGCAGGCCGCAAACGCCTGAGACACCGATTCGGCGCTGTTCTTCACGGCCTCGCCCCTTGTGGCGGGGCCGTTTTCGTTTGTGCGTCAGTTGGTCCCTTTAGGACATGGCTTATGTTTGCGGTTTTCGTGAATATTGTTACAAAAGCAACGCCTTCGGCGTACACATTCCTTACCTCAAAATTGTCAAGCCACTGCCGTGCTGCAAGATCATGATCAGGCTGACAGTTCCTCAATTCTGGAACGACGACGTTGGGTTTTTTGATCATCCGGGAATTTGACCTCTCGACTGACCTGCAATTGCTCGATCAGAACGTCACCGGAAAGATACGGATAGGTCTTATCGAAAATATAGCAAAGATTCGGTGGCATCCGCTGGAAAGAAATGCCCTGAGTCTCGGGATTGGCTTCCTGTTCGAGGATGATTGCCTGCAACACTCTCTGATCCCACTCCAGAGGGTTCTGTTTTTGGCGATCAACCCACTCCTTGAGAATCCACGCGGATCCGGCAGTATCGTTGAGCAAGATGCATGCCGCGATTAACTCACCGTCCCGATGCACATAGGCTGCCGCGTCGCCGTCATATTGCGACAAGTACGGCCAAGGATCGGCGTGCACGTACGAATCGACGTCAAGATAAAGCAAAGGCCCACGAAGGCGTTTGCGCACGTCCTGAAGGAACTCGGCTTTCATCGCGCAGTTCTCGACCCACTGATCGCGGGGCGGCACGACCGTGATGTCATATGGCAAACCAAGCGCGTCGAGGCGACGGGCGAACCGCTCGGCCTCGGCGCGGTAGATCGCGTCATCGGTGTGGAACGCAACGATCGTGCCAAGCGGCATGGGTGGCTCGTCCGGTTCCAGCCCGTACCGGGCGCAGATTTCATCGAACGGCTCATAGCCCCATGCAGCCGCCACCTCCTCCAGTTGGGGAAACAGCCGGATCTGGCGGAGGGCCCGGTCAAGCCGGTCCGGATTTGTCCATGCCGGACGCTCGTTGAATTGGACCGCGCGCAATCCATTCAGCGCTCGGCTTAGCGGACTGGGCACCTCTTTCTCATGGAACCGTGTAAAGCTTTCATTCATTTCGAAGCCCGTCGCAAACTCTATGATTGCCTTCGTTGCATCCGGGTTCGCGGTGAGGTCTTCATACCGGGACGTAGCGATTCTATGCCCCGCCTGTTTGGCTTGTTTAACGGCATCGGCAACTTGTAATAGTCCCGGGTAAGTCAAAGACTTGATAGGTGGAGAAACGAAGAACTGGTAGTCAGCTCCCTGAAAGCTCTGATCTTTGACCGAGGCGTGCCTGCTTGAAACGAGATCCCGTGGATCGCGCAGGCTTACAAGATAAAGCATGTCGCGGATGCGCGAGAATTCAGCACTTATCTCATCCACATGAAATATGTCGAGCGGGCGTTTCGTAATTATCCCGGGTGCCGTTACATGGCGTGTTCTTACGCCAAATTGCTCCCTCGGGGGCATATGGATCGTTTCGGGTGCTGAATAACGCACCATATTATACAAAAGTGTGGTCCCGCTGCGTGAACAACCGCAAATCACGAGATGTGTCTGCTTCTTCCCCCGCGCATGGTTCAGCATCCATTGGCGCAGGAACTGAACGTCTTGACGCACCCTGGCCTTGCGGGTGCGCAACGTCCGGTAGATTTTTTTTGCTGGCTCCTGCATCGAAGACGGCAATAATTTTCGTGCTGCCCGCTTGAGCATGTTGCTGGTCCCTGCCGATTAACATCGTTAACGTATCACCCGGACCTAACCTTGCACAGTCCGGGATAACAAGGTTTCGATCAAACTTTTGAAGCGGACGGATGTGTGAGCCACCACCTTTTTCACCAGACCCAGACCGAAAGGAGCGACGCGATGTCTCTCAGATCCAGCCTGCTTGCCGCCTGTGCAAGCCTCGCCCTCGTGACCCCGGCCCTCGGGCAGGAGATCGAGATCCACGACCCCTATGCCCGCAGCGCCAGCCCGATGGCGAAAAGCGGCGCGGGCTTCATGGTGATCCGGAACAGCGGCGAGACCGATGACCGCCTGATCGGGGTCGACTCGTCCGCCGCGCAAAAGGTGGAGCTGCACACCCACCGTGAAGAGGACGGAGTGATGCGGATGGTCGAGGTCGAGGACGGCTTCGCCCTGCCCGCGGAGGGCGAGATCCGCATGGAGCGCGGCGGCCATCACGTGATGTTCATGGGCCTGACGGACCCGTTCGAACAGGGCGATTCCATCCCGCTGACCCTGATTTTCGAAAGCGCGGGCGAGGTGACGGTGGAGGTGCCCGTCGATCTGGAGCGGACGCCCGAGGACGGCCACGGGCACGACGACTAGCCGGGCGTTAGTTTCCGAGGACCTCGTCCACCCAGGCGGGCACCCGTTCCGAGGCGCGGCCCTGCCGCGCCTCGTCGAAGTCGCGGGCCACCGCGCTCGGTTCCAGATTGATCTCGACGCAATGCGCGCCGTGCGCTGCGGCCTCCTGCGCGAAACCGGCGGCCGGGTAGACCTGCCCGGAGGTGCCGATCGCGGCAAAGATATCCGCGCCCGCCAGATGATCTGCGATCTCGTCCATGCGGTAGGGGATCTCGCCGAACCAGACCACGTCCGGGCGACAGGCATTTTCTGCGCAGGACGGGCAGGCATCGGCGGGCGACATCTCGGTTGCCGCCGGCCAGCGTGTGCCGCAGGTGTTGCAGAGCGCGCGCGCCAGTTCGCCGTGCATATGGATCACGCCCCGTGCCCCCGCCGCCTCGTGCAGCGCGTCCACGTTTTGCGTGACGATCACCACCTCGCCGGGATGCGCGGCCTGCAACCGCGCCAGCGCCTCATGCGCGGCATTGGGACCCACCTCGGCGGCCTGGGCGCGGCGGGCGTTGTAGAATCGGTGCACGAGGCCGGGATCGCGCGCAAAGCCTTCAGGCGTCGCCACATCCTCTATCCGGTGCGCCGCCCAGAGGCCGCCGGCATCGCGGAACGTGCCCAGCCCGCTTTCGGCGGAGATCCCGGCGCCGGTCAGAATGACGATCTTTTGCATCGCGCCCTCCTGAACTCTACCATGCCCGAGAGGAGATTTCATGACCACCCGGATCCTTTTCGTTTGCCTTGGCAATATCTGCCGCTCGCCCAGTGCCGAGGGTTTCTTTCGCATGCTCGCGCCCGCCATCGAGACCGACAGCGCCGGCACCGGAAACTGGCATGTCGGCGCGCCGCCCTACGGCCCGATGCAGGATGCGGCCCGACGGCGCGGCTACGACCTGTCGGATCTGCGCGCGCGCCAGATCACGACCCACGATTTCGCCCGGTTCAACCTGATCGTGGCCATGGATGACCGGAACCTGCGCGAAATCGAGGCACTGCGCCCCGCAGGCAATGCCACGCCGGTGCGGCGGTTCACCGACTACGCCCCGCAGCGCGGCATGACCCACGTGCCCGATCCCTACCACACGCGCGATTTCGACGGCACGCTGGAGCTTATCGAGGATTGCGCGCGCGGTCTTGCCGCCGCGCTGTGAATCCCAGGTACTTCAGCGGCCGTTCTCGCCGGCCTCCTGCATCTCCTCGGCGATCTGGCTGGCCCATTCGCCGATGATCGGCAGGAACTCGATCTGGCTGAGCGCCCAGACGATCAACGACAACAGCACCGTCGCGCCCAGAAGCGTGCCGAGGCCGACCGCAAGCCCACGCGCGAAATTGAACGCCAGAAGCCGCGGCAGGTTGTTGTGAATGCGCACGAAGCGGTGGCTGTTGAGCTGTCTGACCTCTGCGCGCAAGGCCCGCACCTCGGCAGCGAGGTCATCGGTTTCCCGGTTGGTCTCCGTCATTGGAACCTTTCCACCACGTCATACATCACGGGCTCGAACGTGCGGCACAGCGCGTTGATCTCGCGGTTGCGGACCCGCATCTCTTCGGTGCGCAGCATCGCCTGAAAATCCTCGCGCGCGCGCCAGTGCGACTGGATCGCGATGCGGGTCCGGGCGTCGTTCACATGGACGGTCGCGGAGATGAAGCCGGGCTGATGCGTGATCACGTCGCGATAGGCTGCCGTCAGCAGCTCGATCAGGTCCTGGCATGTGCCCGGCGTCACCTCGAAGGTGGTGATCACCGTCTGATGTCCGGCTGCTTCGGTGATCTGCGGCATGACACGCTCCTCTCGTTGCGTCAGTTCTTAGCATGACCCCGTGACAGGGTAAATTCCTGCCGGGATTAACCGGGTCTTTACCCTTTCTTAAGCAAGATTTCCCGAGGGGTAACCATGGTGCGATGCCTGACGCTTGCGGTCATTTTGTTGTTCTGGCTCGCATCGGATGCGATGTCGGGCGCATGGCTGCGCGAGAAAGGGGCGGTGTTCTTGTCGCTGTCGGGTGAGGTGAAGGAACCCGACGAGTATGGCTTCTTTCGGCAGGATTACAGCCTCTACGCAGAATACGGTCTGGCCGAGCGGCTGACCCTCGGGGTGGATGCCGGACACGACATGCTGCGCATGTCCAAGGCCTTCGTCTTCGCGCGGATGCCGCTGGGGCGCGCGGAGCGCGCGGTCAAGCTGGCCGTGGAACTGGGGGCCGGAGAGGCGAACGGCGACACAGCACTGCGTCCCGGCCTGTCCGTCGGGCGCGGAATCGCGCTCTGGGGTCTGGGGGGATGGCTCAATGCCGATGGGCGTGCCGTGCTGGCCGGCGAAGGCGCGATGACGCTGGAAAGCGACCTGACCTTTGGTCTGTCGGTCACCGACCGCAGCAAGGTCATCCTGCAGCTTCAGGCGGGTCAGCCGGAGACCGGCGACGCCTACGCCACGTTCGCGCCGTCCTTCGTCTACGAGACCAGACCCGGCGCGCATCTGGAAATCGGTCTGACCCAGCCCCTGAGGGGCGGCGACCTGCGGGGGGTGACCTTCGGTCTCTGGCGCAGTTTCTGACCGCGCCAGAGACCGGCACGCGTCAGACGGTCTCGTCGATCCGCACGCGCAGGATAACCTTGCCGGACACGGGCAGCGGCCAGCGCAGGTGGATGCGATCCTTTTCAGGCCCCTGGTTGGCCTCGTAATAGGGCGCGTGGTGAACGATGTCGCCGCCCGCGTCGCGCAACGGCCCCTCGGGCAGGACCGAGACCACCGTCTGCGCCCATGCGCCGAAGGGCAGGCGCGGGGCCGGTTGGATCACCCATGTCGCGGCCGCACTCGCTTCGACATGCGTCATCACCAGCGGGCTGGCCGCCTGCACCGTGACGTTGTGATAGCTGTTCTCGGCAAAGGTGATGTTGCGCACCCGGTCGTAATCCAGATCGGCAAAGCTGGTATCGACAGTCTCGACCCGGTCGATCGTGCCGATGCCCCGGAAGGTGTTGCCGGTGACGATCATCCCGTCGAGGAAATGCCCCGGCCCGTAGGGCTTGACGGTGATATAGGTAAACCACGGCGCCATGTCGCTGGCCAGAAAGACATTCCCGGTGATGCTGAGCGCGCTGAACGAGAACTCGCTGCCGAAATCGGGGGCGGCGTCGTGTTCGTTGCCCCATTCGATAAAGCAGTTGTCGATATAGTTGCCGTTGAGCGTGCCGCGATTGTTGGTGCGCGTCAGCACGAACCCGGCGCTGCGGATGCCGTTCGAGGCCGAATCTCCCTGAAACACGTGATTGCCCGAAATGAGCGAGCTTGACCCGGCGATGACCGCGAAATGCCGGAAGAACGGCGCGCGGTTGTCGCGGACCTTGAGATCATTGGCATTGGCGTTGAAGCCGATGGTCGTGCGGTCGCCGACCAGAAGCGGAGCCTCGTCCGAGATGAACTGGCAGCGGTCGATCATCATGCCCTGATCGCCCTCGCCATGGCTGGTGATGCCGCGATCCTTCGGGCGGGTGACGAAACAATCGCGGAAATGAATGGCCGTGCCCCGCGGCGGCAACAGAACGCCGCTGCAATTGCCGCCGCACTGGAAATCCACCTCGGACAGGACCAGCCGCGACAGGTTCTGGAACCCGCTGAAATCGAGCATGTACTTGAACCGCCGGAAGGTGAAGACCTGCGTGCCGGCCGCATCGAAAAGCGGCTGGCTGAGGGTGATCCGCCCGGTCGCGACGTCGCGCGCGGTGACGTAGACTTCGCGGCCCACGCCGTCACCCTCGACCAGCGCGCCCACGGGCACGTTCGCCACGTTGACCACTCCGGTCAGCTCCTTTGTGCTGCTGTCGGGAGTGTAGGTCGCCTGAGAGGTGACGACCTCGGTGTCGAAATCCGGCGTCGGAAAGACCGAGAACTGCCCGTTCTGGATCACGTGGCGCTGGTTGTAGGTGCTGCGGTTGCCGACGACCGCCTGCATGTCCACCGGGGCGCGCAGCGCGATCTTGCGCCCCGCCAGATCGAGCGTGACGTGATCGGGATTGTTCAAGAGCGCCTGATAGGCCTTCTTGAAGGCCAGTTCGCTGTCGCCGAAGGCGTCGATATAGGCGGGCAGGTCGTAATTCTTGGTCAGCGCGAGGATCGCCGCGTCGGGCATCACAAGCGTGCCCTCGAACCGGATGCGGCTCTGGATCGTGGTGCTTTGCCCAAGAAAGTACGTGCCAGCCGGCACGATGATCGCGCGCCCGTCGGCTGCGGTATCAGCGGCCTCGAACGCCGCGTGATCGTCGGTCACGCCGTCGCCGATAGCCCCGAAGTCGCGCACATCCACGGTGGCGAGCACGTCGCGCAGAAAAAAGCGACTGACATCCTCGATCTCGATATCGTCGATGCGCACCACGCCGCCGGAGGGGCCCGTCAGGTCGACCCCGAAATGGCCAAACACCGCCTCGGGCCCCCAGACCATGTCGACGCCCGTGCGTTGCCCGGTGCCGACGATGGCGCTGATCTCGACCACTTCGCCGTAGCTGGTCAGGGTGACCGGCGGCCCGTCGAGTATCACATCCGGCAGCGCGTCGCCGTTCGCGTCTCCGGCAAAGGCCGCGATGCGCACGTCTGGCAGATTACCGGCCAGCGCCTTGATCCGCGCGCGCACCCGCAGATAACAGCCGGGCAGGATCGGGGTCTCGTCCATGTAGCGCAGGCGCTGCACGGCATCGACCTTCTGGACCTCAAGCGCGCCGCCGAAATCCTGATCGGCCGGCACAAAGGCCGCGTTATCGGCCATGTCATAGGTGTCCGAGCCCGGCCTTCCATCGCCGCTCGACCAGCTGTCGAGACCGGCCGCAAAGGGCCAGGGCATGAAGGTGATGCCTTGGGTGATTGCCTTGTTCATGTCTGTCCCTTTCCTCGTCCCGCGCCGCGCGTGATCGGGGAAAGGGGTAGTCAGAAGCGGTTAACCATGTGTCAGACCACCGTGACGGTGGCTGGCCTGCCGCTCAGGTGTTGAGGCCCGGCGCCTCGCGCACCCGCACGCCATTGATGCGCCATTCGCCGTCGATCTCGACCATCTCGTAATCGACGATCCAGGATTTACCGCCCGGCCCGCGCATCTGCACGCTCTGGAACGGGATCCCGTCGATCAGCTCGAGATCGAGAAATGTCACGTCCGAGGGCTGCCAGACCATCGGGTAGCCGTTGCGCACCATGTCGCCGAAGGTTTCGGGCGTGCCGAACTTGCGCTGGATGACCGGACTGGCAAAATCGAAGGCGCGGGTCGCGTCCTCCGCCAGAAACGCCTCGATCTGGCCGGAGATGACCGACCGCATCGCCGCCTCGTCGGATCGCGCGACGCCAGTCAGGCCAAGTGTGAGGACCAGCAATAAAAGGATGTGTCGCATGAAAGAACCTCCATGCAAGATTATTCTAGCTTGACGCCGCGCTGTTGCAAGCGTGCACCCACGATCGAGCGCATAGCCTCAGCCCGCGACGATGCGCCCCTGATCGAGCGTCAGGATCCGGTCCATCCGCGCCGCAAGCCCGAGATTATGCGTGGCGATCAGCGCCGCAAGGCCCGTGCCGCGCACCAGCCCGGTCAGCGTCTCGAACACCTGATCGGCGGTGTCGGGGTCAAGATTGCCCGTCGGCTCGTCGGCCAGCAGGACGCGCGGGCTGTTGGCCAGCGCCCGGCAGAAGGCCACGCGCTGCTGCTCGCCCCCCGACAGCGCCGAGGGACGGTGCGCAGCGCGGGGGCCCACGCCCACCTGCTCCAGCAGATGCATCGCGCGATCTTCGGCCGCGCCACGCGCCACGCCATTGGCGCGTTGCGGCAGTGCGATGTTCTCAAGCGCGGTGAATTCGGGCAGAAGGTGGTGGAACTGGTAGACGAAACCCACCTCGTGGCGCCGGACCGCAGTGCGGCGGCGATCGCCAAGGCCGGTCATGTCCGCGCCACCGATCTCGACGCGGCCCGCGTCGGCCACATCCAAGAGCCCCGCGATATGCAGAAGCGTCGACTTGCCCGCGCCAGAGGGCGCTACTAGCGCCACCATCTCGCCCGGCATCAGCGCGACATCGACCCCGGCCAGTACGCGCACCTCGCCGGGGCGGTCCTTGTTGTAGGTCTTGTCAATCCCCGAAAGGCGCAGCACAGGATCACTCATAGCGCAACGCCTCCACCGGGTTCATACGGGCCGCGCGCCGTGCGGGAAAGATCGTGACCACGAAACTCAGCCCCAGCGACAGCGCCACAGCCGTCAGCACGTCACCCAGCTGCAACTGCGCGGGCAACTGGTAGATGCCCCGGATCGACGGATCCCAGACCTGCCCGCCCATCATCGCGTTCACCGCCGAGAAGATCGGGTCGATATAGATCGCGAAGAGACAGCCCAGCACGACACCCGACGCCGTGCCAATCAGCCCGGTGAAGGCCCCGCAGATGAAGAACACCCGCAGCACCGACCCCTCGGTCAATCCCATGGTGCGCAGGATGCCGATATCGCGGCCCTTGTTCTTGACCAGCATTATAAGACCTGACGTTATGTTCATGGCCGCGATCAGCACGAGGATCGACAGGATCACGAACATCACGTTGTCCTCGACCTCGAGCGCGCGCAAGAAGGAGCCGCTGGAATCCTGCCACGTCCAGACCTGCCCGCGCTCACCGGCGGCGCGCAAGAGCTGCGGAACGAGGTCATCGATGTTTTCAGGCTCCGCGACCGTCACTTCCAGTTCGTCGGCGCGATCGTCGCGGTTGAAAAAGCTCTGCGCCTCGGCAAAGGGCAGGTAGACGCGCACCCGGTCGATGTCGTAGCGCCCGACGGAAAACACATGGACCACGTCGTAGGAGTTGACCCGCGGCGACGTGCCAAGCGGCGTCTTGGCCCCATCGGGCGAGATCAGCCTGATCCGGTCGCCAACCGTCAGACCAAGCTCTTGCGCCACACCAGAACCGATGGAGATGCCGTCTTTGAGGCGGTCGAGATCGCCGCGCCCTGTTTCGGGATCGGCGACACGCGGGATCGCCTTGAGATCCTCGGGCAGGATGCCGAACACCTGCACGCCGGCGTTGCGCCCTTCGGCATTGGCCATCACCTGCGCCTTCACGAGCGGCGCGACGCGCGTGACGCCCGGCACCTCGCGCAAGCGGTCGGCCATCGCCTCGTAATCGGTGATGGTCCGGTCGGTCCGTCCGGTATCGTCATCCACGGCCCCGGCGGAATACACCGTCGCATGGGCATTCGCCCCAAGGATGGTGTCAACGAATTCGGCGCGAAAGCCGGAGCGCACGGCGAGCGTGGCGATCAGCGCGAAGACGGCCAATGTGATGCCGATGAGGCTGATCCAGGTCATGACGCTGACCCCGCCCTCGGCGCGCTTGGCACGCAGGTAACGCCAGGCGATCAGCCATTCGAAGGCGGCAAACGGGGCGGGGGATCGGGCCATCGGGGCCTCCTGATATCTACGCGGGCTCAGTGCGGTGTTCGGCGGGCGACGTCAAGGTGGCTCGGGCGACTGTGCCAGGTCATCTCGGCTGCAGACCAGGTGCGATACGCGGCGCGACGCGCCGCAGCGCCATCGCATGTCCGCCCCCCGGACAGGCGATTTGTCAAAGCTGGCTAATCGAACGGGGCTTGTGCGGGGTTGCAGAAATGAACCGCCCTGAATGCCGGTCGGGTCGACTGCCCGCGTACATGCAATCGCGCTGCTTTTAGTCACATCCTGACCAAGCTGATCAAAACCCCGGCTGCAACACATGCGCGGCATAAATATCCGCAAGCCGCTCAACCACCGCCTCTGGCGGCAATTCCTCGCTTTCACCTGAGCGGCGGCTGGTCAGTTCCAGCACACCGTTCTTTAGCCCGCGCGGCCCGACCGTGACCCGCCAAGGCAGGCCGATCAGGTCCATCGTGGCGAACTTGCCGCCCGCACGCTCGTCTCGATCATCATACAAGGGCTCCAGCCCCAGAACGGTCAGCGCGTCGTAAAGCCGTTCGCAGGCCGCGTCGGTCTCGGCATCGCCCTGCTTGAGATTAACGATCCCGACATGGAAGGGCGTGACACCCTCGGGCCAGATGATGCCCTTGTCGTCATGGCTCGCCTCGATGATCGCGCCCACCAGACGGCTGACACCGATCCCGTGGCTGCCCATGTGCACAGGCACGGGCTTGCCGTCGGGGCCCTGCACCGTGGCGCCCATCGGTTCGGAATACTTGGTGCCGAAATAGAAGATCTGCCCCACCTCGATACCGCGCCGCGACCGGCGGCGCTCTTCGGGAACCTCGGCGAACTTGGCCTCGTCATGGGTTTCGTCGGTGCGCGCATAGGGCGTGGTCCATTCGTCCACGATGGCCGCGCAATCGGAATGGCTGTCGTAATCGACCACCCGGTCGCCCAGCCTCAGGTCGGTGATCGCGCTGTCATAGAACACCTCCGATTCGCCGGTATCTGCCAGCACGAGGAATTCATGCGTGTCGTCGCCGCCGATCGGTCCGCTATCGGCGCGCATCGGGATCGCCTGAAGGCCCATCCGCTCGTAGGTGCGCAGGTAGCTGACCATGTGGCGGTTATAGGCGTGCAGCGCGTCTTCCTTGGTCAGGTCGAAATTGTAGCCGTCCTTCATGAAGAATTCCCGGCCCCGCATCACGCCGAAACGCGGGCGTACCTCGTCGCGGAACTTCCACTGAATGTGATAGAGCGTCAGCGGCAGATCCTTGTAGCTGCCGACATGGCTTCGGAAGATGTCGGTGATCAGTTCCTCGTTGGTGGGCCCGTAGAGCATGTCGCGCCCGTGCCGGTCGGTGATGCGCAGCATCTCCGCACCGTAATCGTCATAGCGCCCGCTCTCGCGCCACAGATCGGCCGATTGCAACGTCGGCATCAGCATCGGGACATGACCCGCGCGCACCTGCTCCTCGTGGACGATGTTCTCGATCTTGCGCAGCACCTTGAAGCCGAGCGGCAGCCAGGAATAGATCCCGGCCGTGGCCTGCTTGATCATGCCCGCCCGCAGCATCAGCCGGTGGCTTGCGATCTGCGCCTCGGCGGGGGTCTCCCTGAGGACGGGCAGGAAATAACGGCTCAGACGCATGGCGACCCTCCGGAGTTAGGCTTTGGCCTATCGTCTATGGCCTCGCATCGCGCCAGACAAGGGAGGATCGGCGGCTTTCGGGGGGTGCCCTCTTGATTCCGGAACGCGCACGGGTGAGATACCAGTCAACAGTCAGGAGCGTGGCGATGGCATTACCGGTCAGACAACAAGCGAAGTACTGGGGTATCGCCGTCGCGGTCTTTGTCCTTGCCTTGTGGTTTCTGGGAAACGTGATCCTGCCCTTCATCCTGGGCGGGGCGATCGCCTATTTCCTCGATCCCGTGGCCGACAGGCTGCAGCGGATGGGGCTGAGCCGCATGGCGGCGGTCGTCGTGATCACGCTTTCCGTCACATTTCTGTTCACGCTGCTGCTGATACTCGTGGTGCCGACGCTGGTCAGCCAGGCAATGGCGCTGTTCGATACCGCGCCACAGCTTGCCCGCGACCTTCAGGGCTTCTTCACCGAGCGTTTCCCGTCGGTCTTCGATTCCGACTCGCCGGCACGCGAGACCCTCATCGGGCTGGGCGAAACCATACGCGAGCGCGGCGCGGCGATGGTCGAGGCCCTGGTGACCTCTGCGGCCTCGCTTATCAACGTCGCGGTGCTGCTGGTGGTGGCGCCGGTGGTGTCGGTCTATCTGCTTTACGACTGGGACCACATGATCGAGGAAATCGATCACATGCTGCCGCGCGATCACGCGCCGGTGGTCCGTGACTTGGCGCGAGATATCGACGCGACGCTGGCCAGCTTCATCCGCGGCATGGGTACAGTCTGCCTGATCCTGGGGACCTACTACGCGGTGGCGCTGATGCTGGTGGGGCTGGATTTCGGGCTGGTCGTCGGCGCGGTCGCGGGGTTGCTGACCTTCATCCCGTATGTCGGCGCGATCATCGGTGGCGCGCTGGCGATCGGACTTGCGCTGTTCCAGTTCTGGGGCGAGTGGTTCTACATCATCCTTGTGGTTGTCATCTTTGTCTCGGGGCAGGTGATCGAGGGCAACGTCCTGACACCCAAGCTGGTGGGTTCATCGGTCGGATTGCATCCGGTGTGGCTGATCTTCGCGCTGTCGGCCTTCGGAACGCTCTTCGGCTTCGTGGGCATGCTGGTCGCGGTGCCGGTGGCGGCCGCACTTGGCGTGATCGCACGGTTCATGATCTCGCAATACAAGGCCAGCCGCCTCTATCGCGGGCTCGACAGTCTGGACGAGGGATGACGGCGCGGCAGCTCAGCCTCGATCTGCCGGTGCGCGCCGCCCTTGGGCGCGAGGATTTCTTCGTCTCGCCGGCCAATGCCGAGGCTGTGGCGATGATCGAGGACTGGCAAGGTTGGCCCTCGCGAAAGCTGGTCTTGACCGGACCGGCCGGCGCGGGAAAAACGCACCTTTCGCATGTCTGGGCGGGCCTTTCGGGCGCCAGGATACTCGCCGCGTGCGATCTGCCGGGCCGCGACATCGCGCGATTGGCCCGGGGACGCGTCGTGATCGAGGACGCCGAGACGGTCGCCGGCGACCGCAGCGCCGAGAGCGCATTGTTTCACCTGCACAATCTAATGCTGGCTGACGGGCACGCCCTGCTGGTCACCGCCCGCACGCCGCCGCACCTGTGGGGCCTTGGCCTGCCCGATCTGGACAGCCGGATGCAAGGCACGCTGCACACAGCCCTTGGCGCACCCGATGACGCGCTGCTGTCTGCGGTGCTGATAAAGCTTTTCGCCGATCGCCAACTCATGCCCAGCCCCGACACAATCCCCTTTCTCGTGCGGCGCATGGAACGATCCTTTCGCGCCGCCGAAGAGGTTGTCGCGGATCTGGACGCGGCGGCGCTGGCGCAGCGGCGCGCGATCACCCGGCAGCTGGCCGCGCAGGTGCTGGACAATCGGGGCGAATGACGCCACGCTCTGTAACCGGATCGTTACATGCCAACGCCATAAGGCCCCATGAAAAACGCAGATTTCTTGAAATCCCCGCGTCCCGAGCCGGTCGATCGCCCGGATCTCGACATGTCCGGGCCGGGACGGTTCTTCAACCGCGAGCTCAGCTGGCTGGGCTTCAACTGGCGCGTGCTGGAAGAGGCGCAGAACCCGCGCGTGCCGCTTCTGGAACGGCTGCGCTTTCTGTCGATATCGGCCACGAACCTTGACGAATTCTACAACGTGCGCGTCGCGGGCCTGCGCGAACTGGCCAAAGCCGGCAACACCACGCCGGCCGCCGACGGCCTCAGCCCGCTGGAACAGCTTGTGCTGATCAACGAAAACGCGCGCCGCCTGCTCGACCAGCAGCACGAGACCTTCCAGACCTTGCGCGCCGAAATGGAAGGCGAGAACATCACGATCCTAGACCACCGCTCGCTGGAAAAAGCCGATCGCGAGATGCTGGGCGAATTCTTCCTGCACGAGGTCTTCCCGATCCTGTCGCCGCTGGCCGTCGATCCAGCGCATCCCTTTCCGTTCATCCCAAATCTCGGATTCAGCCTCGCCCTGCAGATGGAGCGCAAATCCGACAAGCGCCCGTTGCAGGCGCTATTGCCGATCCCGCACCAGATCGCCCGCTTCATCGCGCTGCCGGCCCCCGAGGGCGGTCACCGCTTCGTGCCGCTGGAAGAGTTGCTGCTGCTGCATCTCGACAGCCTGTTTCCCGGCTACCGCTATGTGGGGCATTGCGGCTTTCGCGTGCTGCGCGACAGCGATCTCGAGGTCGAGGACGAGGCCGAGGATCTGGTGCGCGAATTCGAGACGGCGCTGAAACGCCGCCGCCGCGGCGAGGTTGTGCGCATGAACATCACCACCGACGCGCCCAAGGCGCTGCGGCGCGTCATCATGGAAGAGTTGCACGTCACCCCCGACGAGGTGGTCGAGGTGACCGGCATGATCGGGCTCGCGGATCTCAAGGAACTGGTGCTGGATGCGCGGCACGACCTGCTGTGGCCTTCGTTCACGCCGCGCGTGCCTGAACGCGTGCAGGACCATGACGGCGACATGTTCGCGGCGATCCGGCAGAAGGACATGCTGCTGCACCACCCCTACGAGACCTTCGACATGGTCGTGCGGTTTCTGCAGCAGGCGGCGCGCGATCCGGACGTGCTGGCGATCAAGCAGACGCTCTACCGCACCTCGCGCAACTCGCCCATCGTCGAGGCGCTGTGCGAGGCCGCCGAGGAAGGCAAGTCTGTGACCGCCCTCGTGGAACTGAAGGCACGTTTTGACGAGGCCGCCAATATCCGCCAGTCCCGCCGGCTGGAGCGGGCGGGCGCGCATGTCGTCTACGGCTTTCTGGATCTCAAGACCCATGCCAAGATCTCGACCGTGGTCCGGCGCGAAGGCACCTCTCTGGTGACCTACACGCATTACGGGACGGGCAATTATCACCCGATCACCGCACGGATCTATACCGATCTGAGCTTTTTCACCTGCGACGCGGCGCTCGGGCGCGACGCCACCAAGGTGTTCAACTACCTGTCGGGCTACGCCCAGCCCGAGGGGCTGGAAAACCTCGCAATCTCGCCGCTGACGCTGAAGGACCGCCTGATCGCACTGATCGGGGCCGAGGCCGACCATGCGCGTGCCGGCAAGCCCGCCGCGATCTGGGCCAAGATGAATTCGCTGGTCGACCCGGACGTGATCGACACGCTTTACGCCGCCTCCGAGGCGGGCGTGCACATCGATCTCGTGGTGCGCGGCATCTGCGGGCTGCGTCCTGGCATCAGGGGGCTGTCGGGCAATATCCGGGTGAAATCCATCGTCGGGCGCTTTCTGGAACATTCTCGCATCGTGTGTTTCGGCAATGGCGCGGGGCTGCCGTCGAAAAAGGCGCGGGTGTTCATCTCCTCGGCCGACTGGATGGGACGCAACCTCGTCCGCCGCGTGGAAACACTGGTCGAGATCGAGAATCCCACCGTCAAGGCGCAGATCGTGTCCCAGATCATGGCCGCCAACATGGCCGATGTCGCGCAAAGCTGGCTGATGGCGCCGGATGGCAGCTTTACCCGGGCCGAGCGGCCGGAAGGTGAATTCGCGTTCAACTGTCACAGGTTCTTCATGGAGAACCCGTCGCTTTCGGGGCGCGGATCGGCCGGCGCGTCGGATGTGCCCAAGCTGACCCATACCGGCGATTGACCCTGAAATGTCCCTGTCGCATAGATCAGATGTAAGTGGCGGGGGACAGATGGACGGAACGAACGACACGTCGGACCAGGCAGGCGGGCCGTTTGGTCGTCCGCTTTTCGACAGCCCCACGGCCCGCGCGCTCAGCCGCGTGGGCGTGGTCGATGTGGGATCGAACTCCGTTCGTCTCGTTGTGTTCGACGGCGCGGCACGCAGCCCGGCCTATTTCTACAATGAAAAGATCATGTGTGCGCTCGGCTCCGGCATGTCGGAGAGCGGGCGCCTCAACCCCAAGGGGCGCGAACGCGCGCTTTCCGCGCTGGAACGGTTCGAGATGCTGGCGCGTGGCATGGATACCGGGCCGCTCATCACCGTGGCCACGGCGGCGGTGCGCGACGCGACGGACGGCGCGGAGTTCTGCGCCGAGGTCAAACGCCGCACCGGGCTGCGCCTTTGGGTGATCGACGGCCCCGAAGAGGCCCGGCTGTCGGCGCAGGGCGTGCTTCTGGGCTGGCCCGGATCGTATGGCCTGGTGTGTGATATCGGCGGCTCGTCGATGGAACTGGCCGCGATCGACGGCGGCACGGTCGGCACCTGCCTGTCGTCGTCGCTGGGGCCGTTCAAGCTGTCCGATATCAAGGGCGGCAAGAAGGGACGCCGCGCCCATATCCGCAGCACGCTGGCGGAGATGCGCGAACGTCTGGGCGAGCAGAAGAACCGGCTTTTCCTTGTCGGCGGCTCATGGCGCGCGATCGCCAAGATCGACATGGCGCGCCGCGATTACCCGCTTTCGGTGCTGCATGAATACCGCATGACGCCCACCGATCTGCGCGCCACCGTCAAGCAGATCGAAACCACCGATCCCGACATTCTGCGCGCCGCATCGGGTGTCTCGTCCAGCCGGATGGCGCTGGTGCCACTGGCGGCCGAGGTGCTGCGCGAGGTGGTCAAGACCTTCCAGCCCCGCGATATCGCCGTCTCCAGCTACGGCATCCGGGAAGGGCTTCTCTACGAACAGATGCCGCAACTCCTGCGCGACCGCGATCCCTTGATCGAGGCGTGCCGGTTTGCCGAACACAAGGACGCACGGCTGCCCGGATTCGGCAAGGTGATCTATCACTTCCTGCAGCCGATCTTCCGATCCGCCAGCCCCGAGCGCCGTCGCATCATCCGCGCGGCGTGCCTGCTGCACGATGTCAGCTGGCGAGCCCATCCCGATTACCGCGCCGAGGTCTGTTTCGACAATGCCACCCGCGCCAATCTCGGGGGGCTGAAACATTCGGAACGGGTATTTCTGGGCCTTTGCCTGCTGCACCGCTACGCCAACAAGCGCGACAACACCCGGTTTTCCGACCTGAGCGGCCTTCTGTCGGACCGCGATTGCCACGATGCCGAGGTGGTCGGCAAAGCGATGCGGTTCGCCGCGATGCTCTGGCTGAAAAAGGACGCGCGCCTAGGGGAATTGCGCTGGCGCCCCCGCAAGAAGGTGCTGGAACTGCGCCTGTCGGACGAGGCCGCGCCGCTTTTCGGAGAGGTCGCGCAGGCCCGGTTCAACGCGCTTGCCGCGGCGATGGATGCGACGGGCGTCGTGCACTGATCACATGCACTTGAACCTTCAAGCGTTCATTGCGATCGGAACGGCCCGGAGCGGTTGCCCCTGCCCGCGTCAGATCTCGATTTCGTCTTCCGGCACCGGGGCGTCTTCGGTCTCTTGCGGCTCCTTGCGGCGCAGGATGATATCGCCATTCGGCAGAACCTCGGGGGCTTCATACGCGCTGAGATCACCCGCCTTGTCCATCAGGTCACGCAGCGCCGGTCCCATCTCCTCGACGAAGTCGCGCAAGGCGGGCTCCATCTCTTCGGCCTGGTTCCGAAAACTGTCGAGCGCAGGCCCCATCTCGCGCCGGATGCCTTCCCATAAAAGCCGCGCGCCCTCTTGCATCAGCGAGCGCCCGCCATCATCGTCCGAGCTGTCCTGCGCGATGGCCGGGGTGGCGCCCAGCATCAGGATCACGGGCAGAATGTGTATCAGGCGGTGTGATGACATCACGTATATCTAGGTCCCCCGCACCCGGATTTTAAGACCGGCCCGCCGTCAATCCGCATGTTTTCCGGTGCTGCGGGCGGCATTGATCTCGTCCCATGCGCGATTGATGTCCGTGAGTCGCTTCTCGGCCAGCTTCACGGCCTCGGGCGGGACACCGCGCGCCTGCATGCGGTCGGGATGGCAGTCCCGCACGAGCTTGCGCCAGACCGTGCGGATCTCGTCCATCGGCATGTCTGACGTCACTCCGAGAACGGACCACGGATCGGGACGCGCATCCGACACGAAACGCGCGCGGGTCGCGCGAAATTCCGCCTCGTCGAGCCCGAAGATCTCGGCCACGCGGGCGAGGAACCTGTCCTCGTCGGGGTGGTAGTCCCCATCGGCAAGCGCAATATGGAACAGCCCGTCCAGCAGATCGCAAAGCGTGTCACGCTCGCCATCGAACATGCGCCGGATGCGCACGGCGTATTCCTCGAACCCCGCCACATCCTGCCGCGCAAGGTTGAAGACCCGCGCGGCATTCTGCTCTTCGTCCTGCTCGATCCGGAACACCTCGCGAAAGGCTGTCACCTCGTCGCGGGTCACGAGGCCGTCGGCCTTGGCCATCTTCGCCGAGAGTGCGATCACGGCGATGGTAAAGGCCACGCTGCGCTCGGGCGGCGTGCGCAGATGGTCGAACACGGTACTCAGGCCTGCGCCATTGGCCAGCGCCTGCAACGCATCGGATATGCGGGTCCAGATCGTCATGCGGGGATCTTACCGGCGATCACAAGCGATGTCAGCGCCAACCGTCACAGACGCTTTGACAAAAACACCAGATCCATCCAGCGTCCGAACTTGCGGCCGACCTCGGAAAGGCGCGCGGCCTCGTCGAACCCGATGGCGCGGTGAAAGGCGATGGCGGGCCGGTTTTCGCCGCTTACCCCGGCGACGAGAACGTGAATGCCGTCCTCCCGC
>JAWLGF010000115.1:0-4616 GCA_041685205.1 Roseovarius sp.
CTGAAAATGGCCGCGTGAATTCTACGGATGCACCCCGTTAAAAAGGGGGAGATTACCGCTAGAAAAGCTATTAATGCCGTACAGTGCAAGGATAGCCACCATGTGGAACTGTTAGAAATTAAAAAGCCTTTTGCAGTTGAGCTACAAGTACTCAATTTAAATCTCGACTTATAGCCGCATGGGGACCACCCCCGGGACTGCAGAAAGCAGGGGTTGCCGGCGCGCCCGGATCAGCCGCGGATAACGCTGACGAACTTGTCGAACAGCGGCTCGTTGGCGCAGATCACGTCGCCTGATTCCACGATATTCTCGCCTTTTGTCAGCGGGTCCACCAGGCCGCCCGCCTCGCGCACGATGATCACGCCCGCGGCCAGGTCCCAGGGGCTGAGCCGCCGTTCCCAGAACCCGTCATAGCGCCCCGCCGCCACGTAGGCCATGTCGAGCGCCGCGGCCCCCCACCGGCGCACGCCCGCGCAGGCGGGCAGCAGGCGCGCCAGATCCTGCAAGGTTTCGGGCAGGTCCGCGCGGCCGCCATAGGGCAGGCCGGTCGCGAAGATCGCCTCGCCCATCTTGTGGCGGCCCGACACACGCAGGCGGCTGTCATTCATCCAGGCGCCCGCGCCCTTTTCGGCGAAGAACGCCTCGTCCTTGGCCGGGTCGTAGACGACGCCCGCCACGATCTCGCCCTTGTGTTCCAGCGCGATGGACACCGCCCAGTGCGGCAGGCCGTGCAGGAAATTCGTGGTGCCGTCCAGCGGGTCGACGATCCAGCGGCGGGTGGGGTCCTTGCCCGGCTCTGCGCCGCCTTCCTCGGCCAGCCAGCCATAGCTGGGGCGCGCGCCCATCAGTTCGGTCTTGAGGATCTTCTCGGCGGCGATATCGGCCCGGCTGACGAAATCACCGGCCCCTTTGGTCGAGACCTGAAGGTTCTCGACCTCCTTGAAATCCTTGACCAGCGTCCGCCCCGCCTTGCGCGCCGCCTTCAGCATAACGTTGAGATTGGCACTGCCTTGCATGGCGCTTGCTCCTTCTGGGTCAGACCGGGCCTATACGCCCGGCACGCTTGCCAGACAAGGGGCAGGGGGCATGCCTCAGCCGCGCAGGATCGCACCGGGGTTCATGATGCCGGCCGGGTCGAGCGCGGCCTTTATGGCGCGCATCGCATCGAGCTTCACCGGGTCGCCGTAGCGTTCGAGATCGGCGACCTTGAGCCGCCCGATCCCGTGCTCGGCGCTGATCGAGCCCTCCATCTCGTGCACCAGATCGTGCACCGTGCGTGTGATCGCCGCGCGGTCGCCCGCATGATCGTTACGGCTGCGCCCGCGGGCGGGAAAGACATTGTAATGCAGGTTGCCGTCGCCCAGATGGCCGAAGCAGTTTATGCGGAAATCCCCGAGATCGCCGATCGCGACGCGTGCCTTTTCGATGAAATCAGGGATGCGCGACATCGGAAGCGAGATGTCGTGCGAGCAGATCGAGCCGATGCGCCGGTTGGCCTCGGGAATCTGTTCGCGGAGTTCCCAGAAGGCGCGGCGTTGTCCTTCGGATTGCGCGATGCCGCCATCGGTCACCAGCCCGGCCTCGAACGCGTCCTCGAACAACTCCTCCAGCGCCTGCGCGGGATCCAGACCGCGCGCCACCCCGATATCGATCAGCACCAGCCATTCAGGCGGGGATCCGAACGGCTGGCGGATGTCGGGCAAGGTCTCGGCCAGAAAGTCCAGCCCCTGCCGGTGAATGATCTCGAACGCGCTGACCCCCTCGCCCAGATGGTCCCGGGCCATCGCCAGCAGGTCGAGCGCGGCACGCGGTCCCTCGACCGTCATCAGTGCCGTGCCCTCGCCAACAGGACGCGGAAACAGCTTCAGCGACGCGGCGGTGATCACGCCAAGCGTGCCCTCGGACCCGATCAACAGGTTGCGTAGATCATAGCCGGTATTGTCCTTGCGCAGACGCTTGAGCCCGTGCCAGATCCGCCCGTCGGGCAGCACCGCTTCCAGCCCCAGACACAGATCCCGCGCATTGCCGTAGCGCAGCACGTTGATCCCGCCGGCATTGGTCCCCATAAGCCCGCCCAATCGCGCCGATCCCTTGGCGGCGATCGACAGCGGGAAAAGCCGGTCCTCTGCTTCGGCGGCCGCATGGATATCCTGCAGGATCGCTCCGGCCTCGACCACCATCACATTCTCCCCGGGCCAGATCCCGCGCACAGCGCGCATCCGCTCGAGGCTCAGGATCACCGGCACCGCGGCCTCGGTGCCGTCGGGGCTGATCTGCCCGCCAACCAGCCCCGTGCCCCCGCCATAGGGCACAACCGGCACCCGTGCCTCGGCGCAGGCGCGCATGACCTCGGCCACGCCCTCGACGGTGTCGGGGGCGATGACCACGCCCTGACCGTGCCAGCGGCCGCGCGGTTCCTCGAGGTAATGCGGCGCCGTCTCGCGAAACGCGGGTTCGGGCAGATGTGCCCGCAGGCGCTCGATCAGGGCGGGCGTGGCAGAGTTCAGGGACATGTCTTTCAGATACCACAGACACCGGCCGAGGCCAGCCTGTTACAATCCCCGGGTTTCTTCTTGGTCAAAATACCCGAAATTTCCGGTCAGAGCTTCGACGAGATCACGCCGGTGTTGAACCCGCCCATCCGCAACTCGCCGAACAGGCGTTGATACTCGATCTTCGGGCAACGATCCATGACCACGTCGACGCCGCGTACTCGTGCCTTCGCGGACGCCTCCGGGTGCTCGACGCCGATCTGCATCCAGAGCGTCTGCAACCCCGGGAACGCGTCCAGTGCCTCGTCCACGATGGGCGCGACATGTTCGGAGCGGCGAAAGATGTCGACCATGTCGACCTCTCCCTCGATCTGCGACAGCGAGGCTACGACCCGCTGCCCGAACAGCATCTCGCCCGTGTGGCCCGGGTTGACCGGCACCACCTCGAATGTCTTCAGGCTTAGATAGCGCGCGACGTAATGACTCGGGCGCACAGGGTTCATCGATACGCCGACGACGGCGATGCGCCGTGTTCGAGTGAGGATGTCTCGCAGATGAGAATCGGAATAGGTTTCGCTCATTCTCGTATTAAATCACGCGCCGGAACAGAAAAAAAGCGCCCAAGGTAACCCTGGGCGCCAGTTGCGGAACGAGGGACAGTGATAGGAAGCGACGGGGTTCCGAGCCGCCGCCTCCACAGCAAAGTAGTATCTATAACCGGGATATAAAGGCCTGTAATACAGCTGTGATCCCGGCATGATCCTTCCCGGTCAATCGATGATATCCTCGACGACGTCCCGGATCTCCTTGTACAATCGCCGCAAAAGCCCTTCGCGCCGCTTGCGCGGAGGGTCGGTCCTGAGCGTTGTCCCCTTTGCGGGGCCGGGCTTTGGCGCGTCGCGTCGTCGTTTCTGCGCGCGTTGCGCTTTTTCCTTTGGCAACGCCTTCAAGTCATGAAGCGGGGCACCACATCTCGAACAGGCCAGTTCATGGCGCGCACGGTCGAGGACCAGGGCCGCGCGGGTGCCGCAATAATTGCATGTGGCAATCTTGTGACCCATGCCGGTCATATCGCGCGACCTGTTGCCATGTCCACTATCCGCCGCGCCGAACGGGCGCCGGCTGCGCGCCTGTGACGCGTGCGGCATAAAGCGCGACCGCCGCCGCGTTCGACACGTTGAGCGAGCCGAAGGTCCCGGCATGGCCGATCCGTACCAGCGCATCCACGCGTCCCCGCGTTCTGGGGCGCAGCCCCGGCCCCTCCGCCCCGAGCACCAGGGCCACTGGCCGGTCGCGCCGGCCGGCAAGCGCCGCCTCGATGTCCAGATCGGCCTCGCCCGCCAAACCCAGCACGACGTAGCCCATCCCCTGCAATTCACCGATCGCATCGGCTAGGTTGCGCACCCGCAGATAAGGCTGACGTTCCAGCGCGCCGCTCGCGGTCTTGGCGAGCGCGCCGGTCTCGGGCGCGGCATGGTGGCGTGGGGCAATGACGGCGCGCGCGCCGAACACCTCGGCCGAGCGCAGGATCGCGCCGACATTATGCGGATCGGTCACCCGATCGAGCAGAACCACGCGCGGCGCCTCCACGCCGTCGCCCATGCACAGATCGGCCAGATGTCCCCAATCGAGGGCCTTGACCTCGAGCGCGGCACCCTGATGCACCGATCCGGGATCGAGCGGCGCGGTAAACTTGCGCGGATCGGCAATTTCGGGGCTCATCCCGCTGGTCGTGATGGCCTCGACCAGCCTGTCGGCTGCATTGCGTGTCACGACGAGTCGCAGCTTTTCTCGGCGCGGATTGACCAGCGCGTCGCGCACCGCGTGCAGCCCGAAAAGCCACACGGTCTCGGCCGCCGCCTTGCTGCGCGCCTGCTCTTTCTCGATGACCCATCGGGGTTTTTTCATGCCGGCAGTTCCTTCTTTTCGGCGCGAGACCCTGCCCCGCACCTGGCCGCTGTGCAAGCGATTTTCCGGTTGACGCCTATCTCGCCCACTTGTACGCACCCTCGCACATCCGGCATGTCTTCGCCGGCGTGTGGGCGACAGGCCGCAAGGTGTGGCAGGGGACTGTAACTCCCTCGCGGAGACGCACGCTAGGTTCGATTCCTAGGTCGCCCACCA
>JAWLGF010000116.1:0-4549 GCA_041685205.1 Roseovarius sp.
CCGATGAAGGAGATCGTCCGCCCGTCGCTCGCTTCCCATTGGACGTACCCGGTGTCGCCGCCGGTATACGCGGTGCGGTCGATCATGATGACCTCGTCTTCAAGCTCGATGAAGCCAACCTCACCGTCCTTGGCTTCGAGGAATTCGATCAGGCGCAGCGCCTGGGCGTCGAACTCCCGGACATTCGTGCTGCGCTCCTCTGTGGTGGTGTCGATCACGTCGAAAAGGACGACGTCATCGATTTCGTTCACATCGAAGCTGGCCCTGACCGTCGTATGGCCGAGTTTGAATTCTTCCATCAGGGGTTGCCATGTCTGAATGATCTCAGACAGGGTCAGGGACGCGTCCTCTTGGGTGGCGTCATTGGCCGAGTCCTCTTTGGCTGCCATCTGCACGGCACCATCCGCCGCCTCGGCAGAGGATTTGGCGCGTGCCGTGGCCTCGGCGGCCTGGTCCGGATCGAATTTCTTGTTTCGGATTTCAACGGCGGGTTTTGCCGTCTTGATATCGCTCTCGACCGTGTCAGTCAAAGTGGTGTCCGTCAGATGCGTCAGGTCTTTCTGCGCATCGGAGGCGGCGGCCTCTGTCACTTCCGTCATTTCGGTATTGAACGTCCGCTCCAGCCCGAGAAACTCTGCCAGCATCGCGAGCAGGGCGCCGCCCTCGGCAGTGTCCGGGAGAGTGAGATCGGCCACGTCCTGCGCCGCGTCACCCGAGTCCGACAGGCCAAGGTCGGCCAGTCCGTCCAGCACTTTGCGCTGGTTGTTTAGAAGCACGGCTTCGGACATGAAGCCCATCGCGATGGCGATGGTGCTCAGACCCATCGTGAAGGCGTTGCTCTGCACCGTCAGGCCGTGCTGCTGCGCATCCCGCATCTGCGTGTGGCTTTCGGGGATATCGGTTTCGGGGTGGTTGCCGGCTTCTTTTTCGGGAGCGGGCAGGTCGATGCTGTCATCTTCGACATGCAGATCGATATCCGCGCTCTCGGTGAACGCCAACGGGACCAGCCCTTCGAAATCGAGCAGCGTATCGCTGTCGCCCTCTGTCTCTTCCGGGGCCAGCATCACGAGCTCTTCCGAGGCCAGGAACAGGGTCCAGATCAGCGCGGCGAGCATGGCCGAGGGGTGCAGCTGCACCTTGCCGCCGCGGTCCAGGCGGATCACGCGGCGCTCCGCCTCGTCCGGCGCGGTCTGGGCGGGCAGGGCCTGGTTGGTGAAATCGGCGATCAGCTCGTTGAAATTCGCGCCGCGCAGCGGGCGCTGGACGTTCGGGCTGTCCAGGACATAGGCCCCGTCAATGCGGCACAAATGGATGAACACATCCCCGTTCGCATGGCAGAAGACGAACCAGGGATCCCCTTCATCGGTCACGCCGCGATCGGTTTCGACGGGCACATTGGCGGCACCGAGAAGCTGGCGCACGCGGAACAGGTCGGCTAGTTCCTGGTTGGTCCAGTCCTTCTTGGGATCGGGAAAGAGGTCCGAAAGCCCGCTTTCGCAGATGCCGTCGAGGCTGACGCCCCCGTCCTCGGTTTTGCGGAATGACAGGGTATGGTTCCCGTCGGTCAGGAAATCTTCTCCCGTGGGGGCAGAGCCTTTGTTCCGGAAGTTGAGGATTTTCGCCATAGGGGGGTCGTCCCGATCAAAGTGAACCGTGTCTTACTGTACCGCCGATCGAAGCCTCGATCCAGAGAAGATACCATCTGTGGCTGCCGCGCCGGACCCCCGCCCCCGGTTGCGAAAAATCGACCGCGTGTCAGCCGGCGTCTTCGAACAGGATCTGATAGGTCAGCGGCTCGTAATAGCGCAAAAGCTCACGCACGAAGCTTTTCGGCTCCTGTCCGAGCGCCACGGCCCATTCGCCATAGCGGTGGGCCGGGATCTTGCCGCGACCGTTTTCCAGCTGCGAGATGAAGGTGTAATAATCCAGCGACAGGCGATCGGCGAGATCGCGTTGCGACAGCCCCTCGGACTCGCGCAACGATTTCAGCCAAAGACCAAGTGTCGCGCGGTGTTCCTTGGCCTCTTCCGGCGTCGATTTGTGCAGCTCTGCAAGCATGGCGGTACCCTCAAATGGCAGCAATGGGGTGGTATCCCTGTCGAATGGTGACAGGACGTTCAGTGCTTCACTATATAGCAGGATTCCGCCGATGGCAAATGACCTTCCAATTTCGTGATGTGATGTGACAAGAAATCTTGCGGGCTGCACGCATTCTGTTCGCGTAATGCGAACAATATGGCCCGCGCCGCCGGTTCATCGCCTGTTTCCGCGCAGGACGTTCAACAGTTGATCCGGTCCTGCGTGTGATTCGGGGCAGGGCGGGTCCGTGCATCACGGCCCCGGCGGCAGGCCGATCAGCGCATCGGCGCGGGCGGTGGTGGCGGTGATGAAATCGCGCAGGGCGTCCTGGGTGCGGGCGCGGTCCTGGGCGGTCGCGGTACCGGGGGGCGGGCCGTCATGGCGCGCAAAGACCACCGCGCCGCGGCCCAGAGGGTAGGGCAAGAGCAGCCGGTCCCAGCTGTTGGCGCGGTGGCCGCGCGTTGTCGAGAAGGCATAGGCGAAGATCGGGGCGTTGAGCCGGCAGGCCCAGTCCAGCGGGGCGGCCTGCAGTTCATGCGGCGGTCCCATCGGGCCATCCCCGGTCATCACGATGCTGATGCCTTGGCGGAACCGCCTCATCACCTGCCGCGAGGCCACGAGATTGGATCTCCTGTGGGACATCTCGAAGGGTGTCATCCCTTCCTGCCGCTGCATCACCCCCGAGACCCGGCCCAGCGGGGACCGGTGATGCAGGCTCGAGGCGGGGGCGACGGCATCCGGCCAGTGCCGGGCCCCCATCGCCATGCGGCTGTGCCACATCAGCGTCAGGACGGGGCCTTCTGCAAGGGCGGCCTCCAGGCTCTCCCGCCCCTCGATCTGCCAGCGCGTGGAGCGATCGCACAGCGCCAGGTACCCGGTGATGAGCGTGCCGAGCGCATCGGTCAGGGCAGGGGATTTTTCAATGCGTTTGCGCAGGGACATGCAGAGCAGCATCCTTGTGGCCCGGTCGGAGCGTGTTTTGGGGGTTTCTTGCACGAAAGCAAGCGTTTCCGTCCCCGGGGCGGCCACGGATAACGGGGGCTGACCTGCCCGGAAAATCGCTGTAGACGCGGAGCCAGACCCGATCGGAACTCCGCATGGCCCTATTTCCCTCTTCCAAGACGACCAGGACCCCGAAAGAGAAACGGCCCATGTTCACCGAGCTGGACCGGTCGAACATCCGGTGGTTCTGGGACAATTACCTGAAATCCAAGACGCCGTGGCTCCTCGTGGTGCTGGGCATGATCACGGTGCAGGGGCTGGTCTACCAGCAGTTCCTTTCGCTGACCGAAGACGGCCTGCGGGTGATCTTCGAAAGCGGCGCCATGTCGGACCTGATCCAGGTCTGCTTTGTCGTCTTCGGTCTTTTCACGACGCGGGCGCTCATTTCCTACCTGATCCCGCGCCTGTCGGTGCGGCTCGCGAGCGACGCGGTGATGAAGATGCGGCGCGACCTGATCGACCATTTGATGACGCTCGATCTCGCGTTTTTCGAACGCACCCAATCGGGCCAGATCATTCTGCGGCTGGTCAACCAGTCCCAGGGCCTGAGCCTGTTTGTCGGGCAGGCCACGGTCAACGCGGTGCGGGACGCGGCGACGGTGATCATCGTGTCGGGCTACCTGATCTACAAATCGCCGCTGCTGTTTCTCTCGGCGGCAATCATCCTGCCGACGATCCTGATCCTGCTGCAGCATGTCTCGGCGCGGATCAAGGACATCCAGGCCACGGCGGAAAACGCGCTGGGAGCCTACATGACCGGCATCGACGAGATGTCGAGCGGCATGCGCACGGTCAAGATCGCCGGTCAGGAACCGATCGAGCGCGAGCGCCTCGTGGCCTCGACCAAGAACATCCGCCGCCTGTCGATCAACTTGCAGGCGGCGCAGGCGCTGGTGCTTCCGGCCATCGATATGATGGCGGCCGTGGTCTATGTGCTGGTGATCGGCGGGGGCGGATACATGGTGCTGTCGGGGGAATTCGGCCTCGATGGGGCCGGGATCATCGCCTACCTGCTGGGGCTTGTCCTGGTCTTTGATCCGGCGCGCAACCTCGCCAGCTTTTTCGCCAAGCTGCAGGCCAACCTGATCATCCTAGACGGGATCCGCAGCCTTTATCGCGAAACCCCGTCGATCTTCGACCGGCCCGAGGCGCATGACAGGTTCGACACCACGGGCCCCCTTGCGCTGGAAGAGGTCACCTTCAGCTACGAGGCGGACCAGCCGCTGTTCGAGGACCTGTCGATGCGGTTCGAAGGCGGCAAGGTGACCGCCATCGTCGGTGCCACCGGGTCGGGCAAGACCACCGTGCTCAGCCTGCTGACCCGGCTCTATGATGTCGAAAAGGGGCGCGTGACCATTGCCGGCACGCCGATCACCGATCTGCGCGTCAAGGCGTGGCGCTCGTCCTTCTCGGTGGTGGCGCAGGACATCGTGATCTTCAACAGCTCGCTGGCCGACAATATCCGCTA
>JAWLGF010000117.1:0-4546 GCA_041685205.1 Roseovarius sp.
TGGCTTTGCCGCTGATGCGCGACGGCGCGCAAGCGCGCCTCGATTCCGCACGAGGAGCGTTGTCCAGACAATCGCGCAAGGCCGGATGTCGAACCTGACGTGCAAAGCGCTCTCAAGCTACACACGAAAACCGCGCGGCCCGTGTCCGGGCCGCGCGGCTGGTGGTCATATGTTGGCGTGATGCCCGATCACTTCAGGTCGAAGCGGTCGGCATCCATCACCTTGGTCCATGCGGCGACGAAATCGCGCACGAACTTCTCGGCGTTGTCGTCCTGAGCGTAGACCTCGGCATAGGCCCGCAGGATCGAGTTGGACCCGAAAACCAGGTCCACGCGCGTCGCGGTGTACTTGGTCTCGTTCGTCTTGCGGTCCACGATGTTGTAGTGGTTGTTGCCCGCAGGCTCCCACTTGTAGGCCATGTCGGTCAGCGTGGTGAAGAAGTCGGTCGTCAACGCACCCGCCCGGTCGGTGAACACGCCATGCGGCTTGCCTGCGTGGTTGGTGCCCATCACCCGCATGCCGCCGATCAGCGCGGTCATCTCGGGGCCGGTCAGGCCCATGAGCTGCGCCCGGTCGAGCATCATTTCTTCGGGGCTGACGATGTAGTCTTTCTTGACCCAGTTGCGGAAGCCATCGGCCAGCGGCTCCATCACGTCGAACGAATCCGCGTCGGTCATCGCATCCGTTGCATCGCCGCGGCCGGGGTGGAACGGCACCTCGACATCGAAGCCGGCCTTTTTCGCGGCCTGCTCGACACCGACATTGCCGGCCAGCACGATCACGTCCGCAAGGCTCGCGCCCGTTTCCTTCGCGATCGGTTCGAGCACACCGAGCACATGCGCCAGGCGGTCAGGCTCGTTGCCTTCCCAGTCCTTTTGCGGCGCAAGACGGATGCGCGCGCCGTTGGCCCCGCCCCGCTTGTCGGAATCGCGATAGGTGCGGGCGCTGTCCCACGCGGTGTTGACCATCTCGGGCAGGCTGAGCCCGCTGTCGGCGATCTTTGCCTTCACCGCGGCCACGTCATAGCCCTTGGGGCCTTCGGGCACCGGATCCTGCCAGATCAGATCTTCCTGCGGCACATCGGGGCCGATGTAGCGCGCCTTGGGTCCCATGTCGCGATGCGTCAGCTTGAACCATGCCTTGGCGAACGCCTCGTCCAGCAGTTCGGGATTCTTGTAGAACCGCTCGGAGATCTCGCGATAGATCGGGTCGACCTTCATCGCCATGTCGGCATCGGTCATGATCGGATTGTACCGGGTCGTCATGTCCTCGACATCGACCGGCTTGTCCTCTTCCTTCATGTCGACGGGTTCCCACTGCCACGCGCCGGCCGGGCTTTTCTTCAGCTCCCACTCGTAGTTGAGCAGCAGGTGGAAATAGCCGTTGTCCCATTGCGTCGGGTTCGTGGTCCACGCGCCTTCGATCCCGCTGGTTACGGTATCGCGGCCGATGCCACGCTTGGTGTGGTTGTTCCAGCCGAGGCCCTGCTCCTCGACACCGGCCGCTTCGGGCTCGGGTCCGAGCAGCGACGCATCGCCATTGCCGTGGCACTTGCCGACCGTGTGCCCGCCGGCAGTCAACGCGACGGTTTCCTCGTCGTTCATCGCCATGCGCGCGAAGGTTTCGCGGACATGCTCTGCCGTCATCTGCGGATCCGGCTTGCCGTTCACGCCTTCGGGGTTCACGTAGATCAGGCCCATCTGCACTGCGGCCAGCGGGTTTTCCATCGTCGCCGCTTTGCTGACATCGTCATAGCGTGTGTCCGACGGCGCAAGCCATTCCTTTTCCGCGCCCCAATAGGTGTCCTTCTCGGGATGCCAGATATCGGGACGCCCGAACGCGAAGCCGTAGGTCTTCAGACCCATCGACTCGTAGGCGATGGTGCCGGCCAGCATCATCAGGTCAGCCCAGCTCACCTTGTTGCCATATTTCTTCTTGACCGGCCAGAGCAGGCGCCGGGCCTTGTCGAGGTTGGTGTTGTCGGGCCAGGAGTTCAGCGGTGCAAACCGGTGGTTGCCGGTGCCGCCGCCGCCACGACCGTCCGCGACGCGGTACGTCCCCGCCGCGTGCCACGACATGCGGATCATCAACCCGCCATAATGGCCCCAATCGGCCGGCCACCAATCCTGGCTTTCAGTCATGAGCGCTGTCACATCGGCCTTGACGCCCTCGAAATCCAGTGACTTGACCTCTTCGGTGTAGTCAAAATCCCGACCCAGCGGATCGGTCTTCGTGTCATGCTGGTGCAGGATGTCGAGATTGAGCGAGTTCGGCCACCAGTCGGTGACGCTCTTGCCGCTTTCCGTCATGCCGCCATGCATGACCGGGCATTTCGCCATATCATTGCCGTCCATTTGATCCTCCGATCGGGTTGCTTCCATAAGCGCGGCGCTGTTTTGTGCTCACGTCGCTGCCATGATCTTAAAGTAAGAGATAGCTTGAATTAGTGGAAGTTCTCTTTGATGATAATATCCATAGTAAAAGGTTATGTTTTCGCCGGCTTCGCAGCCCTGCTTGATGTGGACCGGCCGGGCTAGGTCATGGCCTGGTCAACGAGCCCCGGCAGGTCGTTGAAATCGGAAAATGCGTACGCATGCGCGATGTCGTGTACGGCGGTCTTGCGATATCCTTCGGTGTAGAGCGCAAAGGGCACGCCGGCGCGCTGCGCCGTCTCGGCATCGACCTCGCTGTCGCCGACAAAGATCACGTCATGCCGTCCGATGGCCTTGACCGTGGCCAGCAACGGTGCCGGATCGGGTTTGTGTACGGGCAGGCTGTCGCCGCCGAGGATCACCGGGAAGTGCTCTGACAGCCCCAGATGCAGCAGTGCGGCGCGGGCCGGGCCTTGGGGCTTGTTGGTGCACAGGCCCATCAGGACACCATCCGAGGCAAGACGCGACAACGCCTCGGGCACGCCGGGATAGACCTCTGTCAACGTCACGGATGTCTCGTATTCTGCCATGAATTCCTCGACCAGTTGCGCGTGCAGGTCGGCATCCTGTGCCTTGTCGCGCGCGCGTAGGCACCGGTCGATGAAATGCGGCACGCCGCTGCCGATGAAGCTGCGGGTTTGTGCGGGGGTGAACAGGGCGAAACCATGGCGCGCCATCAGGCGGTTGGCTGCGGCGTGGATATCCGGCGCGCTGTCGATCAAGGTCCCGTCGAGATCGAAAATGACAGCGCGGCTCATGCCATGACGCCGGTCGCGGCCTCGGCGGCGCGGCGGATGGCGCGGATGTTCTCGCCGTAAGGCGCGGGCGTGTCGACCGACCCGCCCCTGAACACCGCCGACCCGGCGACCAGCACATCCGCGCCGGCGGCGGCCATCAGCGGGGCGGTCTCGGGGGTGATGCCGCCGTCGATCTCGATATGGATCGGCCGGTCGCCGATCATCGCGCGCAAGGATGTCACCTTGTCGATCTGGCTGTGGATGAATTTCTGCCCGCCAAAACCGGGATTGACGGTCATCACGCAGATCAGGTCCACCATGTCCAGCAGATGCGCCACAGCGTCGATCCCGGTACCGGGGTTGAGCGCAAGCCCCGCCTTGCAGCCCGCGCCGCGAATGGCCTGCAGCGTGCGGTGGATATGCGGCCCGGCCTCGAGATGCGCGGTCAGGATATCGGCGCCCGACTGCGCGAAGGCGTCGATGTAAGGATCGACCGGCGCGATCATCAGGTGCACATCCATCACCGTGCGGATATGTGGGCGGATGGCGGCGCAGAGCGGCGGGCCGAAGGTAAGGTTCGGCACGAAATGCCCGTCCATTACGTCGACATGCACCCAGTCGCAGCCCTGATCCTCGATCGCGCGGATTTCGGCCCCGAAATTGGCGAAATCCCCTGAAAGGATCGAGGGCGCGATCTTGATGGTACGATCAAAGGACATGCCGGACTCCTGTCTGCACTGGATGCAAGGCTGATGCGCCGCGCGCGCGTCAAGGTCAAGACCCGGGCCCAGATTGATCCCCGCGCGGTTTCGTGCCACCGTTCGTTTTTGAGGATCGGGGAGGAGATCGGCATGCAAGGCTTGATGATGCACAGGCCGCTCGGGATCATCGACATCCTGACCCACGCGGCCGAGGTCACGGCGGGTCAGGGCCTCGTCATCATGACCGACCGCGCGCACATGCCGGAGACCGCACTCGACACGTTGTGTTACGAGGATCTGCCGCTGACCGCGACCGGCAAGGTGTCCAAGCTGACCTTGCACGACGGGTTCGCCGATTGCATCCATCCAGATCTGCGCCGGGCAGACACATGAGCACGGATCTCGATCTCGCCCGCGTCCAAGCCTGGCTGGCCGACAATCTGCCGGGGTTCGAGGGGCCGGTGGAGGTGAAGACATTCAGCGGCGGGCAATCCAACCCGACCTACCGGCTGGCAACCCCCGCGCGGTCTTACGTGCTGCGCCGCAAGCCGTTCGGGGTGCTGCTGAAATCCGCGCATGCCGTCGAGCGCGAGTTCCGCGTGCAGCGCGCGCTCTGGCCCACCGATGTGCCGGTGGCGCGGATGCATGTGCTGTGCGAGGATGAACGCGTGATCGG
>JAWLGF010000118.1:0-4491 GCA_041685205.1 Roseovarius sp.
CCCAAAATTTCGCCCCATACACCGATCCGTCCCTCAGGAGGCGAAGATATCCGAAGTGTCGGCAAAGCCCTTGATTTCCAGGGGATTGCCCGATGGATCGCGAAAGAACATCGTCCACTGCTCGCCCGGCTCGCCCTTGAAGCGCACCGAGGGCGGGATCACGAAATCCACATCCGCCATGGATAGCCGGTCGGCGAGCGTTCGCCACTCGGCCAGCGGCAGCACCACGCCGAAATGCGGCATCGGCACCATGTGATCGCCAACCCGTCCGGTGTCCTCGGTGGTCATCGTCGGTCCCAGATGCAGCGACAGCTGATGCCCGAAAAGATCGAAATCCACCCAAGTATCTGTCGAGCGGCCTTCGGTGCCGCCAAGCAGCCCGCCGTAGAACGCGCGCGCCGCGTCGAGGTCGGTCACGTTGATCGCCAGGTGGAAGGGGTGGGGCATTCGGTCGGTCTCCTCATCGCTGTTGCGAGGCACCTTCCGATGCCGTAATTCGGTTTGCAAGCAGTTCCGGCGAAAGGATCCACCAGATGGCTTACGGTTTCGACACATTGCAGATCCATGCGGGTGCCCGTCCCGACCCCGCCACCGGCGCGCGGCAGGTGCCGATCTACCAGACCACCTCCTACGTGTTTCGCGATGCAGAACACGCGGCCGCGCTCTTCAATCTGCAAGAGGTCGGCTATATCTATTCGCGCCTGACCAACCCGACCGTCGCCGCGCTGCAGGAACGTGTGGCGACGCTCGAAGGCGGCGTGGGGGCGGTCTGCTGTTCGTCGGGGCACGCGGCGCAGATCATGGCGCTTTTCCCGCTGATGGCGCCGGGCTGCAACGTGGTCGTGTCGACCCGGCTTTACGGCGGCTCGGTCACGCAGTTCAGCCAGACCATCCGGCGGTTCGGCTGGGAAGCGCGGTTCGTCGACATCGATGATGCGGGCGCGATCAACGCGGCGATCGACGATCAAACCCGCGCGGTCTTCTGCGAGTCCATCGCCAATCCCGGCGGCCATATCGCCGATCTGGATGCGGTGGCGCGGCTGGCCGATGCCGCGGGCCTGCCGTTGATTGTCGACAACACCTCGGCCACGCCGTATTTGTGCCGCCCGATCGAGCATGGCGCGACGCTGGTCGTGAATTCCATGACCAAGTTCCTGACCGGCAACGGAACCGTCACCGGCGGCGTGGTGGTGGATTCGGGCCAGTTCGACTGGTCGGCGAGCGGAAAGTTCCCGTCGCTGTCGGAGCCCGAGCCCGCATATCACGGGCTGAAATTCCACGAGACCTTCGGCCCGCTGGCCTTTACCTTTCATGGGATCGCCGTGGGACTGCGCGATCTGGGGATGACGCTCAATCCGCAGGCGGCGCATTACACCCTTCTCGGGATAGAGACCCTGTCGCTGCGCATGCAGCGTCATTGCGAGAATGCCGAAAAGGTGGCCGGCTGGCTCGAACGGCATCCGGCGGTCGATCATGTGACCTATGCGGGTCTGCCCTCGTCGCCCTACCATGCACGGGTGGCGCAGATCTGTCCCAAGGGCGCGGGTGGGCTTTTCACCGTGGCGCTCAAGGGCGGGTATGATGCCTGTGTCGCGCTGGTCGACAATCTGGAACTTTTCAGCCATGTCGCCAATCTCGGCGACACGCGGTCGCTGATCATCCATTCGGCCTCGACCACGCACCGGCAGTTGACGCCCGAACAGCAGAAGGCGGCCGGCGCCGCGCCGAACGTGGTCCGCATCTCGATCGGGATCGAGGATGCCGACGACCTGATCGCGGATCTCGATCAGGGGCTTGGCAAGGCAGCCGCATGAGACGGCGCGCGCCCGGGCCGAAAGGCTTGGCCTGCGCGCGTCTCTGCCATAATGTCCGTGTGGTGACGGCAGGACTCCCGATGATCGGTCACGCATGTTAAAGCGGTCAGGATGAAACCGAACTTCGCCCTTTCTCTCTCCTTCGACGGTATCGGCCTCTTGCACCGGACGGCCGCCGACCACTGGCATCTCATGGGCGAGGTCGCGCTCGACAGTCCGGATCTGAGCACGGAACTGGCCACATTGCGGGAAAAGGCCGCGGCTCTCGAGCCGTCGGGCGTGACCACCAAACTGGTCATTCCCGATGCCCAGATTCGCTATCTCGATCTGCCGGCGGGCAACGCGCCCGACGCCGATCACGAGGCGGCCGCGATGCGCGCGCTGGACGGGGTAACCCCCTACGCGCTGGACGATCTCGCCTTCGACTGGAACGTGGTCGGCACGCGGCTTCATGTGGCGGCGGTTGCGCGGGAAACCTTGCGAGAGGCCGAAAGCTTCGCCCGCGAACACGATTTCAACCCGGTCAGCTTCGTGGCAAGGCCCGGTGCCGGTGATTTCGGGACCGAGCCGTTTTTTGGCGAGACCGCGCAGGCCGTCGCGCGGGTGACGCGCGACGGCGCCCCCATCGAGATCGCGGGCGCAACGCGTGCGCCGCAATCGCAAGCGGTGGCCAGCGGCGACGATGACCGTGCGCAGGCTCCTGTCGCGGCGGCATCGACGCCCGTTCAAGCAGGGGCGAAGGGCGAAGGGAATGCAGGCGGGACGCCGGCTGTCTCGTCGATCCGCGCGGCGCGGGATGTGCCCGAAAGAGGCGCGCCGCAGCTTGCCGGGGCCGAGCGCGCACTGCCCGACGAGGCAGGGCAGGGGGCGTCGTCTATCCCCGATCTCGTGGCCCGGCCGGATGGGCCGGAGGCGGTGCCCAGTCCGGCACCCGCCGCGGCCAGTCTCGCGCCAAGGCGGACAGAGCCCGGGCGCGGGGCGGCGCCGTCCGGGTCGCGTCTACAGGGTGATCGCGAAGACAAAGCCGCCCGCAAGGATAGCCCGTCGCTTCGCGCGGCCGAACCCAAGGCGCCCGAGCCCAACAGCGCCGAGGACGAGGCCGAACGGCTGACGATTTTCGGCGCGCGCGAATCGCAGCATCGTCCGCGCGGCAAGCCGAGATTCCTGGGGCTGATCCTGACCGTTCTTTTGGTACTCGTGATGGCCGGAGTGGCCGCATGGGCGACGATCTTTCCGAATTCGGACATCGCGCGGCTCGTGCAGTGGTCCGAGCCCCGGGTCGCCGTGACACCCGAGAGCCCGGATGGCAGGGCATCCGAGCCCGGATCCCCTGGCTCCGACGAAGGCGCAGAACCGCCAGCTCAGGAGAATCAGCCCGTATCGGACTCTGCGGAGATCGTTGCGCCGGCGCCCGATGATGCGCCCGACGCCCCGGAGGAAACCGAGCCGTCGACGCCCGAAACGGTGCAGACCCTGGATGCCGAGTCGTGGGTCTGGCAGATGCCGCCCGACGTGCCGCCTCAGCCAGATGCGGACAATCTGGATAATTTCTACCTGACTTCGATCGACGAGGACTTGCCGGTGGGCGATGCGGTGGCGCTTCCGGACGTGGAACGGTCGCCCGACGATACGCGTCCCGAGACACCTGCGGCACCGGCCCCACCAGGCACCACCTTCGAATTCGATGCGCGCGGACTGGTCGTGCCGACGCCGGAAGGCGCGCTGACGCCTGACGGCGTCGAGGTGCGCGCGGGCCCGCCTCCGGTGCAACCGCCCGAGACGCCGGCGCGCACGCTGGACGTGCCGGGCCTGACCCTGTCGCCCGAGATTGCCGAAGAGATCGAGCGTATCTCAGACATCCGTCCGCGCACGCGACCCGAAAACCTGATCGAGCGGCAGGAACGTGGCGCGCTCGGCGGACGATCCCGGCCCGAGCTGGCCGGTTTTCGGCCACGGATCCGTCCCGTCGAAGAACGACAGACGACGGATGTCGCCGGTGTCCCCGGTGCCGACGCCGTGGATGCGGCTCTGGCGGAAGCGGCGGACACCAGCGTCGGACCGGACGAGCAGGCGAGGTCCGAAGCCGTCACCGCCTCGCTCAAGCCGCAAACGCGGCCTGGAAACCTGCGGACCGCCGTGCGCCGTGCCGCGCCACAGTCTCAAGAGCAGCCACAGGCGGCCGCTCCGCGCGTTCCAAGCTCGGCCTCGGTGGCCCGGGCGGCCACGGCGCGCAACGCTGTCAATCTGCGACAGGTCAACCTGATCGGGGTCTATGGCAGCCCGTCGAACCGTCGCGCCCTGGTGCGTCTGTCGAACGGAAGCTATCAGAAGGTCAAGGTCGGCGACAGGTTGGACGGCGGGCGCGTCTCGGCGATCGGATCCGGCGAAGTGCGCTATTCCAAGCGCGGGCAGCCTGTGGTCCTGCGCATGCCGAGCGGGTGACACGCAGAGCATGCAGCAGCATCGGATCGAGCCTGAAGCCGAGATGAACATCTGCGAGCGATGACATGCCCGCGAGGCGCGCCGTGTTGCGACTGGGATTGCCTCGCTGCGCACCCTGCGACGTCCGACAAATCGCCTGCCATCGCTTCAGCGCTCTAGAGCGGGTTGCGAGCTTTCTGATTCAGATTCCCATTATGCTTGATTTGTGATTCCCTGTCTGTGGGGCAGATATGGG
>JAWLGF010000046.1:0-18280 GCA_041685205.1 Roseovarius sp.
GAAGCGGTCGAGGCCGAAGGCGTCGCAGAGGGGCGAGTGGCCTTTGGCCATCAGCTCTGCAAAGCCCCAGCCGGAGCCGGGGATCGCCTTGAAGCCGCCGGTGCCCCAGCCGCAATTGATGAACACGCCCTCGACAGGGGTTTTCGACAGGATCGGCGAGCGGTCGCCGGTCATGTCCACGATGCCGCCCCATTGGCGCAGCATCTTGAGGCGGGCGACCATCGGGAAGGTTTCCACGAGGGCGCGGACCGTCTCCTCGATATGGTGGAAGGAGCCGCGCTGCGTGTAGTTGTTGTAGCCGTCGGCGCCGCCGCCGATCACCATCTCACCCTTGTCGGATTGCGACATGTAGCCATGCACCGTGTTGGCCATGACGACGCAATCCATGCAGGGCTTGATCGGCTCGGACACCAGCGCCTGAAGCGCGACGCTCTCGATCGGCAGGCGGAAGCCGGCCATCTCGGCGAGGTGCCCCGAATGGCCTGCCACCGCGATGCCGAGCTTGTCGCAGGCGATGTCGCCGCGATTTGTGGTGACGCCGGACACGCGGCCTTCGTGGCGGGTGATCCCCGTGACCTCGCATTTCTGGAGGATATGCATGCCCATGTCCGAGCAGGCCCGCGCATAGCCCCAGGCCACCGCGTCGTGGCGCGCGGTGCCGGCGCGGGCCTGCCATAGGCCACCGAGCACCGGATAGCGCGGCCCGTCGAGATTGATGATCGGCACGATCTCCTTGACGCGTTGCGGCGAGATGAACTCGGTCTTCACGCCCTGTAGCGCATTGGCATGCGCCGTGCGGGTATAGCCGCGCACCTCGTGCTCGGTCTGCGCGAGCATGATGACGCCGCGGGGGCTGTACATGATGTTGTAGTTGAGATCCTGGCTCAGCGTCTCGTAGAGCGAGCGCGACTTCTCGTAGATCGCCGCCGAGGGATCCTGCAGGTAGTTCGAGCGGATGATCGTCGTGTTGCGCCCGGTATTGCCGCCGCCAAGCCAGCCCTTTTCCAGGATCGCGACATTGGTGATGCCGAAATTCTTGCCGAGATAATAGGCCGTGGCCAGCCCGTGCCCGCCCGCGCCGATGATGATGACGTCGTATTTCTTCTTCGGCTCGGGCGAAGCCCAGGCGCGGCCCCAGCCGGTGTGGTTGCGCAGGGCCTCTCGGGCGATCGCGAAGGCGGAATAATGTTTCATGGCGCGACCTCGACGGGATGGATTCGCAAGAGGCGGATCTCTGGACCCGTAATGCGCCAGACGGCCCAATCGGAGATTACCCGGCGCGGCGAATTGCGTTCCAATCGCGACATTGCGACATCACGGCAAGGCGGCCGCCGGCACCGCGGCGCAGACGGCCCTTTTTTCCGCCATCCCGCGCGGCTACATAGCGCACAGAAACGGGGAGGGATCATGACGTTCTGGATCATCGTGGCGGTTTTGTCGGTCGGGGTCGGGGTCGTGCTGGCGCTGACATTGTTGCGCGGACGTGTGGGCGATGCGCCGCCGGCGGCTTACGACCTGCAGGTCTACCGCGACCAGCTGGCCGAGGTGGATCGCGACGCGGCGCGCGGGGTGCTGGGCCCCGAGGATACCGAGCGACTGCGCGCCGAGATCTCGCGCAAGATCCTCGCCGCGGACGCGCAGCTGCAGCGTGGCGGTGAGAGCGGTGGGCAGCCGCGCAGGCTTGGCATCGTGGCCGCGGGCGCGCTGGCTGCCCTGATCACGGGCGGGGCCGTTACACTTTATGGCTGGATCGGCGCGCCGGGTTACCGCGATCTGCCGATGGCGACGCGGCTGGCCGAATCGGAGGCCGAGCGCGCAGAGCGGCTTGACCAGGACGCCGCGGAAGAGCGTTTCGAGCCGCGCGAGGACGGCCCGCCCGAGAGCGCCGACGACGAGTACATGGCCCTGGTGGAGCGGCTGCGCGAAACGGTTGCCGAACGTCCGGATGACCGGCGCGGGTTGCGTTTCCTGGTGCGTAGCGAGGCCGCTCTCGGCAACATGGGGGCCGCGCGCCGCGCCCAAGCCCAGCTGATCGACACCAAAGGCGACGAGGCCACCGCCGAGGATTACGCCACGCTGGCCGAACTGATGATCAACGCGACTGGCGGCTATGTCTCGGCGGATGCCGAAAAGGCATTGCGCGCGGCGTTGGACCGCGACGAGCGGATGCCGATGGCACGCTTCTATCTCGGCATCTACATGGCGCAGGTGGACCGGCCCGATGCGGCGTTCCGGCTGTGGCGCGACCTGCTGGCCGAGAGCGAACCCGACGCGCAATGGGTCGACCCGATCCGGTCGGGGATCGAGGAACTGGCCTCGCGCGCCGGGGTGCGTTACGAGATGCCGCCGCGCGAGGCCGCGGCGCTCGCCGAGGGTGGCCCGATGGCCGAGGACATCGAGGCCGCAGAAGACATGGATCCCGAAGCACGGCAGGAGATGATCCGCGGCATGGTCGCGCGGCTGTCGGACCGGCTGGCGACCGATGGCGGCACCGCCGAGGATTGGGCGCGGCTGATCAACGCCTACGGCGTTTTGGGCGATCGCGAACAGGCCAGCCGCATCTGGGGCGAGGCGCAATCGGTCTTTGCCGAGACTCCCGAGCGTCTGGAAACCGTGCGCGCCGCGGCCGAACGCGCGGGCGTCGCGGAGTGATCTGCCCGGAGATCAGCGATCTCGTCGATGTGCTGCCGCGCATGCGGCCGGTGATGGGCCTCGATCTCGGGACGAAGACCATCGGCGTGGCGCTATCGGACCATCTGTGGTCCGTGGCCAGCCCGTACGAGACCGTGCAAAGGCGAAAGTTCACGCTTGACGCGGCACGCCTGCTGGAGATCGCGGCGGCGCGCGAGGTGGGCGGGGTCATCCTAGGGCTGCCACGCAACATGGATGGCAGCGAAGGGCCGCGTGCCCAGTCCACACGCGCCTTCGGGCGCAATCTCGAAAGGCTGACCGAGCTTCCCATCGGCTTCTGGGACGAGCGCCTGTCGACCGTGGCCGCCGAACGCGCGCTGCTGGAGGCGGATGCGTCACGAAAGCGTCGCGCCGAGGTGATCGACAGCGTGGCCGCCAGCTATATCCTGCAAGGCGTGCTGGACCGGATGCGGCACATGAGGGCAAAGCATGACGAATGATACCACAGCGCCATGGGCGCGCGGCGAAATCGAGAGCCCCTGCATCAAGGTCTGCGTCGTGCATCCCGAGGCCCATGTCTGCACCGGCTGTCTGCGCTCGATCGACGAGATCACGCGCTGGTCCAGGATGGGCGCCGAGGAGCGCCGCGCGGTGATGGACGCCCTGCCCGACCGCGCCAGGCTGCTGAAAAAGCGCCGGGGCGGACGCGCGGCGCGCCTCGCCCGCGACTGAGCGCGCTCAGCCCTTGGCGGGCGGCAGCGCCCGGCGGTAGAGGTGCCATGTGGCATGGCCCAGTACCGGCAGGACAATGAGCAGCCCGACGAAGACCGGGATCATTGCCACGAAGATCGCGACCGCGATGAAGCCCGCCCATTGCAGCATGACCTCGCGGTTGATGCGCACGACCTCGGTGCTGGTGATCATCGCGGTGACGAAATCCACGTCGCGATCCAGCAGCATTGGCAGGCTGGTGACGGTGACCGTGAAAAGCGCGAGCGCGATCAGCAGACCAACCACGGTGCCTGTCGCCATCATCGCAAGGCCGGTGGGGGTCAGCAGCATGCTGAGTGTCTCATCGGCGATACGCCCTTGCGAGAAGAAGATCGCGAACATGCCCCGCGCGATGATCACCCAGAAGCCGAAGACGATCAGCACCGTGACCGCCATCAAGGCCAACTGGCCATTGCCGCGCCCCTTGAGCGCGGTCAGCACGTTACCCCAGCCGATCGGCATGCCGGCTTCGCGGCGGCGGCTGACCTCGTACATGCCGATGGCCGCGAAAGGCGCGAAAAGCGGGAAACCGGCGGCGATGGCGATGAACCAGACCAGCTGGCCATTGCCGATCATCCCGAAATAGAGTGCCATCCCGCCCAGCATGTAGAAGAACGCGAAAAACAGCCCGTAGATCGGCATGGCCTTGAAATCGGACCATCCGGCGGCGAGGGCGGCTTTCAGATCCGACCGCTCCAGGATGGCGGGGGGTTGCGGCAGGGTAATCTCGGCCTGTTCGGCAAGGGTCATGTGGGGCCTCCCTTGGTTTCATATCGTGGCGCGGCGCGCGGTCGCCCGATCATATCACAGATTTTCCACCACGCTATCCGGAGATTGCCGGCCCGGCGGGGCATTGTGTCACCGGCTCGCGTGCACGTCGCGCGGTCCGTCACCTCTCGGCATTGGCACCGCGTGGGTTCCCCGTCCGGTCAGAACGGCGACCGCGCCGCCCTGCATCAGGCCCGAAAGCGCCGGTGCGGTGCTGCAAAGCCCGCCGGTATACGTGCCATAGGCGGGCAGGATCACACGAAGGCCGTCGATCAGGAAGGCCGGGCGCGACAAGCTGCGCCCGCGCATCCGCAGCCGGGCCTTCGGGTGGTAATGTCCCGAGACCTCTCCCGGTTGATCGGGACGCGCGATGTGGCGGAAGGTCAGCGGCGGCAGTGGCAAGTCGTGCAGATGCTCTCCGCCCAGATCCACCGGGCCGGGATCGTGATTGCCCTCGATCCAGATCCAACACCGCCCCGCCTGAAGCGTCGCTATCCACAGGCGGTCCTCCTCGGGCAGGGCATGGGCGGCGGCGGTATCGTCGAAGCTGTCGCCAAGGCAGATCACGGTGGTGGCGCGGGTGCGGTGCAGATCGGCCGCAAGCCGGGCCAGCGTGTCGCGCGTTTCGTAGGGCGGCAAGGGGGCCGCGCCGTGCCGGGCGCCGCGCTCGGCTTTTCCCAAGTGCAGGTCCGACACGCAGAGAAGATCCTGCGCGAGCCAATGGAGCGCGCCCGACGGCAGCGCCGTGAGAGCCGCTCCAGCGAGGGTGAATTGGTAGCCGTCCATGAACGCCGTGGTGGCGCGGGACGCGGGCATTGGCAAGGGGATTTGACAACCGGAGCGCTCCGAGACTGAGGGCCGCGCCCGACCCTGGGTGGGCGCATCGAACCGCTTGATCCTGCGCAGCGCGTGAAAGCCCGAATGCCGTCAGGATTGCGCGAGACATCGCCAGTGCGCCCTCCCGGGGGGAGGGGTCATGCCAAAGGCATGCCTCCGGCATGACCGCGGCCCGGGCTTGCAGCCCCCGCCAAAAATTGCAGCGTGAACGGTCATGTGGTTGCGACGCTTGGCACCCGCTTTACGGAGGCGGTCCCGCCGCATCGATCCCGCTCAGCCCCGCGGCCTCCATCAGCCGCGCGCTTTCCTCGGCCAGCAGACGCTCCTGTGCCGCGCCCTCGACGGGCATGCGACCGGCCTCCAGAAACAGCGGCGCGGCGAGCGGGCTGACGCGGGGCAGACGGCGCAGGGTGATGCGGCCCGCGACACGTTCCAGCATCTCCTCGATGCGGCCGAAATCCACCAGCCCGCGCATCGCCTCGGCGCGGGTGATGTCCAGAAGCAGGTGGTCGGGGTCGTATTTCACCAGCGTGTCGTAAAGGATATCCGATGAAAAAGTCGCCTGCCGGCCGTTCTTGCGCGCCGCGGGCGTATTGCGCTGGATCAGCCCCGCGATGGTGGCCGAGGCGCGAAACGTCCGCTTCATCACCGCGTTCGACATCAGCCATTGATCGAGCCCGTCGCGCAGCGTGTCCGCGTCGAACAGCGTGTCGGCGTCGGTCAGCGGCTCCAGCCCCCAGATCAGCGTGGCGTAATCGGTGGCGACGAAGCCGAGCGGCGCGAGCCCCTCCTCTTCCATCCGCTTGGTGACCAGCAGGCCGAGCGTCTGCATCGCGTTGCGCCCGGCAAAGCCATAGACGCACGTGTGCTCGCGCCCCTCATGCGGGAAGCTTTCGATCAGCAGCCGCCCGGCCTTGGGCATCTGCGAGATCTCGCGCTGCAAATGCAGCCAGTCGCGGATGTGGCCGGGCAGATCGGGCCAGTCGGGCTGATTGAGGATCTTCAGGATCCGGTCCGAGAGCTGCGTGGAGTTGGCGAACTTGGTGCCCATGTAGGTGGCGATCTTTGGCGTGCGGCCGGGATCACGGCTGACCTCGACCACCATCTCGCGCAACGACTCGAACCGAACGATCTGCCCGCCCATCAGGAAGGTGTCGCCGGGGCTGAGCGTCGCCGCGAAGCCTTCCTCGATCTCGCCCAAGGGCGTGCCGCCGCGGCCGCGTTTCATGCGCACCTTGAGCGTGTCGGTGTCCTGGATCGTGCCGATATTCATCCGGATGAGCCGCGCGGCGCGCGGGTCGCGCAGCTGCCACAGCCCGTCGGGGCGCTGCTTCAGCCGCTGCCAGCGATCATAGGCGCGCAGCGCGTAGCCGCCGGTGGCGCAGAAATCGAGGCAGGCGTCGAACTGCGCCCGAGTCAGCGTGCCATAGGCGCCGGTCGCGGCAACTTCCGAGAAAAGCTCACCCGCCGCGAACGGCCCCGCGCAGGCGCGGATCAGGATATGCTGGCAAAGCACGTCACGCGGACCCTCACCCCGAGGTTCGCCGTCGAGATCGCGGGCGCGCACGGCCTGAAGGGCTGCCTGACATTCGACAACCTCGAATCGGTTGGCCGGCACCAGCAGCGCCTTGGAGGGCGCGTTGTAGCGGTGATTGGCGCGCCCGATCCGCTGCACGAGGCGTTTCACGTTCTTCGGCGCACCGACCTGGATCACCAGATCCACATCGCCCCAGTCGAGCCCGAGATCGAGACTGCCGGTGCAGACAATGGCGCGCAGATCACCCCGCACCATCGCCGCCTCCACCCGCTCGCGCTGGTCACGGTCCAGGCTGCCATGATGAATGCCGATGGGCAGCGCATCCGCGTTGGCCAGCCACAGGTTATGAAAGAAGATCTCGGCCTGCGCGCGGGTGTTGTGGAAAATGAGCGTGGTCCGGTGCTGCTGCACCTGGTCGAGCACGGCGGGGATGGCATAGGCGGCCCCGCCGCCGGCCCAGGGCGGGGCATAGGGCGTCTCCAGCATGGCGATATCCGGTTCCGGGCCAGGATCGGCCTCGAGGATCGTCGGGGTCTGCCCCGCCTGCCCGAGGAACTGTGCGAGCGCCGGCGGATCCTCGACCGTGGCCGACAGCCCGACGCGGCGCAGACCGGGACACAGCGCCTGCAAGCGCGCCAGCGCCAGCATCAGCTGATCGCCGCGTTTCGATTCGGCGAGCGCGTGGATCTCGTCCACGACGACGCGCTTGAGGCCAGCAAAGATCCGCGGCGCATCCTCGTAGGAGATCATCAGCGCGAGGCTTTCGGGCGTGGTCAGCAGGATATGCGGCGGGTCGGCGCGCTGGCGGCGTTTCCTGTGGGCAGAGGTGTCGCCGGTGCGGTCCTCGATCCGCGCCTCCAGACCCATCTCGGCGACCGGCGTGGTCAGGTTGCGGCGAATGTCTGCCGCGAGCGCCTTGAGCGGCGAGATGTAGAGCGTGTGCAGCCCGGAGTGATCGCCGGTGGCCAGATCGGCCAGCGTCGGCAGGAACCCCGCCAGCGTCTTGCCGCCGCCGGTGGGTGCGATGAGTAGGGTTGCGGGGTCATCGGCATGGGCCAGCATGTCGGCCTGATGCGGGTGCAAGTGCCAGCCGCGCGCGGTGAACCACTGGTCGAGGGGGGCGGGCAGGTTTGGCATGATCGGTCAGGTAGCGGGCGATGAGGGAATGCAAAGGGGCGTGCGACTGGTCTACGTGCCCGGCGCGATACGCGGCGCAACGCGCCGCAGCGCCATCGCATGTCCGCCCCCCGGACAGGCGATTTGTGGACGCCGGCGCGTCGATTGAGGCTTTTGCGGGGTGGCGGGGATAAAGCTCGCTGAAACACCGCCGGATCGCCTGCCCGCGGACATGCGATGGCGCTGCGTGTTCAAACGCCGCTCAAGGCGCTTGGCCCAGAGCTGCACATCTCGCCCTACCCCGACCCACCCGTCACGCGGTTGACATGGCCCATCTTGCGGCCCGGTTTCACCTCGACCTTGCCGTAGAGATGCAGCGCCGCAGCCGGATCGCGCAGGATCTCGGGCAGCCGGTCCATGTCCTCGCCGATCAGGTTCTCCATGACCACGTCGCTGTGCCGCGCCCCGTCGCCAAGCGGCCAGCCCGCCACGGCGCGGATGTGCTGCTCGAACTGGTCGATGGCGCAGCCGGCCTGCGTCCAATGGCCGGAATTGTGCACGCGCGGCGCGATCTCGTTCACAACCAAGCCCCCGGGCGTCACGAAAAGCTCCACCCCCATGACGCCGACATACCGCAGCTTGTTGAGGATCTGCCCGGCCAGCAGCACCGCGTCGGTACGCTGCGCCACGCCGAGGGCGGCGGGCACCGTGGTCGTGCGCAGGATGCCGCCCTCGTGCAGGTTCTCGCCCGGATCATAGCAGGCCACATCGCCGGCTGAATTACGCGCCGCGATCACCGACGCCTCAAAGCTGAACCCGATCACCTTTTCGAGCAACGCGGGCGCGCCCTGCAGGGAGGCCAGCGCCTTTTCGGCCTGCATCGCCTTGTCGATGCGCACCTGCCCCTTGCCGTCATAGCCGAACCGCCGGGTCTTGAGGATCGCAGGCAGGCCGATCTCGCCAATGGCCTCGGTCAGGTCGACCTTGTCATCCACGGCCGCGAAGGGGGCAACGGCCAGCCCGAGATCGGACAGGAACGCCTTTTCGGTCAGCCGGTCCTGGCTGACGCGCAACGCCTTGCGCCCCGGGCGTACGGGCTTCAGCGGCCCCAGCACATCGAGCGCCTCGGGGGGGATGTTCTCGAACTCGAAGGTGATGACATCGACCGCCTCGGCAAAGCGGCGCAGCGCGTCCGCGTCCGAATACTCGGCCTTGAGATGGAAATTTGACACGTGGCTTGCCGGACAATCGCCGCCCGGTTCGAAGATGCAGGTCTTGAGGCCAAGGCGGGAGGCCGCGACCGACAGCATGCGGCCAAGCTGACCGCCGCCAAGGATCCCGATGGTGGCGCCGACAGGAAGCGGATCAGTCATCGCTTGGCTCTTCGGGGATGGAAGCGGAAAGCGCGGCGCGCCAGTCGTCGAGGCGCCGCGCGAGATCCGCGTCGGAATTGGCGAGCATCGCGGCGGCCATCAGCCCGGCATTGGCCGCGCCGGCCGCCCCGATGGCCATGGTCGCGACAGGATAGCCGCGCGGCATCTGCACGATGGAATAGAGGCTGTCCACACCCGACAACGCGCGGCTTTCGACCGGGACGCCGATCACCGGCAGGCGCGTCTTCGACGCCATCATGCCAGGCAGATGCGCAGCCCCGCCCGCGCCGGCGATGATCACCTGCAACCCGCGCGCGATGGCCGTACGGCCATACTCCCACAGCCGGTCGGGGGTCCGATGGGCCGAGACGATCCGCGTCTCGTAGGCCACGCCCAGCTCGTCCAGCACCGACGCCGCCCCGCGCATAGTGACCCAATCGGACTGGCTGCCCATTATGATGCCGATTTTTACGTCCGTCATGCCGCACTCCCCGCTCTTCGGCGCGCCTTACACTGACAGGCGGGGATCACGCAATGATATCGGGGTAAAGCCGATCTTCGATCCGCGCGATCATGTCGCGCAGCCAGAGCTTTTTCTTCTTGAGCCGTTGCAGCGTCAGTTGATCGGCGGTCGGGCGTTCCTGCAGCGCGCGGATGGCCGCGTCGAGATCGCCATGCTCGCGCCGGAACTCTTCCAACTCGACGCGCAACACCTCGTCGGTTTTCATCGAAAGGTCGCTAAAGGCATTCATGGCGCACGATTCATCCAAATCCACTTGAGTTGAGAACATACGCCATCGCGCGCCATTCGCAAAGCCCTTGCGCAGACACATCCCTGCTCCCATATTTCTGCCACGGGTTGCCAAAACGGGGCCCTGTACAGCGGACGGTCGCTTAATCCAAGGACATGTCGATGACAAAACACACTCTGGGATCGCACCCCTACATGCTGGGGTTTGAACAGCTCGAACGGATGCTGGAACGCAGCGCGAAATCGGGCAACGACGGATACCCGCCGTTCAACATCGAACAGACCTCGCCCAATTCCTACCGGATCACGCTGGCCGTGGCCGGCTTCGGCGACCGGGATTTGTCGATTACCGTCGAAGACCGGCAACTGGTCATCCGCGGGCGCCAGCTTGACGATGCGGGGGACCGCATCTACCTGCACCGCGGTATCGCCGCACGCCAGTTTCAGCGCTCTTTCGTGCTGGCCGACGGCGTGGAGGTCGGCGAGGCGATCATGGAAAACGGCCTGCTGCATGTCGACCTTACGCGCGCCCAGCCCGAGCCCGTCGTGCAACGGATCAGGATCAACAAGTCAGAGTGAGAAAGGGGTACGATCATGGAGGAACGGTACGATTTCGGAGACACGCAAGAGCGGGCCATCGTCTATGTCAGGCCCGTCGACGTGGCGGACCTGCCGGAAGACTTGCGTGAACAGGTCGGCAACCTGACGACGCTCTACGCCGTGCACAGTGACAAGGGCGAACGTCTTGCGCTGGTGGACAACCGCAAGCTGGCGTTTCAGGTCGCGCGGATGAACAATCTGGACCCGGTGACGGTTCACTGAACACAGATCAGGCGCACGGTGGCCAGAGGCCGTACCGCGCGGTGATCAACGCCACGCAGCCCAGATCGGCGGCGTGGCGTTTTTGTCCCGAGACCTGCGCATCCTGAAGCGCGTGCGCATCCTGAAAGGCAAGCTTCATCCTCTCCCGCGCCGCACGATTGAGCCGGATCGGGACGCCCTGTCGCGCAAGTTGCGCGGAGAGCCAGATGTCATCGACGGCCCAGGCGTCTTTCGGAGGCGTGCACCCCGGGCCGGCCAGCCATTCGGGACGGATCGACACACCGGCATAGCCCTGCGCGATATCGCGAAACGCCGGATCCGGCATGCGATGGCTGCGCCGTTTGAAACGGTCCACGTCGAACCCGGCGCCTGCGACCGCCTCGTCCGGCCCACCCCCTCCGAGCAGACGCGCGGCCCAGCCCTGCTGCATGATCCAGTCGTCATCGCAATAGATCAACCGATCGATACGGCCTTTCAGGGCGCGGGCGGCGGGCAATACCTTGGTCGCCGGCCCGTCATCACGGTCGACCCACAACAGCTCGACGCCATGCGGCAGATCCGGGGGCGGTGCCGCTGCGAAGCGTGCAGGCTGTCGAGGCAGGCACAGAAGCACCCGCTCCGGGGCCGGGTCCTGCGCCAGAAGGCTGGCCAGTACCGGGCCAAGCCGATGGTGGCGCGGCGGGATCGAGGTCAGCGATATGGCGTAGGCGCCCATCCCGTCCCCCGCGCCGACATCAGCCCGCGATCAGGCCCATCGATTCGAGCTTCAGCACGACCTGATGCGCACAATTGTCGACATCGACATTCTCGGTCTCGACGCGGATTTCCGGATTTTCGGGCACGTCGTAGGGATCCGAGATCCCGGTGAATTCCTTGATCTTGCCCTCGCGCGCCAGCTTGTAGAGGCCCTTGCGATCCCGGCGTTCGCATTCCTCCAGCGATGTGGCGACATGCACCTCGACGAAGGCCCCGTAGGATTCGATCTCTTCGCGCACCGCGCGACGGGTGGCAGCATAGGGCGCGATCGGCGCGCAGATCGCAATGCCGCCATTCTTCGTGATCTCGCTGGCGACATAGCCGATGCGGCGGATGTTGAGATCGCGGTGCTCCTTGGAAAAGCCCAGCTCCGACGAGAGGTTCTTGCGCACCACGTCACCGTCCAGCAACGTCACGGGGCGGCCGCCCATCTCCATCAGCTTGACCATCAGCGCGTTGGCGATGGTCGATTTGCCCGAGCCCGACAGCCCGGTGAAAAACACGGTGAAACCCTGCTTGCTGCGCGGCGGACGGGTGCGGCGCAACTCTTCCACGACCTCTGGAAACGAGAACCAGTCGGGGATCTCGAGCCCCTCCTGCAGGCGGCGGCGCAGTTCGGTGCCGGAGATGTTGAGGATGGTGACGTTGTCGCGGTCCTCGATCTCGTCCACGGCCTCGTACTGGGCGCGTTCCTGCACATAGACCATGTGTTTGAAATCGACCATCTCGATGCCGATCTCGTCCTTGAATTCGCGAAACAGCTCCTGCGCCTCGTACGGCCCGTAGAAATCCTCGCCCTGGCTGTTCTTGCCGGGGCCGGCGTGGTCGCGGCCTACGATGAAATGCGTGCAGCCGTGGTTGCGGCGGATGATGCCGTGCCAGACCGCCTCGCGGGGGCCGGCCATGCGCATCGCGAGGTTGAGCAGGCTCATCGTGGTGGTGGATTGCGGATACTTGTCGAGCACCGCCTCGTAGCAGCGCACGCGGGTGAAATGGTCCACGTCGCCCGGCTTGGTCATGCCGACGATCGGGTGGATCAACAGGTTGGCCTGCGCTTCCTTGGCGGCGCGGAAGGTCAGTTCCTGATGCGCGCGGTGCAGCGGGTTGCGGGTCTGGAACGCCACGACGCGCCGCCAGCCGAGCTTGCGGAAGAGCGCGCGCAACTCGTTGGGCGTATCGCGACGGCCGCGGAAATCATAGTGGACGGGGGGCTGTATGCCGGTCACAGGCCCGCCCAGGTAGACCGGGCCGGCCGTATGATGCAGGTAGTTCACCGCCGGGTGGGCGGTGTCATCGGCGCCAAAGACTTGGGCTGCCTCCTTGGCCTTGTCGGGCGTCCAGCGGTCGGTCACGGTCATGGTAGCGAGGATCACACCCTCCTCGTCGCGCAGGGCGATGTCCTGTCCGATCTCGACGCTGTCGGCGAAAGCCTGGCTGACGTCCAGCGTGATCGGAATCGGCCAGAGCGTGCCGTCGGCCAGCCGCAACGTATCGACGACGCTGGTATAATCGGCCTCGGTCATGAAGCCCTTGAGCGGATTGAACCCGCCATTCATCAGAAGTTCCAGATCGCACACCTGCCGGCGGCTGAGATCCCAGCTGATCAGATCGCCAGCCTCGACCTTCATCTTCTGGGCGCTTTCGTAGGAGACGAAAAGCTCGGGGACGGGGGCGAGATTGGGCAAATGCATTTGGACCTCGGACGGGGTGCGGGTTGAATTGACGATTCGATCACGCATGGATTGCGCGGGCCATAGACCCGTTGGACGGTCGAGTTCAAGCACAAGCGCCGCCAATGTGATCGAGTGCGACCGATATGGCGCAGTTCTGCCGGTGCGCAGCGGACCCCGTGCCATGAAACCGCCCACCGCGCCAGCACATGGCAACGAAATTCACCGCACATTGAGATGGATCAAGGCCGGACCTCCGTGCGCCACCTAGGCGGGGACAGAGCCGAAGCGTGGCCAGCGGTTACGTTTTTTCCCGGATTCAGTTGAAAAGGAGACATTCATGACCCCTCTCAGACGCATCATCCTGTCGGGCGCGTCGATGCTTGCCCTCGGCCAGGGCGCTGCAGCCGACGAGCTGCGCGAACGCGCTCAGGACATGTTCGCGCCGCTGCCCTCGACCGTTCCCGCCCTGAACGACAACGTGATCACCGAGGACAAGGTCGATCTCGGCAAGGCGCTGTTCTTCGACCCGCGCATGTCGGCCTCGGGCGTGTTCTCGTGCAATTCGTGTCACAACCTGGCGACCGGGGGCGATGACAACATGGAAACCTCGATCGGCCATGCATGGCAGCGGGGGCCGCGCAACTCGCCCACCGTGCTGAACGCGGTCTTCAACGAGGCGCAGTTCTGGGACGGACGTGCCGAGGACCTTGCCGAACAGGCCAAGGGGCCGGTACAGGCCGGTGTCGAGATGGCCAACACGCCCGAGAACGTGATCGAAACGCTGACATCCATGCCGCAATATATCGAGTGGTTCGAGGAGTCTTTTCCCGACGCCGAAGATCCCGTCAGCTTCGACAATTTCGCCAAGGCGATCGAGGCCTACGAGGCCACGCTGATCACCCCCGCGCCATTCGACGCGTGGCTCAATGGGAACGACGAGGCGTTGACCGAGACCCAGAAAGAGGGGCTTGCACTCTTCATGGACAAGGGCTGCGCGTCCTGCCACAGCGGTGTCAATCTTGGGGGCAACGGATACTACCCGTTCGGCCTCGTCGAGAAACCGGGCGCGGACGTCCTGCCGGAAGATGATCGCGGCCGGTTCGAGGTCACCAACACCGCCGATGATTCCTATGTGTTCCGCGCCGCCCCCCTGCGCAACATCGACCAGACAGCGCCCTATTTTCATTCCGGCAAGGTCTGGGATCTGAAGGTCGCGGTGCAGATCATGGGCCTGTCGCAACTGGGCGCCGAGATCGACGACGAGGAAACCGACAAGATCGTCGCCTTCCTCGGATCGCTGACCGGCGAGATGCCCGATGTCGAGTATCCAGTCCTGCCCACCGAGACACTGGACACGCCCCGCCCGTCCGGAGAGGTGAAGGTCGACGAGGCCGCGTCGAACTGATCGACGACGCGGGCGCAGGGATGGCCCCTCGCGCCCGTATCGCAAACACCTTGCGGCAGGCCCTTGAAAGACGGCTCCAGCGTCCCGACGGTGTGGTTTCGTCCGCGCGCGTGACCATGCCCCATCGGGTTCGCAAGCTGCATCGCATCAGGTGTCGCGATGTCTTTGGCGCCCGAGGGCCATCCGCTGGCTATGGCAACCGGGTGCCGTGGGCCGTGTCGATAGAGCATCCGCGACCCGGCCGGACCATTGACCGGCTCTTGCATCACCTTTACCTGTCGATCCGCGCGGGACGACCCGTGACTGTCGCATCAATTTCGGGACGACCCGAGCCTGAGCCGGAGGGGTCTGTCCTGGCCTGGATCTATCTCGTCATTGCCGGATTTCTGGAAATCGTCTGGGCGTTTTTCATGAAGAAATCCATGGGGTTCACGTTGTTGGTGCCGAGTGCGATCACCATCTTCACCATGGTTGCAAGTTTCGCGCTGCCTTCGATCGCGATGCGATCGCTCCCGCTCGGGACGGCGTACACGGTCTGGACCGGCATCGGTGCCGTCGGCGCGTTCGCCGTGGGTGTCGTCGTGCTTGGAGAATCCGTGACGCCGATGCGTCTGCTCGCGGCGCTTCTGATCATTGCCGGTATCGCGCTGATGAAAGTGTCCAGCCCTGCCGCATAGCCGACGCCCCCGGACATTCGGTGCGCGGCCGCTCAGTCAGGTCGCGCCGCAATCCGGGCAAGCGCGGCGACAAGATCGGTTCGCGTGACGATGCCGACGATTTTGCCGTATTCGACAACGGGCACGGCATCGGTATCTCCGTCCGCCATCATCGGGAGCAGCGCCCCGATCGGGGTGTTGGTCGTGACGCGGGGGCCGGCGACGCTCATGATGTCGCTTGCCTTGACCGGTTTTTCACGGTCACGATCCAGCAGGCGTTTCAGCGCTTGGACGTAACCGCGATCAAGGCGCAGGGCGTCTGCTCTGGCGCGATCGATGAGATGCATCTGGAAGATGACGCCGAGAAATGTCGCGTCGGGTCCGACGACAGGCAGCGACGTGAAGCGACGTGTTCTGAAGATATCCGCGATCTCGCCAAGCGCCGTCTTTGGGCTGACCGTGACGAGGTCGCGGGACATGATGTCCCGTGCCGTCAGAGGGCCGGACGCCTGCGCCGCGGCCTGCAGTTCCGCCGCACCGATCAGCTGCGCGAGATCCTCGAGACCAAGGTTGAACGACTGGCTGTATCGTTCGAGGATACCTGCCAATTCATCTTCCGAAAGGCCGAGACGCTCTGTCGGGGTCCGGTCTTCTGTCCCGCGCGTGCTCGGATCATCGAAGTGACGAAACGGATAATGCCGTCCCGTCAGTCGCGCGTAGACGGTCGCGAGCATCACAAGCGACGCTGTCCCTAGGCCGATGGGGGCGAGGGCGAACCAGAATCCCAGATCGGCGACGGCATCCGGCGACATGGCGGCCGTCATGGCCACAGCCCCGGCGGGAGGATGGATCGCACGACACAGGATCGTCGCAGTGATCGCAAGACCGACCGCCAACGCGATTCGCAAGGCGGGATCTGCCACGACAAGGCACATGGCGACCCCGACCAGGGCCGCAACGGTGTTGCCGACAATCGCGGACCATGGCTGCGCGAGGGGGCTGTTGGGGACGGCAAAGAGCAGAACCGCCGTTGCCCCGAACGGCGCGACGAGGAAGAGGCCCAGGTCGAGATCCACCTCCGGCGACAGAAGAAAAAGGCCGGTGAGCCCCAGACCGAAAAGGGCCCCAAGGCCCGCCCGCATGGCTTCGATGGCGGAAACGCGGGACACGGCGGGGCCAAGTGATTTCAGAATGTGCAAAGGCGCCCCTTTCTTGTCCGGCCCGCATAGAATTTCATCAGTTCGTGAAATATTCAATGGCGCAGGTTCAATGGATCCGACCGCATCGGAAGCCACCCCGTCTGCGGGCGCTCGTGGAGGACACGGCCTCTCACAAGTGGCTCGCAAATCCGGCGTACCCCCTTGCATCACGGCCGAAGCGGGAGTATCCAGCGCGCTCAACACGCAGGCCCGGCCCGACGTGGCATGCCGAGGCTTGCGATCCAACCGACCAGACAGGAGCCGGAAATGCCCAAGATGAAGACGAAGTCGAGCTGCAAGAAGCGGTTCAAGATGACGGCCTCGGGCCGCGTGGTGGCCGCTCAGGCCGGCAAACAGCACGGCATGATAAAGCGTACCAACAAATTCATCCGCAACGCGCGTGGCACCAGCACGCTCAGCAAAGCCGACGAAGGCATCATCAAGCCGATGATGCCCTACGCACGCTAAGCCCCCAGGAGGATTTGAGATATGTCACGCGTCAAAGGGGGTGTTGTCACCCACGCCCGCCACAAGAAGGTCACGACCGCCGCCAAGGGCTACTATGGCCGTCGCAAGAACACCTTCAAGGTGGCCGCTCAGGCCGTCGACAAGGCCAACCAGTACGCCACGCGCGACCGCAAGAACCGCAAGCGCAATTTCCGCGCCCTGTGGATCCAGCGGATCAACGCCGCCGTGCGCGCCCATGACGAAACGCTGACCTATTCGCGATTCATCAACGGGCTGGCGCTGGCCGGGGTCGAGGTCGACCGCAAGGTGCTCGCAGATCTGGCCGTGCACGAGCCCGACGCCTTCGGCGCCATCGTGGATCAGGCCAAGGGGGCGCTCGCCGCCTGAGCGTGATGCCCGTCCAGAACAAAGAACGCCGCTCGGGGGTCAGCCTCGGGCGGCGTTTTTCATTTGATCGGGCACAGCCGGGTCAGGCTCAGAGATCCTGCACGGCGACAATGCCCGGCCCGAACGCCGCCGAGATCTGCGCCACCTCGATCCGCTTGCCGCTGTCCGGCCCGTCCGCGGTGCGCGCTGCAGCGGCATATATCCAGTCCGGGCTGCCGACGATCTCTTCGCGCAGAACTTGCGCACCCCGGCTGACCCGGACCAGATAGCGCTCAGTTTCCTCAGAAAGCGGCACGTCGGGCGTGTCCCAGCGATCGCCGCCGATCCGGGTGCGCCGTATCCAAGTGATCCGCAGGTCGCCACCTTCCGCGGCCACACGCAGGTGAACCGGCGCATAGGGGCGCAGGCCCAGCCCGTCGAAGGCAATGACTGCGTGCCGGTAAGCCGGGTCATCGACCGGGCGTCCGCCGGGACCGATCCGGTAGTTCTGCGCCTGTCCACGCTGCGCCTCGGCCAGCTCGATCTGTTGCGGCACGCCGTCGAGCCGCACGAGGATCGAGCCCACAGGCCATGCCGTGGCTCCTGCGCCTTCGGTACCCAACTGCCCGCGCAACCGGTGGCGCAGGATGTAAGTGTCCGGGGCGACCAGTTCGGCGTCGCGAAACTGGAACAGCTCCCACTCGCCGGGCGTGCCGTCGCCGATCGCGCACAGGTTGGCACCGTTCAGGAACGCGGCCTCGCTCACGTTTTCCAGCGTGCCGAACCGCATCTTGACGAACAGCCCGTCGCCGCGATCCACCAGCCCGCTGCGCGCCGGAAACAGCGGCGACTCTGTCAGCCCCACCGTGCTGCGCGCCGCGATCAGCGTGTTCAGCCGGTAATTCGCGTTCTCGTCAGAGCTGTAGATCGCCGCAGTTCCCGGCCACGGCTCGGCGGTGATCGCGACATGCGGCGCATGCGGCACCTCCTCGCCCGTGATCAGCGGCAGATCCAGAAACAGCGGGGTCACCGGGGTGGGCGCCACGAAGGGACGCAGCCGGGCGGGCGCGTCCTCGACCAGGATCGGACGATAGCTTTCCGGATCGATCCGCACCGCATCGACGCGCTGCGCATTGCCCATCTGCTCGACC
>JAWLGF010000047.1:0-18108 GCA_041685205.1 Roseovarius sp.
AACGCGTCTTGCGAAGCTAGAGCGTGAGAAGATTGTGCTGAACGAAAAGGTCTCTGGAGCACTGCCACCGAAGGGGCGGCTGGAGGAATGTATTGAACTATCCCTCAAATTCCTGTCAAGCCCTTGGAAAATATACGAAAATTGCTGCTATGCTATGCGCCAAATAGTGCTTCGATTAACTTTAGCGGAGCCGCTTCGGTACTGCCGAAATGAGGGGTATGGAACTCCCGAAATTTCCTTTCCATTCAAGGCTTTAGGTGGCATTTCAGGTCAACAAAGCAAGATGGTGCTGCTGGAGAGAATCGAACTCTCGACCTCTCCCTTACCAAGGGAGTGCTCTACCTCTGAGCTACAGCAGCGCGTCCGGCGTGGTGGGTAGACACTAAACAAAGCGCGTGCAAGGGGGAACTGGACGGTTTTTCACGGCTCGTGTAAGACACGTCCGATGGACAGAAAAACGACACCGGCCGCGCGTCCCGGCAATCGCCAGGGCCGTGAGGACAGGCTCAAATCCGCATTGAAAGCCAATCTTGCGCGGCGCAAGGCGCAAATGCGTGGGCGCTGCGAGCCGGATTCCGATCGCTCGGCCGGGTCCAACGGCACAAAAGACACGAACAAGGAATAACCCGGATGGATTCGATCCTCGTCACCGGCAACGGCCCCCTGCACGGGCAGATCCCGATTGCCGGGGCCAAGAATGCCTGCCTTACGCTCATGCCGGCGACGCTTCTCAGCGAGGAGCCGCTGACTCTGACCAACGCGCCGCGCCTGTCGGATATCGCGATGATGGGCACGCTGCTGCAATCGCTCGGTGCCGAAGTCGCGTGGATGCAAGGCGGCAAGGTTCTGGCGCTGTCGTCGCATGCGCTCGACACGCATGTGGCCGAGTATGACATCGTGCGCAAGATGCGCGCCTCGATCCTCGTGCTCGGGCCGATGCTGGCGCGCGACGGGCATGCGATCGTGTCGCTGCCCGGCGGTTGTGCCATCGGCGCGCGCCCCGTCGATCTGCATCTGCGCGCGCTCGAGGCCATGGGCGCCGAGCTGGACCTGCGCGACGGGTATGTCCACGCGAGGGCGCCCGGCGGGCTGCGCGGCGGCACGTTCGAGTTCCCGGTGGTCTCGGTCGGGGCGACGGAGAACGCGCTGATGGCAGCGACGCTGGCCAAGGGCACGACCGTGCTGGAGAACGTGGCGCGCGAGCCCGAAATCGTCGATCTCGCGCAATGTCTGCGCAAGATGGGCGCGCAGATCGAGGGCGAAGGCACCGGAACGATCACCGTTCAGGGTGTCGAGCGGCTGGGCGGGGCGACGCATGCGGTGGTGCCCGACCGGATCGAGCTTGGCACATACATGATCGCGCCGGCGATCTGCGGCGGCGCGGTGGAATGCCTCGGCGGACGGATCGATCTGGTGCAGACGTTTTGCGAAACTCTGGAAAGGGCGGGCATCGCGGTGGAGGAAACCGCCGACGGGTTGAAGGTTACGCGCGGTGACGGGCCGGTGCGCGCCGTCGATGTGGTGACCGCGCCGTTTCCGGGCTTTCCCACCGACCTGCAGGCACAGATGATGGCCCTGATGTGCACGGCGCGCGGCAGCTCGGTTCTGGAGGAACGCATTTTCGAGAACCGCTTCATGCATGCGCCGGAACTCATGCGCATGGGCGCGCAGATCGACGTGCAGGGCGGCACCGCGACGGTGACCGGTGTCGAGCGCCTGAAGGGCGCGCCGGTGATGGCGACCGATCTGCGCGCCTCGGTGTCGCTGATCCTTGCCGGTTTGGCCGCCGAGGGCGAGACCACGGTCCACCGGGTCTACCACCTCGACCGCGGCTACGAGAGCGTCGAGGAAAAGCTGCGCAATGTCGGTGCAAGGATCGAGAGGATCAGCGGCCAATGACAGACGACGCGAGTTTCGAGGACGGGCGCGAGGGGCCGCTCTATCTCGGGGCGCTGGACGTGGAAGATCTCCAGGTGATCTCCAGCCTTGCGCAGGACGCCGTCTTTCCGATCACCGAGATGACGTGGCGTGCAGGCCAGAGGCGCTTTGCGCTGCTGCTCAACCGCTTCCGCTGGGAGGATCGGGCCCGTCCGAGCCACGCACCGGAGCGGGTCCAGTCGCTGCTGGTCGTCGATAACGTCCTGCGTGTGGCAAGCCAGGGCATAGACCGCGGCGACGCGGACACTGTCCTGTCGCTTCTTTCGGTTGGGTTCGAACCGGCCGGCGACGGCGCGGGCCATCTTTTGCTGACGCTGGCCGGCGACGGCGCGATCCGGCTTGAGATCGAGGCGCTGGAGGTCACTCTGAAGGATGTGACGCGCCCCTACAATGCGGCCTCGGGCAAGGTGCCGCGCCACGACATCTGACGCGCACGCGGCCGGTCCCGGTCCTTTTGGGTATTTTTGCCAAGAAGAACCCCGGGGCTTGAGGCGATACCGCACCCCCGCTATGTCCCGGCGAAAGGAGCCGCCATGCCCGTGACACTCGACGCAACATCGCCCGATTTCGAAACCGCCTTCAGGGCTTTGCTGAGCGCCAAGCGCGAGGACAGGCATGACGTCGACGACATCGTGGCGGGGATCATCGCCGATGTGCGCCAGCGTGGGGATGCGGCGGTGATCGAGATGACCTCGAAATTCGACCGGCTGGACCTGACACCCGAAACTCTGCGCTTCTCTACGGAAGACCTGGACGCGCTGGTGGCGCAGGTGCCCGATGTCGAGCGCAGCGCACTGGAACTCGCCGCCGAGCGCATTCGCGACTATCACGCGCGGCAGATCCCGGAGGATGCCAGTTGGACCGAGCAGAGCGGCGCGATGCTGGGCTGGCGATGGCGACCGGTAGGCGCCGCGGGGCTGTACGTGCCGGGCGGATTGGCCTCTTACCCGTCCTCGGTTCTGATGAACGCGATCCCCGCCAAGGTGGCCGGCGTGGAACGGCTGGCGATCACGGTCCCCACCCCCGACGGCAAGGCCAATCCGCTGGTGCTTCTGGCGGCACGGCTCGCGGGCGTCGACGAGATCTACCGCATCGGCGGTGCGCAGGCGATCGCGGCGATCGCCTATGGCACCGAGACGATCCCGCCGGTGGACATGATCACCGGGCCCGGCAATGCCTTTGTCGCCGCCGCCAAGCGCCGGGTCTTCGGACATGTCGGGATCGACATGATCGCGGGGCCGTCCGAGATCCTCGTCATCGCGGACCGGGGCCAGAACCCCGATTGGATCGCGCTCGACATGCTGAGCCAGGCCGAACATGACGCAAGCGCGCAGGCCGTGCTGATTACCGATGACGCACAGCTTGCCTCCGATGTGGGCGCCGCGATCGAACGCCATCTGGAAACGCTGCAACGCCGCGACATCGCGGCTGCGAGCTGGCGCGATTTCGGCGCGATCATCACCGTCCCCGATCTCGACACGGCAGCCGCTCTGTCGAACCGGATCGCGCCCGAGCATCTGGAACTTTGCGTTGAGGATCCTGAGGCGCTCTCGGCCGCAATCACCCATGCAGGGGCGATCTTTCTGGGGGCCTGGACGCCCGAGGCGATCGGCGATTACGTCGGCGGGCCGAATCATGTGCTGCCGACAGCGCGGTCGGCGCGCTTTTCGTCCGGGCTGTCGGTGATGAATTTCCTCAAGCGCACCACGCTGGCCAGGATGACACCCGAGGCCCTGCGCGCCATTGGACCGGCCGCCGAGACCCTCGCGCACTCGGAAAGCCTCGAAGCGCATGGTCTGTCGGTTCGGGCGCGGCTCGATCATCTCAACGGGTGATCCGGGTCCGTGATGATCCGAAGCCGGCATTTTGGTGCTGACGGGGTCGAAACAGCCCCTTTCGCCGGTGCCGACCGGCACCTATAACGGCGGGCAGCCTCCGGGCCGTGAGTCGCGGGGGATAGTATCAACAGGCGACAGGACGAATCCGTGAATGGCGATGTTTGACAAGATCCCCAGTCTTTTTTCCTCCGATATGGCGATCGATCTGGGGACGGCGAACACGCTGGTCTACGTCAAGGGGCGCGGAATCATCCTCAACGAGCCTTCGGTCGTGGCCTATCACGTGAAGGACGGGGTGAAGAAGGTGCTTGCCGTCGGCGAGGATGCCAAGCTCATGCTGGGCCGCACGCCGGGCAGCATCGAGGCGATCCGCCCGATGCGCGAGGGGGTGATCGCCGATTTCGACACCGCCGAGGCGATGATCAAGCATTTCATCCGCAAGGTGGCCAAGCGTTCGACCTTTTCCAAGCCGAAGATCATCGTCTGCGTCCCGCACGGCGCAACCCCGGTGGAAAAGCGCGCGATCCGGCAATCCGTGCTTTCGGCGGGGGCGCGGCGCGCCGGGCTGATCGCCGAGCCGATTGCCGCGGCCATCGGCGCGGGCATGCCGATCACCGACCCGACCGGCAACATGGTCGTGGATATCGGCGGCGGCACCAGCGAGGTGGCGGTTTTGAGCCTTGGCGACATCGTCTACGCGCGGTCGGTTCGGGTGGGCGGCGACCGGATGGACGAGGCGATCATCAACTACCTGCGCCGCCAGCAGAACCTGCTGATCGGCGAGGCCACGGCCGAACGGATCAAGACCACCATCGGCACGGCACGCATGCCCGATGACGGGCGCGGGACGTCCATTCACGTGCGCGGCCGCGACCTGTTGAACGGTGTCCCGAAGGAAACCGAGATCAGCCAGGCTCAGGTGGCCGAGGCGCTCGCCGAGACCGTGCAGCAGATCACCGAGGCGGTGATGACCGCGCTGGAGGCCACGCCGCCCGATCTGGCCGCCGACATCGTGGATCGCGGCGTGATGCTGACCGGTGGCGGGGCACTGCTCGGCGATCTCGATCTGGCGCTGCGCGAGCAGACGGGGCTGGCCGTGTCGATCGCCGATAACAGCCTGCACTGCGTGGCGCTCGGCACCGGCAAGACGCTCGAATTCGAAAAGCAGCTGCGCCATGCCATTGACTACGAAAGCTGACGCGCCCACCATCTGAGGTAAAATGAGGGGCCTGTGGCACGCGATCGCGGACAGAGTGAAGATTTCAAGGGTCCATTCAAGCGCCTGCTTCTGGGAATACTCGTGCTTTGCCTGCTGGGGCTGTTCCTGTTCTGGCGAATCGACAGCCCGCGCGTCGAGCGGTTTCGCGCGCAGGTGGTGGACGCAATCGTGCCCTCGTTCGACTGGGCCATGGCGCCGGTCAACGGCGCGGTCAATATCGTGCGGGATTTCCAGAGTTATCAGCGCATGCACCAGCAGAACCAGGATCTGCGCCGCGAATTGCAGCAGATGAAGGCATGGAAAGAAGCCGCGCTTCAACTGGAGCAGGAGAACGCCCGTCTGCTCGATCTCAACAACGTCCAGCTCGACCCGCGGCTGACCTATGTGACAGGCGTGGTCATGGCCGATAGCGGCTCGCCGTTCCGGCAGTCGGTGCTGATCAACGTGGGGTCGCGCGACGGCATCAAGGATGGCTGGGCGGCGATGGACGGGCTTGGCCTTGTCGGGCGCATCTCGGGGGTCGGTGACGACACCGCGCGGGTTCTGCTGCTGACCGACACATCGAGCCGCATCCCGGTGACTACCCAGCCCTCGGGGCAAAGGGCGCTGGTGATCGGGGACAATTCCCCGAATCCCTTGCTGGATTTCATCGAATCCCCGGACGAGGTGCGACCGGGTGACCGGATCCTGACCTCGGGCGATGGCGGGGTGTTTCCCGCAGGCCTTCTGGTCGGTCAGGTGATCGAAGATCGCGGCGGACGGATGCGCGTGCGCATCGCCGCGGATGACGAAAGGCTGGAATTCCTGCGCGTGCTGCGCAGCTACCGCAAAGACAGGATAGACGATCCCGGCGGACTGATAGGACCGTCGGCAGGCGCGGGCGCACGGGCTGCGGATCAGGCGAACGCCGCGAGGGCCGGAGATGAGTGACACGCGCCTGCCCCTATCCTGGCTGATGCGCGCGCTTTACGCGACGCTGAGCGTCGGGATCGTCTTTGCGCATCTGCTGCCGATCAGCACGGTTCCGTCGGGCTGGGCCGGTCCGGATCTCTTTCTGGCGCTGACATTCGCCTTTGCCACGCGGCGCCCCGATTACGTACCGATTCTTCTGGTCGCGGTGCTCGCGCTTGGCATTGACCTTTTGCTTCAGCGCCCGCCTGGGCTGTGGGCCGCGATCACCGTGATCGGGGTCGAGACGCTGCGCAACCGCGCGCCGGCCTTGCGCGACCTCACATTCCTGTCGGAATGGGCGGCGGTCAGCAGCACGCTGGTGGTCATGACGCTGATCTACCGCGTCATCCTGACACTATTCGCGATCGATCAGGCGCCGCTCGGGCTGAGTCTCATCCATTTGGCCGCAACCCTGCTGGTCTACCCGGTGGTGGTGCTGGTCACGCACGCTGTGCTGCGCGTGCGCAAGCGCGCGCCCGGTGATCTCGATGCGGCGCGAGGCCGGACATGAGCCGTCCGCCGCGCGATATCGCAGACAGCCAGCGCCTGATCACCCGGCGCGGGCTGATCCTGGGCGGGGTGCAGGCCGGGGTGATGACAGCGCTGGCCCTTCGAATGCGTCATTTGCAGGTGGATCAGGCCGATCAATTCCGCCTTCTGGCCGATGAAAACCGTATCAACATCCAGCTTCTGGCCCCGGCGCGCGGACGCATCTTCGACCGGAACGGACGAGTCATCGCGGAAAATGTTCCCAGCTACCGTATCACCATGATCCGCGAACAGGCCGGTGATGTCGACGCCGTCATCACCCGTCTTTCCGACCTCATGGATCTGGACGAGGGGGCGCTTGAGAGGGCGCGGCGCGACCTGCGCGAACTGCGCGCCGATACGGCCGTGACCATCGCCGATCGCGTCAGCTGGGAGACGATCAGCCGGGTGGCCGTGAACGCCCCCGCCCTGCCCGGCATCATCCCAGAGGTCGGTCTGTCGCGGCATTACCCGCGGCTTGGCGATTATGCGCATGTGGTCGGCTATGTCGGCACGCCAAACAAAGAAGATATCGAAAAGCTCAACGCGCCCGAGGCGCTGTTGCGCCTGCCGCGGTTCCAGATCGGCAAGCTTGGCCTCGAAGCCTTGCAAGAGGAAATCCTGCGCGGATCGGCCGGCAACCGCCGGGTCGAGGTCAACGCCGCCGGCCGTGTCATGCGCGAGCTTGATCGGCAAGAGGGAGAGCCGGGGACGGACCTGCAACTGACCCTTGACAACATGCTGCAGACCTACACCCATGCCCGCCTCAAGGATCTGAGCGCGGCGGTGGTGATGATCGACTGCGACAACGGTGATATTCTGGTCAGCGCCTCATCGCCAAGCTATGATCCCAACATGTTCGTGCGCGGTATCTCCTCGGCCGATTACCGCGCGCTGCTGGAGGATCCTTACCGACCGCTGCCCAACAAGGCGGTGCAAGGCACCTACCCGCCAGGATCCACATTCAAGATGGTGACGGCCCTCGCCGCGCTCGAAATCGGCGAGGTCGACTTTGCCGAGACGGTGTATTGTCCGGGCCACAAGGATGTCAGTGGTCGCCGCTTTCACTGCTGGAAACGCGGCGGGCATGGAAACATGGATCTGCACCGCGCCCTGCGCGAAAGCTGCGACGTCTATTTCTACGAGCTTGCACAGCGCACCGGGATCGAGAATATCTCGTCCATGGCCAGACGTCTTGGCCTCGGCACCGAATTCGACCTGCCGATGTCCAGCATCGCGCGCGGGCTTGCGCCGACCCGCGAATGGAAGCAGACCAACCGAGGCGAGGCTTGGCGCATCGGGGACAGCATCAACGCCTCCATCGGACAGGGGTTCGTTCTTTCCTCGCCGCTGCAGTTGGCGGTGATGACGGCGCGGCTGGCCACCTCGCGGAAGGTCATGCCGCGCCTCGTGAAATCCATCGACGGGGTCGAGCAGCCGACCGGGCGCGGCGAAGATCTGGACCTGAACGAGAACCACTTGCGCGAGGTGCGACGTGCGATGCTTGCCGTCTGCAACAGCAATCGCGGCACGGCCTATGGCAGCCGGATCGTCGAGGAGTCGTTGCGGATGGCCGGAAAAACCGGCACCAGCCAGGTGCGCAACATCTCTTCGGAAGAGCGCGTCACCGGGGTCTTCCGGAACGAGGACCTGCCGCGCACGCGGCGCGACCATGCCCTTTTCGTCGATTTTGCGCCGTATGAGACGCCGAAATATGCCGTGGCGGTCGTGGTCGAACATGGCGGCGGCGGCTCGACCGCGGCGGCGCCGATCGGGCGCGATGTCACCTTGCAGGCGCTTTACGACGGGGATCCGCCACTGAGCGCCTATCCGGAGGCGGACCGACCCCGAATCCGCGCCCAGCAGGAAGAGTTGCAGCGCGAACGCACGCGCCCTGTCCGCGTCAAGAGCGATCGCGCATGAGCTATCTTGAACATACCGTCAAGACGACACCGGCCGGGCTGAGGAAGGTCCTCTATCTCGACTGGCCGCTCGTCGTGTTGCTGACCACGGTCGCCGGTATCGGGTTCCTGATGCTCTACTCGGTGGCCGGCGGCAATGCCGCGATCTGGACAGAGCCGCAGATGAAACGGTTCGCGCTTGGTCTTGTGCTGATGTTCGCGATCGCCATGGTGCCGACATGGTTCTGGCGCAATGTCTCGCTACTGGCCTATCTGCTTTCGATCGCCCTGCTGGTCGCGGTAATGTTCGTCGGGGTCGAGGGCAAGGGCGCGCAGCGCTGGCTCGCCTTTGGCGGGTTCCGGTTGCAACCCTCGGAGCTGGTCAAGATCACGCTGGTGATGGTGATGGCGGCCTATTACGACTGGCTGCCGGTCTCGCGGGTGTCGCGCCCGCTCTGGGTGTTTGTCCCGGTAGCGTTCATCCTGGCGCCCGTGGCAATCGTCCTGCGCCAGCCCGATCTCGGCACGTCGATCCTGCTCTTGCTGGCGGGGGGGATGCTGATGTTCGTGGCTGGTGTGCACTGGGCCTATTTCGCGGTGGTGATCGCGGGGGCCGCGACGCTGGTGACCGTCGTGTTTCAAAGCCGAGGCACCGAGTGGCAGCTCCTGGAAAACTACCAGTTCCGCCGGATCGACACCTTTCTCGATCCCGTGAACGATCCTCTTGGCGCGGGCTATCACATCACCCAGTCGAAGATCGCCCTCGGGTCGGGCGGCTGGACCGGGCGCGGTTTCATGCAAGGCACGCAATCGCGGCTGAACTTCCTGCCCGAAAAGCACACCGATTTTATCTTCGTGACGCTGGCCGAGGAATTCGGGTTCATCGGTGGCATTTCGATCCTCGGCCTCTATGCCCTGATCCTCGTGTTCTGCATTCTCGCGGCCCTTGCCAATCGCGACCGGTTTTCCTCGTTGCTGATCCTTGGTATCGGTCTGACGTTCTTTCTTTTCTTCGCGGTCAACATGGCGATGGTCACGGGATTGATGCCGGTGGTGGGCGTCCCCCTTCCACTGGTCAGCTACGGCGGGTCCGCCATGCTGATCCTGATGATCGGCTTCGGCCTTGTCCAGAGCGCGAACATCCACAGACCGAGGTAGACCATGACCGTCAATGTCCTTTTCGCCGCGCGCCCGGATCACTGGCGCATCTACGAGACCCCGCTCAAGCAGGCGCTTTCCGGGGCCGGGGTCGATGCGCACATCACCACGTCTGCGCCGCCCGCAGAGGTCGATTACATCATCTATGCCCCTGACAGCGAGGTGCAGGATTTCACGCCCTATACCCGCGCCAAGGCCGTGCTGAACCTGTGGGCCGGGGTCGAGAACATCGTCGGCAATCCGACGCTGAACATTCCGCTGGCGCGGATGGTCGATCACGGGCTGACGCAGGGCATGGTGGAATGGGTCACGGGCCATGTGCTGCGCCATCACCTTGGCATGGATCGCCACATCCTGGGGCAGGACGGCGTGTGGCGCGCCGAAGCCCCGCCTCTGGCATCGGGGCGGCGGGTGACGATGCTGGGTCTTGGCGCGCTCGGGCAGGCCTGCGCGCAGACGCTGGTGCATCTGGGGTTCCCGGTGACCGGGTGGAGCCGGCGACCGAAGGACATCCCCGGCATCACCTGCCTGTCGGGCGAGGACGGGCTGGACAAGGCGCTGCGGACGGCCGACATCCTGGTGCTTCTTCTGCCGCTCACCGACGAGACCGAGACCCTGCTGAATGCGACTAGGCTGTCGCTGCTGCCCGAGGGCGCGATGATCGTGAATCCCGGGCGCGGGCCTCTGATCGACGACGCGGCGCTGATCGCCGCGCTGGACCGGGGCCATGTGGCACATGCAACGCTGGATGTCTTCCGCCAGGAGCCCTTGCCCCCCGAGCACCCGTTCTGGGCGCATCCGCGCGTCACCGTGACACCGCATATCGCCTCGGAGACACGCCCCGACACGGCCGCGCAGGTGATCGCCGAGAACATCCGCCGCGGCGAGGCGGGCGAGCCGTTCCTGCACTTGGTGGATCGCGCCCACGGCTATTGAGGCGCGGGTTAGCGCAGCTTCGGCGGTTTGTCGGGGTCGCTGCCGGGCGCGGGACGAGGCGCCCGCTGCGGCGGATCCGGCAGATCGAACCGCAGCCCGCAGCTTGCCAGCCGCGCAGCAACCGGATCGGCGGCCTCGAAGAACGCCACGTCAAGCGCGGCAGCCTCCAGCCCGGAAAAGGCCAGCACTTCGGACACCGCCCGCGCCAATGCGCCCTGCGCGTCCGGCTCGGCCCCGACAAATCCCAGCAGATGTCCCTGCGCGCCGGTGTCGTAGGTCACGCCGACCAGATAGGCGAGGCGCGCCAGCCCCGCCATCGTCGCGAGCCGCGCATCGAGCGCCGTGAGGAACGTGTCCGGCAACCCCTTGGGCGCACGGAAGCTGTCCGGCTTCGCCTCGATTTCCGACGGCGCGCCGGCCAGTGTCTCTGCCAGCCACGCCACGGCCTCGGGGGGCAGCAGGATTGCCGAGGGCGCCACGTCGAGATTGACACCCAGCCCGATCCCCTGCCCCCCGAGCACGATCGCAATGCTGCGCCCGGTCAGCGCGGCATAGGGCACGGCACGGCCGGCGAACTGCGCCAGCCGGTCCTCACGATCGAAGACTAGGACATATGCCTGACCACCGAGATCGAACACCTCGGGATCGATCTGGTCGCCCTGCGCCTCGGCCCGGAGCATCAGGTAAAGCTCGCTGGCCGCCAGCGTCTCGTAGAACCGCAACCGCACCTTCGCGTCGTCGGGCGTGGCCTCCATCGCGGCATGCGCCGTGTCAAGCCGTGTGTCACCCATCATCCATGACCTTCTGAACCTGCGCGCGCAATTCCGGGATCACCTCGGCCTCGAACCACGGATTCCTGCGCAGCCACGCGGTATTGCGCCATGACGGGTGCGGCAAGGCGAAAACCGACGGGGCCCGCGCACGCCACCCCGCCACGGTCTCGGTCACGCCCGTCTTGACGCCGAGATGATATTTTTGCGCATATCCCCCGATAATGACCCGCAGCCTGACGTCTCCGAGTGCCGCCATCACCCGCGCGTGCCACGTGCGGCGGCAGATCGGCGGTGGCGGCAGGTCCGCTCCCCTGGCGTCATAGCCCGGAAAGCAGAACGCCATGGGCACGATCGTCACGCGCGCCGTGTCGTAGAACGCGGCGCGGCTCAGTCCCAGCCAGTCGCGCAACCGGTCACCCGAGGGATCGTCGAAAGGCCGGCCTGACTTGTGCACCCGCATCCCGGGCGCCTGACCGGCAATGAGAAGACGGGCGGATGGCGCGAACCAGACCACCGGGCGCGGTTCATGAGCACTCGCGGTGTGTGCGAAGCGGTCTCTGCACTGGCGGCAGTCGCTGATTTCTCGGGCAAGCGCCATGCGTGTTTTTACACAATCATTGGCGGATTGTCACGATTGGATCGCGTCATACAAGACGCACACCCGCCTCGCGCATTTCCGCAATGGCCGCACCGAGGGATCCGCCAAGATCGATCCCGCGCGCCAGATCCTGCCGCAGCGTGACCGCATAGCCGAGCCGTGCAGCATCGAGACCCGAGAACTTGACACAGAAATCTGTAGCCAGTCCGACCAGGGTCACCTCGGTCACCCCGCGCGTCTGCAGGTAGCCATGCAGCCCGGTGGGTGTCGCGTGATCGTTCTCGAAAAACGCCGAATAACTGTCGATTGCCGGGTCATACCCCTTGCGGATGATCAGATCGGCGCGCGTCGTGTCGAGCCCATCGTGAAACGCCGCGCCATGGCTGCCCTGAATGCAGTGATCGGGCCACAACACCTGTTGCCCGTAAGGCATCTCGACCGTGTCGAACGGGTCCTTTCCGGGATGCTCGGAGGCAAAGGACGAATGCCTCGCCGGATGCCAGTCCTGCGTCAGTATGACGGCCGGAAACTCGACCATAGCACCGTTGATGCCCGGCACGATACTGTCGCCTTCGGGCACGGCGAGCGCGCCGCCGGGACAGAAATCATGTTGCACGTCGATCACGATGAGCGCGGATGTCATGGCTCGGTCCTTCTTTTGCCTCAATGGGCAGGTATCGACATGGGGCGTGTCAATGCCACGCCAAGGCTGCACAGGTGCCCGTATCCCGGACATGTGGCAACATCAGGATTTTAACTTTTCTCCCAAAGCCGGTCACGCGGAGATTTTTCGATGACACGGATACTCGTCACTTGCCTGTCTGTGTGCCTGCTTGCCCCGCCCGCCGCGGCAGAGCAGTTGATCGGCGAATACTACACCGGCCTTCATGCCGAGGACATGCGCGATTCGCACGGCCGGCCGCTGACCGATTTTTGTGCCATCGTGCAACAGGACCGGGCGAATTATCATCGCTTTGGCCTGCGCCACGAAGGGGATCAGGGCGATCCGATCTTCGTCGCGCCGGACATGCGGGCGCGCATCAAGGGATCGTGCTACCTGCGGCCCGGATCGGAATATGTCGCCGATTGGGTTCTGTCGGGGCGACCACGCTATGTGCGGGTCCAGATTTTCGGCGTGGATGGTGTGCCAACCGCCCTGTGGATCGCCGAAGGCGCAGGCTAGGGACGCGCCACGATTGCAGAACGCATGCGGCCCCTTGCGGCGTGCGGTACGGCGGCGTAAATCGCGTTCCATGCATCGTATCGCTGCCCTTTACCATTTCACCCGGTTCCCGGAGCCCGCCGCGTTGCAGGCCCCGCTTCGCATGCTGTGCGAGGCCGAAGGCGTGCGCGGTTCAGTATTGCTCGCGCCAGAAGGCATCAACGGCACGATCGCGGGCCCGCCCGCCGGGATCGACCGCGTGCTGGCACATATCCGCGCCTTGCCCGGCTGCGACGATCTCGACTGGCATGAAAGCCAGAGCGTCGCCCCCCCATTCGGACGTCTCAAAGTGCGCCTGAAGCGCGAGATCGTGACGATGCGGCAACCCGATGTCGATCCGCGTGCGCGCGTCGGGCATTACGTGGACCCTGCGGACTGGAACGGCCTCATCCGGCAACCCGATGTCACGGTGATCGATACGCGGAACGATTTCGAGGTGGCGATCGGCACGTTTCAGGGCGCCATCGACCCGAGAACCGAAAGCTTCTGCGATTTCCCGGCCTGGTGGGAGGCCAACGCACAGCGCTTTGCCGGGCAGCGGATCGCGATGTTCTGCACCGGCGGGATACGCTGCGAGAAATCGACCAATTACCTGCTCGGCCAAGGGATCGAAGAGGTCTATCACCTGAAGGGCGGGATCCTGGGCTATCTCGAAGAGATCCCCGAAGACGACAGCCTGTGGCAGGGCGAGTGTTTCGTCTTCGACGATCGCGTGTCGGTGACACACGGGCTGCAACCCGGCGCACACATACTGTGCCATGCCTGCCGGCGGCCCATCCGCCCCGAGGATACAAGCCACCCCGAATACGAGGCCGGCACGGCCTGTCACCTCTGCGCGCATGAGACCAGTGACGCCGACAAGGCCCGATTCCGCGAACGCAAGCGCCAGATCGATCTGGCCCGCGCGCGCGGGACGTCTCATCTCGGGGCGGCTTGCGGCGCATAGCCGCCTCGGCGCGACCGCAAAACCCCGGATCGGGGTTTCTTCTTGGCAAAAATACCCAAACTCCCGCCGGAACCCACCCGGCGATTCGCGCCGCGTGATTCCCGATGGCGGCAAGGGCCACGGAACGCGCTTCCCGGGCTTGGGTCTTGACCCGGCCGCCCGATCCGTCGAGATGACGGATGACACTGAAAGGACCGTCCGCGATGCCCACCCCGAACCCCGACGCACTGGACTTCTTGCGCACACGCCGCTCGCGCCCGGCCAAGACGCTCGGCCTGCCGGTGCCCGACCGCACCGCGCTGCAGCCGCTGCTGGAGGCCGCGTTGCGGGTCCCCGATCACGGCAAGCTGGAGCCGTGGCGCCTGATCGTGCTGGAGCGCGCCGCGCTGCAGCGGATTGCGGGCCTTGTGGCGGAGGTGGGCGCGCGGCTTGATCGCAGCGAAGACGAGATCGCCAAGCAGCAAGCCCAGTTCGCCGACGCGCATCTGGCCGTGGCGGTGATCGAAAGCCCCAAAGCCTCGGACAGGATCCCCGCGATCGAGCAAAGCTATTCGGCAGGCTGCGTGTGCCTTGGGCTACTCAACGCAACCCTCGCCGCCGGGTGGGGGGCGAACTGGCTGACCGGCTGGGCCAGCCATGACGCGGCTTTCGCCGCGACCGCGCTTGATCTGGCCGGGACGGAACGTATCGCAGGCGTCATCCATATCGGCACCGAGAGCGTCGCGCCGCCGGACCGTCCGCGCCCCGATCCCGCCAAGACCGTTACCTGGATGTCCGAATGATCTTCGCCTGTGCCCTCAAAGCCGTGGGCCAGATCGGCGATCCGCGCTTTCGCAAGGTGCTTTTGCTGGGCATCGGCCTGACGCTGGCACTTCTGGTGGCGCTTTACACCGGGGTGCTCTGGCTCGTGCAGATGGCTTTCGGCGACAGCACGGCGCTGCCCCTCATCGGAGAGGTCACATGGGTCGGCGACCTTGTAAGTGGCGCGTCGCTTCTGCTGATGATCGTTCTGTCGGCCTTCCTGATGGTCCCGGTGGCCTCGGCCATCACCTCGATGTTTCTCGACGAGGTGGCCGGGGCGGTCGAGGACAGGCATTATCCGGACCTGCCGCCGGCGCGGTCCGTGCCGTTCGGCGAGGCGCTGCGCGACACGGTCAACTTTCTGGGCGTGATCATCGGCGCGAATACGCTGGCACTGATTTTCTACCTGATCTTCGCACCCTTCGCACCGCTGATCTTTGTGGCGCTCAATGGCTATCTGCTGGGGATGGAGTATTTTCAGCTCGCGGCGATGCGCCGGATCGGACGCGCGGGGGCCACGGAGCTGCGGCGCAAGCACCGGATCACGATCTGGATGGCCGGGATCCTGATGGCCCTGCCCCTATCTGTACCCATCCTCAACCTGATCGTGCCGATCCTGGGCGCGGCGACTTTCACACATCTCTACCACGCTATTCGGTCTCGGACGCGGCCTCGGGCGCCATTCGGTTGAACACGTCGATATCGCGCAGCGTGATCGCGCCCGAGGCCAACGTGACGGCGATGACGACCCACAACACAAGCGCGATGCCCGTGGTGATCCAGGCCTTTTTCTTGAGGTGGTGATGCTCGGGCGATCCGGCATGCGTTCCGGGGACCACGCGGCCCACATCACCCTGTGTCTGGATGCGGATCGGCAGCACCACGAAGAACGTCATGAACCAGAGCACCGCGTAAAGGACAAGGCCGGTCGTCACCCCCATCAGACCTCCTCCAGCTCGACAAGGCAGCCGTTGAAATCCTTGGGATGCAGGAAGAGCACAGGCTTGCCATGCGCGCCGATCTTCGGCGTGCCATCGCCGAGCACCCGCGCGCCATTCTGCGACAACTGATCCCGCGCGGCGTGGATATCATCGACCTCGTAACAGATGTGATGGATGCCGCCGGCCGGGTTCTTGTCGAGAAAGCCGCGGATCGGGCTTTGATCCCCGAGAGGGTAAAGCAGCTCGATCTTGGTGTTGGGAAGCTCGATGAAGACCACCGTGACCCCGTGATCGGGTTCGTCCTGCGGCGCGCCGACTGTCGCGCCAAGCGTACCGCGATACTGCGCGGCGGCGGCGTCGAGATCCGGCACCGCGATGGCCACGTGGTTCAGACGTCCGATCATGGAGGCCCTCCTTTGCTGCGCTTGCCCTGTTATGGGGGCGCCGGGGCGTGCTGACAAGCCACGAGGCCGAAATGTCGCCCCCACATTAACCTCGCGTTCACCAAAAAATATGATCCTGAGTCGCAGGACATGACAAAAGGACCGACATGATGACCGATCTGGACCGCCTTGCCCCGTACCCGGGCCGCAGCCGGCAACGTCCGCTTCTGGGGCTGACCGTTCTGGTGGTCGAAGACAGCCGCTACGCCTCCGAGGCGCTGCGCCTGATGTGCCTGCGCAGCGGCGCACGCATGCGGCGGGCGGACTGCCTCGGTTCGGCCGCCCGCCACTTGCGGGTCTATCGCCCCTCGGTGGTCATAGTCGATCCGGGTCTTCCGGACGGGTCGGGTCTCGACCTGATCGCCGAGCTTGATCAGGCGGCACCACGGGTCGGGGTGATCCTCGCCTGTAGCGGTGACACGGCGGCGCGGGCAACGGCGATGGAGGTCGGCGCGGACGGGTTTCTCGCCAAACCGATCGAAAGCCTCGGCATTTTCCAGCAGGAGATGCTGCGCCACCTGCCCCCAGAGCATGGCCCGCGCGGGCCGTATGCGCTCAACGAAGAGGTGATCGTGCCCGATCCGCTGGCGTACCGCGACGATCTGGAACATGCGCAGGCGCTGCTGTCGGACGGGCCCGAGGCGGGCACGCGACAGTACCTTGCGCAGTTTCTCGGGGGCGTGGCGCGAACGGCGGGTGACGACATCCTGGCACAGGCCGTTGCAGGGCTGGACGGCCACGCCGCCGAGGCGGGGATCGCGCGGGTTCTGGGCCTGATCGAGACGCGGCTTGCGGCGCGCATGGCGCTTTGAACGGTCGGGATGTCGTGCGCAGGTTCGGCCGGAAAGGGGCGTTGAGGGCTACGCTCCGGGCACGAGACGCGGCCGCAGGCCGCAGCGCCATCGCATGTCCGCCCCCCGGACAGGCGATGGCACTGCTGCCTCAAAGTTCCGTTCAACGCCTTGCGCAGCCGGCACCGCCCCGGGTCCACGCGTTCGCTCACTCCTGCGGGATCACGCGCAGGCCAAGCTCCATCAACTGATCGCTGGTGGGATCCGACGGTGCGTTCATCATCAGATCCTCGGCGCGCTGGTTCATCGGGAACATGATGACCTCGCGGATGTTCGACGTGCCCGCCAGCAGCATCACGATCCGGTCGATCCCCGCCGCGCAACCGCCATGCGGGGGCGCGCCGTATTGGAACGCATTCACCATGCCGCCAAAGCGCTTGCGCACCTCGGCCTCGTCATAGCCCGCAAGCGCGAACGCGCGGAACATGATCTCGGGCTTGTGGTTGCGGATGGCACCCGACAGGATCTCGTAGCCGTTGCACGACAGGTCGTACTGGAACCCCAGAACCTCCAGCGGATCGCCGTCGAGCGCCTCCATGCCCCCCTGCGGCATCGAGAACGGGTTGTGGCTGAAATCGACGCGTCCGGTGGTCTCGTCGGCCTCATACATCGGGAAATCGACGATCCAGGCAAAGGCGAAGCGGTTCTGCTCGGTCAGCGCCAGCTCTTCGCCGATCACGTCCCGCGCCTTCGCGGCCACGCGCTCGAACGCGCTTGGCTTGCCGCCGAGGAAGAACGCGGCATCACCCTCTTTGAGACCGAGTTCTAACCGTATGCTCTCGGCTCTTTCGAAGCCGATATTTTTTGCAAGCGGACCGGCAGCTTCGATTACATAGTTGCGCGTTTGAAAACCGCCATCTTCTAGTTGGCCTTTCGCCTGCAAGTCATTGAGTGTTTGCGCGCGTGCTTGCTTCCAAGTCTCATCTTCAGGATCGAACTTCGACACATCCCCCAATTCAACCCTCCGCCAGAAGATATAGCCCATCCCCGGCAGGCCCTCTTTTTGGGCGAAGGCGTTCATGCGGTCGCAGAACTTGCGCGACCCGCCGCCGGGCGCGGGGATG
>JAWLGF010000119.1:0-4374 GCA_041685205.1 Roseovarius sp.
GGGCGGCGCCGACGACAAGATCGAGGCCATGAAATCCGCCGGCATCACCGTCGCCGACAGCCCCGCCGGCCTCGGCGAGGCCGTGCTCAAGGCCATCGGCTGACAGGCTTTGCCGGGCCGGGATACCCCCGGCCCGGCCACCACACAAGGTTCATCTCGCGACCGAGGTATCACAATGACCGACCAATCCGCCAACGACCAGTTCCACGCCTCCAGTTTCATGCAAGGCGCGAACGCGGAATATCTCGAACAGCTTTACGCGCGTTACGCGACCGATCCCGGTGCCGTGGACGAGGCGTGGCAGCGGTTCTTCGACCAGCTGGGCGATGGCGATGAGGATGTGAGGCGCGAGGCCGCAGGGCCGTCCTGGGCGCGCAGCGACTGGCCGGTCATGCCAAATGACGAGGTCACCGCGGCGCTGACCGGCGAATGGGCCGCCGACCCAGAGATCAAGGATGCGGGCAAGAAGATCTCTGCCAAGGCCTCGGAAAAAGGGGTCAGCCTGACCGACGAGGACGTGAAGCGGGCCGTGCTGGATTCCGTGCGGGCGCTGATGCTGATCCGTGCCTACCGCATCCGCGGGCACCTGGTGGCGGAACTCGATCCGCTGGGCCTGCGCGATCACGGCGCGCGCCCCGAGCTTGACCCGAAATCCTACGGGTTCACCGAAACCGACATGGATCGCCCGATCTTCATCGACAATGTGCTGGGGCTCGAGATCGCGTCGCTGCGCGAGATCCTCGCGATCGTCAAGCGTACGTATTGCGGCACGTTCGCGCTGCAATACATGCACATCTCGGACCCGGAGCAGGCCGGCTGGCTGAAGGAACGGATCGAGGGCTACGACAAGGAAATCAGTTTTACCCGCAACGGCCGCAAGGCGATCCTTAACAAGATGGTCGAGGCCGAGGGGTTCGAGAAATACCTTCATGTGAAGTACATGGGAACAAAACGCTTTGGCCTCGATGGCGGTGAAAGCGTGGTCCCCGCGATGGAGCAGATCATCAAGCGCGGCGGCAGCCTCGGGGTCGAGGAGATTGTCATCGGCATGCCGCACCGGGGCCGGCTGTCGGTGCTGGCCAACGTGATGGGCAAGCCTTACCGTGCGATCTTCCACGAATTCCAGGGCGGCAGCTTCAAGCCCGACGAGGTCGACGGCTCGGGCGACGTGAAATACCATCTCGGGGCCAGTTCCGACCGCGAGTTCGACGGCAATACCGTGCACCTGTCTTTGACCGCCAACCCCAGCCACCTCGAGGCCGTCAACCCGGTGGTTATCGGCAAGGCCCGCGCCAAGCAGGATCAGAAAAAGGATCCCGACCGCACCAAGGTTCTGCCCGTGCTCCTGCATGGTGACGCGGCCTTTGCCGGGCAGGGCGTGGTGGCCGAATGTTTCGGCCTGTCGGGGCTGAAGGGGCATCGTACGGGCGGCACCATTCATATCGTGGTCAACAACCAGATCGGGTTCACCACCGCGCCACATTTCTCGCGCTCGTCGCCCTATCCCACCGATATCGCGTTGATGGTCGAGGCGCCGATCTTTCACGTCAACGGCGACGATCCCGAGGCGGTCGTGCATGCCGCCAAGGTGGCCACCGAATACCGTCAGAAATTCCACAAGGACGTGGTGATCGACGTGATCTGCTATCGTCGCTTCGGCCATAACGAGGGGGATGAGCCGATGTTCACCAACCCCCTGATGTACAAGAAGATCAAGCAGCAGAAGACCACGCTGGCGCTTTATACCGAACGGCTGGTGCGCGATGGGCTGATCCCCGAGGGCGAGATCGACGACATGAAGGCCGCCTTTCAGTCGCATCTCGCCGACGAGTTCGAGGCCGGCAAGGACTATCGCCCCAACAAGGCCGACTGGCTGGACGGCCGCTGGTCGCATCTCGACCGCAAGGACGAGGATTACCAGCGCGGCGAGACGGCGATCAGGCCCGAGACCTTCGAGGAGATCGGCCGTGCCCTGAGCACCCCGCCCGAAAACTTCGCCCTGCACAAGACCGTGTCGCGCCTGCTCGAGGCCAAGGCCGAGATGTTCCGCTCCGGCCGCGGGTTCGACTGGGCCACCGCCGAGGCGCTCGCCTTCGGCTCGCTCCAGCTCGAGGGCTACCCGGTGCGCCTGTCGGGTCAGGACAGTGCGCGGGGCACGTTCAGCCAGCGTCACTCCTGCCTCGTCGATCAGAACAGCGAGGATCGGTATCTGCCGCTCAACCATATCCGCGAGGGGCAGGCGCAATACGAGGTCATCGATTCGATGCTCTCGGAATACGCCGTGCTGGGGTTCGAATATGGCTATTCGCTGGCCGAACCCAATGCGCTGACGCTGTGGGAGGCGCAGTTCGGCGATTTCGCCAATGGCGCGCAGATCATGTTCGACCAGTTCATCAGCTCCGGCGAATCGAAATGGCTGCGGATGAGCGGATTGGTCTGCCTGCTGCCGCATGGCTACGAAGGGCAGGGCCCCGAACACTCCTCGGCCCGGCTGGAGCGATTCCTGACGATGTGCGGCGGCGACAACTGGATCGTGGCCAATTGCACGACCCCGGCGAACTACTTCCACATCCTGCGGCGGCAACTGCATCGCACGTTCCGCAAACCGCTGATCCTGATGACGCCGAAATCGCTGCTGCGCCACAAGATGGCCGTCTCCAAGACCGAGGAATTCGTCACCGGATCGAGCTTTCACCGGGTGCTGTGGGACGATGCGCAATACGGGCTGTCCGACACGCAGCTTGCGCCCGATGACAAGATCCGCCGCGTCGTGATGTGCTCGGGCAAGGTCTATTACGACCTGCTCGAAGAGCGCGATGCGCGTGGAATCGACGACGTGTATCTTTTGCGGATCGAGCAGTTCTATCCCTTCCCGGCGATGTCCATGGTCAAGGAGCTTGAGCGATTCAAGGGCGCCGAGATGGTCTGGTGTCAGGAAGAGCCCAAGAACCAGGGCGCTTGGGCCTTTATCGAGCCCAACCTCGAATGGGTCCTCACGCGCATCAAGGCCGAGCATCAGCGCCCCTCCTATGTGGGCCGACCCGCCGCCGCCTCGCCGGCCACGGGCCTGGCCAAGCAGCACAAAGCACAACAAGAGGCGCTGGTGGATGCCGCGCTGACCATCGAAGGATAGCACCCCATGAGTACCGAAGTTCGTGTCCCGACCCTTGGCGAATCCGTCTCCGAGGCGACGGTGGCCACATGGTTCAAGAAACCTGGCGATGCCGTCGCGGTCGACGAGATGCTGTGCGAGTTGGAAACCGACAAGGTGACGGTCGAGGTGCCCAGCCCCGCGGCCGGCACCTTGGGCGAGATCGTGGCGAACGAGGGCGAGACCGTGGGCGTCGACGCCCTGCTGGCGATGCTCACCGAAGGCGATGCACAATCCGCGGGCAAAGCCGGGACGAGCGATGATGCACCGTCCGGGCGAACCGCGCCCAAGTCCGACAACGGCTCTGGTGGTGATGGCGCGAGTATCGACGTCATGGTCCCGACCCTTGGCGAAAGCGTGTCCGAGGCCACGGTTTCCACGTGGTTCAAGGCCGTGGGTGACAGCGTCGCCGCCGACGAGATGCTGTGCGAGCTTGAGACTGACAAGGTGTCGGTCGAGGTGCCGAGCCCGGCGGCCGGCACCCTGACGGAAATCCTGGCGGCCGAGGGCGATACGGTGCAGGCCGGGGGCAGGCTCGGGCTGATGACGCAAGGATCAGGTGCCACCACGGCCCCTGCCGCCGAAGCGCCCGCCGCTTCGGCCTCGGCGCCCGCCTCGGGCAAGGATGTCGAGGACGCGCCCTCGGCGAAAAAGGCGATGGCGGAAAAGGGTGTGACCCGCGATCAGGTGCAGGGCTCGGGGCGCGACGGCCGCGTGATGAAAGAGGATGTGGGCAAGGCGGCCAGCAAACCGCAAGCTCCTGCCACCGCCGAGGCCCCGTCGCCGGCCCCCGCGCCGCGCGCGCCCGCCCCGGCCGAGGATGCCGACCGAGAAGAGCGCGTGAAGATGACGCGCCTGCGCCAGACCATCGCCAAGCGCCTCAAGGACAGCCAGAACACCGCCGCCATGCTGACCACCTATAACGAGGTGGACATGACCGCGGTGATGGACCTACGCAACGAGTACAAGACCGAGTTCGAGAAGAAGCACGGGGTCAAGCTGGGCTTCATGTCCTTCTTCACCAAGGCCTGTTGCCACGCCCTGAAGGAGGTGCCCGAGGTCAACGCCGAGATCGACGGCACCGAGATCGTCTACAAGAACTTCGTGCATATCGGCATCGCAGCAGGCACGCCGCAGGGCCTCGTGGTGCCGGTGATCCGCGACGCCGATTCCATGGGCTTCGCCGCGATCGAAAAGGCCATCGCCGAGAAGGGCGCGCGCGC
>JAWLGF010000120.1:0-4351 GCA_041685205.1 Roseovarius sp.
GCGCTCGCGCTCGAGCTGGCGCGCCAGCGGGTGATCGGGCGAGAGGCCGATGAAGGACGCGCCCAGCATCGTGTCGGGGCGGGTCGTGTAGACCTCGACGCGGTCATGGCCCTCGGGGCCATCCGTGAGGCCGAAGGCAAATTGCAGCCCGCGCGACTTGCCGATCCAGTTCTGCTGCATCGTGCGCACCTTGGCCGGCCAGTCGTCGAGCCCGTCCAGCGCGTCGAGCAGGTCTTCGGCATGATCGGAGATGCGGAAGAACCATTGCGTCAGTTCGCGCCGCTCGACCTCGGCGCCCGAGCGCCAGCCGCGCCCGTTCTCGACCTGTTCGTTGGCCAGAACCGTCATGTCCACCGGGTCCCAGTTGACCACGGCATTCTTGCGGTAAACGAGGCCCTTTTCCAGAAAATCGAGAAACAGCGCCTGTTGCTGGCCGTAATATTCCGGATCGCAGGTGGCAAATTCGCGCGACCAGTCGATCGACAGGCCCAGAGGCCTCATCTGATCGCGCATCGTCTCGATATTGGCGTAGGTCCAGTCCTTGGGGTGACCGCCCGACGCCATCGCGGCATTCTCGGCGGGCATGCCGAAGGCGTCCCAGCCCATCGGGTGCAGCACGTTATGCCCCGTGGCCAGCTTGTAGCGCGCCACCACGTCGCCCATCGTGTAATTGCGCACATGGCCCATGTGGATGCGCCCCGAGGGATAGGGAAACATTTCCAGCACGTAGTATTTCGGGCGGCTTTCGTCGCGGCGGGCACGAAAGATATCCGCCTCGACCCAAGCATCCTGCCATTTCGCTTCGATCTCGGCTGGTGAATAGCGCGACATGGGCCTCGCCCCTCTTGCTCAATCCCGTGTTGGCTCGGGTGATAGGCGCTCAGACCCGCCTGGTCCAGTGGCGGCGCACAGAAATGCGGGGCTTTGCGCCGGCGGGACCCGCGATTATAAGCCAGCCCACGCAGCACAAGACAGGCGCGGGCATGAACATCCTTTTCATCCACCAGAACTTTCCGGGACAGTTCAAACATCTGGCCCCGTGTCTGGCGCGGCAGGGGCATGACTGCGTGGCGCTGACCCTGCGGGTCGCCAAGCCGCAGACATGGCAGGGCGTGCGTGTGCTGCCCTACAGCTTGCCCAAGCGCGCGGGACAGAGCTTGCACCCGTGGCTGATCGATCTCGACAGCAAGGTGACGCGGGGCGAGGCCTGCTACAGGGCCGCGGTCGCCCTGCGCGACACAGGCTATGTACCGGATCTGATCCTCGCGCATCCGGGCTGGGGCGAATCGCTTTTCCTGCGGGATGTCTGGCCCGAGGCACGGCTGGGGCTGTATTGCGAACTTTATCACCTGGCGGACCGGCTGCATCTGGATTTCGACCCCGAATTCGCCAGCCGGTCCCCCGAGACCGAGCCGCTGCGCCTGCGGCTGAAGAACCTCAACAACCATCTGCATTTCGACACGGCCCATGCCGGGATCAGCCCGACGCGCTTTCAGGCCGACACGTTTCCGGCGCCCTTCCGCGACCGCATCACGATCTGCCATGACGGCATCGACACGGCTGTTGCCCGCCCGGACCCCGATGCGCGACTGTTGGTGGACGGGGTCGGCGAGGTCAGCGGCGCCGACGAGGTGATTACCTTCGTCAATCGCAACCTCGAACCCTATCGCGGTTATCACGTCTTCATGCGCGCGCTGCCGCAGCTCTTGCGCGAGAGGCCGCATGCCCGCGTGCTGATCGTCGGCGATGACGGGGTCAGCTACGGGCGGCGCCCGCCCGAGGGGCAGACATGGAAGCAGATCTTCATCGACGAGGTGCGCAGCCAGATCCCGGATGCGGATTGGGCGCGCGTGCATTTCCTCGACCGCCTGCCCCATGACCGCTTCCTGCGGCTGTTGAAGGTCAGCCGCGTACATGTCTACCTGTCCTATCCCTTCGTGCTCAGCTGGTCGCTGCTGGAGGCCATGAGTTGCGGCGCGGCCACCGTCGCGAGCGACACCGCGCCCGTGCGCGAGGTGATCGGGCATGACAAGACGGGGCGGCTGGTGGATTTCTTCGACGGTGCGGCGCTCGTGGCCGAAGTTGGCGCACTGCTCGACGACGCGGACACGCGATCCCGGCTCGGCAACAGCGCCCGCGCGCTTGTGCGGACACGCTATGACCTTCGCACGGTCGCCCTGCCCCGTCAGATGGCGTGGGTCCGCGATCTTGTCTGCGGATAACCCGATAAAAAGCGCTGCAGTCAGTACCGACCGGACTCGATGCGCAGTTGCCGGGCGCGGTTCAGGATCGCATCCTCGACCGCGCGTTCGGTGGCGGCATCGACCGGGCCGCCCTGTGACTGGAGCGCCACATTGAGCGCCCGCGCGTCAAGCGCCGGATCGCTGATCAGGATCGTCGCGCGGTAGGGCTGCCCGCCACCCGGCGGCCGACCATATCCGGTCGAGATCACCCCTGTGAACGGATCCGCAGCCTCCACGGGAAGGAAATCCAGCACCTGAAGCGAGGCGTTCCACAGATAGCGGTTGACCTTGACGCCGTCATCGCTGCCGCGGAAGAGATCGAAAACCGAGCCATCAGACGGATCCGGATCGCGGTCCCGGCCGCCCTCCGCCCGCATCGCGTCGCGGTCGAGCCCGTCACTCTCGAATGCGCCGCAGCCGCTGAGAAGGCCCAGACAAGCCAGTACGACTCCGGCAGATTTGACACGCGAATGGATCATGGCACCGTCCGATACTGTTTAGCCCTCTCGTATCCAAGCATAGCCCCCGGGGCAAGCCGTTTGCGGCAACGCGCGCACTTGTGCCCGCGGCGCGGGGCGTGGCATCAACGGATTCTGCGAACAGCCAAGGGGGAGGTCATGGGACTGCAAGACATAAGGGATCGCGTCCACGCCGCCGCAGCGGCGGCCGGGCAGACCTCCGACGAGATCACGCTGATCGCCGTGTCCAAGGTGCAACCGAACGAGAGGGTCGAGGCGGTCCTGACGCAGGGTCATCGGGTCTTTGGCGAGAATCGCGTGCAGGAAGCCGCGGACAAATGGCCGGAGTTCCGGACCCGCTTTGACGGTATCGCGCTGCACCTTGTCGGGCCCCTGCAAACCAACAAGGCACGTCAGGCGATGGATCTGTTTCAGACGATCCATTCGCTCGATCGTCCGAAACTGGCCCGAACGCTGGCCCGGCTCGCGCAGGAGATGGGCAACTGCCCGGACCTGTTCATTCAGGTCAATACCGGGGAAGAGCCGCAGAAGGCCGGGATCCTGCACTCCGAAACGGATGATTTCGTGGCCGAGTGCCGGACGCTCGACCTGCCGGTGCGCGGCCTGATGTGCATCCCCCCCGTCGAAGATGAGCCGAGCCTGCATTTCGCGCTTCTGGCGAAAATGGCGGCACGCAACGGTCTGGACGGCCTGTCGATGGGAATGAGCGGCGATTTCGAGCGCGCGATCGCGCAAGGCGCCACGCATGTTCGCGTCGGCTCGGCCATCTTCGGAGAGCGCGACTACGGATAGAACGCCCTGAGTGCAGGATGTGGTTAGGTCCACGCGCACCGCCGTCGGGCATCTTGACTGGCCGTCAGCGCACGATCAGCCGGGTCTCGTAACGGATTTCTCGGGCAATCTGGCGCAGGTGATCGGCGCGCAACGCGATGCACCCGGCCGTGGGATAGCACGGCCGGCGCCAGCGGTGCAGGAAGATGCACGATCCGCGTCCCGGCACGGCCCTGGGCCAGTTCCAGTCGGTCACAATCACCAGGTCATAAAGCGGGTCCGCGCGGCGCAACCTTTCATGGCTGTAAGGATATGGCGCGCGCACCATGAGATTGTAATCCTGATGCCCGGGATCGTCCGACCACAGATCACCCGGACGGATTGGCACGGCCCAATCGGCGGGGCGCCTCATGCGGTCGGGTCTATAGAGAAGGCCAACAATGCGATGCGTTCCCCTTGGCGTGGCACCATCGCCTTCGTGCTTTTCGGCGCGCAGACCGCCCCGCCCGATCGCACAGGGATAGCGGCGGCCTCTGAACCTTAGACCGCGCGGTGTCAGGACCATGTCATTCTCAGTCATGGCAATGGGGCTATCACGGCGCGTGTCCGGGTTCACCTGTTTTGCCGTCGAATCCCGCCAAAACGCCATTTCCGCGCGGCGAGGACACGAATCGAACACGACAAGGGACGGGAAGATCGTGTGGATCGCACCGCGTCTTTTCACGCAATGTTTCAGCCGTGTTGCACCGTGGGCATTTTCGCTTTTTTACGGTTCGACATTCCGCCCAAGCCTTGCGCAAGGGCCCCGTTACGGGGTGACGCAGTGATCAATTCAACGCGCCACCATCCTCAGAACGC
>JAWLGF010000048.1:0-17882 GCA_041685205.1 Roseovarius sp.
GCCATCATCGTCCGAGCTGTCCTGCGCGATGGCCGGGGTGGCGCCCAGCATCAGGATCACGGGCAGAATGTGTATCAGGCGGTGTGATGACATCACGTACATCTAGGTCCCCCGCACCCGGATTTTAAGATCGGCCCGCCGTCAATCCGCATGTTTTCCGGTGCCGCGGGCCGCATTGATCTCGTCCCACGCGCGGTTGATGTCCGTCAGCCGCTTCTCGGCCAGCTTCACGGCCTCTGGCGGGACACCGCGCGCCTGCATCCGGTCGGGATGGCAGTCCCGCACGAGCTTGCGCCAGACCGTGCGGATCTCGTCCATCGGCATGTCTGACGTGACCCCCAGCACCGACCACGGATCGGGGCGCGCATCCGACACGAAGCGCGCGCGGGCCGCGCGGAACTCCGCGTCGCCAAGCCCGAAGATCTCGGCCACGCGCGCGAGAAACCTGTCCTCGTCGGGGTGGTAGTCCCCATCGGCAAGCGCGATATGAAACAGCCCGTCCAGCAGATCGCAAAGCGTGTCACGCTCGCCATCGAACATGCGTCGGATACGCACGGCGTATTCCTCGAACCCCGCCACATCCTGCCGCGCGAGATTGAAGACCCGCGCGGCGTTTTGCTCTTCGTCCTGCTCTATCCGGAACACTTCGCGAAACGCCGTCACCTCGTCGCGGGTCACGAGGCCGTCGGCCTTGGCCATCTTCGCCGAGAGCGCGATCACGGCGATGGTGAAGGCCACGCTGCGCTCTGGCGGCGTGCGCAGCAGATCGAACACGCTACTGAGGCCTGCGCCATTGGCCAGCGCCTGCAACGCCTCGGATATGCGGGTCCAGATCGTCATGCGAGGATCCTATCTGCGATCGCCGACAATGTCAGCGCGAACCGTCACAGCCGCTTGTGCAAAAACACCAGATCCATCCAGCGTCCGAATTTCCAGCCCACCTCGGGAAGCCGCGCGGCCTCGTCGAACCCGATGGCGCGGTGAAAGGCGATGGCGGGCCGGTTTTCGCCGCTTACCCCGGCGACGAGAACGTGAATGCCGTCCTCCCGCGCGCGCTCCTCCAGCCGCTGCATCAGCGCCCGGCCCACGCCGCGGCCCCGCGCCCATGGCGCAAGGATCACAGTATGCTCGGCCGTGTGAGTGTAGCCCGGACCACCGCGGAATGTACCAAGGCGCGCAAAGCCCAGGACCCCGCCGGCCTCTTCGGCCACCAGAAACGCCGCATCGCGCGCGGTGACATCCGCGGTCAGGCAGTCCGCGGTTTTTTCGACAGTGGTAAAGGTGGCCGATGTGGTACGGATGAGAGGGTTCCAGATCGCAAGGATCTGCGGCACGTCCGCAACCTCGGCCGGCCGGATCTTCATGCGCGCGTCCTCGTACCGTACCGAGTGGAAATCACCGCGAGCGCTGCCTGCCTGGCCAGATTGAAGACGAAAGGCGTATCGGGCGCCTGCACCACCCCTGCCAGATGATCGCGTTTCATGGTGGCTATCCTTCCGACGTCTCCGGGTTTGGCGGCGACCAGAAGCTTAGGAAAGGATGACGGTCATGACAATTCCACAGCGATTCGATTGTCCGGTTCAGTTTGCGCGCGTCGATCCACACGACGCATTCCAGCGCCGCGCTGAGCGCGCAACTCCGCCTCGACCCCAGCGATGCGCCAAGCGACCAGCCTACGCCAAATGCCCCGTTTCATGGGATGGGCGCGGTCATTTCACGACTGGAATTCGGTAAAACGCTCCACGGGCAGACAAGACGGAGCGCTCTGCTATTTTCACCGCACATTGCCGCCGAATCGGCGCGTTCTGGCCTGATATGATAGCAACGGCGCAATATCTGCCCGTCTTGACCAGCATCCACCACTGGCATAGTCCAAGGGGTGGCGCGGGCGTGGCGGAATGGTAGACGCGAGGGTCTCAAACACCCTTACCGCAAGGTGTATCGGTTCGAGTCCGATCGCCCGCACCATAAAGACCCCCTATCTGGGACGACGATATTTCGGCGGACCCCTGGGTTGCGTCATCCGCAGGACCATCCACCCGCTTGGCGGTCTGCACGGCCCTGCCCGCGCAGCTGATCCGTCGGCGCGAAGCCAGCGTCGCTGAACACCTTCCCCGGTCCCTGCGTCCGCATCTCATCACTGCATCGTGCCGCTCCACAGGCCCTGGGTTCCGGAAAATGGCCCGTCATGGCTTTGATGGATCGTCTCCGCCTTTTAAGCTCTCGATTTCTGGGTGTCATTGTGCGTCGGGGATCGGCACGTCGCCCACCGCCCGCAAAATTCCGGATTCTAGCCTGCGCCCGATCAGCCCGGCGCGCGTCTGTTACCGGAGCGTCACGCCTTGCCCGTAAGCTTTTCAAATCGCGCAAGCCGCGCGACCCAAGCCGGACGTAAGGGAGGGAATCGTGAAATTCATCGACAAGACAAAATTGTCCGCAGACGACTGGGACGAGGTGACATTCCCACGCCCAAGCGAACAGGAATTCGATCGCGTGGTCGAGCGCGCGATATCGCGCCGGGGATTTCTGGGCGGCGTGGTCGCCTTCGGGTCCGGTGCCGCTGTCATGGGCGCTGCATTGCTGAAGGCCACGACGGGACAGGCCCAAGAGACCGGTCGCTTTGCGTTCACGCCCATTCCTGCCGCAACCGACGGCACCGTGCATGTCCCCAAAGGCTACAGCTGGCAGCGCATGGTCAGCTGGGGGGATCCTCTATTTGCCGAGGCCGAGGGCGATTTCGATCACGAGACCGGCGGCAGCGTCGCGATGTCCGAAAAGGTCTTTGGCGAAAACACCAACGGGATGTGGCTGTTCAACCAGAGGTGGTTCTGCTTTTTCGACCAGATTGCAGCCCAGTTAAGGTGGATCAGGGTTTCCTATCAGGCTGTCATTCTCATGGGTTCGCTTTGGTTGGCATGGGCCTCATCCGGGGTCAAGATGCCGTGGGTCGAGTGGAGCCGCTCGGCGTTGTAATAGGCCAGCCATCGACCGATACCCTCCCGGGCCTGCGACCCGGTCGGCTGATCCGCGGGCCTGTCGCACGATCAGGGCAGACAGGGCCGCTTTCGTTGCGATCGCCTGTCAGCCGCCGCGCACCGTGTCGATCATAAGCTGCACGTTGTCGGGGTCGGCATCGGGGGTGATTCCGTGGCCGAGGTTGAAGATATGCGGCCCGCCCTTCAGCGCCTCGACGATCCGGCGCGTCTCGCGGACAAGATCCTCGCCACCCGTGACCATGTGCGAGGATCTCAGGTTGCCCTGCACGCAGCCGTCCTTCTGCACATGCTCGGCCACCCATTCGGGACTGACGAAATCATCGACAGCCACGCAATCGGCGCCGGTTCTCGCATGGAATCCGATATAGGCTTCGCCCGCCTGTCGCGGAAAGGCGATGACGGGGATGCCGGGGTGACGCGCCTTGAGCTCGGTGATGATGCGCCGGATGGGCCCCACGGAATAACGCTCGAACGCATCGCCCTTGAGCGATCCGGCCCAGCTGTCGAAGACCTTGACCACCTCCGCGCCCGCGTCGATCTGGGCCGAGAGGTATTCGATGGTGCCCTCGGTCAGCGTGTCGATGATGCCCTCGAACACCGCCGGGTCGTCGCGCATCAGCGCATGCGCCGGCCCCTGATCCGGGGTGCCCTGGCCTGCGATCATGTAGGTCGCCACTGTCCAGGGCGCGCCGGCGAAGCCGATCAGCGTGACGTCGCGCGGCAGCTCTCCGACCAGGTTTCGCAATGTCTGGTAGATCGGGTGCAGCGTCTCGTGGATCTCGGCCACGGGTTTCAACTTGTCGAACCCGGAACGGTCGGTGATGGTCGACAGCCGCGGCCCCTCGCCGGTGACGAACCACAGATCCGCGCCAAGCGCCTGCGGCAGCAGCAGGATATCGGCAAAGAGGATCGCCGCGTCGAAATCATAGCGTCGGATCGGTTGCAGCGTCACCTCGGTTGCCAGATCGCTGTTGTAGCACAGCGACAGGAAATCGCCGGCCTTCGCCCGCGTCGCCTTGTATTCGGGCAGATAGCGGCCGGCCTGCCGCATCATCCAGATCGGCGGCGTGGGCAGCGTCTCGCCGGCAAGGGCGCGCAGGATGGTCTTCTGGTGCGGCATGAAATCCTCCGTTTTCCACGTCGTCGCGCCCGCTGCCCGGGTTGTCAAGCATCACGCCGCTTGTCACCCTCGTTTACGCCGTCTAAACCCGCCTCATGACACTCGATTTGCCCACCCCGACCCAACCGCTGAAGATCGGCACGCGCGGCTCGCCTCTGGCGCTCGCACAGGCGCACGAGACCCGTGACCGTCTGCGAGACGCGTTCGACCTGCCCGAAGACGCCTTCGAGATCGCCGTGATAAAGACCACCGGCGACCGCATCACCGACCGGCCGCTGAAGGATATCGGCGGCAAGGGCCTGTTCACCCGCGAGATCGAACAGGCGCTGACGGGTGGCGAGATCGACATCGCGGTGCACTCGATGAAGGACATGCCGGTGCTGCAGCCCGAGGGGCTGTTGCTGGACACCTACCTGCCGCGCGAGGATTGCCGCGACGCGTTCGTGGCGCCGTCGGTGGCCTCGCTCGCAGAATTGCCGGCGGGCGCCAAGGTCGGCACCTCGTCCTTGCGCCGCCGCGCGCAGGTTCTGGTGGCCTATCCACATCTCGAAGTGGTCGAGTTCCGCGGCAACGTGCAGACCCGGCTGCGCAAGCTCGACGATGGCGTCGCGGCCTGCACATTCCTGGCGATGGCGGGGCTGAACCGGCTGGATCGCGCGGATATCGCCACGGCGGCGATGGAGCCTGACATCATGCTGCCCGCCATTGCGCAAGGCGCCATCGGGATCGAGCGGCGCGCGGATGACATGCGCTGCGCAGAGATGCTGAGCGCGCTGCACGACAAGACCACGGGCCAACGCCTCGCGGCCGAGCGGGCGTTTCTGGCCGCCCTGGATGGGTCCTGCGAGACCCCGATTGCAGGTCTGGCCGAACTTTCCGGAGGCACGCTGCGCCTGCGCGGCGAAATCCTGCGCCCCGATGGCAGCGAATGCCTGAGCGACGACCAATCGGCGCCGATCGAGGATGGCCCAGAGCTTGGCCGCGTGATGGCCGCCAATCTGCTGGCGCAGGCCGGTGAAGGCTTCTTCGACTGGCGCGCGTGACGGCGGGGCGGGTCAGAGCGCGCGCAGAACCTTTGGCAGTTCCTCGGGCAGATCCTCTGCGATCAGACCCGGCCCGAACGAAAGCGCGCAATCGACATGAATATGCGCGGCTGTCTCGGTCGCCTGCATGGGGCCCATGCCCCGCGCCAGCAGCCCGGTGATGAGCCCGGCCAGCACGTCCCCCGACCCGGCGGTCGCCAGTTGCGGGGCGGCGCGCGCGTAGGCTGCCGCATTGATGCTGCACATCTCGGAAGGGCCGGCGATCACCGTGTCCGGCCCCTTCAACAGCACGACGCAGCCCGCGCGGCGCGCGGCCTCATATGTGGCATCCACCTTGGAAAAGGCGGGGCCGCTGGTGGGTGTCTCTTGCAACCGCGCCGCGATGTCGGGGAAAAGCCGCGCGAACTCGCCCATGTGGGGCGTCAGCACACATCCCGCGTGAAGCTCGGCGAAAAGCGCCGCCGTGTCGTCTTCGAACGCGGTCAGCGCATCGGCATCCAGCACAACACAAGGCGCATGAGCAGCGCGCAACGCCACCGGAACAAGTGCCCGTGCCCGATCCGTGCCCATCCCCGGCCCGAGGCACAAGGCGTTCAGGCGCGGATCCTCCAGCAGATCGGCAAGACCCCTCGCATCGTCGATGCGGCGCAGCATCAGCGCGGTGATCTGGCAGGCCACCTCCTGCTGCGCGGATCCCGGCGTCCCGAGCGTCACCAGCCCCGCACCGATTCGCAACGCAGCCCGTGCGGCAAGCCGGGCCGCCCCGGTGCGCCCGGACCCGCCCGTCAGGATCAGCGCGTGCCCATGCGAAAACTTGTGCGCTTGCACGCGCTTGCACAACGTGCGCGCCTTCGGCGCGGGGCAAAGCCGCAACGTCTTCGGACTCGCCTGATGCGACAACCCGATATCGGCCACCGCAAGCCGCCCGCATCGCGTGGGCCCCTCAGCCAGATAGTGCCCCGGTTTCACGGCGTGGAATGTCACCGTCAGATCGGCGCGCATCGCCGCCCCCAGCACCCGCCCGCTATCGGCACACAGCCCCGAGGGGATATCGACCGCCACCACACGCCGCGCGGTTCTGGCGGTAAGGTCGCGCAGCACCCCTTCGAGCGGTCGTGTCAGCCCGGTGCCGAACAGCGCATCCACTAGCAGCGCGCCGGAATCCGCCTCCGCCGCGGCGTCCAGCGGCGCGGTCTTGCCAATCTCGGACCAGCGGCAAAAGTTCGTGCGCGCGTCGGGCGGCAAACGCTCGGGGTCGCCAAGGCAGAACAGTGCCACGTCCCAGCCTCGCCCGGCGAGCAAGCGGGCGATGACGAACCCGTCGCCACCATTGTTGCCCGGCCCGCACAGCACGATGACCCTCTGCGGGGCCTCGGCAAGCGCCGGCCACTCCGCTAGGATCGCCTCGACACAGGCCGCCCCGGCCCGTTCCATCAGATCTACCCCGGTGGCGGACCCGGTATCGATGGCGGCTTTCTCGACCGCGCGCATTTGGGCGGATGTGAGGAGATGATCCATGACACAGCTCCGATGTTTCATTGATGCCGTTATTATGACCTGTTTGCCAATTTTTTAGTCAGTTTGTATCTCGCGTGGATGGAAAAGATCATTTTCCGAGACTACCGGATTGAGCCACCGCCTGAGAAGTGATCTTCACGAAAAGAACCCCAGCGGAGGAGGCCTGCGCCATGAAAAAGATCGAAGCGATCATCAAGCCCTTCAAGCTCGACGAAGTGAAGGAAGCGCTGCAGGATGCGGGCATTCAGGGCCTTTCCGTCATAGAGGTCAAAGGCTTTGGCCGACAAAAGGGCCATACAGAGCTTTATCGAGGCGCGGAATATGTCGTTGATTTTCTGCCCAAGGTGAAGATCGATGTGGTTCTCGACGACGATCAGGTCGATGCGGCGATCGCGGCGATCATCGACGCTGCGAAGACCGACAAGATCGGCGATGGCAAGATCTTCGTCAGCCCGGTAGAGCAGGCTATCCGTATCCGCACCGGCGAACACGGACCAGACGCGCTTTAACATCACTTCCAAGCAAGAAAAGGACAGAGAATGAGCAAGGATGCGATTCTCAAGCAGATCAAGGACGAGGGTATCGAATACGTCGATATCCGGTTCACAGATCCGCGCGGAAAGCTGCAACATGTGACAGTGATGGCCGATCAGGTCGACGAGGATTTCCTTGACGAGGGATTCATGTTCGATGGCTCGTCAATTCAGGGGTTCAAGTCCATCGAGGCCTCGGACATGAAGCTGCTGCCGGCGCTCGACAGCGTCTATGTCGATCCGTTCTATGCCGAGAAGACACTCTGCGTGCACTGCTCGATCGTCGAGCCCGACACCGGCGAGCCCTATAACCGCGATCCGCGCGGCACCGCCGAAAAGGCCGAGGCCTATCTGAAATCCTCTGGTATCGGCGACGTGTCTTTCTGGGGACCGGAAGCGGAATTCTTCCTGTTCGACGACGTCCGCATGAGCAACAAGATCAACAAGGTCGGATACGAACTCGATGCCCTCGACGGGTCGTGGAACACCGACACCGAGTACGAAATGGGCAACACCGGCCACCGCCCCGGCGTCAAGGGCGGGTATTTCCCGGTCAACCCCACCGATGACGGCCAGGATATCCGCTCGGAAATGCTCTCGACGATGAAGCGCATGGGCATGAAGGTCGACAAGCATCACCACGAGGTGGCGTCGTGCCAGCACGAACTTGGCCTGATCTTCGGCAGCCTGACCAAGCAGGCCGACGAGCTGCAGAAGTACAAGTACGTGGTGCACAACGTCGCGCAAGCCTACGGCAAGACCGCGACCTTCATGCCCAAGCCACTTTACGGCGACAACGGATCGGGCATGCATGTGAACATGTCGATCTGGAAGGACAACAAGCCGCTCTTTGCCGGCGATAAATACGCCGATCTCAGCCAGGAGGCCCTGTGGTTCATCGGCGGCGTCCTGAAGCACGCCAAGACGCTGAACGCGTTCACCAACCCGTCGACCAACAGCTACAAGCGCCTGATCCCCGGCTTCGAGGCGCCCGTGCTGCGGGCCTATTCGGCGCGCAACCGCTCGGGCGCGGTACGGATCCCGTGGACCGAAAGCCCCAAGGCCAAGCGCGTCGAGGCCCGCTTCCCCGACCCGGCCGCGAACCCGTACCTGTGCTTTGCGGCCCTGCTGATGGCCGGTCTTGACGGCATCAAGTCCAAGATCGACCCGGGCGAGGCGATGGACAAGAACCTCTACGATCTGCCCGCCGAAGAGCTTGAAGGCATCCCGACGGTCTGCGGCAGCTTGCGCGAAGCGGTCGGGGCTCTGGCCGCCGATCACGAGTTCCTGCTGGCCGGGGACGTGTTCACCAAGGACCAGATCGAGGGTTACATGGAGCTCAAGATGGAAGAGGTCGAGATGTACGAGCACACGCCGCATCCGATCGAATTCCTGATGTATTACAGCTGCTGAGACATTCGGTCATACGCACCAGAACTCAGGGCATCCCGTGCGGGGTGCCCTTTTTTTTCAGCCGATCGCCTGCCGGCGGGCGGCGCATCAGAATCCCCGTCGTATCCCTGCTTTGCGGCGCGATGAAATAACGCTACCGTGCCTGCAGGGACGGGACAGGAGACGTCAAATGGTAAGCTCACGCAAGATTGCGCGATGGACACGGGGCGCCGTTCTCGTACTTGGCCTCTTGATGGGCGGCGGTGAAGGCGTTGCAGCGCAATGCGGCGATCAGGCCGCGGGTTTCGACAGCTGGAAACTCGCTTTCGCCGCCGAGGCCGAGGCGCAGGGCGTGGGCGAGAGCGGGCTGCAGGCGCTGCGCGAGGCCCGCTACGCGCAAAGCACCATCTCAGCCGATCGCAATCAGAAGAGTTTCAACTACGATCTGGACAGGTTCATGCAGATTCGCGGGGCCGACACGATCGTGGCACAAGGCAAGCAACGGCGCGCCCGCGACGCCGCCGTCTACGAGTCTCTGGAAAGGGATTACGGCGTGCCTGCCGGCATCCTGATCGCAATCCACGGCATGGAAACCGGCTTTGGCAACTTCATGGGCGACACCTCGGTGGTCTCCGCAATCCTGACGCTGGCCTATGATTGTCGCCGGTCCGATTTCTTCCGCCCGCATGCCGTCGGCGCGCTGAAACTCGTGGATCAGGGCAGCATCACGGGCCAGACCAAGGGGGCCAAACATGGCGAACTGGGCCACACGCAGTTTCTGCCCGGCAACGCCCTGACCTATGGCGTGGACGGCAATGGCGACGGGCGTGTCGACCTCTACAATCTGGCGGACGCGATGGCCTCGACGGCCAATTTCCTGCGCCAGAAGGGCTGGCAGACCGGCGAGGGCTACCGCGAGGGCGAGCCGAATTTCGCGGTGATCGAACAATGGAACGCCGCCACGGTCTACCAGAAGGCCATCGCGATCATGGCGGCGCGCATCGACGGCTGACGCAGCCTCAGCCGGCCGCAGCGCGGTCGATCACATAGGTGTGGATCGAGAACACGCAGGCGCGGGTTTCCGGCAGACGCAGCACGCATTGCCGTTCCGAGCGCAGGTATCGATGGTCTGCATCTTCGGTTGGGCGCACGCGCGAGCGGGGCTGATGCAACGCCGGATCGGCGTAATGCAGCGCATTGAACCGCCAGAGCGGCCGATCCACCTGCACCCCGTCGAACAGCCGCTGCACCCGCCGCGCAAGGCCCGCATCGTATTCGGGCACGGGCACGTGGATGGCCGTCAGTGGACACCCGATCTTTTCGTCCAGACGCCAGCTTGCCGGAAAGCACAGGACTGCGGCGGTCAGCACGTGTTCGTCGCCGCGCCTTTCCATCAGGCACAGGTCCTCCTGCACCAGATGCCCCAGCGTGCCCATCGGGTCCGCGCAATCAATCGGGACGCGCAGACCGTCGGGCCTCAGGACCATGTCCGCTCCCACCTCATAGCCCGCGCCATGCACGTCCAGCCAGTTCAGAACGTATTGCAAAAGCTCATGCGTGGCCGGTCCTGCCCCCTCGGTCACGGCCAGCACGGCATCGCGGGTGCCCGACAGCAGCCGCGCCCGTTCCGCCATCTGCGCCGCGAACGCCTCGTCGACATGCAACCATGTCTCGGGGTCTAGCGGTGCGACGCCGGGCAGTGGACGCCGCGTATCGGCATCGAAAGGCAAACACTCCTGGAGTATCGTATTCATGTCCGCTCCGGTCTGTAGCTTGTCGTCATGAGGTACGCCTTGCGTGGTCCGCGCACGCGCCAAGTGACGGTAAAGATGGGCCAATCACCGAAGTCATAGCACCCGTCATACTGGTCCGGATCGCACCAATGCGCAGCCTCGCCCCCCTCGGCCGGGACATGGTGAAAAAAACGTCCATCCGCGAAGAAAACGCCCAGATCCGCAGCCCAGTGATAGGACCGCTCCACCCGCATGGGCGCCTGGCCCGGCAGTCGCATCTCGCCCGTTTCGGTGTAGCGCAGCCCCTCGGTCTTCGGTGACCAGACAGCGCGGCCCGTGACCTGCGCGATCCGGCCGCCGGCCTCGACCACTTCGCGGGTAAAACTCCACGCGCCTTCGAAATCCTCCAGCCGCCTTGGCCGCATCCGGCACATCCCATCGCCTTGCCGTGTCCCGCTTGTCCCACTACAAGCGCGCCATCCCGCGTGCCATACCCCATCTGCAAGGACCCCGCCATGATCCCCCGTTATTCCCGCCCCGAAATGGTCACCATCTGGGACCCTGCCACCAAGTTCCGCATCTGGTACGAGATCGAGGCGCATGCCGGTGACGCGATGGCGGATCTCGGCGTGATCCCGCGCGAGAATGCCGAAGCGGTGTGGAAAGCGAAGGATATCGAGTTCGACGTGGCCCGCATCGACGAGATCGAGGCCGAGACCCGGCATGACGTGATCGCCTTTCTCACGCATCTGGCCGAGCATGTGGGCGCGGACGCGGCGCGCTTCGTGCACCAGGGCATGACAAGCTCGGACGTGCTCGACACCTGCTTCAACATACAGCTGACCCGTGCCGCCGATATCCTGATCGCCGATATCGACGCGCTTCTGGCCGCGCTCAAGCGCCGCGCCCATGAGCACAAGGACACGATCCGCATCGGGCGCAGCCACGGCATCCATGCCGAGCCGACGACGATGGGCCTGACCTTCGCGCGCTTCTATGCCGAGATGGAACGCAACCTTGCCCGCCTGCGCAGCGCGCGCGCCGAGATCGCCACCGGGGCGATTTCCGGCGCGGTCGGGACCTTCGCCAATGTCGACCCGGCGGTCGAGGTCCATGTGTGCGAAAAGCTCGGGCTGAAACCGGAACCGATCAGCACGCAGGTGATTCCGCGCGACCGGCACGCGGCCTTCTTCGCCACGCTCGGCGTCGTCGCCTCGTCGGTGGAGAACATCGCGACCGAGATCCGCCACATGCAGCGCACCGAGGTGCTGGAGGCGGCAGAGTTTTTCTCGATGGGGCAGAAGGGCTCCTCGGCGATGCCGCACAAGAAGAACCCGGTGCTGACCGAGAACCTGACAGGGCTGGCGCGGATGGTCCGCTCGATGGTCATCCCGGCGATGGAGAACGTGGCGCTCTGGCACGAGCGCGACATCTCGCATTCCTCGGTCGAGCGCAATATCGGCCCCGATGCCACCGTCACGCTGGATTTCGCGCTGGCGCGGCTGACCGGCGTCATCGACAAGCTGATCGTCTACCCCGACAACATGCTGGCCAACATGAACAAGTTCCCGGGCCTCGTGATGAGCCAGCGGGTACTTCTGGCCCTGACGCAGGCCGGTGTCAGCCGCGAGGATGCCTACCGCCTCGTGCAGCGCAACGCGCTCAAGGTCTGGGAGACGGGTGCGGACTTCCGCACCGAGCTTCTAGGCGATCCGGAGGTCACGGCGGCGCTCAGCCCAGCGGAAATCGATGAGAAATTCGACTTGGGCTATCACACCAAGCATGTGGATACGATTTTCGCGCGGGTTTTCGGGGAATCGTGATATCTTTAAGTTTCATGACAACGGGAGACAGATCATGAAACTCAACTTCGCACTTGCCGCACTTGCCCTCGTGGTCATGCCGTCCTTCGCGATGGCCGCCTGTGGCCATGGCAAGGACCGCCAGGCGATGTCCTGCGCCGAGGGGATGACTTTCGACAGCGCGACCGGCACCTGCCAACCCGTCGCATCCAGCTGACATTTCACCGGGGCGGCTCTCATCGCCCCGGCTTTATCTTTCTGAAAATACTCAATAATCCGACAGCGGCCTTCAGCCCGGCATGCGGTTTTCCACGAGCCCGGCCCACCAGCTGCATCCCGCCGGAATTGCATCATCGTTGAAGTTGTAATCGGGGTTGTGCACCATCGCCGTATCGCCATTGCCGACCAAGATATAGGCCCCCGGACGTTCCTCCAGCATGAAGGCGAAATCCTCGCCGCCCATCACCAGCGGGGCCTCGTCACAGCTTCCGCCGACCTGCGTGGCGACCGAGGCAGCAAACGCGGTCTGCTCGTCGTGATTGACCATCACCGGATAGCCGCGGTGATATGTCACATCCGCCCGACCGCCGAACGCGGCCGCGCCCTGCTCGCAGATCGCGCGCAGCCGGGTCTCGGCCAGATCGCGCATCTCGGTGCTCATGGTGCGCACGGTGCCGCGTAGGTGTACGCTTTGCGGAATGACATTGAAGGCGTTCGACGAGGTCTGGAACGACGTGACAGATACAACCACCTGATCCACTGGGTCGGCATTCCGGCTGGCGATGGTTTGCAGCATCGCCACCAGATGCGCTGCCATCACCGTGGGGTCCACCGTCTCCTGCGGCTTCGCGGCGTGGCCACCGCGGCCTGTCACCTCGATATCGAACTGGTCGGTCGCGGCGAAGAACGCGCCCGAACGGATCGCGAAGCTGCCCACGGGACGGCCGGGCCAGTTATGCATGCCGTAGACCTCCTGGATGCCGAACCGCTCCATCAACCCGTCCTCGCACATCGCGCGGCCGCCCGCGCCGCCCTCTTCCGCGGGCTGGAAGATCACCGCGACCGTGCCGTCGAAGTTGCGTGTCTCGGCCAGGTATTGCGCCGCCCCCAGAAGCATCGCGGTATGCCCGTCATGACCGCAGGCATGCATCGCGCCGTCGGTCTTGCTGGCATACTCCACGCCCGTCGCCTCGTGGATCGGCAGCGCGTCCATGTCCGCACGCAGCCCGATCACCTTGCCCGAGCCGGTCGCCTTGCCCCTGATTACGCCCACCACGCCGGTGCGCCCGATCCCGGTCACCACCTCGTCACAGCCGAAGGCGCGCAGCTTGTCGGCCACGAGCGCACTTGTGCGGTGCGTCTCGTAAAGGATCTCGGGGTGCTGGTGGATATCGCGGCGCCATGCGGTGATATCGTCGTGCAATTCGGCAAATCGGTTCTTGACGGGCATCGGGTCTGCTCCTGCGGATGGGTCTGAATGGCGGCAAGGTGGCGCATTCGCCCGGCAGGGACAAGAGGGGCTAATTCGCGATATACATCCCCGCGCGAAGCCGTTAGGGATCTCGACCTGCGCGACATTGCGCCCTACTCATGCCAGGCCCTGCTTTCCAATGATCCCCGACACGCTTTCCTCCGCCCTCGCCGCCCGCGGCTATGACACGCTGACCCCCGTACAGGAGGCGGTGATTGACCCCGCGCTCGGGTCCGCCGACCTGCTGGTCTCGGCCCAGACAGGTTCGGGCAAGACGGTGGGCTTCGGCCTTGCCATCGCACCCACGATCATGGAGGGCGGCAGCCTGCCCCCCGCCGAGGCCCCGCTCGCGCTGATCGTCGCGCCGACGCGCGAGCTGGCGCTCCAGGTGATGCGCGAGCTGACATGGCTTTATGCCGGGGCCGACGCGCGGCTGGTGTCGTGCGTGGGGGGCATGGATGCCCGCGACGAGCGCCGCGCGCTGGAGCGGGGCGCGCATATCGTCGTCGGCACGCCGGGGCGGCTTTGCGACCATATCAATCGCGGCGCGCTCGACATGACCGGCCTGCGGGCCGTGGTGCTCGACGAGGCCGACGAGATGCTCGATCTGGGGTTTCGCGAGGATCTGGAATTCATGCTGGCCGCAGCACCCGCAGAGCGGCGCACGCTGATGTTCTCGGCCACGGTGCCGCCGATGATCGCCAAGCTGGCCGAAAAGTTCCAGCGCGACGCGCAACGCGTGACAACGCTGACCGGGGCTGCGCAACATGCCGATATCGCCTACCAGGCGCTGCGCGTGGTGCCCCAGGATTCCGAGGGCGCGGTGATCAACCTGCTGCGCTACCATGATGCCGAGAACGCCATCGTCTTTGCCAATACCCGCGCAATGGTCGCGCGGCTGACGGCACGGCTATCCAATCGCGGCTTTGCCGTGGTGTCGCTCTCGGGCGAGCTCAGCCAGTCCGAGCGCACCCATGCCCTGCAGGCGATGCGCGACGGGCGCGCGAAGGTCTGTGTCGCCACGGACGTGGCGGCGCGGGGCATAGATCTGCCCAATCTCGATCTCGTGGTGCATGCCGAACTGCCCTCGAATGCCGACGGGCTGCTGCATCGGTCGGGGCGCACGGGCCGCGCCGGGCGCAAGGGGATCTCGGCGCTGATCGTGCCGGTGAAGGCGGCCAAGAAGGCCGAACGACTGCTCAAGACCGCGCGAATCACCGCCGAGTGGACGACACCGCCTACCGCGCAGGACATCGAGGATCAGGACCGCGCTCGCCTGCTGGCCGATCCGGTCTGGACCGAGCCCCCGACCGAGGCCGAGGCGTGTTTTGCCGCCGAATTGGTGGCGAAATTCAGCCCGTACCAGATCGCCGCCGCCTATCTGCGGCTCTACCGCGCGCGCGTATCCGCACCCGAGGACCTGAGCGCGCCGGACGCGGCGCCGCCCGCGCGCGAACGCACGCCCTTCGGGCCGGCGACATGGTTCGCGCTGTCGGTCGGCGCAAACGACCGGGCCGAGGCGCGCTGGCTTCTGCCGCTGCTGTGTCGCGCCGGCAATCTCGACAAGTCGGCGATCGGCGCGATCCGCGTCCAGCCAGGCGAGACGCATGTCGAACTGGCAGAGCCGGCGGTCGCGGGGTTTCTCAAGGCGCTCGGGGCGGATGGTGCGCTCGACGAAGGGATCACCGCACGCAAGCTCGACGCGGCCCCCGAGGCGAGCAAGCCCGCGCGCGCGCAGCGAGACGACGCGCCGCGATCCGCCACGAAGCCCGAGACGCGGTCACATGCCAAGCCGAAGGCAAAACCAGCCCCAAAGCCCAACCGTATGGCGCAGGCAGTGGAGAGCGGGGCGGTGACCGCCGCCAAGCCCGCGCGCGCGGAGGCCCCCAAAAAACCCGCTCATGCCGCGCCGGCCCAGAAACCCGGTGGCAAACCGGGACCCAAGGCGGGGTTCAAACAGGGCGGCAAGCCTTTTGACAAACCCAAGGGCAAACTGGCCCCGAAACCTGCTGAGCCTGCGCCGAACGCGAAACCCCGGCACAGCGCCCCGGCCTCGGACACGTCCAGACGGTTCACGCCACCAGGCACGCCGTCCAAGCCCGGCAGCGGCAAGGCAGAGGCCAAGGCCCGCTCGGGCGGCGGTGCCCCGCCGAAGCGCCGCAAGCCCTGAGGCGCCGCCCGGACCGGCTGATGTCGCATGGTCGAGGCTCTCGAAAGCGCCCCCCGCTTTCGAGTACCATGTGTCAGGCGTGAATGGCGCCGTCGCCGCAATCGAGCGCGGCCTCGCGCACCGCCTCTGAATAGGTCGGGTGCGCGTGGCAGGTCAGCGCCAGATCCTCGGCCGAAGCACCAAACTCCATCGCGACACAGATCTCGTGAATGAGGTCCCCGGCCATCGGGCCGATGATATGTCCGCCGAGGATGCGGTCGGTTTCCTTGTCGGCGAGGATCTTGACGAACCCGTCAGCGGCGAAGTTGGCCTTGGCGCGGCCATTGCCCATGAACGAGAACTTGCCGACCTTGTAGGCGCGGCCGGCCTCTTTCAGGGTTTCCTCGGTCTCGCCGACATTGGCGACCTCCGGGTGCGTGTAGATCACGCCGGGGATCACGCCGTAGTTCACGTGGCCGTGCTTGCCGGCCAGAACCTCGGCCACCGCCATGCCCTCATCCTCGGCCTTGTGGGCGAGCATGGGGCCCTCGATGACGTCACCGATGGCGTAGATGCCCTTCACGTTGGTCTGCCAGTCGCGGCCCACGGCGATCTGGCCGCGTTTCGTCATCTCGACCCCGAGCGTGTCGAGGCCGATCCCGTCATGATAGGGTTTGCGCCCCGTCGAAACGAGGACGACATCCGCGTCGAGCTGATGCTCGCTGTCATCGCGGCGTAGCTTGTAGTGGACCTTGGCCTTGGTCTTGAGCGTCTCGACCTTGTGCACGGCGGCGCCCGTGACGAAATTCAGTCCCTGTTTCTTGAGGATCTTCAGGAACGTCTTCTGCACCTCGACATCCATCTCGGAAATGATCGAGTCCATGAATTCCACGACCGTCACCTCGGTGCCGAGGCGGGCATAGACGCTGCCCATTTCCAGCCCGATCACGCCACCGCCGATCACCACCATGGATTTGGGGATCTTTGACAGTTCCAGAGCGCCGGTAGAGGTCACGACTGTCTTTTCGTCGATGGTGACATCGGCACCCGGCACGCTGGCGGATTCGGATCCCGAGGCGATGACGATATGCTTGGCCTCATGCGTGTCGTCGCCGACCTTGACCTTGCCGGCCTCGGGGACGCTGCCCCAGCCCTTGAGCCAGTCGATCTTGTTTTTCTTGAAAAGAAACTCGATGCCCTTGGTGTTCTGGCCGATCGTGTCGGTCTTGTAGGCCTGCATCTGTTTCCAGTCGACCGTCGGGGCCTTGGCCTTGAGGCCCATCTTCTCGAAGTTGTGCTCGGCCTCGTGGAGCTGGTGGGTGGCGTGCAAGAGCGCCTTGGAGGGGATGCAGCCGACATTGAGGCAGGTGCCGCCGAGCGTCTCGCGGCCCTCGACCACCGCGGTTTTCAGGCCAAGCTGGGCGCAGCGGATGGCGCAGACATAGCCGCCGGGGCCGGAGCCGAGGATGATCACGTCATAAGAGGCCATGGAGGGTCCTTTCTTCTGGGCGGGGTCCTGGGGACGCTGCCCCCGCCGCGCCTGCGGCGCGACTCCCCCGGAGTATTTCAGGAAAGATGAAGCATCACAGGAGCGCGGCCAGCAGCATCAGCAGCGTGGCCAGAAAACCCACCGCCCAGATCAGCGAGCGGCCGGGGTTGAGGCCGTAGTAATAGGCCGGAATGTATAAGGTGCGGGCACCGAGATAGGTATAGGCGCAGGCGGCGGTAAGGGGGCTGGACTTGTCGGCCAGCGTGAGCGTGACGCAGGCGATGGTGAAAAGGATCAGCCCCTCGAAATGGTTGTTGAGCGCGCGTTGCAGGCGGGCGGTCTTTTCCGAGAGCGGTCTCGACGGCTCGCGGTCGCGCGCGGACATGGTGTAGCCGGGACCGAGTTCCCGGTTCGCCGGGATGGCGAAGAGCGCGAATTGCAGGGCCTGCAGAAGGGCGGCAAGGGTGAGGGCGGTGAGTTCAGGAGTCATGTCGGTCACCTCAGTGGCGCGGTCAGCGCGATCAGGTACAGGAATATGGTCGCGAGGAACGCGGCTGCCCAGACGGCCGTGCGCGCATAGGGAACGCCCAGCGGGTAGAGCACCGCGAAGGCGATCCGCGCCAGCAGGAAGATCTG
>JAWLGF010000049.1:0-17875 GCA_041685205.1 Roseovarius sp.
TTCAAGCGGATCGATACATGCGCCGCCGAGTTCGAGGCGCAGACGCCCTACATGTATTCCACCTACGAGTCCCCGATGATGGGCGAGGTGGAATGCGAGGCGCGGCCCTCGGACGCGAAGAAAATCGTGATCCTCGGCGGCGGCCCGAACCGGATCGGCCAGGGGATCGAGTTCGATTATTGCTGCTGTCACGCCTGTTTCGCGCTGTCGGATGCCGGCTACGAAACGATCATGATCAACTGCAACCCCGAGACGGTCAGCACCGATTACGACACCTCCGACCGGCTCTATTTCGAGCCGCTGACCTTCGAGCACGTGATGGAAATCCTGCGCGTCGAGCAGGAGCGCGGGACGCTGCACGGGGTGATCGTGCAATTCGGCGGGCAGACGCCGCTCAAGCTGGCGCGCGGGCTGGAGGCCGAGGGAATTCCCATTCTGGGGACCACGCCCGACGCCATCGATCTGGCCGAGGATCGCGAGCGCTTTCAGGATCTGGTCAACCGGCTGGGACTGAAACAGCCGCAGAACGGCATCGCCAGCAGCGACGCGCAGGCGCTCGAGATCGCGGACAGCATCGGCTTTCCACTGGTCATCCGCCCGTCCTATGTGCTGGGCGGGCGCGCGATGGAGATCGTGCGCGACATGGCCCATCTGGAACGCTACATCGCCGAGGCGGTGGTGGTGTCGGGGGAAAGCCCGGTCCTGTTGGACGGCTATCTTGCCGGGGCCATCGAATGCGATGTCGACGCGCTTTGCGACGGGCAAAACGTGCATGTCGCCGGCATCATGCAGCATATAGAGGAGGCAGGCGTGCATTCGGGCGACAGCGCCTGTTCGCTGCCGCCCTATTCGCTGCCCCAGGACATCATCGAGCAGATCAAGCGCCAGACCGAGGCGCTTGCGCGCGAGTTGCATGTGATCGGGCTGATGAATGTGCAGTTCGCGGTCAAGGAAGGCGAGATCTACCTGATCGAGGTGAATCCCCGCGCCAGCCGCACCGTGCCCTTCGTGGCCAAGGCGACCGATTCGGCGATCGCCTCGATCGCGGCACGCCTGATGGCGGGCGAGACGCTGGACGCCTTCCCTGATCGCGGCCCCTACCCGCGCAACACCCGTCCTGGCAGCCTGCCGATGGCCGACCAGATGACGCTGGCCGATCCCGACATGCCGTGGTTCTCGGTCAAGGAGGCGGTGCTGCCCTTCGCCCGCTTCCCCGGCGTCGACACGATCCTCGGACCCGAGATGCGATCCACCGGCGAGGTGATGGGCTGGGATGTGTCGTTCCCGCGCGCGTTCCTCAAGGCGCAGATGGGGGCGGGGGTGCACCTGCCGGACACTGGCCGCGTCTTCGTGTCCGTCCGCAATTCCGACAAGACCGCGCTGCTTGTGGAAACGGCACGGCTGCTGGTCGATCTGGGGCTGGAGGTCGTGGCGACCCGCGGCACGGCGAGTTTCCTCGACGAGGCCGGGATCGCCTGCGAGATCGTCAACAAGGTCTACGAGGGGCGACCCAATATCGTGGACATGCTGAAGGATGGCGAGATCGCGCTGGTGATGAACACGACCGAGGGCGTTCAGGCGGTCGAGGACAGCCGCGAGATCCGCTCGGTCGCGCTCTACGACAAGATCCCCTATTACACCACGCTGGCGGGCGCGCACGCCGCCGCGATGGCGATCAAGGCCCGGCAGGAGGGGCCGCTGGACGTGCTGCCCTTGCAAGGCATCAAAGCCTGAGTCCGGCGTCGCTTTCAGACCACAAAGCGGCGGGTTCGCTCGCTATGTCGGAAACGCCGCGTGGGCATGCTCAAATAGCATGGAATGCGCAGCAAATGCCTGTTGCGGCGGCTGGATTTGTCCTTATCTCGCTCTTGTGACCGGAGGGCGGTCACCTCGCATCACCCTCGACTCACGGAGGCTAGACATGACCCGCGATCAGCTCAATCGCGAACTGCGTATGCACTCGGCCTCCTGGCAGGCCGTCCTGATCGTCTACGGCATCATCCTCGGCACGTTCGTGCTGTCGGCGATGGCCATTCTCTGATCCGCACAAGACCGCAGGCGCATGCATGGCGACGCCGCGACCGGCCCACCCGGTCGCGGCGTCGTTCATGTCAGGCCGAGGTGCCCTTTATCTTTTCGTCGGCCGGCTTGATCTTGGCCACGGCGGCATCACCGATATTGTCGACCCCGCGCTCCTCGAGCAGCGTGGTCAGCCAATCGGGATCCATCTCGGGCACGGAACTGAGCAGCAGGTCGGTATAGGGATGGTGCGGCGGCGTGAACATCACGTCTTTCGGCCCCTGTTCTACGACCTTGCCATGCTGCATCACCACCACCTCGTCGGCGATCGAGCGCACCGTGGCGAGATCATGCGTGATGAACATGTAGGCAAGCTTCAACTCGTTCTGCAGCCGGTCGAGCAGGCGCAGGATACCCTCTGCGACCAGCTGGTCCAGCGCCGAGGTCACCTCGTCGCAGATGATGAAGCTCGGCTCGGCCGCGAGCGCCCGGGCGATGCCGATGCGCTGTTTCTGTCCACCTGACAGTTCCGGCGGGTAGCGGTTGTAATATTGCGATGGCTCCAGCTCGATCAGATCGAGCAACTCGTGGACCCGTTTCTTGAGCGCGGCGCCCTTCAGCCCGGAATAGAAAGCGGCGGGGCGTCCGATGATCTCGGCGATCCGCACCTTGGGGTTGAGCGCGGTATCGGCCATCTGGTAGATCATCTGGATCTGCCGCAGCTGATCCTTGCTGCGCTTGCGGTAATCGGCGGGGAACGGCTCGCCTTTGAACTGCACCTCGCCCTTCATGGGCGGAAGAAGCCCGGTGATCACCCGCGCCACCGTGGACTTGCCCGAACCGGATTCGCCCACCACCGCGACCGTCATGCCCGGATAGATATCGAAGCTGACATCATCGAGCACCTTTTCGCCGCCGGTATAGGCCGCGTCGACATGCTGGACCGAGATCAGCGGTGGCGTGCCGTCATCGGGCCGCTTTCGCTGCGGGCTCTTGAACCCGCGCACGGCCCAGAGGGATTTGGTGTAATCCTCCTTCGGGTCTTCGAGCATCTTGCGGGTTTCCGCCTCCTCGACCTCTTCGCCCTTCAGCAGCACCTTGATCGTGTCGGCCATCTGCGCCACCACGGCCAAGTCATGGGTGATGTAGATCGCCGCGGTGTTGAACTCGTCCACGATGTCGCGGATCGCGGCCAGCACCTCGATCTGCGTGGTCACGTCAAGCGCGGTGGTCGGCTCGTCGAAGATGATCAGGTCCGGCCGGCACGACATGGCCATCGCCGTCATCGCGCGCTGCAACTGCCCACCCGAGACCTGATGCGGATAGCGAAAGCCGATTTCCTTGGGGTTGGGCAGCCGCAGCTTTTCGTACAGCTCCATCGCGTCCTCTTGCGCCTCCAGCCGTTTTTTCAGGCGGTATTGCAGGGGGGCCTCGGTGTGCTGGTCGATAATCTTGTGCGCGGGGTTGAACGAGGCCGCCGCCGATTGCGCAACATAGGCGATCCGCGAGCCGCGCAGCGCGCGGCGCTCGGCCTCTGAGGCCGTGGTCAGTTCCATCCCGTCGAACTCGATCGTACTGTCGACGATGCGGGTGCCGTCGCGCGCATAGCCCATGCAGGCTGCGCCGATGGTGGACTTTCCGGCACCGGATTCACCAATCAGACCCATCACCTCGCCCCGGTGAAGGGTCAGGTCAACACCCTTGATGATGTCGACCCATTGCTCGTCCGCAAACCCCTGGATCTTCAGATCGCGGATCTTCAGAAGGACATCTTTTGACTTGATCATGGCGCTTACACCTTCAGTCCGGAGGAACGGTAGAGCATCCAGTCCACCACGAAGTTGATCGCGACCGTCAGCAGCGCAATCGCCGCCGCGGGAATAAGCGGAGTGATCTCGCCGAACGAGACCATCGTCGCGTTCTCGCGCACCATCGAGCCCCAGTCGGCCGTCGGCGGCTGGATGCCGAGCCCGAGAAACGACAGGCCCGCAATCAGCAGGAACACGAAGCAGAATTCCAACCCGAACTCGGCCACCAGCGGTGCGGTGGAATTAGGCAGGATCTCGCGCCGGATGAGGTACCATGTCCGCTCGCCGCGCAGCTTCGCGGCCTCGATGTAATCCATCACTACGACATTGCCGGCGACCGCCCGCGTCAACCGGAAGACGCGCGGGCTGTAGATCACGGCGACCACCAGGACGAGAATGATCTCGGACGGGTTGAATATTGCCAGCATCGCGAGCGCGAAGGCCAGGGCGACACCCGCCATCACCGCAAGACCGATGAGCCAGCCGAGGATGCTGCTTTCGAAGATTGCCGTGATCAAGAGCAGACCGACCGCACCTGAAAACGATATGAGCAGCCAGAAGCTGGTGGTGTTGTTGGCCAGATCGCCGCCGAAGATCGATATGATCAGAAGGGCAAAGATCAAAGACGGGATCGACATGATCACATCCGAGGTGCGCGCGAGGATCTGGTCGAACCAGCCGCCGTTGACCGCCGCCAGAAGTCCCGCCAGCGCGCCAAGCATGAACGCAAGGACCGTACCGGCGAGCGCCAGCGAGACGGTATTGCGCGCGCCGTAGATCAGGCGGCTGAACATGTCGCGCCCCAGTTGATCCGCACCAAGGAGCATGTTCCTGTCGGGCGCCGCGAAAGACGACGAGATGACCTGCGCCTCGCCATAGGGCGCGATCATGGGGGCGAAGATACCCGCGATCGCATAAACGAGAATCACGAACATCCCGAACCCGGCCGTCAGCGGCGCCGTCCGCAATTCCTTGGCCATGTTGTGCGGAGCGATGGCGATCAGCGCGCCCCGGAACGCGAAGGACACGATCGCCGCAAGCGCCAAAAGGCCGGCGAGGATGGCGATGACCCGGATCGATGCCTCGCCGCCGAACAGGCCCGCGATCGCCGACACCAGCGTCAGTGCCAGCAATGCCAGGAAGGCCTGACGCTTGTTGAGATAGGCTGCCAGGCCGGATCCGCCGATGAGCAGGACGAAGTAGATGATCAAGAAAACACTCACGTGTCTGCCCCTCTCACTTGGGATGCCGCAGGCGCGGATTTGTCAGGATCGAGCCCACATCGGCCGCGAGGTTGAGCAGGATGAAGGTCGCCGCGAATATGAGACAACAGGCCTGCACGACCGGGAAATCGCGTTTGCTGACCGCGTCCACCAAGGCCTGCCCAATGCCGGGATAGACGAACACGACCTCGACGAGCACGACGCCGGTGATCAGATACGCAAGGTTCAGCGCCACCACGTTTATGATCGGCGCCCAGGCATTCGGCAGGGCATGCTTGACGACGACCTTCCAGGGCGGCGTGCCCTTGAGCCGTGCCATCTCTATGTAAGGAGACGCCAGAAGGTTGATGATCGAGGCCCGCGTCATGCGCATCATGTGGGCCGTCACCACCAGGACGAGGGTCAGCGCCGGAAGGAAGGACCGATAAAGCAGGTCCCCGAAACTCATGCCGCTGCTCAGGCTGGCGATCGCCGGAAACATGCCGGCCTTCACCGAAAGATACAGGATCAGGATGTAGCCGAGAAAGAATTCCGGGCTGGAGATTGCGGTGAGCGTGGCGACATTGGCCACCCGGTCGAAGATCGTGTTGCGCAGCAACGCCACCACGATGCCGAGGATGATCGACACCGGAACGGCGATTGCCGCGGCATAACTGGCAAGAAAGAGCGTGTTGCCGAAGCGCTCGCCGATGGTTTGCGACACGCTGGACCCGGTCACGATGGAATTGCCGAAATCGAACATCACCGCGCCGGACAACCAGTCGAGATACCGGACGATGGCCGGGTCGTTCAGACCCATCTCCTCGCGCAGGGCCGCGACATTTTCCGCCGTCGCCCCCTGCCCCAAAACAGCCTGAGCGATGTCGCCGGGCAGAAGTTCGACCATGAAGAAGATTATGATCGAAATGACCAGCAGAATGATCAAACCGAGACCGAGCCGTTTTGCAACGAGCCCAAGAATGTCACCCATCTTTCCCTCCTGTTTCGACGCCCTGTCTGCATCAGGCAGCGTGACCTTGTCGACGCGGGCGAACAGTTCTCACGTCAAGGCGCCGGCATTGCGACATGATATGCTGTCATTTTACCCGCATGGCTTGGCCGCATGCCGACCATGAAAAAACCCGGCACCCTGATCGGGGCCGGGCCATTGATCGGCGTTATGCGAACCACCAGCGGCTGGCCGCTCGGGCGCCATCACAGCTCCAGCTGGCGGCCACATCCTCGTGACGCTCCACGCCCTTGCCGCGGGCATAGACCCAGTTGTTGAAGAATGGAATGAGCGTGCCGCCGTCGTCTCGCATCAGCATGCACATTTCGCGGTACATTTCTGCGCGCAGATTCTCGTCGAGCTCGCCCTTTGCCTCAAGAAGCAATTCGTTGAACCGCTCGTTCTGCCAGCGGCTCTCGTTCCAGTCCGCATCATCCTTGTAGGCCAGCGTGAACATCACATCCGGTGTCGGACGTGCGCCCCAGGAGATCGTCGTGAACGGCTTTTTCAGCCAGACATCGGAATAATATCCGTCGCTCGGCTCGCGAACCACGCTGATATCGATACCCGCCGCCCTGGCCTGCTCGGCATAAAGGACGCACATGTCCACCGCGCCGGTATAGACGCTGTCGGCGACCGACAACCTGACCTGCAGGTTCTCGTGGCCGGCCTTTTTCAACAGCGACTTGGCCTGGTCGGGGTCATATTCGCGCTGCGGGATGTCATCGGGCCAGAAAGGCTGCACCGGCGACAGGTGAAAGTCGTTTCCCTTGGTCGCCGCCCCGTAAGAGATCTTTTCGATGATCTCGTCGCGATCCATCGCCAGCTTCAGGGCATTGCGCACGTTCACGTCATCGAAAGGCGCCGTGTCGCAATGCATCGGCATGGTGATCGCGCCGCCCGACGGGATGTTGTCCACCTTGATGTCAGGATTGCGCTCCAGAAGGGACAGCGTCTTGAGCTCGATCAGCGAGACACAATCGACATCGCCGGTGACAAGCGCCGTCTGGCGCGCGTTCGGATCGTTGAGAACCAGCATCTCGACCCGGTCGAAATAGGCCCCTTCCCCGTGCCAGCCATCATGACGCTCCAGCGCCCATTGCGTTCCGAAATCGCCCGCCTCGATGCGGTAGGGGCCGGACCCGTCCCCGGACTGCCAGTCGATCGTGCCGTCGTCGTTCGACGGGCAGATCGCGAAGTGATAATCGGTCATGAGCCAGGGCAGGTCGGCATTGCCACGCGACAGCGTCACGACGACCGCATTGTCGCCATCGGCCGCGATATCCTCGACATCCGTCAAAAGCGCCTTCGCCGCCGAGGTGGAGGCGTCGCCGCGGTGGTGATTCAGGCTGTCGATCACGTCCTGAGCGGTGACGGACCGACCGCTGTGGAAGGTCGCATCCCGGTTCAGCTCGAAGGTCCACTGGCGCGCATCCGGCGTCGCCTCCCAGTTGGTGGCAAGATCCGGGCCAAGCGAATTGTCCGGCGAGATCATCGTCAGATAGCTGCGATGCGTGTGCGCCAGAAATATCATCTGACGTGTGACATAGGTCCCGGGATCGTGCGTGTCGCCCGTATTGCCGTCATGCACGCCCCACCGAAACGTGCCGCCGCGTTGCGGCTGCGCCCGGGCGGCAGTGCCCCACAGCCCGGCCCCAGCCGAGGCCGTAAGACCCGCCGCGGCCGCGTAATGCATGAAAGACCGACGTGAAATGCCACCGGTCCGGGCGGCAGCGGCCAGTTTGTCCAGAAGGACCTGGTCGGTTTTCTTTGTCATGCGTTTTCCCTGTTGCTTATATTGATTATCATCGGAAAGACCGGTTTCAGACGCTCTGCGAAATTTTCGAATTCACGGCGTCCGCAAGACTGATCAAATGCGACATCCCATAGACTAAACACGAAACAGATCGGCTTTCCAGACAATTATCACCCACCCGTTCCCGGACGGCTCACCGGCGGGTGGCGCGCAGCCGGGCGAAGTAGTCGAGCCGTTTGCGGAGCTCGCGTTCGAAGCCGCGTTCGACGGGTAGATAGAATACGGGCCGCGTCATCGTCTCCGGAAAGTAATCCTGCCCGGAAAATCCGTCCTCGGCATCATGGTCATAGGCGTAGTCTGCACCGTAGCCCTCATCGCGCATCAACTGCGTGGGCGCGTTGAGGATGTGCTTGGGCGGGGGCGCGCTGCCAGTGGCTTTGGCGGCCCGCATCGCGGCCTTGTAGGCGGCATAGCCGGCGTTCGACTTGGGCGCGAGCGCAAGATATGTCACAGCCTGCGCCAGTGCCAGTTCGCCCTCTGGGCTGCCGAGACGTTCATAGATCTCCCAGGCCTGCAGACAGACACCCTGCGCGTGGCTGTCGGCAAGCCCGATATCCTCGATCGCCATGCGGGTGATGCGACGCGCAAGGTACCGCGGGTCTTCGCCCCCCTCCAGCATCCGCGCCAGCCAGTAGAGCGCCGCGTCGGGATCCGATCCGCGCACGGACTTGTGCAGCGCCGAAATGAGGTTGTAATGCGCGTCACCCGATTTGTCGTATTGCGCCGCGCGTTTCATCAGCCGTGCAGTTAGCGCAGCCGTGTCGAACGGCGCATCGGGTTTCCACGCCGCGACCTGCTCGATCAGGTTCAAAAGCGCGCGCCCGTCGCCATCGGCCATCTCCAGCAACGCCGCGCGCGCCGGCGCGTCAAGCGGCAAGTCATGGCCCAGAAACTGCTCGGCGCGCCGTGCGAGTCGTTCCAGGTCGGCATGATCCAGACGCGTCAGCACCAGCACCTGTGACCGGCTGAGCAATGCAGAATTCAGCTCGAAGGACGGGTTTTCGGTCGTGGCCCCGACCAGAAGGATCGTGCCATCCTCCATATGCGGCAAGAAGCCGTCCTGCTGGGCCTTGTTGAACCGGTGGATCTCGTCCACGAACAGAAGGGTGCCATGGCCGTTCCCGCGCCGGTGCTTGGCCTCGTCAAAGACCCGGCGCAGTTCCGGAACGCCGCTGAAGATTGCACTGATCTGAACGAAATGCAGATCCGTCTCGCCTGCCAGAAGCCGCGCGATCGTGGTCTTGCCGACCCCGGGCGGCCCCCAGAAGATCAGCGAATTCAGACGGTTTGCGGCCAGCATCGCGCCAAGCGGCGCATCCGGCCCCAGAACCTGCTCTTGGCCGATCACCTCCGACAGCGTCCTGGGCCGCAGCTCATCGGCCAGCGGGCGGGGTGCGCCTGGCGGCGGCGGCGTATCGCCGGTGTCGAACAGATCCGCCATGCGTCTCCCTTCCCGGCCATCCCCGATATCGACGCCGCGCCTATCCGCAGCGCCGGACCCATTGCAAGCGATACGTCGTTTCTTCTTGGCTCAAATACCCAAGATCCCACATATGCAAACCCCCCGCCGAAGGGGCGGGGGACATGGTGCACCACAAGCCGTGCATGTCTTCAGTCTTCCGCGGCCTCTTCGGCCTCGACGCGGGCGCGGTCCGCGGCGCCCTTGGCATCCACGTCACGATCGACGAATTCGATGATCGCCATCGGGGCCATGTCGCCATAACGGAAGCCGGCTTTCAGCACGCGGACATAGCCGCCCTGACGAGCGGCATAGCGCGGACCGAGCACGTCGAACAGTTTGGCGACATGTGGATCCTGCTTGAGCTGGCTGGCGGCTTGGCGGCGGGCATGAATATCCCCGCGCTTCGCGAGGGTCACGAGCTTTTCGATGATCGGCCGAAGTTCCTTGGCCTTGGGCAGCGTGGTCTTGATCTGCTCATGTTCGATGAGCGAGCCGGCCATGTTCGACCACAATGCCTTGCGGTGTTCATGGGTGCGGTTAAGGCGGCGGTATCCTCTGGCGTGACGCATTTTCGTTCTCCGTCTATTTTGCTTTGTCCGGCGGTCCGATGCGTATCGGCCGCTCTCCTTGGGGCGGGATTGCCCGGTTTGTCTTATGTACGCCGTGTGCCACGTGCCTGCGGCGTACATACGTGATCAGGGACGCCTCAGAACGCGTCCTCGAATTTCTTCGCAAGATCCTCGATATCGTCGGGCGGCCAATCCTCGACATCCATGCCGAGATGCAGCCCCATGCCCGACAGGACCTCCTTGATCTCGTTGAGCGACTTGCGGCCGAAGTTCGGCGTGCGCAGCATTTCCGCCTCGGTCTTCTGGATCAGATCGCCGATATAGACGATATTGTCATTCTTGAGGCAGTTGGCCGAGCGCACCGACAGTTCCAGCTCGTCGACCTTCTTGAGCAGAAGCGGATTGAATTCGAGCGAGCTTTCCTCGGAGTCGCGCCCCGCGGATTCAGGCTCGTCGAAATTGACGAAGATCGACAGCTGATCCTGCAGGATGCGTGCCCCGTAGGCCACCGCGTCATCCGGGCTGATCGAGCCGTCGGTGTCGATCTTCATGGTCAGCTTGTCATAATCCAGAACCTGGCCTTCACGGGTCGGCTGCACATCGTAGCTGACCTTGGTGACCGGCGAATAGAGCGCGTCGATCGGGATCAGGCCGATGGGCGCATCCTCGGGCTTGTTGCGGTCAGCCGCGACATAGCCCTTGCCCGTGTTCACCGTAAGTTCCATGTAAAGGGTCGCGGCCTCGTCGAGGTGACAGATGACGTGATCCTTGTTGATGATCTCGATCCCGGAACTGTCGGAAATATCGCCTGCGGTGACGATACCCGGACCCTTGGCGTTGATCGTCAGCCGCTTGGGGCCCTCGACCTCCATCCGGATCGCGACGCCCTTGAGGTTGAGGACGATATCCGTCACATCCTCGCGCACACCCGAAACCGAAGAGAACTCGTGCAGCACGTTGTCGATCTGCACGGCGGTAATCGCCGCGCCCTGCAAGGACGACAGAAGCACGCGGCGCAGCGCATTGCCTAGCGTCAGGCCAAAGCCCCGCTCAAGCGGCTCGGCCACCAGCACGGCCTGCCGCTGCGGATCCTTGCCCGGCGTCACCTCAAGCTGCGTCGGCTTGATCAGGTCAGCCCAATTCTTGTGGATCATGGGTCCCTCCATTCCTGTTCCGCCTTCATGATCAAAGCGGCGGAACGCCCGAGGATGTAAAATGACGAGAGGGGGCCGCGCGCCTGCGCGACCCCGCCATCAGTGTTGTCGGGTCAGACGCGACGCCGTTTCGGCGGACGGCAACCGTTATGCGCCATCGGCGTCACGTCCCGGATCGAGGTGATGTTGAACCCGACCGCCGCGAGCGCGCGCAGCGCGGATTCGCGGCCCGATCCCGGACCCTGTACCTCGACCTCGAGCGAGCGCATGCCATGATCTTGAGCCTTCTTGCCGGCATTCTCGGCGGCAAGCTGGGCGGCGTAAGGCGTCGACTTGCGCGAGCCCTTGAAGCCCATCGTCCCGGCCGAGGACCAGGAGATCGCGTTGCCCTGCACGTCGGAGATCAGAATCTTGGTGTTGTTGAACGAAGAGTTCACATGCGCAACGCCGGTGGCGATGTTCTTGGACACCTTCTTTTTCGGTGCGCGGGCGGATTTGCGAGTATCTCGTGCCATGTCGAATGCCCTCTCTTATTTCTTCTTGCCGGCAATGGCCTTTGCGGGGCCTTTGCGGGTGCGGGCATTGGTGTGGGTCCGCTGACCGCGCACCGGCAGGTTGCGACGGTGCCGCAGACCACGGTAGCAGCCGAGATCCATCAGGCGCTTGACGTTCATCTGGGTCTCGCGGCGCAAATCGCCCTCGACCTTGAAATTCGTGTCGATATGCTCGCGCAGGGACACGGCCTCGGCATCCGAAAGCTCGTTCACGCGCCGCGACTGGTCGATGCCGGTCGCCTCGCAGATCGCGCGGGCCGAGGACGGTCCGATCCCGGTGATGTAGGTCAGGGCGACAGGCACCCTCTTGTGGGTGGGAATGTTAATACCGGCAATACGTGCCAAGTGTCTTTTCCTTTTCGTTGCGGTTCCGTAACGCCAGAACCTTTTTTCACAACGCAAGCCCGAAACGCATCTTGCGTCGGGCCGCAGCTGAATACGGAATGTCGGACCCTGCTGGATCGTTCCAGGCAGAATCACTCATGACGGCAGAAGCCATCGCCTAGGGATAAATGAAGGAAGCGTCAAGCCCCTGCCCGGATCAGTTGTCAAGTACGGCGGAAATCGCCGCCCGAACCTCGTCGATCGCACCAAGACCGTCCACGGATACGAGCTGACCCTTGGCGTGGTAATAGCCGATCAGCGGCGCCGTTTTCTTGTAATATTCCATCAGTCGCTGGCGAACGCTTTCGGCATTGTCGTCGGCGCGGACTTCTTGACCGGCTGCCTTGGCCTCTTCGGCGCGGCCGACGATACGCTCCACCAGCGTCTCGTCATCGACACGCAACTCGATGACCGCGTCTAGGCGCGCGCCCTGCTCGGCCAGCAGATCGGCCAGCGCGTCGGCCTGCGTCAGCGTGCGCGGAAAGCCGTCGAAAATGAAACCGCCGCGCGTGTCGCCCTGCAATTGCTCGCGGATCAGCCCGATCACGATATCGTCGGTCACCAGATCACCCCGCGCCATCACATCAGCCACGATGCGCCCCATCTCCGAGCCGCTGTCCTTGGCCGCGCGCAGCATGTCGCCGGTCGAGAGCTGGATCATGTCGCGCGCCTCTGCGAGGTGCTGCGCCTGCGTGCCCTTGCCCGCGCCGGGCGGTCCCAGAAGAATGATGTTCATCGGCGCGACTTTCCGGTTCGACCAGCGCCGCGGCGGCCCTTCTTGCGCCCCTTGCCGCTGAGCTGAGATTTCTCGATCAGCCCCTCGTACTGATGGGCGAGCAGATGCGATTGCACCTGCTGGATCGTGTCCATCGTGACCGACACCACGATCAGCACCGAGGTGCCGCCGAAATAGAACGGGATCGCGAACTGGTTGCGCAGCACCTCGGGCAGCAGACAGACGGCGGTCAGGTAGATCGAGCCCAGTACGAGGATCCGGTTGACCACGTATTCAAGATATTCCTCGGTGCGCTTGCCCGGCCGGATACCCGGGATGAAGCCATTCTGGTTCTTGAGGTTCTCGGCCACGTCATCGGGTTTGAACGACACGTTGAACGTGTAGAAATAGGTAAAGAAGATGATCATCACCGCGAAAAACAGCAGGTAGAGCGGCTGCCCGGGGCCGAAATAAGCCATGATCGTCGACATGACCGGGCCAGTCTCATTGCCCGAGAAGGTGCCCATCGTCGCCGGCAACAACAACAGCGACGAGGCAAAGATCGCCGGGATCACGCCCGCCGGGTTGACCTTGACCGGCAGGTGAGACGAGCCGCCGTCATAGACCTTCATGCCGACCTGGCGGCGCGGGTACTGGATATGGATCTTGCGCAGACTTCGTTCCATGAACACCACGAAGCCGATGACGGCGACCACCATCACGATCACGCCGACGATCACCGCCGGGCTGATCGCGCCCGACCGCCCCTGGCTGAAGAACTGCGCAAGCGCCGAAGGGATCTCGGCGATGATGCCCACGAAAATGATCAACGATATGCCGTTGCCGACGCCGCGCGCGGTGATCTGCTCGCCCAGCCACAGCAGGAACATCGTGCCGCCCACCAGCGTGATCATGCAGCTTGCGATGAAGAACCATCCCGGGGTCTGCACGAGGTCGCCCGATTGGAGGCTGACGGCCAGCCCGTAGGACTGCATCGTCGCCAGAAGAACCGTGCCGTAGCGCGTGTACTGGTTGATCTTCTTGCGCCCCTGCTCGCCCTCTTTCTTAAGCTGCGCAAGCTTGGGAACCATGGCCGTCATCAGCTGCACGATGATCGAAGCCGAGATGTAGGGCATGATGCCGAGCGCAAAGATCCCCATCCGCCCGAGCGCGCCGCCGGTGAACATCGACAGCATGCCCCCGATAGTGGACTGCGCGCCGTCCATGAATTCCCGCAGAGACGCCCCGTCGATGCCCGGCACGGGGATGAAGGTGCCCAGCCGGTAGACGATCAGCAGCCCAAGCGTGAAGAGTATGCGATTTCGGAGATCGGTCGCCTTGCCAAGCGCGGCCCAGCTCGTGTTGGCCGCCATTTGCTCTGCTGCAGATACCATGCGCGGGTCTCTTTCATGTGCCGCCGCCGCCCGGGGCCGATCTCGGGCGCGGGCGGCGTCAAGAGGAAAAGGTGAGGCGAATGTAAGCAGCGCGTGGGCCGCTCACAACCTCTTATTCGGCGGGCTGCGCCACCGCGACTGCCAGCGCGCCGCCAGCCTTCTCGACCGCATCTTTGGCCGATTGCGACGCGCCGGTGACGTGCAGGTCCAGTTTCGCACTCACATCGCCCTTGGCAAGCACGCGAATCCCGTCACGCTTGCGCCGCACGAGGCCGGATTGGACGAGCACGTCCTCGGTGATGGGCTGGCCCGCATCGATCTTGCCCGCATCCACGAATTTCTGGATCAGGCCGAGATTGACAATCGCGTAGTCCTTGCGGTTCGGCTTGGTGAAGCCGCGCTTGGGCAGGCGCTGATAGAGCGGCATCTGGCCGCCCTCGTAGCCCTTGATCGCAACGCCGGACCGCGATTTCTGGCCCTTGATGCCGCGACCGCCGGTCTTGCCCATGCCCGAGCCAGGGCCGCGGCCGATACGTTTCTTGCGCCGGGTCGCGCCGGGATTGTCCCGAAGTTCATGTAGTTTCATCGTCGCACTCTCCTTGCCGGATACGACCCCCAGCGACAGGAGCGGCCGAACGCGGCTTGCTTGGTTTGCATCGGGCCAGTTGGCCACCGCTGGCGTATAGACCCCGGACGCGCCGGGATCAAGGGCAGGATAGGGAGGATGCAGCGCCATCGCATGTCCGCGGGCAGGCGATCCGACGGTTTTTCAGCTCAGTTTATCGCCCCACCCCGCAAAAGCCCCAATCGACGCGCCAGCTTAGACAAATCGCGTGTACGGGGGGCGGACAGGCGATGGCGCTGCGACGCTGCGCGTCGCGCCGGCCACGTCGCAGAGTGGCTCCGCGTGACCAAATACCTTCCCTGCCGATGCGCGGCTTTCAAACCGCTCAGACGCTCTCCTCCAGCGCCTTGAGAATCGCATCGCCCATCTGCGTGGTCGTGACCGGGGTCACACCGTCCTCGCCCAGAAGATCCGCGGTACGCAGCCCGTCGGCGAGCACCTTTTCCACGGCCGCCTCGACGCGCGCGGCCTCGTCACCCAGATCGAAGGAATAGCGCAGCGCCATCGCGAAGCTGAGGATGCAGGCGATCGGGTTGGCCTTGCCCTGCCCCGTGATATCGGGGGCGCTGCCATGCACCGGCTCGTAAAGCGCCTTGGGCCGGCCATTGTCCATCGGGGCACCGAGCGAGGCCGACGGCAGCATGCCGAGGCTGCCCGTGAGCATGGCCGCCGCGTCCGACAGGATGTCCCCGAAAAGATTGTCGGTCACGATCACGTCGAATTGCCGCGGAAAGCGCACGAGCTGCATGGCCCCCGCATCGGCATACATGTGGCTCAGGTCCACATCCGGGTAATCGGCATCGTGCACCGCCTGTACGACCTCGCGCCAGAGGATGCCCGATTCCATCACGTTGGCCTTCTCCATCGAGCAGACCCGGTTCCCGCGCTTGCGCGCCAGGTCGAAAGCGGCGCGGGCCACGCGGTCGATCTCGGTTTCGGTATAACGCTGCGTGTTGATGCCGACACGCTCGCCCCCCTCCTCGATGATGCCACGCGGCTCGCCGAAATAGATGCCCGAGGTCAGCTCGCGCACGATCACGATGTCGAGCCCCGCCACCACCTCGCGCTTGAGCGACGAGAAATCGGCAAGCGCATCGAAACATTGCGCGGGGCGCAGATTGGCGAACAGATCCATCTCCTTGCGCAGGCGCAACAGCCCGCGCTCGGGCTTCACGGAAAAATCCAGATCGTCGTATTGCGGCCCGCCGACCGCGCCCAGAAGCACCGCGTCCACCTCTTGCGCGCGGGCCATCGTCGCATCGGTCAGCGGCGTGCCATGCGCGTCATAGGCCGCCCCGCCAACCAGATCCTCGAACACCTCGAAGCCGATCCCGCGACGCGCGCCGAACCAGTCGATGATACGGCGGACCTCGGCCATGACCTCGGGGCCGATGCCGTCACCGGGCAGGATGAGAAGCGAGCGCGTCGTCATGATCGGTATCCTTGGCTGTGACACTATTTCGCGTGGGGTATAGCGCCGCCGCGGTGGGGTCAAGAAAGCCACACTCGGTCGCGCACGGTTCAGTCGAGCGCCAGATCGACCCAGACAAGGCGGTGACGGCTCGCGGCCGCGGCCAGATCGGCCGCATGCGTCTCCTGCGGAGGCCAGTGGATACCCGCGCCGGCAACCTCGAGGTCAGCCGAGGGAAGGATGTAGCTGACGCGCAGCGGGCCGGTCTGATCCCAGTCCACCGTGGCGTGGCGCGGACCCGGGCCCTCATGCGCCGGGCGCGGATCCTGAAGGCGCGGGTCGTTGATCAAGCCGCGGATCGCCGCGCGCCGCCCGTCGCTGCGATCGGGGTCGAGATTGGCGTCACCGATCACCACAAACCGCGCCTCGGGTGCAGGCCCGAATGCCCCGTCAAGATAAAGCGTCCAGAACCGGATCTCGTCATGATTACGGCGCCCGTTGGCATCTTCCGGTCCATCGAACACCGGCGGGGTGGCATGAAAGGCCAACAGATGCAGCGGGCCCGAGGGCAATACCACGGGCACCGCCCAGTGCGCGGTATAGGACAGCCGCAGGATGTCCTGCGCATCCTCCGACGGAAAGGGCGTGCCATCCGCATGAGCGGGCAGCAGCGCGCCGGGCAGATCCCGCCACAGGCGCGCACTGAAATCCTGCGCGGCATCCGCATCCAGCGGGTAGCGCGACAGGATCGCCATCCCGCCCTGCCCCGAAAACGCGCCGTAGCCTTGTGCGTCGCGCGCATCGCCGCGCCGCCCGTCGCCATCCATGTCGAACCCGGTCGCCATCCCGCTATTGGGACGCCGCGAAAAAACGTGATCGTAACGCGGGCCTTCCTCGGCCAGCCGGTCGCGCAGGGCGCGCAGTGCGTGCAGATCGTGGTCGTAATCGAGCTTTTGCAGCACGAGGACATCGGGGGCCATGCGCGCGATGATCTGAGCCACGGCGTCGATCTGCACATTCCCGCCGCGCAGGATGTCGCGCAAAAGGATCCCCGGCCCGTCACGATCCAGCCCCACGTTCCAGCTTGCCACACGCAGCCTGTCGGCCCCCGCTTGCCCCGCGAGAACGGCAAGGCAGAGCGCGATCAGGGGCCGCAGCATGGCCGTCAGACCCAGGGACGCTCCTGCGTCGCGCGCGCCTCGAACGCGTCGATGGCGTCGGCGCGCGCCAGTGTCAGCCCGATGTCGTCAAGCCCTTCCAGCAGGCAGTGCTTCTTGAAGGCATCCACCTCGAAGGGCAGTACCTCGCCCTCAGGCGTGGTCACGGTCTGCGCCTCGAGATCGACCTCGATCCGGGCATTGGCACCCTTCTCGGCCTCGCGCATCAGCAGGTCCACCTGGTCTTGCGGCAGGGCGATCGGCAGGATGCCGTTCTTGAAGCAGTTGCTGTAGAAAATATCGGCGAAAGACGGCGCGATGATGCAGCGGATGCCGAAATCCTTGATCGCCCAGGGCGCATGTTCGCGGCTGGAACCACAGCCGAAATTGTCGCCGGCGATCAGGATCTGCGCCGCGCGGTATTGCGGCTTGTTGAGCACGAAATCGGGGATCTCTTTACCCTCGTCGTCATAGCGCATCTCGTCGAACAGGTTCACCCCGAGGCCCGACCGCTTGATCGTCTTCAGGAACTGCTTGGGGATGATCATGTCGGTGTCGACATTGATGATCGGCAGGGGCGCCGCGATGCCGCTGAG
>JAWLGF010000121.1:0-4275 GCA_041685205.1 Roseovarius sp.
TTCGACTTGGCCTGCGTGCCGGTCGCGGGGTCGAATTTCGCCACTCCGTGGCCCTTGTCGGCGGCGTCTTCTGCGGGCGCATAGCCCTTGCCCTTGACGGTGCAGCAATGAATCAGAACCGGTCCCGTGGCCCGAGCGCGCGCCGCGCGCAGCACCCCCAGAAGCTGGCCCATATCATGCCCGTCGATCGGGCCGACATACTGAAAGCCCAACTCCTCGAACAGCGTTCCCGACCCGGTCAGGCCGGTCACCAACTGCCGGGCGCGCTTTGCGCTTTGGCGGATCGGTGCGGGAATGGCGGCCTCGAACCCTTCGGCCAGAGACGCCATCCGCGCCAGCGGCTCGCTGGCATACATCCGGCTGAGATAGCTGGACATGGCGCCCACCGGGGGGGCGATGCTCATCTCGTTGTCGTTGAGGATCACGAACAGGCGGCGTCCCTCGGCGCCCGCGTTGTTGAGCGCCTCGTAGGCCATCCCGGCGCTGATCGCGCCGTCGCCGATCACGGCGATCGCGTCGCCGGTGGCCTGGCCCATGTCGCGCCCGACGGTGAACCCGAGCGCGGCGCTGATCGAGGTTGAGCTGTGCGCCGCCCCGAACGGATCATGCGGGGACTCGGTGCGCTTGGTGAAGCCTGACAGCCCATCCTTCTGCCGCAGCGTGCGGATCCGGTCGCGCCGGCCGGTCAGGATCTTGTGCGGATAGCACTGATGACCGACGTCCCAGATCAGCTTGTCCATGGGGGTGTTGAAAACGGCATGGATGGCCACGCTCAGTTCCACAACGCCGAGGCTGGACCCAAGATGTCCGCCGGTCTGCGAGACGGCGTCGATCACCTCGGCACGGAGTTCGTCGGCAAGGCGCCCCAGATCATGATCGGGCATCTGGCGCAGGTCGGACGGCCCGGCCACGCGATCCAGCAACGGTGTTTTCGGTGTTTTCTCGGTCATCGCAGCCCCCTCCAAGGTTGTTGCGGTATCGCCCGCATGGTCGTGTCCGCGCGTGACCGGCGCGATGGTATCGGGCCGGAGGCGCGGCATGGGCCCGCCTCCGGCGCTTTGTCAGTTGCCGTAATCCGGCCCTTCCGTTCCGGCCAGTTCCGGCCAGTCCTTTATGACGTTCGTGCCCTGCAACGGCTGTTGATAGCCATTGTGGCACGTCGCGCAGGCGGCCTTGGGCGCATCGGCATAGACCGGGCCAAGCCGATGGTCGGGCAAGGTTCCATCGAGCGGCGCGAGGTAGGTGTTGTTCAGCTCCTGCACCATGTCGATCCCCAGCGTGGCGGTGGACCATTGCGGCGTGATCTGCCCGCTTGCCGAATAGAACGCGCGACTGTTGTGACAGAACAGGCAATTCACCCCCAGCGAGTTGCTGAAATAGTTCATCAGCGAATAGGTCCGCTCGGTCTGCTGGATGGAGGCATAATCCTCGTCGCCCGGCCGGCCGGCCACACGGCTTTCGAGATCATGCACCGCGATGGTCTCATCCTCGAGCAGGTATTTCTCCAGCGCATCGGATGGCAGCGAGGTGTATTGCGACTGCATCGTCACCCGGTTCTGATTGGCCGACCACCCCTCGACACTGTCATTGACGGGGCTGATCTTGAACCAGACATTGTTCGGGACGGCGTTGCCGCGATGGCAGGTGTAACAGGTCACGCCGACTTCCTTGTTGGCATTGACGTGGCCATCCCATTCCTCGTTGAGGTTCTGGGTCATGCCGATCATCAGATACCCGACCGAGCTCTGGTAGTTGTCGGGATCCTCGAAGAGATCGGAGATACCCGTCCATTCGCGCATCGCGGCGAGAAGGCGGTCGTAGTTCTCGACCGTCAGATCCTCCAGGCCGGGAGGCACGTTCTCACGTGCCTCCCCCGCGGTCTCCTCGTCCCCCTCCGGCATCACCGGTTCGGAAGTCGAGGCGAGAAACCTTTCGATATCGGGATCGGCCTCTGCAAGATCCACCTTGAACTCGGGCACCGACATGCCGGTGCCGCGCGGCCCCGTCTGCATGCTGTCGGTCGCGAAGGGTTGCCCCCCGGCGACGAGGACGGCCGCCGCGAACACCGCCCCTCCGGCCACACCTATCACGATGGCCGGACGGTAGATGTCCCTTGGGTTTTCCCGGTTCCATTTGTCAAACCACTTGGGAAACATGGCTCAGTCCTCCTGTCCGATGAAGGCTTCATAAGAGCCATAGTTTTCGTAGCCGTAGGATCCGTCATACATCGGCGCGAAATTGTGCTCCTGCGCCCAGATGAACCAGTTGTCCACAACCGTACCGGTCAGCAGGATGCCGATCCCGCCGGTGATCGGCGTCAGCACCGCGAACCACCACGCCCACCGGTGAATGCCCTCCATCGTGGCGTTGAAGCCCATGGTCCAGCGCCAGAACAGCGCCGCCCGCTCGCTCGCCGTGCCGCGGTCGTAGATCTGCTCCAGTTCGCGGTCGCCGCCGAAACGGGTCACGGCCAGGATGGTCGCGCCATGCATGGCGAACAGAAGGACCGAGCCGTAGAGGAACACGATCGAAAGACAGTGGAACGGGTTGTAGTAGAGGTTGCCGTAGCGGATCGAGAACGCCGTGGTCCAGTCGAGATGCGGGAAGATGCCGTAGGGCACCGCCTCGGACCACGATCCCATCAGGACGGGCCGGAAAAGACCCAGCACCAGGAACAGCCAGATCGCCGATCCGAAGGCCCAGAAGACATGCTTGCCCATCTTGTGGCTGGCGGCCAGTTGATAGCTGCGCGCCCACCAGGCCAGCACCGAGACCAGCAGCAGGAACGAGCTGATGATGTACCAGCCCCCGTCATTGAGCGGCGGCATCGACAACCCGTATTCCGGGCCCGGCGGCTCCAGCGCCAGCCAGAAGCCCTGGCGCAGGAACTCGGGGATCGACCAGCCGACCTGGGCCAGCATGTTGAACCCGATGATATTGAGCCAGAGCGTGCCGGTCACGAGGCTGACCACGCCCAGCATGCCGAGGTTGATCGGTCCGAGCTGCGCGTTGCCAAGCCAGCCGATCAGCGTCGAGAAGCCCGGCTTGCCCGCCCGCTCGCCCATCAGGCGGCCGCCGGTATCGTCGAGCCCCATCTCAGGCGGGCCCTGGACCTGCACTTGCGTGAATATGTTCTGATATTCGGCCATTTTCTTACATCCCTACCTGAGAGGGCCAGATCGGCGCCTCGAGCCACCAGTTCCACCATTCGGGCCAGCCCTTGGTCCAGACCGGGCCGCTGATGATGATGCAGACCGCCGACCAGAACCCGGCATTGAGCGCCAGCAGCAGACCGACGCGGTGAATCCCCAGCGTGCCCACCGAATATCCGATGAAATCGCGAAAGAACGTGTCCTCGTGATCGGGCGACTTGGCCTCTTCCCCCTTTTCGGGGTTCGCCGCCGACAGCACCAGCCCGCCATGCAGCGCCAGCGCCAGCGTCGTGGCGAAGAAGAACGTCACGGCCAGCATATGCGCCGGGTTGTAGTGGAAGTGCAGGTAGGCGTAGCCGGTGTTGCTTACCCAGTCGAGATGGCTGAAGATGCCATAAGGGAAACCGTGACCCCAGGCCCCCATCAGCAGCGGGCGAAATACGACCAGCGTGGCATAGGCAAAGATCGCGACGCCGAAGGCGAAGGGCACATGATACCCGATGCCCAGCTTGCGACAGATCTCGACCTCGCGCAGCATCCAGCTGATGAAGGCGCCAAGCGCGCAGATCGTGATGATCTGCCACAGCCCGCCCTCCATGAGCGGCGCCATCCCCAGACCATACGACAGGTCGGGCGGCGCGATATTGATGAGCCACGGGTTGAAGGTGCCCTGGTTTGCGGCCCCCCAAAAAATCAGAATGGTCCCCAGAACGGCGAAGAACACCGTGGTGACACCAAAAAATCCGACATAGAATGGTCCGACCCAGAAGTCGAACAGATCGCCGCCGATCAGTGTCCCTCCGCGGACCCGGTACTTTCGTTCGAAACTGAGCACAGCCATTTTCGTAGCCTCCGAGTGTGGTGACCTCTCGGGGTCAGTGCCCCGCGGTCTACCGGATCAATACGTGTCTTGGTCGCCGCGGGCGGAGGCGTCCCCGCCCACAGCGTCAATAAATGGACCGCGCTTCAGCGATCGTACTTCTCTGCGGCGATTTCGAACCAGTTGAAACCGTCGGTGCTCAAGAGCACGAGGTGGATCATCGCGGCCAGAAGGAACAGGAACGCGCCCTGTGCCACGAAGACGCGGCGCGGGTCGAAGATCAGCCAGATCTTGTAGAATTTA
>JAWLGF010000002.1:0-102175 GCA_041685205.1 Roseovarius sp.
CACGCCCACGAGGGTCCCAAGGGCAATGGGGGCCAGCCCGCTGCCGCCCAGAACCGAGGTGACCGTCTCGGCGGGGATGAATTCCAGCATCAGGCTTTCGAGCAGGAAGGCCAGCGTCAGCCATTTCGCCAGAAACAGCGTCACGTTCCGCGCTTCGCGGCCGAACTTGGCGCGCCGCTCGGGGTTCTGCCAGAAGCGCCACATCACCGGCTTGGGATCGCGCAGCTTGCCGCCGCCGCAGCCGCCATTGCCGATGCCGGGGCGCAGCGGATCGTTCAGGGCACCCGCGCGGCCCAGAAGATGCACCACCCAGCCCCCCGCGACGCCGAGGCCGAGGGCGGCCAGTGTCTTGGCGATCGCGAACTCGACCCCCAGAACGCCCGTGGTCAGCACGAACATCGAAGGGTCCATCACCGGCGAGGCCAGCCAGAACGCCATCACCGCCGACAGCGGCACGCCCATCGCCAGAAGCGCGGCGATCAACGGGATCACCCCGCAAGAGCAGAATGGCGACAGCCCGCCGGCGAGCGCCGCAAGCCCGATCATGACCACTGGCGCGCCGGTGAAGGCACGTGCGATCAGGTTGTCCGCGCCGGTCGCCGTGGCCCAGGCCGCGACCGCGATCGACAGGACAAGGAACGGCGCCGTGCGCAACAGCGCTTCGGCTGTGAACCCAAGGCTCTCGCCGGCAAGGCGCGGGTCGACCAGCGTGAGCCCGGTGAGGATCAGTGCCGAAGCCAGCCAAACGCGGTGATCGCGCCATGCCGCGCGGACCAGTGCCGCCGGGCGCGAAGGTGGGAGGGTGGTATCTGTCATTTCGGTATCTCCGGAAATATAGTTTCTTTGGGTGCAAAAATATCGGCGCTCAGGCCGCATCCTCGTGGGGTTTCAGCGTCACGCCGGCACAGCACTCCATGGTCAGGAACTGCACCAGCCCTTTCATCGCGGCAAAATCGGCCTTGTTGACCACCTCGCGCCCGTGTTTTTCCTGCAGCACGAGTCCCGCCTCGACCAGCGCGCGCAGGTGATGCGCCAGCGTCGACGGCGCAAGGCCAAGATGCTGGGCGATGTCACCAACGCGCAGGCCCTCGTCGCCGGCCTTCACCAGCAACCGGTAGATTGCGAGACGGGCGTCATGGCCAAGGGCGGCGAGGGCGCGGGCATTGGGGCTCGTGATACTCATACGTCCAAATATAACGACATTTCCGGTTTTGTCGAGTCCTTTGTTCAATATGGCATGGCGGTACAAAAGCGGACGATCCACTTGCAACTTTACCCCCTGCCGACGCAAATGGCGTGGTCAAAGGGCCTAAGGGGGCGACATGATACCTGTCAGGGGCGTCGAGGGCGCGACGATCGCCGTGCTGGGGCTGGGCCGGTCGGGCCTGTCGGCAGCGCGGGCCTTGCGCGCGGGCGGGGCGGGGGCGCTGTGCTGGGATGACAACCCACGGGCGCGTGCGCAGGCCGAGGGCGAAGGGCTGGAGATCCGCGACCTGACGCGCGCGAACGCGTTCGACGGGATCGACGCGCTGATCGTCAGCCCCGGTATCGCGCATCTCTACCCTGCGCCGCACAGGGTCGTGGCGGCGGCGCAGGCCGCCTGCGTGCCTGTGGACAACGATATCGGACTGTTCTTCCGCTCGCTGGCCACGCAGGACTGGGACAGCTTCGACGTGCCGCCGCGGGTGATCGCCGTCACCGGCTCGAACGGGAAATCCACTACCACTGCGCTGATCCACCACGTTCTGGAGAGCGCCGGCCGATCGGTCCAGCTTGCGGGAAATATCGGGCGCGGGGTGCTCGACATCGATCCGCCTGGGGATGGCGGCGTGGTGGTGCTGGAACTGTCGAGCTACCAGACGGAACTGGCGCGCGCGCTAACGCCCGATGTGACCGTGTTCACCAATTTCTCGCCCGATCACCTGGAGCGCCACGGCGGCTTGGGCGGGTATTTCGCAGCCAAGCGTCGACTTTTCGTCGAAGGCGGCCCCGACCGCGCAGTGATCGGTGTCGACGAGGCCGAGGGGCGTTTTCTCGCTGGTCAGCTCGGCGAAGCGCCGGCCGATGACAGGGTGATCCGGGTGTCGGTCGCAGGCAGGCTGTACGGGCCGGGCTGGGGTGTCTTCGCGCATAAGGGCTTTCTAAGCGAGTATCGCAAGGGCAAGCAGGTCGGCGCGATCGACCTGCGCGCGGTGCGCGGCCTGCCGGGACGTCACAATCATCAGAACGGCTGTGCCGCCTATGCCGCCTGTCGCTCGCTTGGGCTTGCGCCTCGGGTGATCGAGCAGGCGTTCCACGGTTTCGACGGCCTGCCGCATCGCAGCCAGACGGTGGCCGAGAAGAATGGCGTCCGTTTCGTCAATGACAGCAAGGCGACCAATGTCGATGCCGCCCTTCAGGCGCTTCTGGCCTTCGACCATATCCGCTGGATCTGCGGCGGTCTGGAAAAGGAAGGCGGGCTGGCCGGTCTTGCGCCGGGGCTGCAAAACGTCCGCAAGGCCTATGTCATCGGCCGTGATGCGGCGCAATTCGCGCTCGGGCTGGAGGGTGTCGAGGCCGAGATCTGCACCACCATGACGCGCGCGGTCGCGGCGGCGATGGCCGAGGCTGCACCGGGCGAGGTGGTGCTGCTGGCCCCGGCGGCGGCGAGCTTCGACCAATACGACAATTTCGAACAGCGCGGCGAGGCTTTCATGACCGAGGTTCGCGCCCGTTTGTGACGTCTGGATCTTGGGTATTTTTGCCAAGAAGAAATCGCAGGCCGTGGTTTCTTCTTGGTCCAAATACCCGAATCCGAGCTCTCAGGCACGTGCCGCGATGGCCCGGCCCGCGGCCCAGCCCGACGACCACGCCCATTGAAAGTTGTATCCACCCAGCCAGCCGGTGACGTCCACCGCTTCGCCAATGGCGTACAGCCCGGGCAGGTGCCGTGATTCCATGGTTTTCGACGACAGCCCCGCCGTGTCGATGCCGCCAAGCGTCACCTCGGCGGTTCGGTAACCTTCGGTGCCCGCGGGCTTGAGGGACCATTCGCGCAAGGTCGCGGTGATCCGCGACAGGCTGGCGTCCGAGTGGTCCGCGAGATTGCCCGTCAGATCCCGGTCATGTGCCAGATGCGACACCAGCCGCGCGGGCAGGTGCCGGCCAAGCTCTGTCGTCAGGTTGCGGCGACCGTAAGTCCGGCGCTGATCGCGCAAGGTGTCGAGAAGTCGTGCGGCGGGGTCGAGGTCAAGGTGGATCGGTGTCCCCTCGCGCCAGAAGGACGAAATCTGCAGGATCGCCGGGCCGGACAGGCCGCGATGCGTGAAGAGCGCCGCCTCGTCGAAGGAGGCTCCGCCGCAGGTGGCGCGCACCGGCAGCGACGTGCCGGCGAGATCGTCGAAGGGTGCCTCGGAGAATGTGAACGGAACCAGCGCGGGCCGGGTTTCGGTGATGGCATGGCCGAACTGGTGTGCGATGTCGTAGGCCAGCCCGGTTGCACCCATCTTCGGGATCGACTTGCCGCCCGTCGCCAGCACGAGATTGCGCGCCGAGAGCGCGATCCGGCGCCCCTCGCGGTCCACGTCGGCGTGAAACCGACTGCCATCATGCGAAAGTCCAGTCAGTTGCGTGGACAGCCACAGGTCGACGCCTGCCGCGTGGGCCTCGTCCACCAGCATGCCGACGATCTGAGTGGATTTCCCGTCGCAGAACAACTGGCCGAGCGTCTTTTCGTGCCACGCGATCCCGTGGCGGTCCACGAGGTCGATGAAATCCCATTGCGTGAAGCGCGACAGGGCTGATTTGCAGAAATGCGGGTTCCGCGAAAGGAAATTTCCGGGCTGCGTGTGAAGGTTGGTGAAGTTGCACCGGCCGCCGCCCGAAATGCGGATCTTTTCGCCCGGAGATTTTGCATGGTCGATCACAAGCGTATCCGCGCCGGTCTGCGCGGCGCAGAACAGCCCCGCCGCGCCCGCACCCAGGACAAGTGTGTCATAGCTCAAGCTCATGCCCGTCGCTCTCATGCGAATTCCTGCCGAAAGGCAAGGGGATAGTTCTGGCCTCCGACGTGGAAAATCGCTACAGTGGGTAACAGACCCCGAAAAGGGGCGCGCAGAGCATGAGGCGGCAGTCAGATGACGGAAATGGTCTATGGGGCAGTGCCCCACAGGGACGCGGATCCCGTTCTTCCGGCATGGTGGCGCACGATCGACAAATGGTCGTTTTCCTGTGTCCTCCTGCTGTGTTGCGTGGGGGTTCTTCTTGGCCTCGCCGCATCGCCGCCGCTGGCCGAAAGAAACGGGCTTCCGCCCTTTTACTATGTGCAACGCCAGGTGTTTTTCGGGGTGCTTGCGCTGATCGCGATGATGATGACCTCGATGATGCGGCCCGATCTGGTGCGGCGTCTGGCAGTGATTGCCTTCGTCGGCGCCTTTGTCGCGCTTGCCCTCCTGCCGGTGCTGGGCACGGATTTCGGGAAAGGCGCAGTGCGCTGGTACAGCCTTGGTGTCGCGTCCGTGCAGCCCTCGGAATTCCTCAAGCCCGCTTTCGTGGTCACGGCCGCCTGGATGCTCGCCGCCAGCCAGCAGATCAACGGGCCGCCGGGGCGCAGCTGGTCGTTCGCGCTGACGATGGTGATCCTCGGGTTTCTGGCGCTTCAGCCCGATTTCGGACAGGCGGCGCTGGTTCTCTTCGGCTGGGGCGTGATGTATTTCGTCGCCGGTGCGCCGGTAACGCTGATGCTGGGCATGGCGGGGGCCGTGGTGCTGGCGGGCACCTTTGTCTATTCGAACTCCGAGCATTTCGCGCGCCGTATCGACGGGTTCCTCAGCCTGGAGGTGGATCCCACCACGCAATTGGGCTTTGCCACCAACGCGATCCGCGAGGGCGGGTTCTTCGGTGTCGGAGTGGGTGAGGGGCAGGTCAAATGGAGCCTGCCGGACGCCCATACCGATTTCATCATCGCGGTCGCCGCCGAGGAATACGGCCTGGTGCTCGTGCTTGCGATCATCGCGCTTTACGCCTGCATCGTGTTGCGGTCGCTGGTGCGCCTGATGCGCGAACGCGATCCGTTCATCCGCCTCGCGGGGACCGGCCTGATCGCCGTGCTGGGGGCTCAGGCGCTGATCAACATGGGGGTGGCCGTGCGCCTGTTGCCGGCCAAGGGCATGACCCTGCCGTTTGTCAGCTACGGCGGCTCGTCGGTGCTGGCCACCGGCATTGCCATGGGCATGCTGTTGGCCTTTACGCGGACGCGGCCGCAAGGGCAGATCGGTGATCTGCTGCGCGGCCGCCGGTGACGCGCGAGGCCGGGTCATGAGCGTAAGCCATCCCTATCTGATCATCGCCGCAGGCGGGACCGGCGGGCATATGTTCCCGGCGCAGGCGCTGGCCGAGGTGATGCTGCGTCGCGGCTGGCGCGTGCGGCTGAGCACTGACTCGCGCGGCGCGCGCTACGTGGGCGGCTTTCCCCATTCCGTCGAGATCGAGGAGGTCGCAAGCGGCACCTTCGCGCGCGGCGGGCTGGCCAACAAGATCCTGACGCCGCTGCACATCGCCGGCGGCGTGGCGGGTGCCGCGCTGCGCATGTGGCGCGACCGGCCGGACGCGGTGGTGGGCTTTGGCGGATATCCGACGATCCCGGCGCTGTCGGCGGCCTGGATCCTGCGCCGTCCGCGGATGGTCCACGAGCAGAACGGCGTGCTTGGCCGGGTCAACGCGCTCTTCGCGCCGCGCGTCGATGTGGTGGGCTGCGGCGTCTGGCCAACCGAGCTGCCGGAGGGGGCCGAGGGCCTTCATGTCGGCAACCCGGTGCGCGCCGCCGTGCTGGAGCGCGCGGGTGCGGCCTATATCCCGCCCGGGGATTACCCGATGTCGGTGCTGGTGATCGGCGGCAGCCAGGGCGCGCGTATCCTCAGCGACGTGGTCCCGGGTGCCATCGCGGCGCTGCCCGACGAGATCCTGCGCAATCTTCGCGTCAGCCATCAGGCCCGCGAGGAGGATCTGGAACGCGTCGCGCGGGCCTATGCGAATGCCGGGATCGACGCCGATGTGCGTACGTTCTTCCGCGACGTGCCCGCCCGGATGAGCGAGGCGCAGCTGGTCATCAGCCGCGCGGGCGCGTCCAGCATCGCCGATATCTCGGTAATCGGGCGTCCGGCGATTCTCGTGCCGTATGCCGCCGCGGCCGCCGATCACCAGACCGCCAATGCGCGCGGGCTTGTCACCGCGGGCGGCGCCATCCGCATCCCCGAAAGCAAGCTCGACGTGGCCAGCCTGAGCGCGCAGATCGCCGCCGTTCTGGGCGATGCGCAGGGGGCGGGCCTGATGGCGCAGGCCGCCCTGGCACAGGGCCGGCCCGACGCGCCGCAAAAACTGGCTGACCTCGTCGAGGAACTGGCCTGGAAGCTGGACCGAAAGGACGCGACCGCATGAATGCCGTGACCAAGCTGCCCACGGATGTGGGTCCCATCCATTTTGTCGGGATCGGCGGCATCGGGATGTCGGGCATTGCCGAGGTGCTGCTCAACCACGGCTATGACGTGCAAGGGTCCGATCTGAAGACCACACCGATCACCGCGCGGCTGGACGGCATGGGGGCGCGCATCTTCGAGGGACAGAGCGCAGGAAACCTTGAAGGCGCCGAAGTCGTCGTCATCTCTTCGGCCATCAAGCCCGGCAATGCCGAGCTGGACGAGGCGCGTCGGCTGGGTCTGCCGGTCGTGCGCCGGGCCGAGATGCTGGCCGAGTTGATGCGGCTCAAATCCAACATCGCCGTGGCCGGAACGCATGGCAAGACCACCACAACCACGCTGGTCGCCGAACTGCTGGTCCACGGCGGGATCGACCCCACGGTGATCAATGGCGGGGTCATCCATGCCTATGGCAGCAACGCCCGCATGGGGCAGGGCGAATGGATGGTGGTCGAGGCCGATGAGAGCGACGGCACCTTCAACCGCCTGCCCGCCACCATTGCCATCGTCACCAATATCGATCCCGAGCACATGGAGCATTGGGGCAGCTTCGACCGGCTGCGGCAGGGGTTTCACGACTTCGTCAGCAATATCCCGTTTTACGGGCTCGCCGTATGCTGCACCGATCATCCGGAGGTGCAGGCGCTGGTCGGACGGATCAGCGACCGGCGGGTGCTGACCTATGGCTTCAACGCGCAGGCCGATCTGCGCGCCGTCAATCTGCGCTATGCCCGCGGCGTGGCGCAGTTTGACATCGCGCTGCAGGCCGAGGGGTTGATGATCGACGGATGCACCTTGCCCATGCCGGGCGAGCATAATGTCAGCAATGCCTTGGCGGCCGTCGCCGTGGCGCGTCATCTAGGCATGAAGCGCGACGAGATCCGCGCCGCTCTTGCCGCGTTCGAGGGCGTCAATCGCCGCTTTACCCGCGTGGGCGAGGTGGGCGGCGTGACGGTGATCGACGATTACGGCCACCACCCCGTCGAGATCGCCGCGGTGCTGCGGGCCGCACGGCAGGCCTGCGAGGGCCGCGTCATAGCCGTGCACCAGCCGCACCGCTATTCGCGCCTGTCGAGCCTGTTCGAGGAGTTCTGCGCCTGTTTCAACGAGGCCGACGTGGTCGCCATCACACCGGTCTATGCCGCCGGCGAGGATCCGATTCCGGGGGCCGCCCGCGATGATCTGGTCGCGGGGCTCAAACGCCATGGTCATCGCCACGCGACAGCGCTGGAGGATGAGGCCGATCTGGAACGCCTCGTGCGCGCCGAGACGCGACCCGGCGATATGGTTGTCTGCCTTGGCGCGGGCACGATCACCGCGTGGGCAAACGGATTGCCCGACCGGCTGTCGCGGGCGGCGGCTGGCTAAGCGTGCGGCCCTTTTGCCCGGCCTTTATCTTTGCAGCGCGAACGGGCAGATAGGCGTCCCATGATCGACCTTCTGCAAACGAGGGGCCGGCTGAGCCGCGACCGCCCGCTTTCCGACCTGACATGGCTGCGGGTCGGCGGCCCCGCCGAGTGGCTGTTCCAGCCTGCCGACGAGGCTGATCTTGCGACATTCCTTGCCGCATTGTCGCGCGACGTGCCGGTCTTTCCCATGGGGGTCGGCTCGAACCTGATCGTGCGCGATGGCGGCATCCGGGGCGTGGTGATCCGCTTGGGGCGTGGTTTCAACCACATCCGGATCGAAGGCACACGCGTGATCGCGGGGGCTGCGGCGCTCGACGCGCATGTGGCGCGCCGCGCGGCCGAAGCCGGCGTCGACCTGACCTTTCTGCGCACCATTCCCGGCAGCATCGGCGGGGCCGTGCGGATGAATGCGGGCTGTTACGGATCCTATGTCGCCGATCACCTGATCTCTGCGCGGGCGGTGACGCGCGCAGGTGAGATCGTGACGCTGTCCCCCGAGACTCTGCGGCTGGCGTACCGTCACAGCGAACTGCCCGCGGGCTGGGTGATCGTCGAGGCCACGTTCGAAGGCTGCACTGCCGATCCCGACGTCCTGACCGCGAAGATGGCCGACCAGATGGCCAAACGCGACGCCACGCAGCCCACCAGGCAGCGCAGCGCCGGCAGCACCTTCCGCAATCCCGCCGGATTTTCCTCGACCGGGCGGGCGGATGACGTGCACGATCTCAAGGCCTGGGCGGTGATCGATGCCGCTGGCCTGCGCGGCGCGCGGCGCGGGGCTGCGCAGATGAGCGAGAAGCACCCGAATTTCCTGCTCAATACCGGCGGGGCCCGTGCTGCCGACCTCGAAGCCCTTGGCGAGATGGTGCGAGAAAGGGTTTTCCAAAACAGTGGAATAAAGTTACAGTGGGAGATATTGAGGGTCGGCGAACCGGCCCCGGGCGAAAGCCCACAAGACAAGACGGGCGAAAGCCCTGAGGCAGATCAGGCATAACGATAACAGGGTCCGCAAGAACGGCCCGGAAACTCGAGGCAGACGGTGGTTGGTTCCGACAGAACAGCCTCCCACATCGCGGTGATCATGGGCGGTCCCTCGGCAGAGCGCGAGGTGTCGCTGTCGTCCGGGCGCGAATGCGCCACCGCATTGCGCGATGCAGGGTACAATGTGACCGAGGTCGATGCCGGCCGCGACCTTGCCGCGCGTCTGATGGACATTTCGCCCGACGTGGTTTTCAATGCCCTGCATGGCCGCTGGGGCGAAGACGGCTGCGTCCAGGGCCTGTTGGAATGGTTGGGCCTGCCCTACACGCATTCCGGTGTCCTGTCCTCGGCGCTGGCCATGGACAAGGAGCGCAGCAAGGCCGCCTTTCGCATGGCCGGGCTGCCGGTGGTCGAAAGCGTTCTGGCGGCGCGCGACGCGGTGCGCGCATCGCATGTGATGGCGCCGCCCTATGTCGTCAAACCCAATAACGAGGGCTCGTCGGTCGGGGTCTATCTGGTGCAGGAGGCGGCAAATGGCCCGCCGCAGCTATCCGACGACATGCCCGAAACGGTGATGGTCGAGGCCTTCGCGCCGGGGCGCGAGCTAACGACCACCGTGATGGGCGAGCGCCCCCTGACCGTCACCGATATCCTGACCGATGGCTGGTACGATTACGACGCCAAGTACACCCCCGGCGGGTCGCGTCATGTGGTTCCCGCCGAGGTCCCGTCCGAGATTTTCGAGGCCTGCATGGACTACGCCCTGCGCGCGCATCGCGTGCTTGGCTGTCGCGGTCTCAGCCGCACGGATTTCCGCTGGGACGAGAGCCGGGGCATTGACGGGCTGATCCTGCTCGAGACCAATACACAGCCCGGCATGACGCCCACCTCGCTCAGCCCCGAGCAGGCGCAGGCGGTCGGACTGTCCTTCCCCGATCTCTGCGCGTGGATGGTGAGGGACGCGTCATGCGATCGGTGATCCCGCACCTTGATCCGGCACCCTCGCGGTTGAACTACCGTGTCCAGCGGCTGATGCTGACACCGGCCTGGCGGTGGTTCCTGCGCATCGGGCTGCCGGTGCTGGTCGTCGTCGGGGGGGGCGCGGGATACTTCGCCGATGACGCGCGGCGCAATGCCATCGTGGACCGGGTCGCAGAGATCCGCCGCGAGATCGAGACGCGACCGGAATTCATGGTCGAGCGCATGTCGATCGAGGGTGCAAGCGAGCTGGTGCGCGAAGACATCCGCGCGGCGGTGCCGCAGGATCTGCCGGCGAGCTCTTTCGATCTGGACCTGTCGACGCTGCGGGCGCGGATCAAGGAAATTCCGGCGGTTGCCGAAGCCGCGGTGCGCATCCGGCAGGGTGGCGTTCTGGCCGTGGATATCACCGAACGCGAGCCTGCCGCGCTGTGGCGCACCCGCAGCGGGATCCGCGTGCTCGACCGCGAGGGCGTGTCGATCGCGACAGTTGCGGACCGCGCCGCGCGGTCGGATCTGCCGGTACTGACCGGCGCGGGCGCCAAGGCCCATGTGTCCGAGGCGCTGGATATTCTCGAGGCGGCGCGCCCGCTTGAGACGGACATCCGCGGGCTCGTCCGGATGGGCGAGCGTCGCTGGGATCTGGTTTTGCGGGACGGCAAGCGCGTCATGCTGCCCGAAGCAGAACCGGTGCCGGCGCTCGAGCGGGTGATCGTGCTCGACGCAGCGCATGAGATGCTGGACCGCGATCTGGTGGCGGTGGATATGCGTATCCGCACGCGCCCGACGGTCCGGCTGAGCGATCATGCCACGCAGGAATGGTGGCGGATCAGGAAACTTGTATCCGGGGCGGGTGATTGATGATCGAGCTTTACGAATCCCAACGGGCGATGCGCGCCATGCGGCAGGCGGCCCTGCAACGCGGTGTGGTGGCGGTTCTGGATGTGGGCACATCCAAGATCGCCTGTCTCGTGCTGCGTTTCGATGGCACACGGCGCATGGCCGAGGGCGAGGAGGTCGGCCGCATGGCCGGGCAGGCGGGGTTCCGCGTGATCGGGGCTGCCACGACACGCTCGCGCGGGGTCCGCTTTGGCGAGATCGATGCGATGGTCGAGACCGAGCGGGCGATTCGCACCGCGGTGCAGGCTGCGCAGCGGATGGCCAACATGCGCGTCGATCACGTGATCGCCTGTTTTTCCGGAGCAGGGCCGCGCAGCTACGGGCTGGCCGGCGAGGTCGAGCTCGAAACCCAGATGGTAAGCGAGCAGGACATCAGCCGCGTGCTGAGCGCCTGTGACGTGCCCGATTACGGCGAGGGCCGCGAGGTTCTGCACGCGCAGCCCGTGAACTTCGCGCTGGACCACCGCACCGGACTGATCGATCCGCGCGGGCAGCTGGGGCAGACTTTGTCAACGGACATGCACATGCTGACCGTGGATGCCGACGTGGTTCGAAATCTCGCGCATTGCATGACCCGCTGCGATCTGGAACTCGCGGGGCTTGCAAGCTCTGCCTATGTCTCGGGCGTCTCGACACTGGTCGAGGACGAGCAGGAGCTTGGCGCGGCCTGCATCGATCTGGGCGGCGGCACATCGGGCGTGTCGATCTTTATCCGCAAGCACATGATCTATACCGACAGCGTGCGCCTTGGCGGCGACCACGTGACCGGCGACATATCCATGGGGCTGCAAGTGCCGATGACGACGGCCGAGCGGATCAAGACCTTCTACGGCGGTGTTGTGGCGACCGGCATTGATGATCGCGAGATGATCGATATCGGCGGCGATACCGGCGATTACGAGCATGACCGCCGTAAGGTCAGCCGCGCAGAGTTGATCGGCATAATGCGGCCGCGTGTCGAGGAGATCCTCGAAGAGGTGCGCGCCCGGCTCGATGCGGCCGGATTCGATCACCTTCCCAGCCAACAGATCGTGCTGACCGGCGGCGGCAGCCAGATCCCCGGGCTCGACGGGCTGGCCAGCCGGATCCTTGGCCAGCAGGTGCGGCTCGGTCGGCCGATGCGGGTGCATGGCCTGCCGCAGGCGGCGACCGGTGCCAGCTTTGCAAGCGCTGTGGGGATGTGCCTGTTCGCGGCCAATCCGCAGGATGAATGGTGGGATTTCGAGATCCCGGTGGAGCGCTACCCGGCGCGGTCGCTCAAGCGGGCAATGAAGTGGTTCAAGGACAACTGGTAATGGCATACAGGAAATCACGAGGTGACGCTGGCCGCGTTTTCTGGTAAACTACCCGTACAATGGGTCGAAAAGACCAAAAAGGCAGTCGAGCAGTGTCTGCCATGAAATAGGAAACTCGTGTGATGCGCATTTTGCGCAGGTGTTACTTCATGTTGAAGTCTGCCTCTGCGAAACCGCGATATCTGCGCGTAACGGCGAAAACTTGCGGATGAGCGTATAAAAAGGGCGTAATATGGGGTCACACGAGTGTTTTTTTCGTGACGATTGCCCCGACGAACATTAGAATTTGGGTCAACGAGGCGAAAATTGGCCCGCACATGAGGCCACAGGAACAGGCGGAAACATCAATGACACTCAATCTTTCAGTCCCCGGACATGACGAACTCAAGCCGCGCATCACCGTTTTCGGTGTCGGCGGTGCTGGCGGCAACGCCGTCAACAACATGATCGAGAAGGCGCTTGATGGTGTCGATTTCGTGGTTGCCAATACCGACGCTCAGGCGCTCAGCCAGTCGAATGCCGAACATCGCGTGCAGCTTGGCGTGAAGGTCACCGAAGGGTTGGGGGCCGGGGCGCGGCCCTCGGTCGGGGCGGCCGCCGCCGAGGAAAGTATCGAGCAGATCGTCGACCACCTGGCCGGCGCGCATATGTGCTTCATCACCGCCGGCATGGGCGGCGGCACCGGCACCGGGGCAGCCCCGATCATTGCGCAGGCCGCACGCGAACTTGGCGTGCTGACCGTTGGCGTCGTGACCAAGCCGTTCCAGTTCGAGGGCGGCAAGCGGATGCGGCAGGCCGAAGATGGTGTCGAGAGCCTGCAGAAAATGGTCGATACGCTGATCATCATCCCCAACCAGAACCTCTTCCGCCTCGCCAATGAAAAGACCACCTTCACCGAGGCGTTCAGCTTGGCCGATGACGTGCTCTACCAGGGCGTCAAGGGCGTGACCGACCTGATGGTGCGTCCCGGCCTCATCAACCTTGACTTCGCCGACGTGCGCGCGGTGATGGACGAGATGGGCAAGGCCATGATGGGTACCGGCGAGGATGATGGCGAAAACCGCGCGATCCAGGCGGCCGAAAAGGCGATTGCGAACCCCTTGCTGGACGAGATCAGCCTGCGCGGCGCCAAGGGTGTCCTGATCAACATCACCGGCGGGCACGACCTGACGCTGTTCGAGCTGGACGAGGCCGCGAACCGTATCCGCGAAGAGGTCGATCCCGACGCCAACATCATCGTGGGCTCGACGCTCGATCCGTCGATGGAGGGTGCCATGCGCGTGAGCGTGGTGGCCACCGGCATCGACGCCACCGAGGTGCACGAGACACCGCTGCCCCGCCGCTCGCTCAAAGAACCGCTCAAGCAGCCTGAAGCGGTTCATGTCGAAACGCCCGCCTTTGCCGAGGCCGACGCGTCCGAACCGATCCATGTGGAAGAGCCCGAGCCGTCGCTTTTCCAGGACCCCGAGCCGGCACGCGTCGTGGCGGACCAGAGGATGCAGGACATCTTCGACGAAGAGGAATCTTTCGACGAAGCGATGGAGCCGGCATTCCAGCCCCGGGTCGAGGAATTCGAGCCGGCCCGTCAGACAGAGCATTCTTCGGAATATCCGCCGCGCCCTGCGCCGCAGCAGCCCGCGGCGCGGGCGGATGCACCGCGCGCGCCCGGTACACCGTCGCCCGAAGCGCTCCAGCGTTTGCAGACCGCCGTCAACAAGGCCCCGGTGCAACCGCAACAGCGTCGCCCCGTCGACCCGGCGGTGGATGATCGTCAACGGTTCGGGATCAACTCGCTGATCAACCGGATGACAGGGCAGGGTGGTCCCGAGGCGCCGCGTCCGCACCGTCAGCAGCCGCAGGTGCAGTCGCAACCCGCGCAGCAGGCAGCGCCCCGACCTCAGGACCGCGCACAAGACGACGAAGATCAGATCGAGATTCCCGCATTCCTGAGGCGTCAGGCCAACTGACGTCCCTCCTGTTCGTCTTTCTTGGTCGCTCCGCACGGGGCGACCAATTTTTTGCGTACCGCCATTGCACGCACCCGTAAAACCCGCCGGACCGAAATGTGCCAAAGGCGTTTTGCACCGTAAATTTCTGTGCTAGGAGCAACGCAATGCGGGGTCAGGCCCGTCCGACCGGAAGCTGGAGCGAGAACACGCATGAGTAAGGGGAAGACCCGAGTCAGCTGGATCCTTGCCGTTTCGGCCGGGCTTGCGCTGGCCGGATGCGACGGCGGTGAGAGTGTTGAGCGTGGCAATATCAATTACGAGAATTTCACGGCGCAACAGATTTTCGAGCGCGCGGAATACGATCTCGAGCAGAACAATCCCGAACTCGCGGCCAACAGCTTTGCCGAGGTCGAACGGCTTTATCCCTATTCCGAATTCGCCAAGCGCGCGGTGATCATGCAGGCGTTTGCGCATCACAGGGCCCGCAACTACGAGGAAAGCCGGTCCGCCGCGCAGCGCTACATCGACTTCTATCCGGCGGACGAGGACGCGGCCTACGCGCAATACCTTCTCGCGCTAAGCTATTACGACCAGATCGATGATGTCGGGCGCGACCAGGGGCTGACCTTTCAGGCGCTGCAGGCGCTGCGCGGGGTGATCGAGCTCTATCCCGACAGCGAATACGCCAATACCTCGATGCTGAAATTCGACCTGGCCTTCGATCATCTGGCGGCCAAGGAGATGGAGATCGGGCGCTACTACCTCAAGCGCGATCATTTCTCGTCCGCGGTCAACCGCTTTCGCGTGGTGGTCGAGGATTTCGAGACCACCACACACACCGCCGAGGCGCTGCACCGGCTGGTCGAATCGTACCTGTCTCTTGGCCTGACGGACGAGGCGCAAACCGCGGGCGCGATCCTAGGTCACAATTTCCGCGGCACAAGCTGGTACGAGGACAGCTACAAGCTGTTGACCGGGCAGGGCCTCACGGCCGAGGCGTCGGGGGACAACTGGCTGAGCCAGATCTATCGACAGACGATCCAGGGCCGCTGGCTGTAGGAGGAGCCGGGCGGTTGGACGCCCGGTGGATAGGCTGAATGCTGGGCGCGCTGGAAATCCGCGACATGCTGATCATCGACCGGCTGGATCTCGAATTCCAGCCGGGGCTGAATGTGCTGACCGGCGAAACCGGGGCGGGGAAGTCGATCCTGCTGGACAGTCTCGGCTTTGTTCTGGGCTGGCGCGGCCGGTCGGATCTGGTGCGGGCCGGCGCCGAGCGCGGCGAGGTCACGGCGGTCTTCGATCTGCCCCAGGGTCATCCGGCGCGCGCGGTGCTGGACGAGGCCGGCTTTCCCGACAGCGAAGAGATTATCCTGCGGCGCATCAATTCGGCCGACGGGCGCAAGACGGCGTATGTGAACGACCGCCGCGCATCGGGCGAGGTGCTGCGCCGGCTTTCCGGGGCGCTTGTCGAACTGCACGGGCAACAGGCCGATCGCGGCCTACTGGACCCCAAGGTGCATCGTGACATGCTCGACGCCTTTGGCGGGCTGCAATCCCGGCGCGACGCGGTGCGCGCGGCGTGGCGGGCGCGGGCTGGCGCGCGCACCGCACTGACCGAGGCCGAGGCGGCGCTGGACAAGGTGCGCGTCGAAGAGGCGTATCTCCGCCATGCCGTGGCCGAGCTCGACGAGCTCGACCCGCAGCCGGGCGAGGACGACGTGCTGGACAGCCGCCGGCGGCTGATGCAGGGGGCCGAGCGCATCCGCGAGGATATCGGCCGCGCCGCCGCACTGATCGGTGCTGAGGGGGCCGAAGGAGCCGCGGGCGATGCGCTCCGCTGGCTTGAAGGGGCTGCCGAGCAGGCCGATGGCGCACTTGACGGTGCGATCGCGGCGCTTGGCCGGGCGCTGGTCGAGCTGGACGAGGCCGGGCGCGGCGTCGATCAGGCGCTCGAGGCGATGAGTTTCGATCCGCTGGAGCTCGAACAGACAGAAGAGCGGCTTTTTGCCATCCGGGCGCTGGCGCGCAAGCATGGTGTGCCGCCCGATGATCTGAGCGCGTTCGCCGACGATCTGCGCGCGCAGATCGCGGCGCTTGATGCAGGTGACGCCAATCTGCGGGATCTGCGCCGCGCCCTTGATGCGGCGGATGAAGCGTATGAGACCGAGGCGCAGGCACTGAGCGAGGCGCGACAGGCGGCGGCACAGAGGCTCGACACGGCGGTGATGGCGGAACTTGCCCCGCTCAAGATGGAGCGCGCGGTCTTTGCCACCGACATCACCCTGGCCGAGGCCGGCCCTTCGGGCAGGGATGACGTGACCTTCACCGTCGCAACAAATCCCGGCGCACCCTCGGGGCCGCTCAACAAGATCGCGTCGGGTGGCGAGCTGAGTCGTTTCCTGCTGGCCCTCAAGGTCTGCCTGACGGGCACGCAAAACGGGCTGACGATCATCTTCGACGAGATCGACCGCGGCGTCGGCGGGGCGACGGCGGACGCGGTGGGACGCCGCCTTGCGCAATTGGCGGATGAGGGGCAGGTTCTTGTCGTGACCCATTCGCCGCAGGTCGCGGCGCGCGGCGCGCATCACTGGCGTGTCGAAAAGCGCGTCGAAGGCGAAGTCACCCTGTCGACCGTACGCGCGATGGCAGGTCGGGATCGCGTCGACGAGATCGCGCGCATGCTGTCGGGCGACCGGATCACGAACGAGGCACGGGCGGCGGCGCAAGCCCTGATGGATGGCTGAGACCGTGCGGTCGATCCGAGCGGGCCCGCATCACGGGTCGAGCTTGCGCGCCTCGTCCACGAGCATGACCGGAATACCGTTGCGGATCGGAAACGCGAGTCCTGCCGCTTCGCTGACAAGTTCCTGACGGTCGGCATCATAGCGCAGCGTCGCGTATGTTTGCGGACACACAAGCCCATCCAGCATGCGCCTGTCGAAGGCCGTCTCGGTTCCGTATGTTTCGGTCATTGCATGATACCATCGGTGTCGCCGCCGCGCATGGAATACTCGATTAGCGTGACCAGCGTTTCGCGACGTGTGCTGAGCGACGGGGCCTCCAGCAGCGCCTGCTTGTCTTCGGGTTCGAACCCGAGGATCATGGACAGCGAGTTGATCAGCAACTCGTCGTCGGCTTCCTTCAGCGAATCCCAGTCGGTCTGAAGCTCATGCGACGCGAAGTAGCGCGAAAGAAGGGTCATGAACCTGTCACGGTTGAAATTGTTATCGGTTTCACACGGCCCCTTGTCGCGCTCGAACCCGGTCCAGGAGACCTTGGCGCGACGATAGGGCGTGAAGCCTTCGACCTCTTCCAGAACGCGAAAGCGCGACACGCCCGACAGGGTGATCATGTAGCGCCCGTCCTCGGTTTCCGAGAATTGCGTTACGCGACCGACGCATCCGATCGTGTGCAATCCGGGACCATCCTTGCGGCCCGGCACGCGATTGGGCTGGACCATGCCGATCAGACGCTCGGGCGTTTTCAGCGCGTCATCGAACATCGTCAGATAGCGCGGCTCGAACAGGTGCAGCGGCAACCGGGCACGCGGCAACAGCAAGGCACCCGGCAACGGGAAGATTGGGATGATTTCGGGCAGGTCAATGTGCTTTGTCATGTAGTTTAATTAGCCCGTGCCATGCGTCAGGCAAATATCATCGAGCTCAACCTGCGACGCCCGTTCAACAGGATCGGATCGTTGGGTTTGAGCGCCTCGAAGATGGTCAGAAGCTGTGTCTTCGCGGCCCCGTCATTCCACTCGCGATCCCGGCGGAACAGTTCCAGCAGCTCGTCCATCGCGGCCTGAACCTGTCCGCTGGCGTAAAGCGCCTGCGCCAGATCGAAGCGCGCCTGATGGTCGTCGGGATCGGCCTCGACCTTGGCGCGCAGATCATCGACCGGGCCGGCATTTTCGGCCTGCCGGGCAAGCTGCAACTGCGCATGCGCGCCCTCGACCTCGGGGCTTTCGCTGATCTCCGCCGGCGCGCCGTTGAGGATCGCCTCGGCCTGATCCAGATCACCCGCCGCGATCTGTGCGCGCGCCATGCCGGCATAGGCGCGGGCATTCTTGCCATCCTCCTGCACGATGGCGGCATAGGTCTGGGCCGCGTCTTGCACGGCGCCCTGGTCGAGCATCTCGTCGGCGGCGTCGAGCGCCTCGTCGAGACCGCCGCCCTCTTGCTCGCCGCCGCCGGCGGCCTGGACGACACGGTTCACGAAGGCGTCGATCTCGGACCCCGAGAGCGCGCCCTGGAACCCATCGATCGGCTGGCCCTGCCAGAAGGCATAGACCGTCGGCAGCGACTGGATCCGCAACTGACCGGCGATCGCCTGGTTTTCGTCGACATTGACCTTGGCAAGTTTCACGGACCCGCCCGCGCGCGTGACCGCCGCCTCAAGCGCGGGGGTCAGCGTCTTGCACGGTCCGCACCACGGAGCCCAGAAATCGACGATCACCGGCACGCCCTGCGAGGCTTCGACCACCTCGGCCATGAAGGTGGCTTCGGACACGTCCTTGATCAGATCGCCCGTGTTGGGCTTCGCCTTGCCTTGACCCAGTTCCAGCATGGTCTGCATCCCCTAATTCGTGTGTCTGATCCAGTTTGCTTTAATATGAGCGGTCGGACCGTGGATTCAAAGATCGAATTGCGCGAAAACCGGCGCGTGATCGGACGGCTTTTCCCAGCCACGCGCGGCGCGCAGGATGCGGCTGGAATGCGCGGCGGTTGCGATATCCGCACTGCCCCAGACGTGGTCGAGCCGGCGTCCCTTGTCGGCGGCGTCCCAGTCGCGGGCACGGTAGGACCACCAGCTATAGAGCTGCCCCTCGGGTATGTCGGCGCGGGTCACATCCTGCCAGCCGCCCGCCTCGCGCGCCGCGCCGAGGTGGTCCACCTCGACGGGCGTGTGGCTGACCACCTTCAGAAGTTGTTTGTGCGACCAGACATCATCGGCGCGCGGGGCGATGTTGAGATCACCCACGAGGATGGATTTCTCGGGTCGGTTCTCGCGGAACCAGTCGCGCATCTCCGTCAGGTAATCGAGCTTCTGCCCGAATTTCGGGTTCTGGTCCCGGTCGGGCACGTCGCCGCCGGCGGGCACGTAGAAATTGTGGATCACGACGCCGTTGTCCAGCTGCGCGGCCACGTGGCGCGCGTGTCCCAGACCCGCGAAATCCATGTCGCCGGCATCCTCGATCGGCCGTTTCGACAGGATCGCGACGCCGTTATAGCCCTTTTGGCCGCGCGCGACCATGAAGCCGTAGCCAAGCGCACGAAACTGCTCCATCGGGATTTTCTCCACCGGGCTCTTGCATTCCTGCAGGCACAGGATATCGGGCGCCTCCTCCTGCATCAGGCGTGCGACGAGGCCCTCGCGCAGGCGGACCGAGTTGATGTTCCATGTGGCAAGGGTGAACGGCATCGAACCTCCGGCGGCGTGTCGCGAATTTGCGGCAACTGATCGCATGGGCCGTGCGAATACAACCCCGAAAACCGTCCCTTCCGTGCATCGGTTGCGTTTACAGTCCCGCGGGCTGCGGGCATGCTTTGGGGGTGGTCGCCGGCCGCCATCATAGGAGACAAGGACAGACCATGACCGACAGCAGCAGCGTGACCCCGGCGACCTCGGACCTGGCCTTCACACGGGCCGATCCGCGCGGCACCCTGGCCGAGCCTGCCTACGGGGGTGCGCTCAGCTTCATGCGGCGGCGCTATACCAAGGATCTGACCGGGGCCGATCTGGCGGTGATGGGCGTGCCCTTCGATCTGACGGTGTCGGGGCGGTCCGGTGCACGCCTCGGGCCGCGCGCGGTGCGGGCCGCGTCGGCGCATCTCGCGTGGCAGGCGCCCTGGCCGTGGACGGTCGATCCCTACGAGCGGCTTACGGTCGTGGATTGCGGGGATTGCTTCTTCGATCCGGGCTATCCCGTCGAGGTGCCCGAGGCGATCGCCGAGGCGGCACGCGAGGTTCTTTCTAAGGATACCGGCCTCTTGTGCCTTGGCGGCGATCATTTCGTGACCCTGCCGCTCCTGCGCGCGCATGCTGAAAAGCACGGGCCGCTGAGCCTCGTGCAGCTCGACGCGCATTCCGACACCTGGGCGGACAAGCCGGGCCGCATGGATCACGGCACAATGATCTGGCACGCGGTGCGCGAGGGGCTGGTGGTGCCCGACCGCTCGGTGCAGGTGGGCATCCGCACGCACAACCCCGACCCGCTGGGGTTCCATGTCATCGACGCGCGTGACCTGCACCGCACCGGACCCGAGGCCGTGGCGGCGCGGATGCGCGAGATCGTCGGCGACCACGCTGTCTATCTCACCTTCGACATCGACGCGCTCGACCCGTCGGCGGCGCCGGGCACCGGCACGCCAGTGGTCGGCGGGCTGAGCACATGGCAGGCGCAGGAGATCCTGCGCGGGCTGGCGGGTATCGACCTCGTGGGCATGGACATGGTCGAGGTCGCGCCGGCCTATGACCTCTCGGAGATCACGGCGCTGGCCGCGGCGACATTGGCCAACGACCTCGTCTGTCTTTTTGCAGCGGCGCGTGCCTGAACGTGCACCGTGTAGACGGTCGGCGTATAACGCGTGGTCATAGCCACGGGAAATCAAAATGTGCGATGCCGCCCTGTCGTTCGGTCCATGCCCGGACCTGCACCCAGGCTCGCGGACGCAGAACTCCGTACTCTGGCCAATCCATACAAAGATATTGAACAGGGCCCGTGCCTGTGACACGTAAACCAGCGCGTGCTGGTGAGGTCTTTTCGATGGCGGGTCACCCCTTGAAACCGCCGGTGCCGTGCATTCTGAACCGGGCTGCTCGGGCGCAACGAAAATTTGCCGTCGAAGCCTTTGATGACAGCAGAGAGCGTCTTCAGAGGCCGAAATAAGGAAACCCAAAAGGAGAAAATGCGCATGGACATGAAATCATACAAGACTTGGGCCGTCCTTGGACTAGCAGGCGGGGCTGGCTTCGGCCTTTTTGCCGTTCCGTTGGTGTACATCCTCGTCAATTTGTTTTCCGATGGCGTCACCCTCGGCCAAACCGTTCGCTTTGCGCTCGCCAATGGGGCGACATGGGGTGTTTTGGGCCTGTTCGCGGGTATCTTCTTCTGGATCGTCGACACGATGCGTCGGCCGCCAGAAGAGAATTGAAGCCGATCACGACGCAGGGTCCCAAGACAGACGGTATCTTCCGGTCTACACGGTGGACAGGACGCTCGCGCGAAAGGGCCCCTAAAAAACGGCCCCGACGCTTTGCCGGGGCCAGTCCAACAGGGAGGTTCATGTATAACCGTTCTTGAATGTTAGCACTAAGTTCGGCTTTTGCGGAGGCATTGCCGGACAATACCTCAGGACCGTGTCAATTAAACCACAAGGCGATAGCCACCGGAATCCGTTACCAGAAGGCGAGCGTTGCCGGGGTCGGGTTCGATCTTCTGGCGCAGGCGGTAGATGTGGGTCTCCAGCGTGTGGGTTGTCACGCCCGCATTGTAGCCCCAGACCTCGTGCAGCAGCACGTCGCGCGGCACCACACCCTCACTGGTTCGGTAAAGAAACTTGAGGATGTTGGTTTCCTTCTCGGTCAGGCGCACCTTGCGATCGTCCTCTGTCACAAGCATCTTCATCGACGGCTTGAACGTGTACGGGCCGAGCTGGAACACCGCGTCCTCGGATTGCTCGTGCTGGCGCAGCTGCGCGCGGACTCGCGCCAGAAGCACCGGAAATTTGAACGGCTTGGTGATGTAGTCGTTCGCGCCCGCGTCGAGGCCGAGGATGGTGTCGGCATCTCCGTCATGGCCGGTCAGCATCACCACCGGCGCCTTCACGCCCTGCTTGCGCATCAGACGGCACAGCTCGCGCCCGTCGGTGTCGGGCAGCCCGACATCGAGGATCACCAGATCGTGGGTCATCTCCTTGACTTTGCGCATGGCCTCAGCACCGTCGGCCGCCTCGAACACGTCGAAATCCTCGGTCATCACCAGTTGCTCGCCGAGCGCCTCGCGCAGATCCTCGTCATCGTCGACAAGCAGTATCTTGTTGACTTTGGCCATCACTGACTCCTTTCGCATAAAAACATCGTGCACCTCGCACCGGGCTGCGGCAAGAGTGGCGTTTGATCGCTCACGCGCACGTGTTGCGCGCGGCACTTTTGTTTCAATTCAGCGCAGAACGCCCTATGTGTCGTTGAGACGTAATAGAGGAGCATCGCGTATGAGCCTTTCGCCAGACGTGACAGAGATCATAGCCCGCGCACGCGCCGATCTTCGCATGGGGGTTCCGGTGGTGTTGTGCGGTGCGGACGGGGCCGCGCTGGTCATGGCCGCCGAGACGCTCGATGCGCAGCGCCTTGCCGATCTCGGCGCGCTTGGCGGCACGCCAGTGCTGGCAATCACCGCGCGGCGGGCCGCGACGCTGAAGGCCCGCGCCTATGACGGCGATCTGGCACGCGTGGTGCTGCCATCGGACGTGCGGCTGCCCTGGGTGCTGGCGGTGGCCGATCCGGCCGATGATCTGAAGACCCCGATGAAGGGTCCGTTGACCACGCAGCGCGGCGGCGATGCGGGGTTGCACCGCCTGGCGCTGACCCTCGTGAAATCCGGGCGCCTTCTGCCTGCGGCCGTGGTGCAGACACTGACCGACGGGCATGGCTTTGCGGCGCGTCACGGGCTCAGCGCCGTGCCGCTGGATACCGCCGCGCCGCAGCTTTCAAAGACCAGCCCGTTGCATCCGGTGGTCAGCGCCCGCCTGCCGCTGGACGTGTCCGAGGCGGGGCGTCTGCACATCTTTCGCCCCGAGGATGGCGGGGAAGAACACTACGCCGTCGAAATCGGCCAGCCCAATCGCGATACGCCGGTGCTGGCGCGGCTGCACTCGGCCTGTTTCACCGGCGATCTGATGGGCAGCCTGAAATGCGATTGCGGTCCGCAACTGCGCGGCGCGCTGTCACAGATGGGCGCCGAGGGGACGGGCGTGCTGCTTTACCTCAACCAGGAGGGGCGCGGCATTGGCCTGGCCAACAAGATGCGCGCCTATTCCTTGCAGGATCAGGGATTCGACACCGTCGAGGCCAATCACCGCCTCGGTTTCGAGGATGACGAGCGCGACTTTCGCATTGGCGCGCGGATCCTGTCCCGGATGGGCTTCTCGGCGGTGCGGCTTCTGACCAACAACCCCGCCAAGATCACCATGATGGAGCAAAGCGGAATCGACGTCGTCGAACGCGTGCCGCTGAAGCTGGGTGAAAACACGCATAATCACGCCTATCTGGCCACGAAGGCGGCGAAATCCGGGCACATGCTGTGAAAGGCCTGCGTGAGGTTGCGGTCGGTGGCTGTGTACCCTCGGCGGCTTGAGGTGTCGCTGTTGCAGGTTCACGCCCGGCTGAAGGCGATCTAGGAAAGGTCGATCCTAGGGCCGCTTTTCGAACCAGATGATGACTTCACCAATCTCGACGCCGTATTTGTCCATGTAAGCTCGGTTTAGAACGCGATCCTCGGTGATCTGCCACATCCAGTCGTCGAAGCGTACCCGCAGCTTGCCGTCGGGCACAGGCAGGTCGATACGGTATTGCCAGTTGAAGGCATCGCCGCGCTCTTCACCCGTGGCCTGTCCGAGCACGCCATCGGCGCTGCCCTGCCATGTCTCGGGGCCAGTCTTCCTGAGCGTCCAGACGCGGTTTTCGGTCGTGCCGTCCTCATAGACGAAGTCTTCGTCAAGCGTCAGGGTCCGCCCGTCCCAATCGCCCGTCACGTCGACCTCGAATCGCCGGCGCACCGTGCCGAAGCGATCCTGAAACTGGCCGTAACCCACCACCTGCCCGTCGAAGAAGTCTTCGAGGTTGAATTCCTGCGCACTCAGCTTTTCGTCCGCAAGGTCCGGCCGGCCGGAACAGGCCGCGAGAAACGACAGCGACAGGATCAGGAAAATTGCACGCATGGAAACCTCCCAGGAACGACGCTGTGCAGGTATCACGCCCGCGCCCCGTGGCAAGGCTCAACCGCGGCGCGCGCCCGCGATCACCGCCGCAAAGCCGGCGATCAACACCAGGGCGCAGATCATAAGCAACTGCGCGTACTTGTGACCGTCGGGCAGGATTGCGCCAGCCCAGCCTGCGTCGCGCGCGACATAGGTCACCGCACCGGCCATCGCCGCGCCGAACGCCACGAGGTAAGACCAGAGCGCGATCTGCCGGTTCCTCACCAGACCCATCAGCAAAACCGGCGTCAGGAACAGGCTCGCCGTGCCGCTGACCGCGACGGCATCGAACAGCGTCTGGTTGCCCCAGAGTGTCAAACCGGTGCCAAGGATCATGAAGCCGACCATCGCCACGCGCCCCGCCACCAGCGTGCGGGTGCCGACGCGCAGCTCTTCGATCACCAGCCGCGCGGCGCTCGACAGCGCCGAGTCAAGCGTGCTTAGCGCCGAGATCAGCAGCGACACCAGCAGCGCGGTAAACAGCCATGGCGGAAACATCCCCGCCCACGTGCCAATCAGCTCGCCGTCGTATGTGGCGCCCACCAGACCTGCCTGTATGCCGAAAAAGCCGAACCCGATGATGCACAGGGTCGAGATCCAGAATGCGTGCAGGAAGGATCTGCGCGTCGTGTCCGGGTCGGCGAGAAACCCGCGATCCATCATCACCGGGTCATGCGCAGGGTATGAAAAGACCTGCAAAAGCGCCACCAGAAGCAGCACCTGCCCGGTCCACGCCCCGTCGGTGCCGGGCGCGGTCAGCACCGCGCCGATCCGGAACCCCGGGCTGACGATCAGCGAGATGAAGGCGGCGGCAAAAACGCACAGAAATACCAGCATCTGCAGCACATCCGTGCGCAGCGCCGCACTCAGCCCGCCCCACGAGCTGTAGGCCAGGGCAAGGGTGGCCACGATCAGGATCGACGCCTCGCGGGCCAGCGGCGTCTCGGGCAGAGCGGCGGCAAAGATCAGCCCGATGACCAGCAGATTCGCAAACACCTCGGACAAGAGCCGCAGCCCGATGACCGCGTTGTAGCAAGCTCTGCCCGTGGCCCCGAAGCGCGTGCCCAGCCAATCCTGAACCGACCGCGCGCCGCCCGCGCGCAAGCGGCCGACGATGAATGCCCCGCTCAGGAAGGAACCGTAATATGCCGCATAGGCCAACGTGCCCCAGATGCCGTAGAAATACCCCAGGATGGCCGAGTTCATAAGCGACCGCGCGAAGATCCAGGTGGTCACCTGGCTGAGAACCAGAACCCAAAGGCCCGGTGCGCGCCCGTCGATGTCCAGACCGCCGAAAAAACCGCCCGTCGTGGCGCGGCGCGGGACGACCAGAAGACTGGCCAGAATGACCAGTCCGAACAGGCCGATGATCACGACTGTCTGCATGCGTTAGAGGTCCTGCTGCGCGTATTCCCCAGACCGCTAGCAAGTCGCACCGTCCCGGGCCATCACCGCGCCAGTCACCTGACGCGAACGTGATGGCCCGCAGACCGTCTTACAGCGTCGCGTTCACCGCGCCGCCATCCAGCAGGACATTCTGCCCGACCATGAACCCGGCATGCTGGCTACACAGAAACGCACAGGCCGCGCCGAACTCTTCGCTGGTGCCGTAACGCCCCGCGGGGATGGTGGCGCAGCGTTGTGCGCGGGCCTCGTCCATGCTGATGCCCTGAGCCTCGCTCACGCTCTTGTCGAGCGACGTTGCGCGGTCGGTATCATGGATGCCGGGCAGCAGGTTGTTGATGGTGACGCCATGCCCGGCCACCTGCCGCGCCGTGCCCGCGACATAGCCCGTCAGCCCGGCACGGGCCGAATTCGACAGGCCCAGAACCGGGATCGGCGCCTTCACCGATTGCGAGGTAATGTTGACCACGCGGCCCCAGCCGCGCTCCATCATGCCGGGCACCAATGCCGTGATCATCGCGATCGGGGCCAGCATGTTGGCGTCGAGCGCCGCGATGAAATCCTCGCGATCCCAGTCGGTCCACATGCCCGGCGGCGGGCCGCCCGCGTTGTTGACGAGGATATCCACCGATCCCGCGGCCTCGCGCACCGCGGCGCGCCCGTCCTCGGTGGTGATGTCGGCAGCGACCGTGACGACCTGGACACCGAAATCGGTGCGGATCGTCTCTGCGGCTTTCTCCAGCGCGGGGGCGCCGCGTGCGTTGATCACCAGATCGACTCCGGCCTCCGCAAGGGCCCGGGCACAGCCCAGCCCGAGACCCTTGGACGCGGCGCAGACCAATCCCCGCTTTCCCCTGATTCCGAGATCCATAATGTTCTCCTTATGGTCATGTCCATGTCGTGCGGGCCTTATCACGAGGCAGGTTGGAATCACCAGATGTCGGCGCATTGACCGGATGGGACCGGATCATTAACGTGCGATCTGTGCCTGTTTGTGTCCCCAGTTCGGCTTTTTTGATGACATCGCAAGACGCCCGCACCGCCCAATCGATCCCGGTCCTGATGGCGGAGAATTTCCGCGTCGTGCGGGGGGCCAATCTGGGCGACGCGCTGTCCTTTGCCGACGAACTCGCGCTCGATGATGTCTACGAGATGCGCGCGCAGGCCCCCGAGGCACGGCTGGATCTCATCATCGAGAGTGCCGGGCCCTTTACCATCGGTCCCGCGTCCGAGCTTGGCCGGCCCGGGGCGCGCGTTCATCTCGATTCCGTGCTGAGGCTGATGACCGCAACCGGCGGGATCACCGAAATGCTGGTCCTTGTCGAGATCGACGTGGACGGGAACGTGGCTCAGGTCTATGGCATGCCGCTGGCGAGGCTGGCGCCCTGCACCGGTTACGCCCTTGTCGGGATCGCGCGCGACGAGGCGCGGAACATATTCGCGCAGGCCGCTTGCGTGGCCTTCGCCGCCGGCACGCGGATCACCATGGCCTCGGGCATGCAGACCCCGGTCGAGGCGCTGCAGCCCGGCGACATGATTCTGACGCGCGATGACGGCCCGCGTCCGCTGCGCTGGATCGGACATCGCACCATGCGCGCCGTTGGAGATTTCGCGCCGGTGCGCATTGCCGCGGGCACGTTGAACAATGAAAACCCTCTGATGGTCAGTCCCGGCCACCGTCTGATGATCTACCAGCGGTCCGATGCCCTGGGGGCGGGCCGGCCCGAGGTTCTAGTGCGCGCCTGCCAACTGCTGAACGGCGGCTCGATCCGGCGCGAGCCGGGCGGTTTCGTCGATTACTGCCAGCTTCTGTTCGACACGCATCAGATCATCTACGCCGAAGGTATCGCTGCCGAGACGCTGCGTTTGACTCCGCGCACGCGGGCCGCGTTGCCCCGCGAGATCGAAAGTAGGCTTACGGCATCCGGCACGGATCATGTGGCAGGCGCGTATCTGCAGTTCGAAGTGTCCGATCGGTTGCTTGCACGACCCGATGTAGCAGGGATGCTCAGACGCGCCGCGACAGGGTAGGGCGCGTCTAGTCCTCGTCCGACGTGCGCGTCGCGGTCAGTTCGAAGGCGATATCCACCGAATATTCGAGCGAGTCTTCATCTTTCACGTCCGCCCCGATCCTGAAATCGCGGCGGTCCACGATCAGCTCGCCGCTGGCCGTCGCGGTGTCGCCCTCGATGCTGAGGTCGAAGGGCATCTCGACCGGCACGGATTCGTCGCGGATCGACAAGGTGCCTTCGGCAATCTTGCCCTCGTCGCTCTCGACCAGATCGGCGGCAAAGCGCGCTGTCGGGTGGTTCTCGACATTGAAGAAATCCGCGCCCATGGCCTGCGAGGTGACAGAGCCGAGCGACAGCGAATTGATCGCCACTTCGACCTCGACCGTGCCATGACGGCCGTCCGCGTCCGGCGTTTCGGAATAGGCGATATCGGCGGTCCATTCGTCGAAGCTGCCGGTGACTTCGGATCCCATCTGCACGATGGTGATCTGCAGGCTGCCCTCTTCGACCTGCCAGTCGCTTTCGACCTCGGCGAGGCTTGGCGCGGCCTTCTCGGGGGCGTCAAACATGCCCACGGCACTGGCCCCGCCGATGGTCGCGCCCCAGATCGCCAGCGCCACGACGAGCGGCAGGGCATGTCCGGGCTGGCGTGCCGTCGGCTGGGCCGCAACCCGCCCTGGCAGCATCCGGCGCAACGTGGCATCGCGGTCGATCAGGTGATGTTTCAGTGCGCCCGCAACATGCGCGCCGATTGCGCCCGTCATCACCCATTGCAGCAGGAAATGCAGCGTCGCGGCGGTTTCGGACACGGCCTCGGATTTCGGGACGAAGGGCAGGGTCTGCCCGAACGGCCACCATATGGGGGCAAAGCCGCTTGTCGCCGCGTGATGCACCCATCCCGACAGCGGCACCAGCACCAGAGAGCCGTAAAGCAGCCAGTGCGCGGTCTGCGCGGCACGCGCCTCAAGCCCGCGGTCGCCGTTCAGAAGCCCCGGCTTGGGCTGGGACATGGCCCAGAGGATGCGCGCGAGCGCGGTGAAGAAGATCGCGACACCGGTCGTCTTGTGGATGGAGAAAAGCACGCTGGCCCGATCCACCATCGCCTCGCTGGCGCCGCCTTCGATCTCGTGGGCCATGTTCGCGGCAATCCAGCCGAGCGCGATGTTGGACAGGATCAGCAGCGCGATCAGCCAGTGAAATGTCTTGGTCACGCTGCCATAGCTGATGTCGGAGTTGGTAAGCGGCATTTCGGCGATCCTCTCGCAGACATCCATAAGGTAGTGACCCGACGGCTACAGGCAATCGCCATGTGCGCAAGCGCTGCGAGTCGAGGCATGTGGCCGGGTTTTGCGTTGCCACGCGTCACACGGCGATGTACCCGGGATCAAGAGTTTGCGAGGGAGTGACACAGATGAGCCGAGCATTCGTTTTCCCAGGGCAGGGCGCGCAGGTCATCGGCATGGGGGCCGATCTGGCAAGGGCCCATCCTGCGGCAAAGGCGGTTTTCGACGAGGTCGACGACGCATTGGGCGAAGATCTGTCCACCCTGATCTGGGAGGGCGCGCAGGACGACCTTACGCTGACCGCCAATGCGCAGCCTGCGCTGATGGCCACCTCGCTGGCCGCGATGCGGGCGCTTGCAGCCGAAGGCGTGGATGTCGGGCAGGCGGCCTTTGTCGCCGGCCATTCGCTGGGTGAGTATTCCGCGCTGGCCGCAGCCGGTGGGCTGAGTGTAGGTGACACCGCGCGGCTGCTGCGCATCCGGGGGCGCGCGATGCAGGACGCGGTGCCGGTCGGTGTCGGGGCGATGGCAGCCCTTCTGGGGCTTGATTTCGAGACCGCGCGCGGCGTGGCCGAAGAGGCCGCACAGGGCGAGATCTGCCAGGCCGCCAATGACAACGATCCCGCGCAGGTCGTGGTGTCGGGCCACAAGGCGGCGGTCGAGCGCGCGGTGGAGTTGGCCAAGGCCAAGGGGGCCAAGCGCGCCTTGATCCTGCCGGTGAGCGCGCCGTTTCATTGCGACCTGATGGCCCCGGCGGCCGAGGCGATGGCGGCGGCGCTGGAGGATGTGACGATCACCCGCCCGCAGGTCCCGCTGGTGTCGAATGTGCGCGCCGAGCCGGTCACCGAGCCGGGCGAGATCCGGCAATTGCTGATCGCGCAGGTGACCGCCCCGGTGCGCTGGCGCGAAAGCGTGCAGGCGATGGCCGCAGCCGGCGTCACCGAGATCTGGGAAATTGGCGCGGGCAAGGCGCTTTCGGGGATGATTCGGCGGATCGACCGCAGCATTACCTGCCGGACCGTGGGCACCCCCGATGAAGTGACCGCAGCCGCAGAGGCCCTTTCGGCGGGCTGAGCCGCGACGTCAGCGAGGAAGGAGACAAGAAATGTTCGATTTGACCGGAAAATGCGCGCTGGTCACGGGCGCGTCGGGCGGCATCGGCGCGGCCATCGCGCGCATGTTGCATGATGCTGGGGCGGTCGTTGGCCTCTCGGGCACCCGGGTGGAGCCGCTGGAGGCGCTGGCCGCCGAACTTGGCAGCCGCGCGCATGTCCTGCCCTGCGATCTGGGCGACAAGGCCGAGGTCGAGGCGCTGCCGAAAGAGGCCGCCACGGCCATGGGCGGGCTCGACATCCTTGTGAACAACGCGGGGATCACCCGCGACCAGCTGTTCATGCGGATGTCGGACGAGGATTGGGATCAGGTTCTGGACGTCAACCTGACAGCCGCGATGCGGCTGTGCCGCGGCGTGGTGCGCCCGATGATGAAGGGCCGTTGGGGGCGCATCGTCAACATAGGCTCGGTCGTGGGCATGACGGGCAACGCGGGTCAGGTCAATTACGCCGCCGCCAAGGCCGGTTTGACTGGCATGACCAAATCCATCGCGCAAGAGGTCGCGACGCGCGGCATCACCGCCAACATGGTCGCGCCGGGGTTCATCGGCACCCCGATGACCGAAAAGCTGACCGAGGATCAGAAATCCGCCATAAGCGCGCAGATCCCCGTCGCCCGCATGGGCACCCCCAAAGAGATTGCCGCGGCGGTACTGTTTCTGGCCAGCCCCGAGGCGGGCTACGTCACCGGCGCGACGCTGCATGTCAACGGCGGCATGGCGATGCAATGACTTGACGTGCTGTCTTTCCGCGTGGGACGGGTCGTGGTGAATCCGTTTGCCATCGTCAAACCATGTGCTATAGGCCACGCAGATTTGCCGGAGGGACACGCGGTTTCTCCAGTGGCCCGTGCTGGCAGGCAGTCGAGAGCCGCCCGAACGGGCATGATAGCGCCGCTTCCCGCGTCGGGCGGAGGCAAAGAGCGGGCCGCAGCGCCCAACACAATATGAGGTAACAAGACATGAGCGATATCGCAGACCGCGTGAAGAAAATCGTTGTGGAACATCTCGGCGTCGAAGAGGACAAGGTCGTCGACAAGGCGTCGTTCATCGACGACCTGGGCGCCGACAGCCTTGACACGGTCGAGCTGGTCATGGCGTTCGAAGAGGAATTCGGCATCGAGATCCCCGATGACGCCGCGGACACCATCCAGACCGTGGGCGACGCGGTGAAGTTCATCTCCGAAGCGTCCTGAGACGTCGCATCTCTGTTTTTCCAGGGCCCTGCCGATCCGGCGGGGCCTTTCTCGTTCGGCATGCGCCCTCGGGGTGGGGCTGCGTTTTGCAAGGCCGCCCGCGATGTGCACAGAGGAAGGCGGCGCGGCCGACCGCGCAACATTGCGCGATCACTTGGCCGGAATGATCGTGAACGCGAAAATCTTCTTGCAAACTCCCCCCGGAGCCGCAAACGTGCTGAGGCATTGACACGAGCTTGATTTGTGAACGGCACTTGCATGTCAAGTGAAACCGGATCTGGGCACGCACCGCCCGCGTGGTTCACCGCGCCTGGCGAGACAGACTATGTCGCATGGTTTGTCGTCGTGCTGATCATCCTCGCGCTTTTCGGCGTCATCACCCTTCATGCGGCCTTCGATCGCTGGGCAGAGCACAAATCAAGCGGGACACCGCTGGCGAGAACCATTTCAACCCTGCTTGTCATCGCGCTGTTGTATGAAATCTTTCCTCTGGACCATTTCAGCGTTCTGCTGCCGATCAGCGCCGTCCTGCTTGCGCTTGTCGCGGACTGGTCTCGGTTTCACCTGACGGGGGCCCATCGGGCCGCCGCGCAGGCCGCTCCGGCGGACCCGCCCGCGACCGGTGAGGATCCGCCAGCCGCCAGCAAGAGAGCCGAGAATGCTTGAGCTTCTGCTGACCTCCTTTCCGGCGGTCTTGCGCTATTTCCAGCTCAAGCGGCGGGCCGAGGCGATCACCGTGTGGAACATGCGGACGGCGGTTTTCGCCTGGGCTGTCCTTGCCTTCCTGCTATTCCTGGTGATCTTCTACTTCCATCCCAATTCCTATTCCGGCCTGCTTCCGTTCCGGACCATCTCGGTCGTGGCGCAGACCGGTGGCCCGGTGACGGAGATCGCGGTCGCCAACAACCAGCGCGTCGCCGCGGGCGATCTGCTGTTCCGCATCGAGGACAGTTCCCAACGGGCCGGGGTTAGACAGGCCGAAGCGGAGTTCGACAGGATCGCCGCGGACGAGACGAGGGCGGAGGACAACCTGAAAGTCGCCCAGGCGCGCGTGGACTCGACATCATCCTCGCTTGAAAAACTTCTGATCGACCGCGACAACGCGCAGCGGCTTCTGGACCGGAATGTCGGCACGATGGATTCCGTTTGCCAACTCGAAGCGTCGGTCGCGATGGCACAGGCAGAGCTCGACGCCGCCGAGGCGCAGGTGCACCTGGCGCGCTCCGATCTTGAGGAAAGCATTCCCGCACAGCGCAAGGTTGCCGAAGCGGCCCTTGAAAGCGCCCGGGCCGATCTGGCCAAGACCGAGGTGCGCGCGTTTTCCGATGGGTTCATCACGCAACTGGCGCTGAGCGTGGGCAGCCCGGCCTCCACGCTCATTCTCAGCCCGGCCATGGTCATCATCCCGGACCGGCTCGAAGACGTGCCCCTTCGATTCACGGCCGGCTTCAATCAGGTCGCGCGGTCGGCCCTTTATGTGGGCATTCCCGCCGAGCTTGCCTGCAACACGAACATCAACCTGTCGTTCCGCGATGCGATCCTGCCCGCCAGGATTTCCGGCATCCAGCCGGCGATCGCATCGGGTCAGGTCGTGCCCGGCGGCCGTTTGCTGGAGGCCGAAGACGGGGTGCGGCGGGGGTCGCTGCTGGTCTATCTGGAACTGATGTATCCGGAACATGAACGGGACATCATCGACGGCAGCGGATGCCTGGTTCAGACCTACACCGATGATCTGGACGGTTTTTCCGGACATGTCATCGCCGCAACCGGGGTCGTCAAGGCAGCGGGTCTGAGGCTGAAGGCCTGGGGTGCGATGGTGTCCGGGGTTGGGCTTGGCGGGGGCGGTCACTGAGCGGGCACGTGCGCACCGCGCAACCGGGCCAGGCGGCCGTGATCGTGCATGGGGCCATTCACGTTTGTCTCGGGACGGGCCGGGCTGCGGGCAGGGCGCGGCGCAAATACATGGTATCGTGCCGCTTTGTGTGTAGTGTTTCGTGCTGCCGGCTGGCATGATGTATGGGTCCTGCCATATGCGGCAGGCCGCGTCATCCGGGCGATTGGGGCATGACATGATCATCTATCCGACATTGGAACTGCTTGATGGCAGATGCGTGAGCCTGACCCGGGGGCGTCTTGACAGGCCGGTGGTCTGGCATGTCGATCCGGTCGAGACGGCGCGTGGCTTTGCCGCCGCCGGAGCCGAATGGATGCATCTGACGGACATGAACCGCTTGCGCGGCGATGGCGACAATGACGACCTCGTGCACGAGATCATCCGCGCGGCGGGCATTCCGGTGCAGCTTGGCGGCGGCTTTCGGTCGCGCGAGGTGGTCACCCGCTGGATCGACCAAGGTGCGGGGCGGATCGTCGTGGGCACGATGGCGCTTCAGGATCCGGATGCGGTCAAGGAACTGGCGAAATACCATCCCGACCAGATCGTCGTGGCCGTGGACGTGTTCGAGGGTCAGCTGATGACCGCAGAGTGGCGCGAGCCGAGCGCGTTCGGGGCCGATGACTTCATCCGTGCCTTCGACGGCGTGCCGCTGGCCGGCATCATCGTCACCGATATCGATGCCGATATCGAGCAAAGCGATGGCAGCCTCGGGGTGATCTCGGGTCTGGCCGCGCAGACCCGCCACCCGGTTATCGCGCGCGGCACGGTGCGCGGCATCGACGACGTGGCGCGGCTGCGTTTCATCCCCAATATCGCCGGCACGCTGATTGGGCGGGCGCTGCTGGCCCGCGATGTGGACCTGTCCGAGGCGCTTCAGGTGGCGCATTCGCCCGCGGGCAAGACCGCCGAATTCCAGTGAGGCGCAACCGACGGGCTGATCCGCAACCCCGCCGCTTAGGACAGCACGGCATCTGCTTGCCAATGTCGATCGCGCCGCCCTTGCCCCCTGAGGTCAAGCCGCGCTAGACAGGCTCGGAACAACAGGATTGAAAGGGCACCACGATGCGGCGTGTCGTTGTCACCGGGCTGGGTCTCGTGACCCCGTTGGCCGATGGGGTCGAGAAAAGCTGGAGCCGCCTTCTGGACGGGCAGTCCGGGGCGGGCACGATCACCCGGTTCGATCCGGCCAATGTCGTGACGAAATATGCCTGCGAGGTGCCTTACGGGGACGGCAGCGACGGCACGTTCAATCCCGACCGCTACATGGAGCCGAAGGAACGCCGCAAGGTGGATCATTTCATCCTCTACGGTCTGGCCGCGGCACAGCAGGCGGTCGAGGATGCAGGCTGGATGCCCGACGCGGCCGAGGACCTGGAACGCACCGGCGTGATGATGGGGTCCGGCATCGGCGGTCTGCGCTCGATCGAGGAGACGACCAACATCATCCGCGACAAGGGTGTGCGGCGGGTTTCGCCGTTTTTCATCCCCGGCGCGCTGATCAACCTGATCTCGGGGCAGGTCAGTATCCGCTACGGGTTCAAGGGACCCAATCATTCGGTTGTCACAGCGTGTGCCACGGGTGCCCACGCCATCGGCGATGCCGCCCGGCTGATCATGTTCGGCGATGCGGATGTGATGGTCGCGGGCGGCGCCGAGGCGTCGATCTGCGAGATCGGGATCGCGGGCTTCAACGCCTGCAAGGCGCTTTCGACCAAGCACGCGGACAATCCCGCGGCCGCCAGTCGCCCTTACGACGTGGATCGCGACGGGTTCGTGATGGGCGAGGGCGCAGGTGTCGTCGTGCTGGAGGACTACGAGCATGCCCGCGCGCGCGGTGCCAAGATCTACGCCGAAATCCTCGGCTACGGCATGTCGGGCGATGCCTATCACATCACAGCGCCCGCCGAAGACGGCAACGGCGGGCTGCGGGCCATGAAGGCCGCGCTGAGAAATGCCGGGTTGCGCCCCGACCAGATTGATTACATCAATGCGCATGGCACCTCGACCATGGCCGACACGATCGAGCTGAAGGCGGTCGAGACACTTCTGGGCGATGCGGCGGCGCGGGCCACGATGAGTTCCACGAAATCGGCTGTCGGCCACCTGCTGGGGGCGGCCGGGGCGGTCGAGGCGATCTTCTCGATCCTCGCGGTGCGCGATCAGGTCGCCCCGCCGACGCTGAACCTTGACCGCCCCTCGGTCGAGACGCCGCTCGATCTCGCGGCCAACGCCGCGTCGGAGCGGCGGATCGATGTGGCGCTGTCAAACAGTTTCGGCTTTGGCGGGACAAATGCGGCCCTTCTGGTTGGGACACCGCGCTGATGTGGCGGCATATCGCCTCGAATGTCCTGACGCTGCTGGTGGTGATCGTCTTTCTGCTCGGCGCGGTCATCCTGTGGGGTCAGTCGCAATATACCGCGCAGGGCCCGCATGACCGATCGGTGTGCCTGCGGGTGGATCCCGGCAGTACCTTGAGACCGGTCTCGACACGGTTGCAAGAAGAAGGCGCCGTGACCAATTCCGCAATCTTCCGCATCGGGATGGATTACGCCGGCAAGGATAATGATCTCAAGGCCGGCGCGTGGCTCATCCCCGAAGGCGCGAGCATGGAAGAGATCGCGGATATCATAACCCGTGGAGGATCGAGCACCTGCGGCACGGAGGTGATCTGGCGTATCGGTGTCAATTCCGCCAGGGTGGTGGTGCGCGAGCTGGAGACCGGAGCGGGGCGCTACGAGGAACGCGCGTCCTTCGACCCGATGGATGAGGAGGCCAGCGTGCCCGAGACCTACCAGTCTGCGCGCGACCGCGCCGACACACGGTACCGGATCTCTTTTGCCGAGGGCGTCACCAGCTGGCGGGTTGTCGAAGGATTGCGCGCGGTCGACATCCTCGAGGGCGAGGTGGACGAGGTGCCCGATGAGGGTGCGCTCGCGCCCAACAGTTATGAAGTGAGCTCGGGCGACAGCCGCGCGGCCCTGATCGCGCGGATGGCCGAAGCCCAGGAGACGATCCTCGCCGCAGCGTGGGAGGCGCGCGTCGAGGGCTTGCCGTTCAATGATCCGCAAGAAGCGTTGATCCTCGCCTCGATCATCGAGAAGGAAACCGGGGTTTCGGACGAGCGGCGCGCGGTCGCCAGCGTGTTCGTAAACCGCCTGGCGCGGGGCATGCGTTTGCAGACCGACCCGACGGTGATCTACGGAATCACCGAGGGGCGCGGCAGTCTGGGGCGCGGAATTCGCCAAAGCGAGCTCAATCGCGCGACACCTTGGAATACCTACGCGATCGACGGTCTGCCCCCCACGCCGATTGCGAACCCAAGCCGCGCGAGCATCGAGGCTGCGGTCGATCCGGCCGATACCGATTATGTGTATTTCGTGGCGGACGGCTCGGGTGGGCATGCCTTTGCAGAGACGCTTGCCGAGCATAATCGCAACGTCGCGCGCTGGCGCGAGATCGAAGCGGAAGCTTCGGGTAACTGACCGGGGTGTCTTTCGAGTATGTTCGGAAAGATGAAGCCCGGATCAGCGCCAGAGATGGGCATGGGTGGCCAGCGCCCCTTGCAGCTTGGCGAGCAGGCGGTTTGACCGCGCGGGCGCGGGCAGCGGTCCATGCGCGAGACGGTCCGCCACCACCTCGACCGGGCAGGGGGTGCCGGTGACGGGATCGAGGTAGCGCGGGTAATCGATCAGCGTGGCATGGACGAGACCGGCCAGTGTCGGGCGTGCCGCGCGCCGCGCCGGGATGTCCCCGAGGTCGCGCGTCAGGCCCCAGCCGGCGTAGAAGGGCGCGCCCGTGGTCGTGACGGGCACGCCGCGCAGCAGCGACTCGAACCCCAGAAGCGAGGTCATGGTCCAGACGCCCTGAACATGGGGCAGCAATGTCGCAGGGTCGGTGTCTGCAAGCGTCGCGTCGGCCAGATCGCGCAGCGCCGCCCCGGGCACGGTGCCGGGGCGCAGCCCGGCTTCGACATCAGGGTGTGGCTTGTAAAGGATCATCGCGTCGGGATTGGCCGTGCGCGTGGTTTCCAGCAGCGCCAGATTGCTGGTGATCGCCCCTGCACCGCAGATGATCGACGCGTCATCCTCGACCTGTCCGGCCACGAGGATGCGGTGACCTGCGGGCAGCACGGGCGGCGCGCCGCCGCTGTTGTATTTGCTGAGGCCATGGGTCGTGAGCGCGGTGATCAGCCGTTCGACGCGCAAAGCCTGATCGGGGCGCAGCGTGGCGCGGGCCGCGATCAGATGCTCCAGCCGGCTTTCGACGGTGGGATCGTAATAGATCCCCAGATCATCAAGGACGAGTGACAGGGGCGGCACGAGGTCGGCCCCGCGCCCGCGCGAGCGCAGGAACCCGTCCTCGACCCGTGTGCCGGCCCCCGGGGCGGACTGCGCTTGCGTGGCCCAGGCCATCGACGGGCGGTGTCTTCGGGGCTGAGCGCCGAAGCGCAGCCGCGCATGGCGCCCGAAAAAGCGTTGCAGCGGCGCGCGCTTCCACAGGCGCATGCCATGGGCCGTCCAGCCACGGCGATCCTCGCGCCAAGACCTTGCCTCGGCCGCGAGCGCCTCGATCGCGGTTTCCGCATCGCAAAGCCGGTCGCCATGCGGATCGTACCAAACGGGGTAAAGCAGCATCGCCCCCGCAAAGAGCTGCTCTGCGCTCAGCCTGCGTCCGCGGCGCGGCAGCGGCTGTGCGTGACGGTCCCTGGTCAGGCCCCAGCCGGCATAGAAGGGCTGACCGAAGACATGCGGGCGGTGGCCCGCGCAGATCGCCTCGAAGCCAAGCTGCGAGGTGACGGTGTAGACGGCGCGTGCGCCGGCCAGCAGGACCCATGGGCTGACCGGATCGCGGATGAGCTGCGTGCGACCATCTTTGTCGGCATCCGAGTAATAGCCGGGCCGGTGACCGCGCGCGGTCTCGGGATGGGTCTTGATCACGATTTGGGCGTCGGGGTGATCCTGTCGCGCCTGGTCAAGCATGTCCTGAAACGTGACCGCATCGGCCCCGCCATAGTTGACCGACGCATCGCCGCGTGCCTGGTCGATGACCAGGACGAAACCCGGATCTGGACAGGGCAGGCTGGGGTCGACGGCGCAGTATTTCGTCAGATGCGCCTCTTGCAGACGTGCGATGCAGCCTCGCGCGCGGGCCATCAGCGCGGGGTCGTCGAGCGGATGCGTGCCCAGAATATGCTCTAGATCCGAGGGCCGGCTTGCGTCGAAATGCACGCCGCGCCGGTCGAGCAGCAGACCGAGCGGCGCCGTCCTCTCCCGCCCGGGAAAGAGCGAGCGCAGGAAGGCATCCTCGATCCGGAGGAGACCCGCGCCGCTGCGCCTTGCCGCTGCCTCGCCCCGCGCGGCGAAAGGGCTGCGTCCCCAGACGCCGACCAGATCCTTCGGCGAGGGCCGGCCGATACGCAGATCATACCCCGCAAGCAACAGGATACGGCGCAGGCGGGCTTGCCGAAGAAACCCTGCGTTGAAATGGAAGAGCGTTCGCCGGAGCCGTGATGTGTTGGTGCCTGCGCCGCCGGATGGCGTCAAAAATCACCTTCGAGCGTATTTGCGGCGGTCGAGACCGAGCCCACGGCACCGAGCGTGCCGGTCAGGGACGCGATGATCTTGGACCACCTGGCGAACGGGGCCTCGGTGACATAGATCGTGTCGTCATCGCGGATGCCGAATTCCCGCGCATGGAACAGTCCCGAAGGGGCGGTCAGGTCGAGGACGTAGATCATCCGCTGGTCCCGCGCGAGGTCACTGCGCCCCAGTACGGAGTTCGCGATGTCGGACGATTCGTCCCGCAACACGAAAATGCCGGTCGGATCCGAGGCGGCCGGCGTCAGGCCGCCGACCTGCGCGACGCCTTCCAGGGCGCTGAGGTCTTGCGACTGGAAGGTCACACGCGCCTGGCCGCCGGTGGCGCCGAGGACCGTGTAGGCGCGGGTGTCGGCCTCGACGAGGATCCTGTCCCCGCCACGCAGGGCGATGTCGTTTTGTGGCGACTCGAAGAGGTCGAGAAACCAAATCCGCGAACTCTGGTTGCCGCGGATCAGCTTGATCTGGGCGACCTCGGGTTCGATCGCGATGCCGCCGGCCGCTGCGAGCATTGACGAAAGGGTGCGGGTCGGCGCCTCGATGGAGTAGACCCCCTGACCGGAGACCGCCCCGCTGACCGACACCGTGGCGCCGTCACCGGCCACGCGACGCACCTCAACCTGCGGGTCGGGGGTCTGCTGGTCGAGCTTTTCGGTGATCACCCGGCGCACGGCCTCGGGCGTGTTGTCGGCAGCCTTGATGCGGCCCGCATAGGGCACGAAAATGAAGCCCGATCCATCGACCTGGACCTCTTCGAGGATGGTCTGATTGCCGGGCTGGCCTGCCAGAAGCCCGTCATCGACGTTTTCCCAGATGGTCAGCCCGAGCGTGTCTCCGGGGCGGATCGTGTCGGCCCCGAGGACATCGGCGCCTTTGAAAGCCGCGGAAAACCCGAGGCCGGGTGGCATGTCCGTGAGGCGCGCGATGCGGGTGTCCACGTCGACGACATGGGCATCCCCCTGCTGGTCGACCGAGCTCTGGTAGATCTCTGCCTTGTCGGGGCCGCTGCGCGGCAAGGCACAGCCTGCCAGCATCATCGTGGTGACCAGAAGCGCGAGGACTCTGACGCCTCTCATCTGTCGGGATATCACGGCCCGGCCTCCTCGACCTGCTGTTTTGACTTGTGTTTGGCGGACGCTAGACGCGCTTTGGAAGAAGATCCAGCCCATGCAAGCCGCGATGTCAGGGGACCATGCGCACGTGTTGCCGTGGTGCCGCGGTGCCTTGGCGCAGGGCATCATAGGGATCGTCAGGCGCGAGCATCATGTCCACGACATGGCGCAGCACCTGACGGCGTCCGCGCGCCGAATAGAAACCGCCAGGCACCTGGCTGGTCTCCAGCAGAAAGCGACGGTAATCGGCATAGGCGCTGCGGTCGGGGCGGTCGGCGGTGGCGAAAAACTCGGGCAGGGGTGAGTCCGAGACGAGTTGCGGCTTGGCGTAGACCGCCCGCCCGAAGATGCGCAGCGGGATCCCGCGCCAGAGCACCTGTTGCCCTGCCGTCGAATTTATGGTCACCGCGCTGCGTGCCTCGTCCAGAATCCGCGCAAGCTTGCCACCGTGCAGGAAATGCACTCGGCCTTGCACACCGTGAGCCTTCACAAGACGGTTCAGCAACGCGAGGATCGGCGCGCGGCCATCCTCCAGCGGGTGTGCCTTGACCACGAGGTGATGATGCCCCGGCGCGCCGCGGGCAAATCCGTCGATCACGGTCTCGAGGAATTCCGCCGTCGTTGTGAAGGGCGAATGCGCCTGGATGGCAGAGTCGTGTTCCAGTTGCAGCAGGGCCACATGGTAGGGAAAGCCCCCCGCCGGATCCGCCGCGTGGCGATATGCCTGCCCACCATGTGAGCCGGCATCATCAGAAGCCGTTTCAGATAGAGCGAGAATTCCTGTCCGACGCTGAGCGCGCGATGCGGTCGAAAGCCCCGGTAGCCGTGGTTCAGGCACAGGACGACCCCGTGATAGAGCGCACCGTAAAAGATGTGCTGGCGCATGTCGCCCCAGCTTGCCGGGGGCGGGGTGCTGTCCGTGTGCGGATGCTCCAGCGCGGCGCGCATCTCCGGCAGGCCGATGTCCATCAGCCGGGAGTGGCCGTTGGCGCCGTCGCGTTCATAGGTCACCCAGTAGGGCCGCATGTACCCTTCTTCGAACACGTGGACCGTCACGCCTTCGGCGCGCGCGATCCTGATGGCGTGTGCATGGATCGGACGGGTGTCGCCGTAGAGCACGATATCGGTGATGGCCTTCTCGGCAAGGATCCGGCACAGGCGATCGGGCCAGTCATCGGCCCGCCCGCGAAAGGCGATGTAATGCGCCCTCGCGGGCCAGAAGGCACGATCCCCGGCATTGAACCCGACGCGCCAGACCACTGCCCCGGTCTGGCGCAGCATCCGCGCCAGGCTATGAAAGAACGGCCCATGCGGACCCTGCAGAAGTAAAAATGCGCGGCGCATGCCAGTTTGCCCTGTCATCTCTACGGCGTCCTTTTGCCATCTGATCCCGACACCGTAGGATATCGTGCATGGGAATTTAAGGGCTGCGTCGTGAGCTCGGCTTGTCTTGCGCTGTCAGCGGGGCTAGATCCGGCATGCGACAGGAAAGGAGCCGTCGATGTTCACCGGCATTATAACCGATATCGGGCAGATACGCAGCATCGAGACGCGCGGCGACACGCGGGCACGTATCGGTACGGGATACGACACGGGCACGATCGCCATCGGGGCCTCCATCGCATGTGATGGGGCTTGCCTGACCGTTGTCGATCTCGGATCGGACTGGTTCGCGGTCGACGTGTCCGCAGAAACACTTTCCAAGACCAACCTGTCGGAGTGGCAGTCCGGCAAGCACGTCAATCTCGAACGCGCGCTGCGGGTCGGGGACGAACTGGGCGGTCATATCGTGGCCGGCCATGTCGACGGGCTTGCCGAGGTTGTGGGCCTGCGCGACGAGGGCGACAGCACGCGGGTCACTCTGCGTGCGCCCGGCGATCTGGCGCGCTTCATCGCCCCGAAAGGGTCTGTCGCGCTGAACGGGACCTCGGTCACGGTGAACGATGTCGCGGGGTGCGAATTCGGGATCAACTTCATTCCCCACACCAAGGATGTGACAACATGGGGCGAGGTGGCCATGGGCGATCTTGTCAACCTGGAGATCGACACGCTGGCGCGTTACGTCGCGCGATTGGCCGAATTGGCCTGAGCCGGTTCGCGGAAAATCCAACGAGAGGTGAGACGCGGATTCGCGTCCCACCGCCCTGGCCGTTTTCACGCCAAGAAACTGTCGGTTTCGTGAGTGTCCGCTTGAGATCAGAGCAGCTTCAGATCGCTCGCCATCTGACGCCCGTCGCGCCCGTCCATCAGCTCGAACGCGACCTTCTGATTGTCCGCAAGGCCGGTCAGCCCCGACCGTTCCACAGCGGAGATATGCACGAACACGTCCTTGCCGCCGTCCTCGGGGGCGATAAAACCGTAACCCTTCGTCGTATTGAACCACTTCACGGTGCCGGTTGGCATGCCGCTTCTCCTTTGTCTTCGCGTCCCCGGAATATGCCGGGCCATCTTTTGACATTGGCGCATGCGGCGTCTGTCCTGCGCGGCGCGACCCCGAGCCCGCTGTCCAATGCCCCTTGATGATTGCACCGGTTATGTAAAAATCAAGCTAAACTCAGTGACGCGGGTGCAAATGCCCGGTATTGAGGCGGCAAATGAAAGGGGGCCGCCCGTGAAGCTTTATGGTCTGAAAACCTGTGATACCTGCCGCAAGGCATTGAAAGAACTTGAAACCGCCGAGTTCCACGACCTGCGTGCGGACGGCCTGCCCAAGGATGTGGCGCGCGCGGCGCATGCGCGGTTCGGCTCGGATCTGGTGAATCGCAGATCGACGACGTGGCGGCAATTGTCCGAGGCCGACCGGTCGCGCGATGCGCTGGCGCTGCTGGCCGATCACCCGACCCTGATGAAGCGCCCGCTGATCGACGATGATGGCACGCTGTATCTCGGCTGGGGCAAAGACACACGCGCGGCACTGCTCGGGTAAAGCGCACGATATCGCGGAAGCGGCTGGTGAAAGGAAAGATGGAACATGCGCAGCGCGGCAATGGTTCTTGGGATTATCGGTGGATGTCTGGCGGTTCTCGTCGGCTTTTTCAGCTACGGCTATACCGAGGCTGTCGATCGCTTTGACGAGATCGAGGGGCTGCTGGGGCAGGTGGCCGACCCGGCGCTGATCCGGACGGCGAGCTTCCTGGCGCCGCTGCTGGCCATTGCCGGGGGCGCGATGGCCAAGATCCGGGCGCTGTTTGGGGGGGTGCTGCTGATCCTGTCGGCGGGGCTGATGTATTACGCGTTTGGCTTCAACGTCTTCACCATGTTCCCAATCGGCATGGCGGGCCTGGCCGGTCTGCTCGCCGTGGGCGCCGGCAAACCCGACGAACCCAAATCACATTTCTGAACGACGGATCGCGCATGCAAAAACGCCCCGGTTCCATGACCGGGGCGTTTTGCGTTCGGGGTGCACGCCGGATCAGCCGAGCGCGGCGGCCTTCACGTCGTCGTCGATATAGGGCACGTATTGGGCGAAGTTCTCGGCAAACATCTGGACCAGCTTGGCTGCCTGCCGATCGTAGGCGTCGGCGTCGTCCCACGTGCGGCGCGGGTCGAGCAGGACCTCGGCCACGCCCGGCACGGCGACCGGCACGTCAAAGCCGAAATTCTTGTCCTTGCGGAACTCGGCGTCGCCGAGCGACCCGTCGAGCGCCGCTGTCAAAAGTGCCCGCGTGGCCCGAATAGGCATGCGCGAACCGGTTCCGTGCGCGCCCCCTGTCCAGCCGGTATTGACCAGCCAGCAGGTCGCGCCATGCGACGCGATCTTGCTTTTCAGCAGGTTGCCATAGACCTCCGGGCGCCTTGGCATGAAGGGCGCACCGAAGCAGGTCGAGAAGGTCGGCTCGGGCTCGGTCAGGCCGCGTTCGGTTCCTGCCACCTTGGCGGTGAAGCCTGACAGGAAGTGATACATCGCCTGCGCCGGCGTCAGCCGTGCGATCGGAGGCAGGACGCCGAACGCGTCGCAGGTGAGCATGATGATGTTCTTGGGGTGACCGCCAAGCGCTGTCTCGGATGCGTTCGAGATATAATGCATCGGGTAGGCGCAGCGCATGTTCGCGGTCAGGCTGTCATCCTCGAAGTCGAGCTCCAGCGTCTCGGGATCGAACACCATGTTCTCGATCAGAGTGCCGAACCGTCCGGTGGTGGCGTAGATCTCGGGCTCGGCCTCGGGATCGAGGTTGATCGTCTTGGCGTAGCACCCGCCCTCGAAATTGAAGATACCGCGTTCCGACCAGCCATGCTCGTCATCGCCGATCAGGGTCCGCTCGGGATCTGCCGACAGGGTCGTCTTGCCGGTGCCCGACAGGCCGAAGAAGATCGCCGAATCCACGGGATTGTCCTGCGCATGGTTGGCCGAGCAGTGCATCGGCATCACCCCCTTATCGGGTAGCAGGTAATTGAGCAGCGTGAAGATGGATTTCTTGTTCTCGCCGGCATATTCGGTGTTCGCGACAAGGATGATCTTGCGATCGAAATTCATCGCGATCACGGTCTCGGACCGGCAGCCATGTCGCGCGGGATCGGCCTTGAAGCCGGGACAGTTGATTACCGTGTAATCGGCCACGAAACTGTCCAGCACGTCGCGGTTGGGGCGGCGGAACATGGTGCGGTTGAAAAGGCTGTGCCACGCGAGCTGGGTGATCATGCGGACGTTGAGGGCAAGCGCCGGATCGGCGCCGCACACGAGATCCTCGACGAACATGTCGCGCGATTTCATGTACTGCTTCATGTCCTCATAGAGCGTGTCGAACGCCTCGGGCGTCATCTCGGCGTTGTTGTCCCACCAGATCGTGTCGCGCGTGGTGTCGGATACGACGACATGCTTGTCCTTGGGCGAGCGTCCGGTGAATTTTCCGGTGCTGACAAGAAACGTGCCGCCCAGTCCAAGCCTTCCCTCGTCACGCTTCAAAGCGGCCTCGATCAGCGCCGGTTCGATGAGGTTGTAATGGATATCGCCCAGTCCGGTGATACCTTGGTCCTCAAGCCGGAATTCAGGGTTGACCCGTCCCAATGTCATGATGCCTTGCTCCTGTGCGTCTTGTCCGCGCGCCTGCGGCCTTTGATCCGACACCACACCGCGGCGGTGCCTGTCGGGCTTCTTGCCCGGCTGTCATGCTCGTAGCATGTCCGCTTTGTGAATTGACAGATGGTTTTTCGCAGTTAGCGCAATCACCCCTGCGGCCTTGCAACCCTGCGGTGAGTACGGAATCGACCCTCCTACTTAAACGGTATTCCGAAAGAATTCAGTGATTTGAAAGGAATTTCTGTTATATTGAGGCCTGAGGAAACAAAAGTTTACGGGTAAAGATTTTTGGGGCGCGGTTGCAGGTTCAAGCGCGGATAGTGGGTCGAAATATGATCAAATCAACCAAGTCACGCGGGCCGAGAATCGCGCTCGTGGACGATGATCGCAACATCCTGACATCTCTCGGCATGACGCTGGAGGCCGAAGGCTTCGAGGTCGAGGTGTATAATGACGGTCGCCAAGCGCTAGAGGCATTCCACCGGAAGGTGCCGGACCTTGCCTTGCTCGACCTCAGGATGCCACGCATGGACGGGATGGATCTTCTGCAACGCCTGCGCGGGCATTGGCAGATTCCGGTGATACTCCTGACTTCCAAGGATGACGAGATAGACGAAGTGCTCGGCTTGCGCATGGGAGCGGACGACTACGTGAAAAAGCCGTTCTCACAAAGAATTCTCGTGGAACGCATGCGGGCCCTGCTGCGCAGGCATCAGGGAGCGGCGCCGCGCATGCAGATCGAGGTCAATGCAGGCCCGATCCTCGATCGTGGTGATCTTCGCATGGACCCGCAACGACACACGGTGACCTGGAAAGGCCACGCGGTGGTGCTCACCGGGACGGAATTCCTGCTGCTTCACGCGCTGGCGGAACGTCCCGGTTTCGTCAAGACCCGTGATCAGTTGATGGACGTGGCTTATGACGATCGTATCTACGTGGACGACCGCACCATCGACAGTCATGTGAAGCGCTTGCGCAAGAAGTTGCGCCTCGTCGATCCCGGCTTTGCGGCGATAGAGACGCTTTATGGCATCGGATATCGCTTCAACCCGAGTTGATGGCGTCGTCGCGTGGTGAAAGGGTGTGTTTTGCTGCCATGGTCGAAAAAGGATCGCGCCCGGCGTGGCCGCGCATCCAACCGTTCCGCCGGCGCAACCGACCCGGGGCAGGACCGGGCCAGGACGCCGGGATCCGCGCTCTGGCGCAGGATCGTCATCTTCAACCTGATCGCCCTCAACAGCGTCGTTATCGGTGTCCTTTACTTCGGTGGTGCACAGGACACGCTTGTCAGGCAAAGCGCGGACAACCTTCTGCGGACGGTTACCCTCATGTCCGGCGCGATCCAAGCGCGCGGGCCCGATGACACTCCGCAAAACGCGCCGTCAGGCGTCGCGCCGACCGATCTCGAGCCTCTGCGTGCCCTGTCCCCAGGCGCGGGGTCCGAGATCTGGCTGTTCGACCGGAACGGGCGCCTGCTTGACCACGAAGTGTGGCCTGCGGATGCGGGAACGCCGCGGTCGGCGCAGCCCGAAACACCGATCATGGATGGTCTGGACCAGATCGGCGATTGGTTGACCGGCGGGTCGCGTGCCACAAGCGCGCCGGAGAGATCCCGGCCGTCCGATGACGTGGCGCGCGACATCGCCGAGCGTGTGCTGGCTACGGGGACAGGCATGCGCAATGACGACATCGCGTCCGGATCCCCATTGATCGCCGCCGCGCCGGTCGGCGCCGGGCCTGCACCCGCCGCCGTGCTGGTGCTTGCCGATACTGCGCACGCGCGAAACGGGCTGATCCGGTCCGAGTGCGAGCGCGCGCTGCGGATCTTGCTCGTCGCCGTGCTCATTTCGGTGGGGCTCGGCCTGACGCTGATCGCGAGGATTGCGGGGCCATTGGCTGATCTCGCAACGCCGGCAGAGACCGCGCGCGAACGCGCCGGGCAGGCGCCCGATTCGGTCGGGCGCCGCCGCTTGTCGGATATGACCGCAGGGGCCGACGAGATCGGGCGATTGTCAGAGTCCTTGCGCGGCATGGTCACGGCGCTGTATCAAAGGATCGAAAGCAACGAGCAGTTTCTTGCCGACGTGGCCCACGAGATGAATAACCCTCTGACAAGCCTGCGATTTGCCGTTGACACGGTGCGGACGAGCCCGCGTCTCGATCAGCGCGAGCGTCTTTTCGACGTGATCGACCACGACGTGCGTCGTCTCGAGAGACTGGTGAACGACATAGCCAGCGCATCGCGGCTCGACAGCGATCTGGTCAAGGAAGAAACGACCCGCTTCGATCTTGTCGCGATGCTACGCACCCAGAGCGCGGGTCTCGAACCGCGGGCCGAACGCAAAGGGGTGACCATCCTGACCGAGTTGCCCGGTCAGCCGATATTCATCGACGGGCTCGAATCGCGTCTTGCGCAGGTGTTCGTCAACCTGATCACCAACGCGATCAGCTTCTGCGAGGCGGGCGACACGATCCGCATCTGGGCGCGGCGCCGGGCCGGCCGGGTGCTGGTCGTGGTCGAGGATACCGGGCCGGGCATTCCGCCGGACGGTCTCGACAGAATCTTCGAGAGGTTCTATTCGAACCGCCCGGATGCAGATTTCGGCAATCATTCCGGCCTTGGCCTCGCCATCTCCAAGCAGATCGTTGAGGCGCATGATGGTGTCATCTGGGCCGAAAACATCCAGCCGGCCGAGGCCGACGCCACCTCCGACCCGCTCGGTGCGCGGTTCGTGGTCGGTCTGTCGGTCTAGCCGATGACACGCGACCCGACCCCTTGCGACGAGGTTATGCACGCATCCTGCGTCGCGGTGGGTCCGCGCGCGGTGCTGATCCGGGGCGGGTCGGGGCGCGGCAAGTCGGGGCTCGCCTTGCAGCTCATGGCGATGGGGGCCGTGCTTGTCTCGGACGATCGCACGCGGCTCTGGCGGGTGGATGAGACCCTGTTCGCCGATGCGCCCGATACGATCCGCGGCCGGATCGAGGCGCGGGGCGTCGGCATCTTGCGGGTGCCTTCATGTGGCCCGGTGCCCGTCACCCTCCTGGTCGACATGGACCGAACCGCAACCGACCGCTTGCCGCAGACCATGAAAGAAAGCATCATGGGCGTGACGCTGCCGCGCGTGGAAAACGCCGCGCATGTCCATTTCCCGGCTGCACTTCTGCTTTATCTGAAGCATCCCGGGCAGGATCAGTTCGGGATGCCTTGATCATGATCGATGACGGTTCCATCGCACCCGATCGGGTGCCGCCGCATCTGGTGCTTGTCACCGGCCCGTCCGGGGCGGGGCGCAGCACCGCGATCCGGGCGCTGGAGGATCTGGGATTCGAGGCGATTGACAACATGCCCTTCAGCCTGCTGCCGCGTCTGATCGACGGGCGATCGCCGCCGGACAGGCCGATTGCGCTCGGTCTGGACGTGCGAAATCGGGACTTCTCCAGCGATGCGCTGACGCGCCTGATCGAGCGTTTCGACGCCAATCCCTCCCTGCGGCCTCTGGTGCTTTATCTGGATTGCCGCCCCGAGACCCTGCAGCAGCGGTTCTCGGAGACACGCCGCCGGCATCCGCTGGCACCCGATGGACAGGTGGACGCCGGAATCGCCCGCGAGTTCGATCTGCTCGTGTCGGTCCGTGTGCGCGCCGATCTGCTGATCGATACCTCCGTCATGTCGCCGCATGATCTGCGTGCCGAGCTGGCGCGCTGGTTCTTCCTGTCGGACGGGCAAAGGCTGGCCGTTTCGGTCCATTCTTTCTCCTACAAGCGCGGCCTGCCGCCTGGGCTGGACATTGTGCTCGATTGCCGGTTTCTGAACAATCCTCACTGGCAGCCGGCGCTGCGCGGACAGGACGGGCGCGCGCCGGAGGTCGCGCGCTTCGTGGTCGCCGATCCGCGGTTCGACAGCTTCCACGCCCGGGTGACGGATCTGGTGGGGGAATTGCTGCCCGCCTTCGAGGCCGAGGGTAAATCCTATCTCTCGATCGGGTTTGGATGTACCGGCGGGCAGCATCGCAGCGTGGTCATGGCCGAAAGTCTCGCCCAAAGCCTTGCACAGCGCGACTGGCAGGTGTCAATAAGGCATCGCGAACTGGAGCGACGCGGCGAGGGTGGCATTCGCTGACCAGAGGAGTGAACGGGTCGTGATCGGCATAGTCATCGTGGCGCATGGCGGCCTTGCCCGCGAATACCTGAACGCGGTCGAGCATGTCGTCGGCGTGCAGCCGGGCATTCGGGCGATCAGCATAGAGGAGGGCCATGATCGGGGCCGCAAGCAGGACGAGATCTGTGCGGCAGCCGATGCGGTGGACAGCGGCGATGGCGTGATCCTCGTGACCGACATCTTCGGCGGCTCGCCGTCGAATCTCGCGATGCGCGCGGGACGTCCTGATAACCGGCGTATCCTTTACGGAGCCAATCTGCCGCTCCTGATCAAGCTGGCGAAAAGCCGCAATGTCAGCGTGCCCGAGGCCGTGCGCGCAGCACTCGAAGCCGGTCGCAAATATATCGACAGTCACAACGTGACCCCGGACTGAATTGACAAGGAGAAACGCTGGCATGGCTGACAAGGTCTCGCGGCAATTGCAGATCGTGAACGAAAAGGGGCTGCATGCGCGCGCCGCCGCGAAACTGGTCGAGGTGGTCGAAGGCTTCGATGCCAGCGTCGAGGTGGCCCTTGACGGGCAGAGCGCATCCGGCGACAGCATCATGGGGCTTTTGATGTTGGCAGCGGCCAAGGGAACCATTATTGACGTCGAAATCGCGGGGTCCGACGCCGAGCCGCTTGCCGACGCGATCACGGCGCTCGTCGCTGCGCGGTTTGGCGAGGACATGTGACCGCGCCGGACAACCGCCGGTCGCAAATTGGTGGGACGGGAACGGTTCATTGAACACCAGCGCGCGAAAAAAATCTGACACTGCGGCGCATGACGCGGGTAAACCCCGGACACATGACCGGCGTAGTATCACCTATGCCAACAGTTTCGACGGTCCGCTGACCTCTGGTTTCATCCGCGCGCTGGAATGGATGACCGGAAAGATGACCATCATCCGCATGATCCGCCGTTTCGAGAAGACCGGTCCGCCAAGCGGACAGGCCTTCTGGCGTGCCGCGCTCGACATCATGGGCATCCCACTGCTCACGCCCGATGAGCAGATCCGCAACATCCCCGCCGACGGCCCTGTCGTGCTGGTGGCCAACCATCCGCATGGTCTGGTGGATGGCATGGTGCTTGCCGATCTGATCGGCCGGCGGCGCACGGATTTCAAGATCCTGTCGCGCGCGCTGTTGATCGGGATCGACGAGGTGGCGGCGTCCTACATGATCTCGGTGCCGTTCCCGCACGAACCCGAGGCACAGCGCAAATCGGTCGAGATGCGCGCCAAGGCGATGGCGCATCTCAAGGAGGGGGGGTTGATCAGCGTTTTTCCGTCAGGCGTGGTGGCGTCGTCGGACACGATGTTCGGCCCGGCGGTTGAGCGTGACTGGAACGTGTTCACCGCCCAGATGATCCGCCGTTCGGGCGCGAAGGTGGTACCGGTGTTCTTCCCCGGCGCCAATTCCCGCTGGTACCAGATCGCCAATCGTTTTTCCGCCACATTGCGACAGGGCCTGTTGCTGCACGAGGTGGTGCATAGCTGCTACCACCCGCAAAAGCCCATCGTCGGCGCGCCGATCGACGCCGCGCAGATGCAGATGCTTGCCAGCGATCCGCGCGGATTCATGGACTGGCTGCGCGCGCACACGTTGTCTCTGGGTGACACTTCGGGCGGTTCGTGCCCTACCGGCCCCAAAGATTCGTGAGACGCGTGCGCCGCGTCACTCGATCTGCTGGCCCTCCTCGACTTCGAATGTTTCCATTCTGTCGCCATTGATCCACGCGTATCCGCCGTCCGGAAGATCGACCATGCTGTAGGGTGTCCAACCGGTGCTGCGCCACCAGCTTTCGTATATGCCTTGCTCGGGATCGACGCGCCAGCGCCCTTCGGCGCGCTTGCCGTCACTCGGGACGTATATCGTCTCACCGTCCTCGGCGAAATACTGGTGGTAGCGATCCGCGCCCCACACCCCTTCGATTGTGTTTCCGGCGAGCACGTCCTCGATCTCGGACGCACTCATGCTCTGCGCCATGGCCGGCGTGGCAAGTGCCGGCAGCAGCGTAAACGCCATCAGTGTTACGAAAAATTCGTGATGTTTCATTTGTCATCCCCCGTTGGATAAAGCGGAGTATTGCAAATTATCAGAAAAATTGCGAATCGAATCAAGTCAAGTCAGCGCGTTGCGACGGGTTGTTCGACAGGAGCGACAAGAATGGCGCGGAAGTCGTTGATATTGGTCAGGGTCGGTCCGGTGATGACCTGATCATCGAGCGCCGCGAACACGCCGTGCGCGTCATTGCGGGCAAGGCTCTGCGCCGGATCGACCCCAAGCGCCACGGCCCGCGACAGGGTGTCCGGTCCGATCACCGCACCGGCCACCTCGGCGGCCCCGTCCACGCCGTCGGTGTCGCAGGCGATGGCATGGATGCCCGGCGCGCACTTCAGCGCCATTGCCAGGGCCAGCGCGTATTCGGCATTCGGCCCACCGATTCCGTCACCGCGTCGCGTGACGGTCAACTCTCCGCCCGACAGCAAAAGCCGAGCTGCCGAGCCCGGCGCCAGCGACGTCTGCGCTGCGCGTGCGAGATCCGCGTGATGCTGTGCGACATCCCGTGCCTCGCCCTCTATCGCGTCGCCGAGGATCTCGACCGTCAGGCCTTGTGCGCGGGCCAGCTCGGCGGCGGCGTCAAGTGACTGGGCGGGGGCTGCGTAAATTATGTTGCCGGTCCGGCTTAGCCGTTCATCATCGGGGGCTATAACGCGTGTCGGCTGTTCCAGAACGGCTTGCGCCGCTGGCGGCAGGTCGACACCGAACCGCTTGGCGATGGCCCGCGCATCCTCAGCCGTGCTCGCCTCGCCGACGGTGGGCCCCGAGCCGATCATCGCCGGATCATCGCCGGGCACATCCGAGATCATAAGCGCCAGCATCCGCGCGGGCCAGGCCGCCGCGGCCAGCTGTCCGCCCTTCACCCGGCTGATATGTTTGCGCAGCACATTCATCGGACCGATCGGTGCGCCCGAGGCCAGCAGGGCCGCGTTGATCGCCTGTTTCTCGGCCAGCGTAATATTGCCCGCTGGCTGAACAAGCAGCGCCGAGGCGCCACCAGAGATCAGCGCCAGCACCTGATCGTGCTCACCTAGCCCGTGCAGCAGTTCGAGCATCCGCCCGGTCGCGCGCGCGCCGGACTCGTCGGGCACGGGATGCGCGGCCTCGACGATCTCGACGCCGCGACAGGGCCGGGCGTGTCCGTAGCGCGTGATCACGAGGCCCTCGCAGGGGCCATACGCCGCCTCGACCGCTTCGGCCATGCGCGCGCTCGCCTTGCCGGCCCCAACGACCACCAGCCGTCCGTCTGGCCGCGGTGGCAGGTAGTCGGCAAGGCTCTGCATCGGGTCGGCCACGGCCACGGCCCTGTCGAATAGCGCGCGCAGCAAGGGCCGGGGATCTGTCATGCGGGCCGCCGATCCGGCGGGGTAGCCTCGGCGGCAAGCTCGTGCGCCATCTCGTCGAGGCCGCGGACGCGGGTCTGTTTTTCCCCAAGGCGTCGCACCGACAAGGTGCGATCCTCGACCTCGCGGTGGCCGCAGGCAAGGATCACCGGTACCTTGCCGACGGAGTGTTCGCGCACCTTGTAGTTGATCTTTTCGTTGCGGGTATCGGCCTCGGCGCGGAGGCCGAGCCTGGTCAGCCGGTCCACGACCTCGTGCACATAGCTGTCGGCCTCTGACGTGATCGAGGCGACCACCACCTGACGCGGCGCCAGCCAGAAGGGCAGGCGGCCCTCGTGTTCCTCGATGAGGATACCGATGAACCGCTCGAAACTGCCGAGCGTGGCACGGTGCAGCATGTAGGGCAGGTGCCTTGCGCCATCCTGCCCGATATAGCTTGCCCCAAGCCGTTCCGGCAGGTTCGCATCGACCTGAAGCGTGCCGCATTGCCACTCGCGCCCGATCGCGTCGGTCAGCGTGAACTCCAGTTTCGGCCCGTAGAACGCGCCTTCGCCCTCCAGCAATTCATAGTCGTAGCCGGCCGCGTTGCAGGCCTCGCCAAGGGCCTTTTCCATGAAGTCCCAGTTTGCGTCGCTGCCGATGCGCTTCTCGGGGCGGGTCGACAGCTTGATGGTCCAGTCGTGAAAGCCGAGATCGGCGTAAATGGTCGACAGGAACGCGATGAACCGCGCGGTTTCGGGCGCGATCTGCGCCTCGGTGCAGAAGATGTGGCCATCGTCCTGGGTAAAGCCCCGCACGCGCATGATGCCGTGCAGGGCGCCTGACGGCTCGTAACGCGCGCAGGATCCGAACTCGGCCATGCGCAGCGGCAGGTCGCGGTAGGATTTCAGACCCTGGTTGAAGATCTGCACGTGGCAGGGGCAGTTCATCGGTTTGAGCGCGTTGACGGCTTTCTCGCGGGCGTGATCCTCGTCCACCTCCACGATGAACATGTTGTCCTGATACTTGTCCCAGTGCCCCGAGGCTTCCCAAAGCTTGCGGTCCACCACCTGCGGCGTGTTCACCTCGACATAGCCGCCGCGCGTCTGCTGCCGGCGCATGTAGTCCTGCAGCGTGGTGTAGATGCTCCAGCCGTTGGGGTGCCAGAAGATCTGGCCGGGCGCCTCTTCCTGCATGTGAAACAGGGTCATCTCGCGGCCAAGTTTACGATGGTCGCGGCGCTCGGCCTCTTCGAGGAAGGTGAGATACGCCTTGAGCTTGTCGCGGTTCTGGAAGGCGACGCCGTAGATGCGTTGCAGCATCGGGCGGCTGCTGTCGCCGCGCCAGTAGGCGCCCGCGACGCTCATCAGCTTGAAGGCGTCGGCGGGCACCTGGCCGGTATGTTGCAGATGCGGGCCGCGACACAGGTCTTGCCAGTGCCCGTGCCAATACATGCGCAGCGGCTCGTCTCCGGGGATCGCGTCGATCAGCTCGACCTTGAACGGCTCGTTCTGCGCCTCGTAATGTGCGATGGCGCGGGCGCGGTCCCAGACCTCGGTGGTGACCGGATCACGCGCCGCGATGATCTCTTTCATCTTCGCCTCGATGCGGCCCAGATCCTCGGGGGTGAAGGGCTCGGCCCGGTCGAAATCGTAATACCAGCCGTTCCGGATGACCGGGCCGATGGTGACCTTCACCTCGGGCCAGATCTCCTGCACGGCGCGCGCCATGATATGGGCAAGATCATGCCGGATCAGTTCCAGCGCCGGGGCCTCGTCCTTCATCGTGTTGATGGAGATGGCGGCATCCCGCGGGATCGGCCATTGCAGATCCCAGTGCTGCCCATCGACATGCGCCGAGATGGCCTTCTTCGCCAGCGATGTCGAGATGTCGGCGGCGACCTCGGCGGGCGTCACGCCGGCGGGATAGCTGCGCGCATTGCCATCGGGAAATCTCAGGGAGATGTCGGTCATTGTCATTCTCCTCGTCGGTCCGGCGCCCACGAAACGCCCGGTTGCGGGTTGAAATTTCTAATGCCCGGCGCGACGCTCGGCGTCAAGGGTCCCCGGCGCTGTATGCGATCGTATGGAATTAACCGACTGAAAAAATGCGAAAAACCTTTGGATCCGGCGCAAATGGGGTCTATAGATGTCCCATGATCTCTTGCCGTCTGCGTGTCGCAGAGCGCCGCTGCAAGCCCCCGCATTCCTAAGGAGCACAGACCATGCCGAGCTACAATTCGAAGTTTGACTTGTCCATTGCGGATATCGACCTGATCGAGGCGGCGCTGCAACAAAAGCGCGCGGAACTGTCGGCGAAGGTCGTGACCAAGGAGGGCGTCAAGAACAGCGCCGAATCCGAAGCGGACAAGACGCTGCGGCACATCCACGACCTTCTGGGACGGCTGCACAATCAAAAGGTGTTCTATCGGCCGCGCCGCGGGGCCTATGTCGGCGGGTAGGCGTCCGGCGGCAGCATTGGCCGAGCGGATGATGCACAAGGGATCGTGACCCCGTTTGCGGATGTCGCGCATATCAGGCACGGTCTCATCGAACGCAGCAAAAGGGGTATCATGCCGCCATCCCGCCTGACCACACCCGCCGGCCGCACGCTTGCCTATCATCAGACCAACGGGGCAGGACCGGGGGTCGTGTTTCTCGGTGGGTTCAAGTCCGACATGGAGGGCACCAAGGCGCTCTGGCTGGAAGACTGGGCGCGCGATGCGGGCCGGGCCTTTCTTCGGTTCGACTATTCGGGACATGGCGAATCGTCTGGCGCATTCACCGACGGGTCGATCGGCGACTGGACGGCGGACGCGCGCGCGGTGATCGACGCGGTGACGACAGGTCCGCAGATCCTCGTCGGGTCATCGATGGGCGGCTGGATCGCGCTGCTTCTGGCGCGCGACAATCCTGAGCTTGCGGCGGGCCTTGTCACCGTCGCCGCCGCCCCGGATTTCACCGAAGATGCCATGTGGGCCGGTTTCGATGCCGACCAGCGCGCGGCGCTTCTGGCGGATGGGCAGGTGGCGCTGCCGAGTGAGTACGGCGATCCCTACGTCATCACGCGCCGCTTGATCGAGGATGGGCGCGATCATCTGGTTCTGCGCAGCCCGCTTGAGCTGCCGTTTCCAGTGCGGTTCCTGCAAGGCAGCGCCGACGCGGACGTGGACATGTCGGTGGCTCTGCGGCTTCTCGACCATGCGCGCGGGCCGGATATGCGCCTGACGCTGGTCAAGGGGGCGGATCACCGGTTTTCCGATCCCGAGTGTCTGGCGATGATCGGCAAGGCCATCGATGAGGTGAGTGCAGCGTCATCTTGACGCCGCCGCGCGGGCAGCGCAGACCGGGGCCATCTTGAAACATTGCCACGGAGCCGCCCATGACCGACCCGCTTTTCCCCGTCCCCGCCGCGCCGCTGGTTCCCGTCGTGGGCGAACAGGCCGGATATCCGGTGCGTCGCATCTTCTGTATCGGGCGCAACTATGCCGCCCACGCCGTCGAGATGGGCAACGAGGTCGATCGCGAGGCGCCGTTCTATTTCACCAAATCCGCGCACACCATCTGCCATAGCGGCGCCGAGATCGCCTATCCTCTGGGCACGCAGGATTGTCACCACGAGATGGAACTGGTGGCGGCGCTTGGCGCGCCGGCCTTCCGGGTGACCGAGGCGCAAGCGATGGAGGCAGTCCTGGGCTTTGCCTGTGGCATCGACCTGACCCGCCGCGACCTTCAGGCCGTGGCCAAGGACAAGCGCCGACCGTGGGATCTGGGCAAGGATTTCGAGGAGTCGGCTGTCATCGCGGCGATCACCCGCAAGGAAGCGTTCGGCCCGATCGGCGATCAGGCGATCCGGCTGTCGGTGGACGGCAAATTGCGTCAGGACGCAAAGCTCTCGGACATGATCTGGTCCGTGCCCGAGATGATCGCGGATCTGTCGCGCTACTACCATCTTCAGCCGGGCGACCTGATCTATACCGGCACCCCGGCCGGTGTCGGCCCGGTTGTCCCCGGCAACGTCCTGCTGGGCGAGATCGACGGGCTGACCCCGCTGCATCTGGGCATCACGTCGCCGGAGTGATTCCCGTCACATGCCCCCGCGAAGCCGCGGGGGCATGTGCGAAATGGCTCAGCCCAGCAGGCGGCGCGCGACGACCTGCGCCTGTATCTCCGCCGCGCCCTCGAAGATGTTGAGGATGCGCGCGTCGCACAGGATGCGGCTGATCGAGTATTCCAAGGCAAAGCCGTTGCCGCCATGGATCTGCACGCCATTGTCGGCCGCCGCCCAGGCCACACGCGCGCCCAGAAGCTTGGCCATCCCGGCCTCAAGATCGCAGCGCCGGCCATTATCCTTTTCCCATGCCGAGAAATAGGTGAGCTGCCGGGCGATCATAATCTCGACCGCCATCATCGCCAGCTTGCCGCTGACACGCGGGAAGGCAATCAGCGGCTTGCCGAACTGCTTGCGATCCTGGGCGTATTTCGTCGCCACGTCGAGCGCGGATTGCGCCACTCCGACGGCGCGCGCGGCGGTCTGGATGCGGGCAGACTCGAAGGTCTCCATCAGCTGCTTGAAGCCCTTGCCCTCCTCAAGGCCCAGAAGGTTCTCGCCCTTGACGTGGAAATTGTCGAAGGCAAGCTCGTGTTCCTGCATGCCGCGATAGCCCAGCACCTCGATTTCGCCGCCGGTCATGCCGGGCGTCGGAAACGGATCATCGGCGGTGCCCGGGGTCTTTTCGGCCAGGAACATCGACAGGCCACGGTGGTCGGTGGTGTCGGGAACGGTGCGCGCCAGCAGCGTCATCACCTTGGTGCGCATCGCGTGGGTGATCCAGGTCTTGTTGCCGGTCACCTTCCAGTCGCCGTTCTCGTCCTTGACCGCGCGGGTGCGAAGGCTGCCAAGGTCGGAGCCGGTATTGGGTTCGGTGAACACGGCTGTCGGAAGGGTCTCGGCGCTGGCGAGCTCGGGCAGCCATTTCTGCTTTTGTTCTTCGGTGCCGCCGGCGAGGATGAGTTCGGCGGCGATCTCTGATCGGGTACCGAGTGATCCCACGCCGATATAGCCGCGGCTGAGTTCCTCGGACACCACGCACATCGACGCCTTCGACATGCCAAGTCCGCCATACTCCTCGGGGATGGTCAGGCCGAACACGCCCATCTCGGCCAGCTCGTCGATGATCTCCATCGGGATCAGCTCATCCTTGAGGTGCCAGTCATGCGCGTAGGGCTCGATCTTCTCGATGGCGAAACGGCGGAACTGCTCGCGGATCATTTCCAGCTCGTCATCGAGCCCGCTGCGGCCCACCGTCGTCTCTGCGCTGCGCTCCTGCATGATCTCGACCAGCCGGGTGCGCGCGGCTTGCGTGTTGCCGGCCTGCATCAGCATGGCCGCGGCGGGATTCATCGCGATCGCGGCCTCGTCTGCGGCGAGGCCCATGTCCTGCAGGCGCACCATCTCGCCCTGGTTCATCTGGATGCCGCCGGCGATCTGGTTGAGGTATTCGCCGAACGCGATCTGGTGGATCAACTGTTCCAGCTCACCGAATTGCTCCTGTGCATCGAGGCCCTTGGCCCAGCTCTGCATCTGCCGAAGGGCTTCGACATATGTCGCCAGCCAGGCCAACCCATGCGCCGCGGTTTGATGTGCCTCGATCGCAGAACCGGAAATACGCCCGTCCACCGTCACCAGTTCGGCGACGGAGGTTCTGGCACGCTCCAGCAACGACTCGCAGGGCTGCAACGCCGAGCCAGTCAGGTCCAGAAGGTCACGCAGAACGATCGACCGAGCCTGTCCGAGATCCTGTCCGTCATGTGCCATTGATCGACTCCTTTGTCCACTCTTCGATCTTCTACCTATCTTGCAGGTGCAGCACAACAATTATACCAAATGTCGCAGCGTTTTGTTCGATAGTTGCGTCATGATTTGCATGTGCAGCGGGTTGGCCGGCGTGCTAGGTGTCTGGCATGGAAATGTTTTTTGATATCCTTACCCCCTTGGCCTTTGGCCTCGCGACAGTCCTCGCGTTTTTCGCGGGCGTGATCAAGGGGGTTGTCGGTTTTGCCATGCCGATGATGCTCATGGCGGGGCTGAGCGCGCTGATGTCGCCAGATCTGGCGCTCGCCGGGCTGATCCTGCCGACGCTTGTGACCAATTTGTGGCAGGCCCTGCGGGAGGGTCCGCGGGCGGCCCTGCTCTCGATGCGGCGATACACGACATTCCTCTTGACTGGCGGGCTGGTCATGCTGGCGTCTGCTCAATTGGTGCCGGTGCTGCCTCCGGCAACGCTGTTCCTGATCATCGGGGTGGCCATCACGCTCTATGCGTTTGCCACATTGCTGGGCGGCAGCCTGCGTGTGCTTGCCAAGGGCGGACGACGCGGTGAGGCGGCCATGGGGGCGATTGCCGGCCTGTTCGGCGGGGTGTCTGGCATATGGGGCCCCCCGACGGTTGCGATGCTGACGGCGCGGGCGACCGAGAAACGCGAACAGATGCGCGTACAGGGCGTGATCTTCACCCTTGGGTCGATCCTGTTGCTGGCCTCGCATCTTGGATCCGGGGTGTTGCGTGCGGAAACCGTACCCCTGTCCATGTGGCTCGTCCTGCCGGCGATCCTTGGGACATGGCTTGGCTTCTGGTTGCAGGACAGATTTGACCAGGCGACCTTTCACAAGGCTACACTTTGGGTCCTGCTGATCGCGGGGGCGAACCTGATCCGCCGCGGGCTGGTGATGTGATCCGCCGAACGAAAAAGGACCCGCGCATGTCACGCGAGTCCTTGATGGCAGTTCCTTCTGGCACGCCCGTCAACCCGCGTGTGTGCCTTCTTTCTTGCTCGACTTGCTGTCCGCATAGATGATCAGCGGCGCGGCCTCGGACGTCACGGCCTCTTCGTTCACGACGACCTCTTCGACATTCTCGAGCGCAGGCAGGTCGAACATGGTGTCCAGCAGGATGTCCTCGAGGATCGAGCGCAGCCCGCGCGCGCCGGTCTTGCGCGCGATGGCGCGCTTGGCGATGGCCACCAGCGCATCCTCGGTGAAGGTCAGTTTCGCGTTTTCCAGCTCGAAGAGGCGCTGGTACTGCTTCACCAAAGCGTTCTTGGGCTGCGTCAGGATGATGACCAGCGCTTCCTCGTCCAGATCCTCGAGCGTCGCGAGCACTGGCAGGCGACCGACGAATTCCGGGATCAGGCCGAATTTCAGAAGGTCCTCGGGTTCGAGATCGGTCAGGACCTCGCCGATGCCGCGCTCGTCATCCGCGCGCACATCGGCGCCGAACCCCATGGCGCTGCCCTTGCCGCGCTGCGCGATCACCTTGTCGAGACCGGCGAACGCCCCGCCGCAGATGAACAGGATGTTCGTCGTGTCGACCTGAAGGAATTCCTGCTGCGGATGCTTGCGCCCGCCTTGCGGCGGGACGGCGGCGACCGTGCCCTCCATCAGTTTCAGCAGCGCCTGCTGCACACCTTCGCCAGAGACGTCGCGGGTGATCGACGGGTTCTCGGACTTGCGGGTGATCTTGTCGACCTCATCGATATACACGATGCCGCGCTGCGCGCGTTCCACGTTGTATTCCGACGATTGCAGGAGCTTGAGAATGATGTTCTCGACATCCTCGCCAACATACCCCGCCTCGGTCAGCGTCGTGGCATCCGCCATCGTGAAGGGCACGTCCAGAATACGTGCAAGGGTCTGCGCCAGAAGCGTCTTGCCGCAGCCGGTCGGCCCGATCAGAAGGATGTTCGACTTGCTGAGTTCGACGTCGCTCTTGTCGGAATTGTTCAACCGTTTGTAGTGGTTGTGGACTGCGACCGACAACACGCGCTTTGCTATGGCCTGGCCGATCACGTAATCGTCCAGTACCTTGCAGATTTCATGCGGGGTCGGCACGCCCTCGCTCGACTTGATGCCGCCGCCCTTTGTCTCTTCTCGTATGATGTCCATGCACAACTCGACGCATTCGTCGCATATGAACACCGTCGGGCCCGCAATGAGCTTGCGCACCTCGTGCTGGCTCTTGCCGCAAAAACTGCAATAAAGCGTGTTCTTGCTGTCGCTGCCGGAATTGTTCGCCATCACGTACCTTTCAGCCCTTGAGCCGCCTATCGGTCATGCGGCCCGGTTCGGGCCTTTGCTCTGTCATTCATGTGCCGTGCCAGCTTAGGTCACGCGGGAAAACACCACAATGCGAAAATACCCGACCATCGTGCGTCCCGCTCACCGATCATTTATCCTCGTCGGCCCCTTTCGCACGCGTGCTCACGATTTCATCGACATGTCCCCACTCCATCGCCTCTTCGGGCGTCATCCACTTGTCCCGGTCGAGGGCCATGCGGACGGTGTCGTAGTCCTGACCCGTGTGGCGCATGTAAAGCTGGTAGAAGCGTTCGCGCGTCTGCTCGATGTGACGCGACTGGATCAGGATGTCTTCTGCCGTGCCCTGGCTGCCACCCGACGGCTGGTGCACGAGGAACTCGGAGTTGGGCAGCGAAAATCGCATTCCATGCTCGCCGCCAAGTGCGATCACAGAGCCCATGGACGCCGCCAGACCGCAGACGAGGGTCGAGACCTTGGGTTTGATGTATTGCATCGTGTCATAGATGCTCATCCCGGCGATCACGGACCCGCCGGGCGAGTTTATGTACATCGAGATTTCCTTGTTGGGATTCTCGGCCTCGAGATGCAGAAGCTGCGCCACGACGAGGCTGGACATGCCGTCATGGATTTGCCCGTTCACGAAGATGATGCGTTCCTTGAGCAGGCGCGAGAAGATGTCATACGACCGTTCCCCGCGACTGGTCTGTTCGACCACCATCGGCACGAGGGTGTTCATGTGGATTTCGTGGGGATCGTTCATCGTGGCCTGCCTGTATTGCTGCCCGGCGCTGAGTGTCCGGCTTTGGAAATCGGCCGACGCGCGGCGGCCGGCGCTTTGCGAGTCTTAGTGTTGCGTCCGAAGGCCTGCAAGGGCAAGGTATGAATTTGTAGTGCCACGCGCCTCCGTTTGGTGCAGGACGTTTTATCTGCCCGGCAAGGGAAGACTTGTTTCGCAGGTCCTGGAGACACCTCATAGATAACTATGTAGCGACAGAAAGAGCCCGACCCGGATGACGCTTCCCGTTCTTGACGATTCGACGACCCCGGAAGACATGGATCACATGGTCGAAAATGCGACCGCAGCGGCGACCTTCCTCAAGGCGATCAGCCACGAGGGTCGGCTGATGATCCTGTGCCATCTGGTGTCCGGCGAGAAATCCGTGACCGAGCTGGAAGAGCTTCTGTCGGCCCGGCAGCCGGCGGTGTCGCAGCAATTGTCGCGTCTGCGGCTCGAAGGGCTGGTCACGACCCGCCGCGATGGCAAGGCCATCTATTACAGCCTTGCCGACGATCGGCCGCGCCGGGTGCTCGAAGTCGTTTATGACCTCTTTTGTGCCGAGCATGACGTCGCCGGCGAGACGGCCGGAGGGGAAGAGAGTGCCTGAACCCGGTCAGGCGGCCTTTGCGCGCTCGTCGACCTCGTAGGGCGCCAAGGCGTCATCCACCCGGGTGTGGTTCGCGTGACTGGCACAAGTGCTGATGGTCTTGACCGCGAGCGCCAGGATGATCTCGCGTATATGCTGATCGGTGCAGCCTGCGGTCTTGAACGCCTTGGCCTGCGTTGGCAGACTGCGGGTCTGTCACATGTGGTGGGTGAACCGGCGCAACGCCTCGAGCTTCGGATCGTCCAGCGCCTTGCCGTCGCTCAGCGCCTATGTCTCCTCTTCGGAAAGCTTCGAGATTTATCGCCAGTATCGAATGCGCGCCTGTGCAGTACTCGCATCCACTGGCAAGCGAGACCATCAGGAACACCACGTTCTGTTCTGGCGGCGTGAAATTGGCCTGCGTGCGGACATGATCATAGCCGTGCACAAAACTTGACAAAAAGCCCGGATTGATGGCCATGCCGCGATACATGTTCGGCACGAAACCCAGCTTCTCGCGGGTCCCGTCCACCAATTCCTTGACAAGACCGTCGGCCCGATCATCCGCCATGGGGGGTGCGTCGAGTTTGTATTCAGCCGTCATGACATCCTCGTTGGTGTCCTGTCATCTCAAGGGACGCAAAGTGCGGCCGCGCGATCACCGCCGGGAGATCACCTCGTCGTGCCGCAGTGGTGAGGCCGCGACGACGTCCAGATTGAGGCCGTCATCCATTTTCCGGGCGGTATCTGACGTGCAGAAAAGGCGTCCAAGCAACCCGTCTTTATTTTTTGGCGCATCTTGCAAGTCCCTTCGGCCACGGGTCATCTGTCATGCGGGGCCCAAGACGAGCCTGCAAGGAACGTGACGTGGATTACATCTATCTGCTGGCCGGATTGACCGGCCTTTTTCTTGGCGGCGAATTCCTGGTGCGCGGCAGTGTGGGCATCGCCCGTCGTATGGCGATTCCGCCACTGCTGATCGGGCTGACCGTGGTGGGGTTCGGCACCTCGACGCCCGAGCTGCTGGTCTCGGTCGAGGCCGCGTGGCGCGGCGTACCGGACATTGCGCTTGGCAATGTCGTCGGATCGAACATCGCCAACATCCTGTTGATCGTCGGCGTGTCGGCGCTGATCTGGCCGATCACGGTGATGGGGGCGACCCTGCGCCGCGACACCGCCGTGATGATGGCGGCGACTCTGGTGCTGGTGCCGGTCTTTTATCTCGGGCAGGTGGGGAGGCTGTCGGGGGCGGTGCTGGTGGCCGGTCTCGGGGGGTACTTGCTCTGGGCGTATCTCCGGCCCGGCGCGGCTGTGTCCGAGGACGCGGGGGTGCCTGAACCCTCTTCAGGTCTGGTCTCGGCTTTGTGGATTGTGGGTGGTCTGGTCGGGCTTATGCTCGGTGCGCGTTTTCTGGTCGAGGGCGCGGTCGCGATCGCGCGCGGCTACGGCGTATCCGAGGCGTTCATCGGGCTGACCATCGTGGCCGTCGGTACGTCGCTGCCGGAACTTGCAACATCGCTGATCGCCGCCCTGCGCCGCCAATCGGAGATTGCCATCGGCAATATTGTCGGCTCGAACATATTCAACTTGCTTGGCATTCTCGGTGTGACCGCACTGATCACGCCGATCCCGGTGGCGCAGCGCTTCCTGACCTTCGATCTGCCGGTGCTGATCGCGATTTCGCTGGTGCTGGCCATCCTGCTGGTGGCGCGTCCGCGGATCGGTCGCGGGGTCGGCTTGGCGATGCTGGTGGGCTATGCCGCCTATGTATGGGCCGCGCAGGGGTGACACGGGGGCCTGCGCTACGCTCCGACATTCAGACCGAGCCGCTAAGGCTTTACTTGTCCGCATCAAGCCAGTGGTGCCGCACAAGGGACTCGAACCCCTGACCCATCGCTTACGAAGCGATTGCTCTACCGGCTGAGCTAGTGCGGCACGGCGTTATGGCGCTGCCGTACTATGGTCGGCTGCGTTCGACAAGCCTCGATCCAACGCGTCGGCGCCATTTCTCGATTTTCCACGAGCCCGCGACCTGCGCATCTCCGCGCGACGAATACCGTGCCAAATGCCGGGATCGAAGGTCGTCGGTATGTTGCGGATCTGCAACGCGCAATGTGTGACGATCCAGTATGGTCAAAATATCCGACTAAAATACTTTACATCATTCGGGGCCGTGATTACCCGACACGCAGGCCCCGCTGACGACGCTGGGAACCCAAATCATAAAAATTCAGACACGAGGGTTGTCATGGGCTTCAAACCGCCTCTGACGGTCGCGGCGTTCCTTCTGGGAACCGCTGCGATCGTTCCATACGCTCCCGCCGCCGCACAGGACGCGCCTGTCCTGACGCTGCCGGGCATCCAGATCATCGGCTCGCGCGAGAATGAACGCGCGCTGGTCGGATCGGGGACCTTTCTGGACACAAGCGATATTCGCGACCAGAATTACGACGATATCAACCGCGTTCTTCGCAAGGCGCCGGGTGTGTATCTGCGCGAGGAGGACGGGTTCGGACTCTTCCCGAACATCTCGCTGCGCGGTGTCGATCCCGGGCGCAGCTCCAAGGTGATGCTGCTCGAGGATGGTGTCCCGATGGCCCCGGCGCCGTATTCGGCACCGGCCGCTTATTACTCGCCCACGGCGGGTCGGATGTCGGGCATCGAGGTGCTCAAGGGCTCGTCGCAGGTGCGTTTTGGTCCGCATATCACCGGCGGGGTGGTTAACTATCTGTCCACACCCATCCCGCAGGACCGCGAGACATACACCAAGCTGACCTTCGGCAGCGACAACGAGATGCGGGCGCATGCCTATACCGGCGACACGATCGAGACCGGGTCGGGGCGCTTCGGGTATCTGCTCGAGGCTTACGCCCGCGAAAACGACGGCTTCAAGAGCATCGACTCGGCGCCCGCCTTCGAAGGGTCGGACGACACCGGGCTGAGCAATCGCGACTATAACCTCAAGCTCTCCTATGAGCCGGATGGCGAACGCTACCAGAAGTTCGAGTTCAGCCTCGGCCGCACCGAGCTTGATGCGGACGAGACCTATGTCGGGCTGAGCGAAGAGGATTTCGCCGCCGATCCCTTCCGCCGCTATGCCGGCACGCGCTTCGACAATATCGAGACCGAGCAGACCCGCATCGCGCTGCGCCACTACATCGAGCTGACGCCGAACACGAACCTGTCGACCGTTGCCTATTACAACGAATTCGAGCGCAACTGGTTCAAGCTGGCCTCGGTCAACGGCAACAACATCGCGCAGGGGATCGCCGGGGGCGGTGCGGATTTCGATACGTTGCGCGGACTGGGTGCGGGGACACTCGAAGTGCGGGCCAACGCACGCGAATATTACAGCACCGGCCTCGAGACATCGCTGAATACCCAGTTCGACACGGGAGGTGTCGGGCACGACCTGACCGCGTCGTTCCGCATCCACAACGACCAGATCGACCGGTTTCAGCGCGATACCACGTTCACACAGGATGCGAGCGGGGGCATCACCGATATCACGCAAGGCGCCGATGGCGCCGCCGGCGACCGCAAGCAGGAAGCGACCGCCTACTCGATCTCGGTCGATGACCGGATGGATTTCGGACGTCTGACCTTGTCGCCCGGCGTGCGGTACGAATATGTCGATCTGGAATATGAACAGGATCAGCGCCGTACCGATGGCGGCGGCGCGCCCGACAGTGACAGCGGCTCCATCGATTTCTGGGCCGGCGGCCTCGGCGCGTTGTGGGAGCAGAACGCGAACCTGTCGTTCAACGGCGGCGTGTTCTTCGGCTATTCGCCGCCGGGACCACGGGCCGCGCTGCGCGACGGGATCAGCGAAGAGCGCAGCGTCGCGTATGAGCTTGGCACCAGCTATGTCAGCGACTCAGGGGCCTTCGAGGCCAAGGCGACCCTGTTCCGCACGGATTTCGATGATCTGGTGGTGGTCGACAATATCGGCGCCTCGGCAGGGGGCAGCGGCGAGACGACCTCGGTCGGCGAGGTGCGCACCCAAGGTGTTGAACTTGGCATCAATTACGATCCCGCCATCGACATGGGGCTGAGCTACGGCCTGCCGATGTTCGTGTCGGCCACCTATACCGATGCGACGATCGAGAACGCCTCGACCTCGGGCAACGCCCAGTCGATCTTCTCGGGCGGAACCGATGGCAGCGCGGTGCCCTATATCCCGGACGTCCAGATCACCTTCGGGGCCGGTTACGAAGGGCGCCAATGGGGTGTGGATGCGGTCGCGACCTATGTCGACAGCAGCTTCGGCAGCGCAAGCAACACCTCCCAGCAACTCGATCCGGACGGTACTCCGGACGCGCGATACGGCAAGATCGACAGCTTCTTCAGCGTGGATTTCAGCGGCTATTACGAGCTGCGCGATGGAGTGAAGGTCATCGGCGGCGTGCAGAACGCGTTCGACGAGGAATATGTCGCCTCGCGCCTGCCTCTGGGGCCGCGCCCGGGCAAGCCGCGCACCTTCTATGCCGGGCTCGAAGCGCAGTTCTGATCCTGAACGGCCCGCCATGGCCCCGGCGCACCTTGTCTCTTGCGCCGGTGCATCCTTCGACGCAATTCATGAGTATTTTAGACAGAATAAGGCTTGGATATGTCACAGCCGGACTTTTGGACCCCGAACCTTCGTCGCGTCACGGCGATTGCGGCCACCCTGCTGGGCACAGCCGCCTCAGCGCAGGAGAACGAGACGGCGCCGACGCTCGGGGTCGAGCTCAACAAGCTCGAACAGACCGATGCAGCCTGCCGCAGCTATATGGTGGTGTCGAACCGCACCGAAGAGCCGCTCGAAACACTGTCTCTCGATCTGGTTGTTTTCGACAGTGACGGCGTGATCGACCGCCGCCTCGCGGTCGAGTTGGGCGCGGTGGAGGCCGGGCGCACCCGGGTCAGGGTCTTCGACATGGCCGATCTCGACTGCGGCCGCGTGGCGCGGCTTTTGCTCAACGACGTGCTCGCCTGCAGCCCGGAAGACTTCGACGAGACCACCCCATGCGACGATGTGCTGCGTGTCTCCGAACGCGGCGATGTCGATTTCATTCGTTGACGAGAGGCCCAAACCATGGATCCGGACCTGTCCGAAGACGTGCAAACGATCACATCCGGCGGCTGGACCGGGCCGAACCCGGCGACCGCCGTGCCGCCAGAGGACACCCCGTCGCAGCCTGGCGCGGCCGATCCAGCCCCGCAGGATGCAGCGGCGCAGACCCTCGCCGCGCTGGAGCGTCTAGAGGATACGTTGTCCGCCGGGGGGCCGGTGGCGTGGCTGCTCGTGGCCTTGTCCGTTCTCTCGCTCGCGCTGATCCTCGGCAAGGTCTGGCATCTGGCCCGCACCCGCCCCGCACCTTGCGCACGGCTGCGCGCGGCGCTGACGCAATGGCGCGGCGGGGCCCGCGACACCGCGCTTGATACCGTCGCCTCGGGCCGGTCGCTGCCCGCGCGCGCCGCCCATGGCGCGATGGCCGATCTGGTCGCCGGCATCCCCGAGCCACGCGCCCGCGAAGAGGCGTGGCGCGTGGCCGGCGATGCGCTGGACGGCCTGCGTGCCTGGATGCGCCCGCTCGAGGTGATCGCGTCCGTCGCGCCGCTCCTGGGCCTCTTCGGCACGGTTCTCGGCATGATCGCCGCTTTCGCACAGCTCGAGGCCGCGGGCAGCCGCGTCGATCCGGCGATCCTGTCGGGCGGCATCTGGGAGGCGCTCCTGACCACGGCGCTCGGCCTTGCGGTGGCGATCCCGACGCTGGCGGCGGTCAACTGGATCGATCGCCGGATCGAGCGCAGCGCGCAGGCCACCGACTCGGCGCTGGCGGCGATCTTCGCCGCGGCGCCGACCGCAGCGGCAACCTCGGCGACCGAGGACTGGCATGACGCGGCTGAGTGATACCGCCCGCCCGCCTTTGCGGATCAGCCTGACACCGCTCATCGACGTGGTGTTCATCCTGCTGGTTTTTTTCATGCTGGCGTCGAACTTTCACGACTGGCGGGCGATCCCGCTGCAATCCTCGGGCAGCGGCACGGGTGGCGAGATGGGCGGCGCATTGCTGGTCGAGGTGACAGCGCAAGGTCCGCGCCTTGCCGGCGAGACGCTGCCGATGCCCGCGCTGATCGAGCGGGTGCGCGCGCGGCGGGCGGAGGATCCCGATACTGCGCTGCTGATCCTGCCGCGCGACGGTGTGGACACCGGCGCGCTCGTCCGCGTGCTCGACCGGATGGAGGCCGCGGGCCTGAGCGGGCTGGCCCTTGTGCAGGATGGATCATGAGAGGGCTGGCTGGACGGACGACGCGGCGGCTGACGCGGACTCGCCCGCCGGAGGATGCCGATTCGAGTATCCTTCCGCTGATCAATGTCGTGTTTCTGTTGCTTATCTTTTTCATGGTTTCCGGTCGACTGAGCAGCAGCGATCCGTTCGAGGTCGCGCCGCCAGAGTCCGAAAGTGCGGGCGAGGCCCAGCTTGAAGGGTCCGAGATCCTGCTGGGCCCAACCGGAGATCTGGCGCTCGACGGGCAGGAGATCGACCGCGCCACGCTGCTCGAACGTCTGGAAGATCGCCTGCGCGAGACCCCGAACCTACCCCTGCGCCTGCGCGCCGATCAGGAAGGTGCGGCACGTGGACTCGTAAGCCTCATGCAGGATCTGCGCAGCCTCGGTGCACAGGAGGTCACATTGATCACCCTTCCGGAGGCGCGATGAGCGTGGCCCTGTCAGGCCGTGACGTTATCCTGCGCGCCGCCCTGCCGCGTGGCGCAGGGGCGATTGTGCTGGTGCTGGCGATCATGGTGCATCTCGCGGGCGGCGTGGCGGTCTACTGGGCGGCGCAGACCGACGGCACCGAGGCTGCGGGCGAGGGCGGGCTGACCGTCGGCCTTGGCCCCTCGGGGGCGCCGCCCGGCGCGCTCGAGGCGGTCGAGGCGGAGCCCGTCGACACCGCGACGCCGGAGGCCGCGACCGAGGTGGAGGCCGAAGATGCGACGAGCGAGGTCGCCCCCCAAACCGCATCCGACACGACACCGGATGCCGCCGACGACACGCCGGACGCGTCTCCCGACACGGACGTCCCGCCGGTCGAGGCTTCGGAGGTTGCAGCGCCCTCTGCGCCGGATCAGAGCTTGGACCTTGCCGAGAGCGTGGATCCCGTCATCGCCCCGTCTGATGCGCCCACCCCGCCGGAAGAGACGCCCGCGGACCCCGAAACGGCCGCCGGGCCCGCACCGGATACTTCCCCGGAAGTGGTTGCGCCCGACAGCGTCACCGCGGAGGATCAGGAGGAAGGTCTTGGCGTGTCGCGTCGCCCGGCCTCGCGTCCGGAAGCGGTGGAAGAGGCCGGGCGACGGGCGGCTGAAGAGACCACTGAGCGCGCCGAGACCGCGCGCCGGCAGCGCCGCGCCGCAGAGGCGGAGCGCGAAGGCGATGCGCCCGCGCCGCAATCCGAAGGCCGGCAGGGCCAGAGCGGCTCATCGCAAGGCAGCACGCGTGGCGGTGGCGATGGCACCGAGGGCGGCGGCAATCCCGGCGCGCGTGCCGATTTCGCCGCGGTCGTCGCGGCGCGGCTGGCACAGGCCAAGCAATATCCGCGCCGCGCACAGCGCGCGCGAATCGAAGGCACCGGCACGATCTGGTTCCGGATGAATGCCGCCGGGCAGGTCGTCGAAGCGCGTGTCACGCGCGGCACCGGGCATGACGTGCTCGACCAGGCGCTCATGGAAACCTTGCAGCGCGCCCGCCTTCCGCGCATTCCGGCTGACGTGGACCGCGATCAGATGGAGTTTTCCGTACCGATCTCGTTCACGCTGCGCTGAGTCCAAGACCGCGGAGACGGGGTATGGGCCCCTCGGGCTCATGACCTTCGAGCCTGCCAGCCATGAAAGCGCGGCGCGCGATCCGGCGTCCTGACCTTACGCGCGTGGACGGCGTCCAGTCTGCCTCGTCCGGCCTGCCTTGCGGCGCGTTTCGGGTTCACCCACAAGATATTGCCGCAAGACGCAACAATTCGCTTTACAGACGCCGCGGATGCCCGCACCATATCTTGTATGGGCGTGGGGACTGGCCCCCGCCCGTAGGTACGGCACCTAGCGCTTGGGGTGCGTTTGCAGTCCTCGCGCTACAGCAAATGAGGCGGCGCCATGGCACTTTCCGAACAGATCTTTCAGGATGACATCCACCCCATTGATATCGTGGAACATATCGCCGAGCATCACGACTGGGATTTCGATCGGATTGGCGACGACCAGATCGCCATGGCGGTCGAGGGCCAGTGGCGCACCTATTCCATCACGCTCGCATGGTCGGGGCCTGACGAGACTCTGCGGCTGGTGTGCACCTACGAGATGAAGCCGCCTGCCGAAAGGCTGCCGGCGCTGTTCGAAACGCTCAATGAAATCAATGACAAGTGCTGGTCCGGCGCGTTCACGTGGTGGGCCGAGCACAAACTCATGGTCTATCGCTACGGCCTCGTCATGGCCGGCGCGCAGGCCCCCAGCCCCGAGCAGCTCGACACGGTGCTGAGCACCGCCGTCACGAATGCCGAGCGCTTTTATCCGGCGCTGCAGCTTGCCATCTGGGGCGACCAGACCCCGCAACAGGCCATGCAGGTCGCCATTGCAGAGGCCTATGGTCGCGCGTAACACTTGCCCCCACACGCGATGTTTCAAACAGCGGGGGGCATCATGAGCATGCAGCGGATCGCCGAGAAGGGCCTCGTCTTGCTGGGCTGCGGCAAGATGGGTGGCGCGATGCTACAGGGCTGGCTGTCGGACGGATTGCCGGCCTCATCGGTCTGGGTGATCGACCCCAACCCGTCGGAGTGGCTGCAGGGAACGGGCGTTCGGATCAATGTCGACCTGCCCGATGATCCGGCCATCGTGCTGGTTGCCGTCAAGCCGCAGATGATGGGCGACGCGCTACCGGTGCTGCGCGACAAGGGAAATGGCGACACGCTGTTCGTGTCCGTCGCGGCCGGGACGCCGGTTGTCCTGTTCGAACAGGCGCTCGGGGACAGGACGCCCATCGTGCGCGCCATGCCCAACACCCCGGCCGCGGTCGGGCGCGGCATCACGGCGATCATCGGCAACGCCCATGTCAGCGCGGCGCAGCTTGACCAGGCCGAGATGCTGTTGCGCGCCGTCGGGCAGGTGGTGCGGCTCGAGTCAGAGGACCAGATGGATGCGGTCACCGGCGTGTCGGGATCGGGTCCGGCTTATGTGTTCCACATGATCGAATGCATGGCCAGCGCCGGCGAGGCGCAGGGGCTGGCACCGGAACTGGCGATGCAACTGGCACAGGCGACGGTCGCGGGGGCGGGCGCGCTAGCCGAGGCAGCCGACGAGACGCCGGCGCAGTTGCGCCAGAACGTGACCAGCCCGAACGGCACCACGCAGGCGGGGCTGGAAGTGCTGATGGACGAGACGGTCGGTCTGCCGCCACTGATGCGGCGCACCGTGGCGGCCGCCGCCGACAGATCCCGCGAGTTGCGCGATGGCTGAGATTTCCTTTGAGGATTTTCTCAAGGTCGATATCCGGGTGGGTCGGATCACCGAGGCCGAGCCTTTTCCGGAAGCCCGCAAGCCGGCGATCAAGCTGCGGGTGGATTTCGGCCCTGAACTGGGCGTCAAGCGGTCCAGCGCGCAGATCACCACACATTACACGCCCGAGGCGCTGATCGGTCGGCAGGTGCTGGCGGTGGTGAATTTTCCGCCCCGTCAGATTGGCAAGGTTCGGTCCGAGGTGCTGGTGCTTGGGGTCAGCGATAGCGGCGGAGGTATCGTGCTGATCGGCCCCGATGAAGACGTCCCCCTGGGAGAGCGATTGCAGTGAAACGGATCCTGATAACACGACCCATGCCCGACCGCGTGCTCGATGCGGCGCGCGCGCATTTCGATGTCGAGACGCGCGAGGAGACCACGCCCATGAAGCTCGGTCAGATGCGTGGCGCACTTGCGCTTTACGACGGCATCCTGCCGACGCTTGGCGATCTCTTCTCGGACGCGGTGTTCGAGGACGCCGAAGGCAGCCGGTGCCGGATCCTCGCGAATTTCGGGGTGGGGTTCAATCATATCGACGCAGGCGCGGCGCGCGGCGCGGGCATCGCCGTGACCAATACGCCGGGGGCGGTGACCGATGCGACCGCCGATATCGCCATGACGCTGATGCTGATGAGCGCGCGCCGCGCAGGCGAGGGCGAGCGCATGGTGCGCGCGGGGGGGTGGCCCGGCTGGAACCCGACACAGATGCTGGGGCTGCATTTGACCGGCAAGACCGTCGGCATCGTCGGCATGGGCCGGATCGGCGAGGCCATTGCGCGGCGCTGCCATTTCGGATTCGGCATGCGGGTGATCTATTACAACCGCTCGCCCAAGACCTTCGGCTTCGAGGCGCAGCAGATGAGCACACTGGCCGAGGTCGCCGCCGCGGCCGATATCGTGGTTGCTGCCGTGCCCGGCGGTTCCGATACCCGGCATCTGATCGGTGCGGATGTGCTGTCGGCGATGAAACCGGCGGCGCATCTGGTCAACATCTCGCGCGGTGACGTGGTGGACGAGGCGGCGTTGGTCGAGGCCTTGCAGGCGGGGCGCATCGCGGGCGCAGGGCTGGATGTCTACGAGCACGAGCCGCAGGTGCCGGATGCGCTCAAAGCAATGGAAAATGTCGTTCTGTTGCCGCATCTTGGCACCGCCGCGCTGGAGGTGCGCGAGGCCATGGGACTGAAGGCGGTGGAGAACCTGCGCGCCTTTTTCGCCGGAGAGGATCCGCCCGACCGGGTGAACTGACCGGCGAGGTCGGGATTTTCGGGTATTTTTGCCAAGAAGAATGCCGGGATGACCAGAAATGCAGCCCGTCATGCTTGACGCCATGACAGGTGGACGATTGTCTGGCGCGACAGGTGAGGAGAACAGAGATGGGTCAGCCCGCGATCACGGGATCGGGCGTTTTCACGCCCCCCGACATCATCACGAACGAGGAACTGGTCGAGGCGTTCAACGCCTATGCCGAGCGTTTCAACGCGCGCCATGCCGAGGATATCGCGGCCGGTCGGGTGGAGGCCAAGGCACCTTCGTCACCGGACTTCATCGTCAGTGCATCGGGCATCGAACGGCGCCATGTCATGGAAAAACGCGGCATCCTAGACCCGGAGGTGATGTGTCCGCGCCTGCGGGCGCGCGGCGATGACGAGCCGGGGATCATGGCGGAAATGGCGCTTGATGCCTGTGGCAAGGCGTTGGAACAGGCAGGGCGGACGGCGTCGGAGATCGATCTGATCATCTGTGCGGCGTCCAATCACGAGCGGCCCTATCCGGCAATCGCCATCGAGATCCAGTCATACCTGGGCGCGGGCGGGTTCGCCTTTGACATGAATGTCGCCTGTTCCTCGGCCACGTTCGGCATACAGGCGGCGGCGGACATGATCCGGGCGGGCAGTGCGCGGCGGGCGCTGGTGGTCAGCCCGGAGATCTGTTCGGGGCATCTGGAATGGCGCGACCGCGACTGTCATTTCATCTTCGGGGATGTGTGCACGGCCGTGGTGATCGAGTCCGCCGATGAGGCGAAGGGCGCGCATTTCGTCATAAAATCAACGCGCTGCGCCACGAAGTTCTCGAACAACATTCGCAATAATAACGGCTTTCTGCGCCGCAGCCGACCGGGTGGCATGGCCGACCGGCGCGACATGCAATTCGTCCAGGACGGGCGGCGGGTCTTCAAGGAGGTGTTGCCGATGGTCTCGGCGCATATCCTCGGGCATATGGCGGACGAGGGTGTTTCGGCGGATGACCTGCGCCGCCTGTGGCTGCACCAGGCCAACAAGGCGATGAACGATTTCATCGGGCGCAAGGTCATGGGCCGCGTGCCGGACCGGGACGAGCAGCCCAATATCCTTCAGGACTACGCCAACACGTCCTCGGCCGGTTCGATCATCGCCTTCGCGCAGTATTCCGACGATCTGGCACCGGGCGACCGGGGGGTGATCTGTTCCTTCGGGGCGGGGTATTCCGTGGGGTCGGTTCTGGTCGAGCGGGCGTGAGGGTGTTCAGAGCGCCTTGCGTGCCGACAGCGCCGCGCTGATCGTGCCGTCGTCGAGATAGTCGAGTTCCCCGCCGATCGGCACGCCTTGGGCGAGCGAGGTGAGGCGGACGCGCCCGTCAAGCTGATCGGCGATGTAATGCGCCGTCGTCTGGCCATCCACCGTCGTGTTTAGCGCGAGGATCACCTCGGTCACCTCCTCTGACGCGACACGGTCCACGAGTTGCGGAATGCGCAGTGTTTCGGGCCCGATCTGATCGAGCGCCGAGAGCGTGCCGCCCAGCACGTGATAGCGTCCCTTGAAGGCGTGGCCGCGTTCCATCGCCCAGAGATCGGCCACGTCCTCGACCACGCAGATCTGGCCGGTCGCGCGTTGCGCGTCACCGCAGATATCGCAGATCTCGGAGGTGCCGATATTGCCGCAGGTCGTGCATTCCCGCGCGGTCTCGGCAACCGCCCGCATCTGGTCAGCCAGCGGTGCGAGCAGGACCGCGCGCTTGCGGATCATGTGCAGCACGGCGCGCCGGGCCGAGCGCGGCCCGAGGCCCGGCAGGCGTGCCATCATGTCGATCAGGGCGTCGATGTCGCGCGTGCTGCTCACAGCTTTGGTCCGATCCGGTGGCGGGGACGGAACGCCTTCGGGATGAGTATTTGCAGCAAGATGAAACGAGGGCTCAGAACGGCAGCTTCATGTCCTTGGGCAAGCCCATGGATTGGGTCAGCTTTCCCATTTCCTCTTGCGCACGCTCCGACGCCTTGGACTGGGCATCCTTGATCGCAGCGAGGATCAGGTCCTCTGCGACTTCCTTGTCCTCGGGCTTGAAGATCGACGGGTCGATATCCAGCCCCTTGAGCTCGCCCTTGGCGCTGCAGGTGGCCTTGACGAGGCCCGCGCCGCTTTCGCCCTCGACCATCATGTTTTTCAGGTCTTCCTGAAGATCGGCCATCTTCTGCTGCATTTCCTGTGCGGATTGCATCATCTTGGCCATGTCGCCCATCTGGCCCAAACCCTTGAACATCGTGTCGTCTCCTCTGGATCGAGGCCCGTTTGCGACGGGCCGGAAAGCGGTGTGTTACGTTTAACCATATCGGTGCGCGAAAGGCGACAGGCAAGCGGTGCGATCAGTCGTCTTCGAAAGGGTCCCATTCATCCTCGACCTCCGGCAGGGCGTCGGCCTCGGCGGTGGTGGTGATGTCCTGCGTGGTCTTGATGTCCGTGATGCGGGCCTTGGGGAAGGCGGCGAAGACAGCCTCGACCAGCGGATGCGCGCGCGCTTCGGATTCGCGCGCGTCGGCCTCGGCGTTGCGAGCTTCGCGCAGGGTTGGGGCTGTCGATGAGTTGACAACGGTCACGGTCCAGCGACTGCCCGTCCAGCGTTGCAGCGCGCTGCCGAGACGCTGCGCGAGGTCCGAGGGGGCGTCGGGCGTGGGCGTGAATTCGATCCGGCCCGGACGGTAGGCGGCAAGGCGCACTCCGCCCTCGACCTCGATCAGCAGCTTGGCGTCGCGATTGGCGCGGATCAGCTCCAGCACATGCTCGAAACTGGGGTAGCGCTCGAGGGCATCTTCGGGGTGCTGCGCGAGCGCTGGGGCCGGACCCGTTGCGCTGGCGCTCGGCCCGGGCGCAGCAGTATGGCTTGGCTGGGGCGCAGCATTGCCGCGGGCGTCCGCGCCCTGGGGGTGCGCGCCCGCCTGCCGTGTGCCGCCGCCCGGACCGGGGGGCGGGTCATCCTGCAAGCGGCGCACGAGATCCTCGGGGGTGGGCAGGTCGGCGACATGCGTGAGACGGATGATCGCCATCTCGGCGGCCATCATGGCATTCGGGGCCTCGGCCACCTCGTCGAGCGATTTCAACAGCATCTGCCACATACGCGTCAGCACGCGCATCGGAAGCGTTTCGGCCATCGCCACTCCGCGGGCGCGCTCGTCGGGGCCGATGGTGGGATCCTCGGCCGCGTCGGGCGTGATCTTGACCACCGAGATCCAGTGCGTGATCTCCGCCAGGTCGCGCAGCACGGCCAGCGGATCGGCCCCTTCGGCATATTGCGCGCCGAGTTCGGACAGGGCGCTGCCCACGTCGCCCTTCATGATCATGTCGAAGAGATCGAGGACTCGACCACGATCGGCCAGCCCCAGCATGGCGCGCACCGCGTCTGCCGTCGTTTCGCCAGCGCCGTGACTAATCGCCTGATCCAAGAGCGAGGTGGCATCGCGGGCCGAGCCTTCGGCGGCGCGGGTGATGAGGGCGAGTGCGTCATCGCTGATCTGCGCGCCTTCGCGATCGGCGATGCCGCGCAAGAGGGTGATCATCGTCTCGGGCTCGATCCGGCGCAGATCGAATCGCTGGCAGCGCGACAGCACCGTCACCGGCACCTTACGGATCTCGGTCGTGGCGAAGATGAACTTCACATGCGCGGGGGGCTCTTCGAGGGTCTTCAGGAGCGCGTTGAACGCGCCCGAGGACAACATGTGCACCTCGTCGATGATGTAGACCTTGTAGCGCGCCGAGGCGGCCCGGTAATGCACCGAGTCGATGATCTCGCGGATGTTGCCGACCCCTGTGTTCGAGGCCGCGTCCATCTCCATGATATCGACATGGCGCCCTTCCATGATCGCGGTGCAATGTTCGCAGACCCCGCAGGGATCGGTGGTCGGACCGTCCGTGCCGCCAGGTCCGATGCAGTTCATGCCCTTGGCGATGATCCGGGCCGTGGTGGTCTTTCCGGTGCCACGAATGCCTGTCATGATGAAGGCCTGCGCGATCCGATCCGCCTGGAAGGCGTTCTTTAGGGTTTGCACCATGGCGTCCTGTCCGACCAGGTCGGCGAAGGTTTCGGGCCGGTATTTCCGGGCCAGAACCTGATAGCCGGACGGGTCGGTTTCGGACATGCAAACGGCCTTTCGGATTCGTGACTTTTAAGAAACGTAAAGCGCGGTGTGCAGGGCGTCCAGCTTGCTTTTTTCGCGCGAGGTGTCGATGCTGGCGCGGTCTTGCGGGGGATGTGTTGGCAACGATGACGGAGTTTGTGATCCACGCGCTTCATGTGGGCGGGGGTACGCTGGCGCTTGCCCCTCTGCCCGGGGCGAGCGGCGATTATGATGCCGACATGGCACATCTGCGCGACTGGAAGCCGGCGTTCGTGATCACCCTTGTGACGCCCGAAGAGATCGCGGAATGCGAGGCGTTTGCCCTGGGCGCCGATCTGCAAGAAGCGGGCACGCGCTGGATTTTCTTGCCGGTTGAGGATTTTGGCACGCCGGCGCCCGCGCAATGGCCGGCGTGGCAGGATGCAAGCGCGATGACGCGCGCCGCGCTGAGCGGCGGTGGCCGGGTTATGATCCATTGCCGGAGCGGGCGTGGTCGGTCCGGTATGGCTGCGCTGCGGTTGATGATGGAAACCGGTGAGTCCCCCGACGCGGCCCTTGCGCGTCTGCGCGCTTTACGTCCGGGTGCGATCGAGACCGAGGCACAGATGGCGTGGGCACGCCGGGGTGTACAGCATCAGACCCCATGATCACTGTGCGGGCTGACTGGCTCGGCTGCCACTCCGGCGGCATTCTCCGTTCCAGGACTGCGCCGGATCGACCGGTGCCGAGCCGCAAGAATGGTCTGGAGGCTGCTTCAGGTGAGGATCGCAGGCCCTGCTGCGATGTATGTCTGATCTGCAACGTTTAGCCTTTGGGTACGCGAGGCCCAAGAGTGAACGCGCTCGGGCATGCGGAAAAGGAAACACCGTGAGCCAGAGCATCTACATCGTCGGCGCCGTCTTCATCGTCATCGCGCGCGACGAAACGGTACAAAGTACTCAACCGCTCGGCGCCTTCGTGGCACGCAAAACCGATCGGTCGAGCAGGTTCTTATGACCGCGACCTCCCGAAGACCGGTACCCTTGACGGCCGGGCAGGCAACCCGGTGATCTTGTGACCGGCTTCGAGATCACGGGATCGTGCTCCAAGGGCGCGGTGGAGTGATCAAGCGCCCTTCGGCCAACGGAATGCGCAGATCTTGATGGCGGCGCTCTGCCATGACAGTCCGAAAGCGCTCCGAACTCGAGACAGGCCACCGTTCGGGCATTCCGACGCGGCGTTCCGAACGGTATTGCCCGCGCAGACGATGCGCGGACCATTTGCGCTTCGATTGGCGCGGTTCGCCGTCAGCGTCCGCGGATACGGGGGTCAAGCGCATCGCGCATGCCGTCGCCCATGTAATTGATCGCAAGGACCGTCAACGAAATCGCGACGCCGGGCCAGAAGACGCGCTCGGGATAATCGGTGAGGTATTGCGTGGCGTCGTTCAGCAAGCGCCCCCAGGTCGGGAAATCCGGCGGAAAGCCGAGACCGAGGAACGACAGCGCGCTTTCGGTGATGATCGCGTTGGCGATCCCGAGCGTGGCCGACACCATGATCGGTGACATCACGTTGGGCAGGATGTGGCGGGTGATCAGGTTGAAATTCGTCGTCCCGATGGAGCGAGCCGCGAGGATGAACTCCCGCTCCTTCAGCGCCAGCACATCGCCGCGCACGATCCGCGCCGTGGGCATCCAGCTTGTCGCGCCGATCGCCACCACGATCAGGATGAAGATGCCCATCTCCGGGCCGAAGATACCATTGAGCGCCTCGCGGAACAAAAGCACCATCACCAGCAGCAGAGGCAGCAGCGGCAGCGACAGGAAAAGGTCCGTCAGCCGCATCAGCGGACCGTCGAGCCAACGGAAAAACCCTGCAAGGACGCCAATCAGCGATCCCAGCACCAGCGCCAGCAGCATCGCCGTCAGCCCGACTGCGATGGATGTCTGACCACCCGTCATCATGCGCGCCAGCGTGTCGCGCCCCAGCTGATCGGTGCCGAAAGGATGCGCGAGGCTGGGCCCCTCGTTGCGGGCGCGCACGTCGATGAAGCTGTCGTCATAGAGCCACACGTAAGGCCCCAGAAACACCGCGAGGATGATGAACAACAGCACGAGCATCCCGGCCAGCGCGCCGCGATGCGTCTTGAACTGGTCCCAGACATCGCTCCAGTGGCTGCGCGCGCGCATGGTGGGTCCCTTGTCGTCCAGCACCGCGATTGTTTTCGGATCCGGGGTCTCAGTCATAGCGTATCCTCGGGTCGAGCAAACCGTAGAGCAGGTCGGCCAGGACATTGAAAAGCACGATGAGCACGGCGATCATGAAGGTCACGGTCTGTACCATCGGCAAATCATTGGCCTCGATCGCGGTGATCAGAAGCTGGCCCAGCCCGTTCACCTTGAAGATCTGTTCGGTGATGATCGCGCCGCCGAAGATATACGGCACACCAAGTGCGATCACGGTCACCACCGGGATCATCGAGTTGCGCAGCACATGCACCATGACGACGGTCCATTCCGACAGCCCCTTGGCGCGGGCGGTGCGCACGTAATCCTGGTTGAGATTGTCGAGCATGGAGGCGCGCATGAAGCGGCTGATCTGGGCCGTGGTCTGCAGCGCCAGCACCATCACAGGCATGACCATTTGCAGAAGCTGGGCCTTGAAGGTTTCCCAGTCGACCACCCGCAGCGTGGTGTCATAAATCGACGGAAACCAGCCAAGCTGCACAGAGAAGATCACGATCACCAGAACGCCCGAAAAGAACGGCGGCACCGAATAGCCGACCATGGTGACGAACGTGCCGGCCTGGTCGAAGACGGAATACTGCCTGTAGGCCGAGTAGATGCCGATCGGCAGCGCGATCAGGATCCCGACCACATAGGACATCGCCACGACCCACAGCGTTTGCGGCATGCGCTGGACGATGACGTCCATGACCGGCGAGCGGAATTGCCAGCTGAGCACCCGCTGCTGGCCGAAGGCGATGTTCGTGCCGAAGATGTGATCGAAAAGGATCATCGGCTCGACCACGAAGAACTGCCAGAGCCATTTGCCGAAGCGGACATGCGTCGGCTCGCCAAGGCCGAGGGACTGCCGCATCAGTTCCTTGACGTCCGGTGGCACGGTCAGCGGAACCTGCGCCATCGGATCGCCCGGCGCAAGCTCCAGCAGAAGGAAAATCATCAGGCTGATGAACAGCAGGGTTGGTATCGACAGGACAAGCCGTCGGATCGTGTAGGTCAGCATGCACGGGCCTTTGCCTGGGTCGAATTGGTCACGCAGGGCCGGGCGACGACCCGGCCCTCATACAGGTAAGCGCTGCGGATCACTCCTCGATGCGGTACCAGTCGGCGGCATTCCACAGCTCTGTGTCCCAGACGTTTAGCTCGACGCCGCCAAGCGTGTTGGATTTTGCCGAAACCCGGCCACGATGCACCAGAGGGATGATCACGTTCTGCTCGCGGGTGATCATGTCGTTGAGCTTGATGGCGATCTCGGCACGGTCTTCCAGTTCCGCGGTGCGGCCGAGTTCGCGGACCAGCTCGTCATACTCCTCGTCGCAGAAGCGGTTTATGTTCTCGCCCTGCCATTGAGTTTCGGGGCGGGGGGCCTTGTTGCAGGTGCGCGAGGCGAGGTAGTTCTGCGGGTCCGTGCCGTCGAAGAGGTTGGCATACATCTCGACATCGGCGTAGAACTTCTGGAACGTATCCGGGCTGCCCGGATCGCCGCCGAAGAACACCGAGGACGACACGTTGCGCAGCTCGGTCTCGATCCCGATCTCTTCCCACCACTGCTTGATGAGGGACTGGAAATCCTGACGCACGGCATTGGTCGAGGTCTGGAAAAGCAGCGAAAGTTCGACCCCGTCCTTCTCGCGTACGCCGTCACCGTCGCTGTCGGTCCAGCCCGCGTCCTCAAGGAGCGCCTTCGCGCCTTCGAGGTCCTGACCGAGACAGTCGGTGTTGTCGGACGCGTAGACCTCGGGACCCGGCACCCAGTTGCAGGTGGCCTGACCCGCCTGCCCATAGCCGAGTTCGGTCAGCAATTCGCGGTCGATCGCCATCGAAAGAGCCTTGCGCACATCCGGATCGGTCAGGAACGGATGCGGATGCTTTGCGGTCGAACGCTCGTCCGAGGGGAGGTCCGACGATGGATCGGTGAGGTTCACCTCGATCCGCTCGACCAGCGTGCCGAACGCCGCGATTGCCTCGCCCGAGCCGCCCTGTTCCATCCGTTCGATCACGTCGGGGGCGAGTTGCAGGTTCCAGGCGTAGTCGTATTCGCCGGTCTCCAGCACCGCGCGTGCCGCCGCGTTGGCATCTCCGCCGCCCTTGAAGGTCATCGACGCGAAGGCCGGCTTGTCGGGGTCGCGGTAATTGGGGTTGGCCACCAGCGAGATCACGTCATTGGGCCGGAATTCGTCCACCATGAACGGCCCGGTGCCGATGGGGTTGAAATTCTCATCGGCACATTCCGAGGCGCGGCCCCCGGTGCAGTCCTTGAACTGCTCGGCCTGGATGATCGGAGATTGTCCGCCAACGAAGGGGCCGTAGGGGTTTGGCTGGGCCTCGTTGAAATTGACCTGCACGGTCAGATCGTCGACGATTTCTACCGATTCAACACCTTCGAACTTTGCAAGCTGCGCGCAGCCGCCATCTGGATCCATGCAGTAATCGGCGGTGAATTTCACGTCTTCCACGGTCAGCGGCGAGCCATCTGACCATTCCAGATCGGGCTTGATCTTCCAGGTGATCGACTTGAGGTCTTCGGACACACCGCCGTTTTCGACCGTCGGGATTTCTTCCGCGAGATAGGGCACGCGCTCGCCGGTTTCATCGTAGCGCGCCAGCGGCTCCAGCACGAGGCTGGCCGCCTCGACTTCCTTGGTGCCGCCCGAAAGATAGGGCGTCATGATCGACGGCGCCTGCCAGTAGATCACGTTGACATGGCCATCTGCGCCACGCTCGGCAAACGCGGTTTGCGCCATGAAGGCGGCACCGGATGCGGCGGTCGCCCCGAGCAGCAGGGATTTCAGGGTCATGAAGTTTCAGTCCTCCGATGTTGGACAGCGTTTCGTCAGCCATCTCGCGTTGTTTTTGCACCGGTCTTAAGCCGGTAGAGTTTTGACGCCGCACGCGCGGTGGGGCTTCGCTTGTGCCGCCACCGCATGGCACGTCGGTGTCCGATCAGACCGGATTTGCAGCAAAATGCAAGGGGCGGCACCGGAGTTTTTGAAAAACGGATGTGATCGCGGGGGCATGGTTTGACATCGCTCGGGCAAACTGCGTAGCGTTTCGGCATTACGCTGCAGTTACCTAAAAAGGCCCCGCCACATGCTGGATACCCCGATTGCCCGGATCGAGAATCTCCGGGTCGAATTTGAAACCAAGGATGGCACCGTCGTCGGGGTCGAGGATGTCTCGTTCTCGGTCAATGCTGGCGAGACGGTCTGCATCGTGGGCGAGTCCGGATCGGGCAAGTCGGTCTCATCGCTGTCGCTGATGCGGCTGATCGAGTATGGCGGCGGCACCATCGCCGGCGGGCGGCTTCTTTTCGATCGCAAGGACGGCGGCGAGGTCGATCTCGCAAAAATGGACCAGGGACTGATGCGGACTGTTCGCGGCAACGAGATCGGCATGATCTTTCAGGAGCCGATGACCGCGCTCAACCCGGTTTTCACAGTAGGCCGGCAGTTGTCCGAAGGGCTCAGGGTGCATCGCGGCATGGACCGTCGCGCGGCGCGCGCCCGCGCCTTGGAGTTGTTGAAAGAGGTCCGTATCCCAGAGCCCGAGCGCCGCCTCGACCAGTATCCGCACGAGCTTTCGGGCGGCATGCGCCAGCGTGTCGTGATCGCGATGGCGCTGGCCTGCAAGCCGCGCCTTTTGATCGCCGACGAGCCGACCACGGCGCTCGACGTCACCATACAGGCCGAGATCCTCGCGCTGATCGACCGGCTGAAGCGCGAGACCGGCACGGCGGTGGTGTTCATCACACATGACATGGCCGTCGTGGCGCAGGTCGCCGACCGGGTCGTGGTGATGTATCGTGGCAACAAGGTGGAGGAAGGCCCTGTCGAGCAGATCTTCGAGGCACCGACGCATGACTATACCCGCGCGCTGCTCGCCGCCGTGCCGAAACTGGGCGAGATGCGCGGCAAGGCCTACCCCGAACCGATGCGCCTTCTGGGATCCGACGCCCACGAGATCACGCCGATCAAGGGCCACGACGAGACGTTGCTGCAGGTCAAGGGTCTGACCACGCGCTTTCCCGTGGCTGGAGGATTCCTGCGCCGTACGGTTGCGAATGTCCATGCGGTCGAGGACGTGAGTTTTCAACTCGACCGCGGGCGCACGCTAAGTCTCGTGGGGGAATCGGGCTGCGGCAAGTCGACGGCCGGGCGCTCGATCCTGCGTCTGGTCGAGCCGACGGCGGGCGAGGTCTTGCTGGCGGGCAAGGACATCATGGCGCTCAATTCCCGCGATCTGCGCCGCGCGCGGCTCGACATGCAGATGATCTTTCAGGATCCTTTTGCCTCGCTCAATCCTCAGATGAAGCTGGCCGATCAGGTGTCCGAGCCCATGCGCAATTTCGGCCTCGCCAGCAAGTCCGAGATGGAGGATCGCGTGGCAATGCTGTTCGATCGGGTGGAATTGCCGCGCTCGTTCCTGCGGCGCTTTCCGCATGAACTGTCGGGTGGACAGCGGCAGCGCGTGGCGATTGCGCGGGCGCTGGCGCTGAACCCCAAGCTGATCGTCGCCGATGAGGCCGTGAGCGCACTCGATGTCAGCGTGCAGGCTCAGGTGCTGAACCTGATGATGGAATTGCAGGCCGATCTGGGGCTGAGCTATCTGTTCATCAGCCATGACATGGCGGTGGTTGAACGGGTCAGCCATGACGTGGGCGTCATGTATCTGGGCCGTATCGTCGAGCGGGGCCCGCGCGCCGCCGTCTTCGAAAATCCGCAGCACCCCTACACGCAGGCGCTTCTGACGGCTGTCCCGATTGCCGATCCGCGCCGCCGCAAGGCCGAGAAGGATCTCGATTTCAAGCCGATCCCGTCGCCCATCCATCCTGTCGAATACGAGCCCGAGCCCGCCGTTTACAAGGTGGTCGACCCGGGTCATTTCGTATTGACCTCGGACAGCGGATACGGCTCATGACCCGGCGACTGAGCCCCGTGGAGATCATGACGCAGCTTGTCAGCTTTCCGACCGTCAGCCGGGACACCAACCTGCCCCTGGTCGACTGGGTCGAGGAGTATCTCTCGCATCACGGCATCACCGCACATCGCCATTACGACGAGACGCAGCAGAAAGCCGCGCTGTTTGCGCATGTCGGTCCCGATCGGCCGGGCGGCGTGGTCCTGTCGGGGCATACGGATGTGGTGCCGGTGGACGGTCAACCCTGGGCGTCGGACCCGTTCACAGTGGTCGAGCGTGACGGCAAGTATTTCGGGCGCGGCTGCGTGGATATGAAGGGGTTTGACGCGCTGGCGATCTGGGCGCTGGTCGAGGCGCAGAACGCCGGTGTGGCGCTCCCGTTGCAACTGGCGCTGAGCTATGACGAAGAGGTCGGCTGCATCGGCGCGCCGCCGATGATCGAGCAGATGCTGGCACACTTGCCAAAGGCCGAGATGGCGATCATCGGCGAGCCGTCGATGATGCAGGCCGTGACCGGGCAGAAGGGCGGGCTGGGGTTCGACGTGCATGTCGTGGGGTTCGAGGTTCACAGCTCCATGATGCATCGCGGCGTCAACGCGATCATGGCGGCGGCGCCGCTGATCGACTGGGCCAATGCCCGCAATGCCGAGAACCGGGCGCGCACGCCCTCCGAAGTGTCCTCGGGGTTCGAGCCGCCCTGGACCACGCTGCATGTCGGCCAGATCTCGGGCGGCACGGCGCATAACATCACCGCCAAGGATTGCCGCTTCGGCATGGATTTTCGCTTGGTGCCTGGCGAGACCCCACAGGATTGGGTCGCGCGGTTCAAGGCGCGCGTGGCCGAGATCGAGGCGGACATGCAGGCGGTGCATCCCGACACGCGAATCGACGTCACGCAGAAATTCACCGTGCCCGGTGTGCGCCCCGAACCCGACGGCGCGGCCGAGGCGCTGGTGCGCCAGATCACCGGCGACAATGGCAATCACATGGTCAGTTACGGCACCGAGGCGGGCCAGTTCCAGGACCGCGGCTATTCTGCGGTGATCTGCGGGCCGGGTGATATCGCGCAGGCGCATCAGCCGGATGAGTTCATCACGGTCGAACAGTTCGAGGCCGGACACGATTTCATGCGCCGGCTTCTGGACCGATTGCAGACCGTCTGACGGTCGAAAACCGGGCAGCGTACGGTCCGTTCGGAATGGGGCAAGGAATGGCGGGAAGGATGGCAGCATATTTCACCGCCATATCTTCCGGAGGCCGCCCCGATGTCCGACCAATCCCCCCGCCTTGCGCTGCCCTTGATCCAGCCCTCGCAAGCGCAAAAGCACGTGACCCATAACGAGGCGCTTGCTCTGCTTGATTTTGTTGTGCAACTGGCCGTGGAAGAGGTGGGCGCGCTGGTGCCGCCCGAGCTGCCGCAGGAGGGGTTTCTCTGGGCGCTCGGCGAGGGGCCCGTCGGGGCATGGGCCGGGCAGGACGGCATGATCGCCGGTGTCCTGGATGACGCCTGGCGGTTCGTGCAGCCAGCGGATGGGTGGATCGCGCTCGACAAGGGCACGGGCCGGCTGGTGCGGCAGGAGGGTGGTGCGTGGGTCGCACTGGCTCCGCCCGATCTCGACAATCTCGATGGGGTGGGCATCAATGCCATCCATGATGCGGCCAACCGGCTTGTGGTCAGTTCGGCCGCGACGCTTTTCAACCACGAGGGCGCAGGGCATCAGCTGAAGATCAACAAGTCCGGTTCGAGCGACACCGCAAGTCTTCTGTTCCAGACGGGATTCGGCGGACGGGCCGAGATGGGCACCGCCGGCAGTGATGATTTCGCGATCAAGGTCAGCGCGGATGGGGCAGCCTGGTCCACGGCGTTGCAGTTCGACGCCGCCAGCGGTCTGGCGACGGGCACGGCGGTGCAGCAGGCGGCCGATGACGCGGGCGCGGGCCGGTTGCTGCGCGTCGGCGCCTTCGGCTGGGGTCAGGATGGCGGGCAGGCGGTGCCGGTCCTGAGCGATCTCGACGCTTTGGGCACCGCGTCGGGCGTCTATGCGGTCAGCGGTGCCACGGCGGGCGCCACGGGCGCGGGAACTTGCCTGATCCTGCGCGCGGGGGCAGGGGATCTGTCGCAGATCTTTATTGCAACGGACGGCCAGACGATGGCGTTTCGCAGTGCATCGGACGGGGCATGGGGGCCGTGGTCGGCGCTTGCCGGCGCGCACAACACTGCAAGCCCTGCCGGGGCCAACGGCACCTGTGTCCGCTATCCCGACGGCACGCAGATCTGCTGGCACAGCATGACGCTGGACGCCCCTGACATGGCCGAGGGCGCGCTGTTTCGCGGGGCGGGGCAGACGGACTGGACCTACCCGGCGCCCTTCGCGCCCGGCACGAGGCCGACACTGACAGCCAGTGCCGTTTCCGAGACCGGGCTGTGGATTTCGACTGTCGCGGGCGATCACCTGAGCGGCGGGCTGCAGGCCCATGCCGCGACAGCGACCACGACGGCGCCGCAGGTGACTGTCACCGCCATCGGGCACTGGCAGTGATGCGGAACACGCTGGATCATCGCGGGTGAGGGCGGGCGGCGGTCCGGGCCGCGTGGCGGAGCACTTTGTCAATCGACCACGCGGCAGGTCAGATTGATGCGGCCGCCGCCCTTCAGCAGGGTGGAACTGCCCGGCCTGATGCGGTCCACCCCGTGATAGGTCAGCCGCGCGTCGCCGCCCATCACCAGCACGTCGCCGGATTGCAACCAGACGGATTCGGTGGGTCCGCCCCGCGTGGTATTGCCCACGCGAAACAGCGCATCATCGCCCAAAGACACCGACAGAACCGGCCACGAAAAGTCGGTCTCGTCGCGGTCCTGGTGCAGCCCCATGCGCGCGCCCTCGGTGTAGTAATTCACCAGACAGCAATCGGGCGCGCGCGTCTCGCTTGCCAGCGCGTGCCAGACCTCCAGCACGCTTTTAGGGATGTCGGGCCAAGCCATGCCGGCCGGATGACGCGGCTCGTAGCGATAGCCGCGCCGGTCGGTCACCCAGCCATAGCGCCCGGCCGAGGTCATGCGCACGCTCATCTTCTTGCCCGACGGGGTGACCGGCGTGAAAAGCGGGGCCTTTGCGACCACGGCGCGCAGGTCGGCCAGCATGGCGCGCTGTGCCACCGGTGACAGCCAGCCCTTGTGGATGGCGATGCCGCGCAGGGTCAGGGTCGGATCCGGCATTGCGTGTCTCCTTTTCGAACTCTGGCGCGCGATTTGGCGCAAATTGCCGGAATCCGTTCCGGACCCATGGTTGCAGGCCATCGGACCCCCGCCTATATAGCGGCTGAATAGCAGGTTGTGCACAACGCGTGCACGCCTGTGCGTCATCCGGGGGCCGAACGCCGAAACGGGTCTGGCCTTCGTCAAATCGCCTAACTGAAAGGGATCTAGAACATGTCGAAAGTGATTGGTATCGACCTTGGAACGACCAACAGCTGCATCGCGATCATGGATGGGTCGCAGGCGCGGGTGATCGAGAACGCCGAAGGGTCGCGCACCACGCCCTCGATCGTCGCGTTCGCCGAGAACGAGCGCCTTGTCGGCCAGCCCGCCAAGCGGCAGGCCGTCACCAACCCGGAAAACACGATCTTCGGCGTCAAGCGCCTGATCGGACGTCGGTACGATGACAGCGATCTTGCCAAGGACAACAAGAACATGCCGTTCACCGTCGTGGACGGCGGTAACGGCGATGCGTGGGTCAAGGCGCGCGGCGAAACCTACAGCCCGTCACAGATTTCCGCCTTCATTCTCGGCAAGATGAAGGAAACCGCCGAAAGCTATCTGGGCGAAGAAGTGAATCAAGCGGTCATCACCGTGCCGGCCTACTTCAACGATGCGCAGCGTCAGGCGACCAAAGACGCGGGCAAGATCGCAGGGCTCGAGGTGTTGCGGATCATCAACGAGCCGACGGCGGCCGCGCTTGCTTACGGGCTCGACAAGCAGGACAGCCACACGATCGCGGTCTATGACCTCGGCGGCGGCACCTTCGACGTGACCATCCTCGAAATCGATGACGGCCTGTTCGAGGTCAAGGCGACGAACGGCGACACGTTCCTTGGCGGTGAAGATTTCGACATGCGGATTGTCAACTACCTCGCCGACGAGTTCAAGAAAGAGAACGGCGTCGATCTGACCCAGGACAAGATGGCCCTGCAACGCCTCAAGGAGGCGGCGGAAAAAGCCAAGATCGAGTTGTCGAGCGCCAGCCAGACCGAGATCAATCAGCCCTTCATCTCGATGGGATCGAACGGGCAGCCGTTGCATATGGTGGTGAAATTGACCCGCGCGAAGCTCGAAAGCCTTGTGGGCGATCTTATCAAGGCGTCGATCAAGCCTTGTCAGGCCGCACTGAAGGATGCGGGTATCTCGGCGTCGGATGTCGACGAGGTCGTGCTTGTCGGGGGCATGACACGCATGCCCAAGGTCACCGAGGAAGTCACCAAGTTCTTCGGCAAGGAGCCGCACAAGGGCGTCAACCCCGACGAGGTGGTGGCCATGGGCGCGGCCATCCAGGCCGGTGTGCTTCAAGGCGACGTCAAGGACGTGGTGCTGCTTGACGTGACACCGCTGTCGCTCGGGATCGAGACCCTTGGCGGGGTGTTCACCCGGCTGATCGACCGCAACACGACGATCCCGACCAACAAGTCGCAGATCTTCTCGACCGCCGAGGACAACCAGTCGGCCGTGACCATCCGCGTCTTCCAGGGCGAGCGTGAAATGGCCGCAGACAACAAGATGCTTGGCCAGTTCAACCTCGAGGACATTCCGCCGGCCCCGCGTGGCATGCCGCAGATCGAGGTGACATTCGATATCGACGCCAACGGCATCGTCTCGGTGTCGGCCAAGGACAAGGGCACGAACAAGGAACAGAAGATCACGATCCAGGCGTCGGGCGGTCTGTCGGACGAGGATATCGAGAAGATGGTCAAGGAGGCCGAGGAAAACGCCGAGGCCGACAAGGCGCGCCGGTCGCTCGTCGAGGCCAAGAACCAGGCCGAGAGCCTGATCAACACGACCGAGAAGTCGCTTGAAGATTACGGCGACAAGGTGGACCCGTCCACGGTCGAGGCGATCGAGCTGGCGATCTCGGCCCTCAAGGAAAACCTCGAATCCGAGGATGTCGGCAAGATCAATTCGGGCATCCAGAACGTGACCGAAGCGTCGATGAAACTCGGCGAGGCCATTTACAAGGCCAGCCAGGAAGAGGCGGCGGATCAGGCGGATGGCGATCAGGAGCGTGGCCCTGATGAGGACGAGATTCTCGACGCCGACTTCGAGGATCTTGATGACGAAAACAAGAACAAACGCGCCTGAGGCACGTTTCGCACGGTACTGTCCGGCCCGGCCATAGCGTCGGGCCGGACTCGGTACTCCGACATCAAGGAGATTTCCGATGGCAAAACGTGACTTTTATGAGGTGCTTGGAGTATCCAAGGGCGCCTCGGCGGACGACATAAAAAAAGCGTATCGCAAGAAGGCCAAGGAACTGCATCCGGACCGCAACAGCGATGATCCCGATGCAGAACGCAAGTTCAAGGAGGCCGGCGAGGCGTATGACGTCCTGAAGGACCCCGACAGGAAGGCGGCCTATGACCGGTTCGGTCATGCCGCGTTCGAAGGAGGAAATGGCGCGAGTGCCGGCGCAGGGGCGCGGCCTGGAGCCGGCGGCTTCGGCGGCGGCAGCGGTCAGGGCGATTTTGCCAGTGCCTTTTCGGACGTGTTCGACGATCTTTTCGGCGACTTCATGGGCGGCGCGCGCGGCGGCGGTGGCCGTCAACGGGCCGCACGCGGTGCTGATCTGCGCTACAACCTTCAGGTGACGCTGGAAGAAGCGTTCAACGGCCTTCAGAAAAGCATCAAGGTGCCGAGCGCGGTGCCGTGTGACGGCTGTGACGGCACAGGCGCCGAAAACGGCGTAGAGCCGGCCACCTGTCCGACCTGTTCCGGCATGGGCAAGGTACGCGCGCAGCAGGGCTTCTTCACCGTCGAGCGGACCTGTCCGACCTGCGGTGGTCTTGGCCAGATCATCAAGGATCCCTGCAAGGTCTGTCAGGGGCAGGGGCGTGTGCAGAAGGATCGTGCCTTGTCGGTCAACATACCGGCAGGGGTCGAGACGGGCACGCGCATCCGGCTGGCCGGTGAAGGCGAGGCCGGCATGCGCGGGGGGCCGGCCGGGGACCTCTACATCTTCATCAACGTGGCCCCGCATGACCTGTTCGAGCGTGAGGACAGCAACCTCTTCTGTCGCGTTCCGGTCTCGATGGCCAAGGCCGCACTTGGCGGTGACATAGAAGTGCCCACGATCGAGGGCGGGCGCAGCAAGGTCAAGATCCCGGCCGGGTCGCAATCGGGGCGTCAGATGCGCCTGCGCGGCAAGGGCATGCCAGCGTTGCGCGGCGGGGCGCGAGGCGACATGTTCATCGAACTCGCTGTGGAAACCCCTGTGAACCTGACATCGCGGCAGAAAGAATTGCTGCGTGAATTCGAGACGATGAGCGAGGATAACAATCCCGAAAGCAAAAGCTTTTTCTCGTCGGTCAAGGATTTCTGGGACGCGATGAAAAGCTGACACCGGCTGGCGTTAACCGTTCTATAACGCGTTCCTGAATAAGGTGGGAGCATGACAGATGCCCCAGCCTTTTCCGAGCAGCCGCTGCCGCTCTTTGTTTCCGTCGATATGGCGACGGAAGGCGGGACAACCGCCAACGGCCATCCGTCCTACATCCGCGACCATCGCAAGCGCTTGCGCAGAAGGTTCCTCGACGGTGGCGCGCAGGCAGTGCCGGATTACGAAATGCTCGAACTGGTCCTCTTTCGGGCCATCCCGCGCCGCGATGTCAAACCGCTCGCCCGCGCCCTCATGGACAGGTTCGGCGATTTTGCCTCTGTCCTGTCGGCGCCGGAAGACCAGCTATTGGCTGTGACAGGTGTCGGTATGTCGGTTGTGACGGAACTCCGGATCGTCGAGGCGGCCGCGCATCGGCTGACACGCGCGCGCGTGATGCAGCGGCATGTCATTTCGTCGTGGGCGGCATTGCTGGATTACTGCCGCGCGACCATGGCGCATCGCGAGATCGAGCAATTCCGCGTCTTTTTCCTCGACCGCAAGAACATTCTGATCGCCGACGAGGAACAGGCGCGGGGTACGGTCGATCATGTGCCGGTCTATCCGCGCGAGATTGTCAAGCGTGCCCTTCATCTCAATGCAAGCGCGCTGATTCTTGTGCACAACCACCCTTCTGGTGACCCCACGCCGTCCAACGCGGATATCGAAATGACAGCGCAGGTGAAGCGCGCAGCAGACGCACTCGGCATCGCCGTGCATGATCATGTGATCATCGGTCGTGCCGCCGAGGTCAGCTTTCGCGCGGAAGGCTACCTGTAGCACGCAGCTCTACATCCCCGCGGCCCGCGTTCATGCCGGCGTGCCCAAAACCGTCAGCCGAACTTGCCGTGGCAATGTTTGAACTTCTTGCCCGACCCGCAGGGACACAGGACATTTCGGCCGGGATTGCCCCATGTGGACGGATCATCCTCGACAAAGCCCGGCGCCGCGTCTTCGGAAACCGCAGGCGTTGCATCTGGTTTTGCGGCTGCTTCCATCTGGGCGCGCTGCTGGTCCAACTCCCGCATCAGTTTTTGCTGTTCCTGCTCGCTCATCGGGCGGATCTGTGCCAGCTTCTTGGTCACGTCCATGCGCAGACTGTCGAGCATCGTCTGGAACAGCTGGAAGGCCTCGGTCTTGTACTCGTTGAGCGGATCGCGCTGGGCATACCCGCGAAAGCCCACGACGCTGCGCAGATGTTCCAGTGTCAGCAGATGCTCGCGCCATTTCCCGTCGATCGTCTGCAACAGCACCTGTTTCTCGATCATGCGCATGTTTTCGGGCCCGAACTGGGCGGTCTTGGCGGCCATCATCTCGTCGGCTGCCCTGTCGAGCCGTTCGATGATATCCTCGTCATCGACGCCTTCCTCATCGGCCCAGTCGACCACGGGAAGATCCATGCTGAGCTGTTCCTGCACGGCGGCGTGAAGCCCCTCGGTATCCCACTGATCTGCATAGGTTTTCGGCGGCATGTACTGATCGACTAGATCGGTGATCACCTCGGCGCGCATCTCTCCGATGATCTCGCTGAGATCCTCGGCCTTCATGATGTCGAGGCGCTGCTTGAAGATCACCTTGCGCTGCTCGTTCATCACGTCGTCGAATTTCAGCAACTGCTTGCGTATGTCGAAATTTCGGGCCTCGACCTTGGCCTGCGCGCGCTCCAGCGATTTGTTGACCCAAGGGTGCACGATCGCCTCGCCCTCTTTCATGCCGAGCGTCCCGAGCACCTTTTCCAGACGCTCCGACCCGAAGATGCGCATCAGATCGTCTTCCAGACTCAAGAAAAACGCCGAACGACCCGGATCGCCCTGCCGGCCGGACCGGCCGCGCAGCTGGTTGTCGATCCGGCGGCTTTCGTGGCGCTCGGTGGCCAGCACGAAAAGACCGCCTGCCGCGATCACCGCCTTTTCGTCATCGGCGTGTTCGGCCTCGATCCGCGCGCGGATTTCCTGCGGATCGCTCTCGGGATCGACCTCGATAGCGGCCATGATCTTGAAGTCGACATTGCCGCCGAGCTTGATGTCGGTGCCGCGCCCCGCCATGTTCGTGGCGATCGTCACCGCGCCGAGATTGCCGGCATCGGCAATGATCTGCGCCTCTTTCTCGTGCTGGCGGGCATTCAGGACGTTATGCGGAATCTTGGCCTTGGTCAGTGCCGCGCTGAGGCTTTCGGATTTCTCGATCGAGGTCGTGCCGACGAGGATCGGTTGGCCCCGATCATGCGCTTCACGGATCTCGGACACGATCGCGTCGTATTTTTCCTGCGTGGTGCGGTAGACCGCGTCGTCCTGGTCGATCCGTGCGATCGGCTGGTTGGTGGGCACCTCGACCACGCCCAGCCCGTAGATTTCCATGAACTCGTCGGCTTCGGTCGAGGCGGTGCCGGTCATCCCCGACAGCCTGTCATAAAGCCGGAAATAGTTCTGGAACGTAACCTGGGCCAGCGTGACGTTTTCGGGCTGGATCTTGCAGCCTTCCTTGGCCTCGATCGCCTGATGCAGACCGTCCGACAACCGACGCCCGGTCATCATGCGCCCGGTGAACTCGTCGACCAGCACGACCTCGCTGTTGCGGACCATGTAGTCCTTGTCCTTGGTGAAGAGCTTGTGCGCGCGCAGACCCTGATTGACATGATGCACGATGGTCGTGCTTTCGGGATCGTAAAGCGACTGGCCCTCGGGCAGGATGCCGCGCGACAGCAGCAGCTCTTCGAGAAATTCGTTGCCCTCGTCGGTGAAGGTGACGTTTCGGGTCTTTTCGTCAATCGAGTAATGCGCGTCGGTCAGTTCGGGGATGAGTGCGTCGATGGTCTGGTAAAGCTCGCTGCGATCCTGGCTTGGGCCGGATATGATCAGTGGCGTGCGGGCCTCATCGATCAGGATGCTGTCGACCTCGTCGACCACGGCGAAATTGTGCCCGCGCTGGTTCATCTCCTCGAGCGAGGATTTCATGTTGTCGCGGAGGTAATCGAAGCCAAGCTCGTTATTGGTCGCGTAGGTCACATCCGCCGCATAGGCGGATTTCTTTTCGGCCTCGGGCTGTTGCGGATAGACGACGCCGGTGGTCATGCCAAGCGCGGCATAGACCTTGCCCATCCACTCGGCATCGCGTTTCGCAAGGTAGTCATTGACCGTGACGACGTGCACGCCCTTGCCCGACAGCGCGTTGAGATAGCAGGGAAACGTGGCGACCAGCGTCTTGCCCTCGCCGGTTTTCATCTCTGCGATATTTCCCTGGTGCAGGAAAATGCCGCCCATGAGCTGCACATCGAATGCCCTCAGCCCGAGCGCGCGGCGCGCCGCCTCGCGGCAATTTGCAAAAGCCTCGGGCAACACCGCATCCAGGCTTTCGCCGTCTGTGATGCGCGTCCGGAAATGTTGCGTCTTCGCGATCAGCTCCGCGTCGCTCAGCGACTGGAACTCGGGTTCGAGCGCGTTGATCCGGTCGACCAGAGGCCGTGTCGCCTTGACCTTGCGATCATTCGGGGTGCCGAAAATCTTGCGCGCGACCGATCCAATACCCAGCATAATCCATCCGTTCCGGTGTTTCGACGGCCCCTGACAGGCAATCGCTTGCCCCGCCCGCATGTCCAACCTAAAAGGGGATCAATATCGTGGCGCGTCCTCGATCAGAGAGCGATGTAAGGGGCTGCGAGAACAGTGTCAACGTCACGGCCCGCAACGCATACTGCATCGGGATTGCAATGACGATCTACAGGAGACGAATGTCATGTCAGGCCGTTTTCTCGCGTCCGTCGCACTTGCCGCCTCGACCGGCCTCGGGACGGTTGCCCAGTCTCAGGATGCCGCGTCGGCCGATACCGTGATCGCCACCGTCGACGAGACCGAGATCACTCTGGGACACATGCTGGCATTGCGTGGCGGTCTGCCGGAGCAATATGACCAGATTGCGCCGAACGTGCTGTTCGAGGCGGTGCTGGATCAACTGGTGCAACAGACGCTGCTGATGCAGACACACGATGGCGATCTGTCGCCCGAGGCCCTGATGCGGCTCGAAAATGAACGGCGCGCGATCCTCGCGGCGGAGGTGACACGGGACATTTTCGACACCGAGATCAGCGACGCCGAGATACGCGCGCTCTACGAAGCGCGCTACTCCGGGGAAAGCGACGAAACCGAATACCGCGCCGCGCATATCCTTCTGGAAACCGAGGAGGCGGCGCTGGACGTCATCGACGAGATCGAAGGCGGCGCCAATTTCAGCGCCTTGGCCCAGGAGCATTCGATCGGCCCATCGGGCCCGTCCGGTGGCGATCTTGGTTGGTTCGGTGAAGGTGTCATGATCCCCGAGTTCTTCGACGCGGTGACCGAGCTTGACGAAGGCGAGGTTTCGCCGCCGGTCGAGACGCAATTCGGCTGGCACGTGATCGAATTGCGCGAGACCCGGACCAAGGACCGACCGGAACTGCAGGATGTGCGTGACGAACTGGTCTCCGAACTGCGCCAGCAGGCATTCGACGATCATGTCGCAGAGCTAGAACGCAAGGCCGATGTGTCGCGTGACGGCAGCGGGGATGTCGATCCGACGCTGATCAACCGGACCGATCTTCTGGAGAACTGACCCATGGGCGCCCCCCCCGCCAGATCGCCGCTTGCCCCGGCAGCGTTCCCCGACTTGCCCGAAATCGCCGGCGTCCGGTTTGCCAGTTCAGCCGCCTGCGTTCGGTATCAGGGGCGCACCGACGTGCTGCTGGCGGATATGGCACCAGGCACGGCCGTGGCCGGCGTGTTCACCCGGTCCTCGACCCGGTCCGCCGCGGTGCTGGACTGCCAAAGGAAGATCGGTGGCGCAACCGAGGGAGGTGCCGCCATCCTCGTGAATTCCGGCAATGCCAACGCCTTCACCGGGCATCGGGGCATCGTATCGGTCGAGGCCCTGACCAGGGCGGTGGCCGGGCGTCTCGGGATTTCGGAAAATCGGGTGTTTTCCTCCTCGACAGGCGTGATCGGCGAGCCTCTGGCGCATGACCGCATCATCTCGCGCCTCGACGATCTGCGCGACGCGCTGTCGTCTGACGGCATCGAAGCGGCGGCACAGGCCATCCGCACGACCGACACGTTTCCCAAGGGATCCGGTACCACGATCATGGTGGATGGCCGGGCAGTGCGCATCGCTGGCATCGCCAAGGGATCGGGCATGATCGCACCCGACATGGCGACGATGCTGGTCTATATCTTCACCGATGCGGCGATCGACCAGCAGGTGTTGCAGGATATCGTCGTGGCCCTCAACCGCGCGACCTTCAACTGCATCACCGTCGATAGCGACACCTCGACCTCTGACACGCTTCTCGTGGCGGCGACCGGGGCGTCGGGGATCCGTGTCACGGAAAACAACGCAAGCTTCATGGACGGGCTCTGGCGGGTCATGCTCGATCTGGCGCATCAGGTCGTCCGCGACGGCGAAGGGGCCACGAAATTCATCGAGATTTCCGTGACCGGGGCCGCGTCGGACGCCGAGGCGCATGTCCATGCCAAGTCGATCGCCAATTCACCGCTGGTCAAGACGGCCGTGGCCGGCGAGGATCCCAATTGGGGCCGCATCGTCATGGCCGTGGGCAAATCCGGCGCGCGGGCGAATCGCGACCTGCTGGCAATCTGGTTCGGCGACCTGCAGGTGGCGCGTGATGGTTTCGTCAATCCCGATCATGACGAGGATCGCGCCGCCGCCTACATGAAAAACGACGAGATCGTGATCCACGTGGATCTCGGCCTCGGGGGCGGGACCGCGCGCGTCTGGACCTGCGATCTGACGCACGGCTATATCGACATCAACGCGGACTACCGGTCTTGAAGACCGTTCTCGTCTCTGCCGTGGCGCTGATCGATCGGGACGGGCGCATCCTGCTGACGCAGCGCCCGCCGGGCAAATCCATGGCCGGGCTTTGGGAGTTTCCAGGTGGCAAGGTCGAGGCGGGTGAAACCCCCGAACATGCGCTGATCCGCGAATTGCACGAAGAGCTGGGGATCGACACCTGGGCCAGCTGCCTTGCGCCACTGACCTTCGCCAGCCACGCTTATGACGATTTCCACCTTCTGATGCCGCTGTTTGCGTGCCGAAAGTGGGAGGGCATTGCGCAGGGCCGCGAGGGACAGACCCTGAAATGGGTGCGCGCGCGCGATCTGAAATCCTACCCGATGCCGCCCGCCGACGTTCCGCTGATCCCGATCCTGCGTGACTGGCTCTGACCAGGAGCGCTAGCCCGACGCCAGCGCCGCGTCCATCGCATCTATCATGCGCGCGAGTTCGGCGCCGGCATCCTCTGCGCCCCAGATCTCTTCGCCGAAGGCCAGAAAATCGCTCACCCGTGCAAGGCTGGCAATCGCCGCTGCGTCCAGCCCGCTTTCGGCCACGACCGGCAGTTCGATCATGTCCGACCACCAGGTGAACAGGTCAGGGCCCGCCTGCCGGCCGTCGCCTAGCGCCGTGGATCCGACCGGCCCGAAGGCCACATAATCCGCGCCCGCCTCGCCAGCGCTTATCCCGTCATGTCGGGATGTGCCGCAAAACGCCCCTACAATGGCATCCTCGCCAAGCGCCTTGCGTGCCGCACGCACCGAGCGCGGCCCGTCCGGCAGATGCACGCCGTCCAGTCCCAGCCGCTCGACCATCATGATATGGCTGTCGATCACCAGCGCCACGTCGCGCGCATGCGTCACCTCGCGGCAGGCATCCCCCGCGCGCGCGATCCGGTCCTCGTCGCGCGTTGCAAGGCCGAGCCGCACACAGGCCACCGCATGCCTGTCCAGAACCGCAGCCAGGCGATCCGGGAAGACATCAGGATCGACCTCGGGTGGCGTGACAAGATAGATCTGCGGTTGCGCAATCTCCGTCATGACCTGCGGCTCCCTGTCGGTTTTTTTCCTCATAGCCAAGAAAACGGTCCTTGGCCATAAAGGCAGCGTGCTTTCTTCTTGGCAAAAATACCCCGAACGGCAAGACGCTATCCAAGCGTGCAACCTCTTGCTCACGGGCGTGACCAGGCAAATGGCCTCTGGAAAGGCCCGCGCGTCCTCTCTATCCTGCGCCGGACAAACGAAAGGGGCAGGATTGGCACTGGCAGGGCTGGCCGACGGGCTGACACGCGGGATCGAGGGGTTTGGCGACCGCGTGTCGGAGGCATTCTTCGAGCCGGTGATCCGGTTGGGCGTGACCGGGCTGGCGCGCGCCGGAAAAACGGTGTTCATCACCTCGCTGATCGCGAACCTTATGGATCGCGCGCGGATGCCGGGGTTGCTGGCCGAAAGCGAGGGGCGGATCCTCGCCGCCTACCTGCAACCGCAACCGGATGTCACGCTGCCACGGTTCGATTACGAGACACAACTTGCCGCCTTGACCGGACCCGATCCGTATTGGCCGCAAAGCACGCGCACGGTTTCAGAGCTGCGGTTGTCGCTGCGGGTCCGGCCCGCGGGGTTTCTGTCTGGGATGACCGGGCCGCGCGTGGTGCATCTCGACATCGTGGATTATCCCGGCGAATGGCTGCTGGATCTGGCGCTGCTGGAGAAAAGCTATGACCAGTGGTCGACCGAGGTACTGGACCGCATCGAGGCGCGTCCGCAAGCCGCGGCCTATCTCGATGCGATGCGGGCAGTCCATGCGCGCCAGCCGCTGGACGAGGCCACGGCGCAGCGTCTGGCACAAGGTTTCACCGGTTACCTGACGACGGCGCGAGAGGCCGGGTACTACGATTGTACGCCGGGGCGGTTCCTTCTGCCCGGCGATCTTGCCGGCTCGCCCGTCGTCACCTTCGCGCCACTGCCGGGCGACGGGCGCGAGCCGCGCAAGAGCATGCGTGCCGAAATGGCGCGCCGCTTCGAGGCGTACAAGCGCGAGGTCGTACGCCCGTTCTTTCGCGATCATTTCTCGCGTATCGACCGGCAGATCGTGCTCGTCGATGCGCTTGACGCGCTGCACAAGGGCCCGCGTGCGGTCGAGGACATGCGCCGCGCCATGGCCGAGATCCTCGGGGCGTTCCGGCCGGGCCGCAATGCGTTCCTGACGCAACTTCTGCTGGGGCGCCGGGTCGAGAAGATCCTCTTTGCCGCAACCAAGGCCGATCACCTGCATCACAGTCAGCACGCGCGCCTGACCGCGATCATGGAGGCGCTGCTGCGCGCCGCCCGCGACCGCGCGGATTTCGCCGGCACCGAGACGCGCGCCATGGCGCTCGCTTCGCTGCGCACCACGGTCGAGACGCGCATCCCCCATGCCGGGCGCGATCTCGAATGCGTGCGCGGACGGCTGCTGGAGACCGGACGCCAGGCCGCCTTTCACCCGGGCGATCTGCCCGACGATCCCGCGAGGCTTCTGTCGGCGGCGCGCGAAGGAGGCGAGGCGTGGCCGGATGGGGGCTACCGGGCGCAGCGCTTTGCGCCCGCGCCGCTCGATCTGCGGCGTGGCGAGGGCCCGCCGCATATCCGGCTCGACCGCGCGGCGCAGTTCCTGATCGGCGACCGGCTATGAGGATCTCGCGCGCCCGGCTCTGGCATCTTCCAAGGATTGCCGTGATCCTGTGGTCCTTCACGCGCTGCACCGCGTGGTTGCCCCGTGTGCGCAGCCCGCGCGAGGATCTGGTGGCGCTTGCCTGGGTCACGGTGCGGGGCTGGGTGCGGATCCTGCGCGATGCGTCCGGTGTGGTCGGGTTCATCATCCGGGACGGCAGCCATGTGCATGCGCTTTACGTGGCCCCCGACCGGCGCGGGCAGGGTATCGGCCGTACCTTGCTGGCAGAGGCCAAGGCCCGCGTGGAGAGGCTTGATCTGTGGGTGCTGGCGGGCAATCGCCGGGCCCTGTCCTTCTATCGCGCAGAAGGGTTCCAAGAGGTTGCGCGCGGGCAGGGCGCGGGCAATGACGAGGGGCTGCCCGACATCCTTATGGTCTGGCACGCGGCATGGGGCAGGGGCGCATGAGCAAGGGTCCGGTGTTGATCGACATGCACGAGCAAGAGGACGCGGCCCCCGACCGCGCGCCGCCGGTGCCCGATGATTCGGCCCCGCCCGAGGGACGCGCGATGCAGGCGGCGATGGCGCAGGCCGCGCGGCGCCCCTCGCCCCTGGCGCGGCTGGTCTGGGGGCTGGTGCTTGCGCTGGTCGGCACGGCTGTCGGGGTCGCTGCATGGGATTTCGCCGTGGATCTTCTGGGGCGGATACCGATCCTCGGCTATGCGGTCTCGGCGATGGCCGGGGCCTTGCTGATCGTGCTGGTCGTCATCGCCCTGCGCGAGATCGCCGCCTTCGCGCGCCTGAACCGGCTCGACACGGTCCGCGGCGGCGCGCAGGCGGCGCTGGCCGACGAGAATCTTGCCGGGGCCCGCACCACCGTCACGCGGCTACGCACCCTCTACAAGGGCCGGCCGCAGCTGCGCTGGCATCTCGCGCGCCTCGATGATCGCGAGGCCGAGCAACTCGACCCCGCAGCCCTTCTCGAACTGGCCGAGGCGGAACTGCTGCGCCCGCTTGACGCGCAGGCCACGCGCGAGATCGAATTGGCAGCGCGCCAGGTGGCCACGATCACGGCGCTCGTGCCGCTGGCGCTTGCGGATGTCGTGGGGGCGCTCGTGCTCAATATGCGGATGATCCGCCGGATCGCGGAAATCTACGGCGGCCGCGCGGGCGTGCTGGGCGGCTGGCGCCTGACCCGCAGCGTGATGGCGCATCTGGTGGCGACCGGGGCCGTCGCGGTCGGAGACGACATGATCAGCAGCGTGGCGGGGGGCAACATGCTGTCCAAGGTGTCGCGGCGCTTTGGCGAAGGCGTGGTCAACGGGGCGCTGACCGCACGGGTTGGTGTCGCCGCCATCGAGGTATGCCGCCCGCTGCCTTTCTTGCGCGCGTCGCGCCCCTCGGTGACCGGAATGGTCAAGCGCGCCCTGACCGGGCTTTTTTCCCGCAAGGGTTGACCCGGTGACATGTCGCCCCGCATGAAAAGGCCCGCCGCACGGGATGCGTCGGGCCAATGTCGGATGCGCTGAGGCGTGGCTCAGGGCAAAAGCACCTCGTCGATCACGTGGATCACGCCATTGCTTGCGAGGATATCGGCATCGGTCACCTCGGCGCCGTTGACGGTCACGGCCGGGCGCCCCTTGCCACCGGTGCCGTCGATCAGGACCGTTTCACCATTGACCGTCGCGACATCCATGCGCTCGCCGATGAGCTGATCCGAGGTAATGTCCCCCGGCACGACGTGATACGTCAGGATGCTGACCAGTTCATCCCGGTTCTCGGGCTCCAGCAGCGCCTCGAGCGTGCCGTCGGGCAGGGCATCGAAGGCGGCATTCGTCGGCGCGAACACAGTGAAGGGACCTTCGCTGCGCAAGGTGTCTTCAAGACCGGCCGCCTGGATGGCGGTGACAAGGGTCGAGAATTGCGGATTGTCCGCAGCGATATCGACAACCGTCGAGGGAGGTTCCTGCTGCGCGCAGGCGCCAAGGGCTGTCAAAGCGCCGGCGGCGACGAATGTTTTCAACATATTGCGCCGTTTCATCATCTGTCCTTTCAAGAAATTGCTATGCGGGAAGTCTCCCAAGTAGACGATACAGGCAGATCACGACATTTCAACACTTCGAAAGCTCTTATGTTTTTTGGTTTGCTGAGAAAACAGCTTGGGCGCGGGGCCGCGGCGCGACATGACGGCTACGTGAGTTTCGGCACGCCACCTGCGAGTGTCTCGCGTTCGACCACGCCGGCCCGCAGGCTGCGCCCGATGCGATGCGCCAACGCGGACCACGCGGCGGCCTGATCTGCGCGCAACTCCTCCCGAACCACGCTGTCGAAGAGATCGAGCCAGGTCGAGAACATGCCTGGGCGCACGTTGCGCGCCTGCACATGCGCGGTCATCGGGCTGCCGTCATAGGACCGCTCGTGCAGGATCGCGTTGGCCCAGAAATCGGCCACCTTCGCCTCATGCGCGGGCCAGTCGTGGACGTGCACCGCAAAGACGGGCGCCAGCCCCGGATGCACGCGCACAGATGCATAGAAAGACGCGACCACCCGCTCGATCTCGGGGCGGGTGATGTCGAAACGTGGGGGCAGGGCGGTGCTCATGCCGCATATGTGGAGCGCCGCGGTGGCAGAGACAATCCCCCCTCTGGACGTCTCTCCGAGCCGCGCCTATAACCCAGGCCATGACGCGGATATGGGCGATCCTCATTCGAATTACAGGCCCGGCGCTCTGACCTGTCCGAGCCGCCGGGATATCAGGCGTGTCACATCGCGCCGCCCAGTACCCCCGAGATTTTAATGCCCAGTGACAAAGGACGTCACCCATGTGTTCCGACACGCCCGATTACAAAGACACGCTCAACCTACCGAAAACCGATTTTCCGATGCGCGCCGGCCTGCCCAAGCGCGAGCCCGAATGGCTCGCCCGGTGGGAGCGGATCGGCATCTATGACCGGCTGCGCGAGACGGCAGCAGGGCGGGCGCCCTTTACCCTGCATGACGGCCCGCCCTATGCCAACGGGCATTTGCATATCGGGCACGCGCTCAACAAGATCCTCAAGGATCTGGTGGTACGCAGCCAGCAGATGATGGGGCGCGACGCGCGCTACATCCCCGGCTGGGATTGTCACGGCCTGCCGATCGAGTGGAAGATCGAGGAACAGTACCGCGCCAAGGGCATGGACAAGGACAAGGTCGACATCGTTGAGTTCCGCCGCGAATGCCGGGAATTCGCCGAAGGCTGGATCGGCGTGCAGCGCGACGAGTTCAAGCGGCTTGGCGTGACCGGCAAATGGGACAGGCCGTACCTGACGATGGACTACCGTGCAGAGCGGATCATCGCCCAGGCATTCCAGACCTTCCTGATGAACGGCACCTTGTATCAGGGCTCCAAGCCCGTGATGTGGTCGCCGGTGGAAAAAACGGCGCTCGCCGAGGCGGAGGTGGAATATCACGACAAGGAAAGCTTCACTGTATGGGT
>JAWLGF010000002.1:102275-116278 GCA_041685205.1 Roseovarius sp.
CTGATTCTTGCCGACAACCTTGCCGAGGACACGATGACGCGCGCGCGGCTCGATGGCGGCATGTATCGCCGGGTGCGCGACGTCACGACGGAAGAACTTGCAAGTTTGACCATCAGGCACCCGCTTGCCGGGGCCGATGGCGCGAACGCAGAGTGGGACGCCCCGCGCGATTTCCGTGCCGCCGAGTTCGTCACCGACGAGGAAGGCACGGGGTTCGTGCATTGCGCGCCCAGCCACGGGATGGAGGAATACGAGCTTTATCAAGGGCTTGGCATGCTCGATCAGGTGATCACGTACAACGTGCTTGACGATGGCAGCTTCCGCCTCGATCTGCCGTTCTTCGGCGGCACCCACATCCTAGACCGCAAGGGCAAGGAAGGGAATGCCAACAAGGCCGTGATCGACAAGCTCGTGGACGTCGGGGGGCTTCTGGCACGCGGCAAGATCAAGCACAGCTATCCGCATTCCTGGCGGTCGAAGGCGCCGGTGATCTACCGCAACACCGCGCAATGGTTCGCGGCCATCGACCGGCCGGTCGGCGACGGCAACGACACCTACGGCACCACCATCCGTGAACGCGCGCTGCGGTCCATCGACGAGCTGGTGACATGGACGCCGAGAACCGGGCGCAATCGTCTGCACGCGATGATCGAGGCGCGGCCCGACTGGGTGCTCTCGCGCCAGCGGGCCTGGGGCGTGCCGCTCACGTGTTTTGTCAAGAAAGGCGCGCAACCGACGGATTCCGATTATCTATTGCGCAATGAAGAGGTGAATGCGCGCATCCTCGCGGCCTTCGAGGACGAGGGTGCGGACGCGTGGTATAAAACAAATGCCAAGGACCGGTTCCTGTCGGGCCTCGTCGATCCCGACGACTGGCACAAGGTCGATGACATCCTCGACGTATGGTTCGATTCAGGCTCCACCCATGCCTTCGTGCTACGCGACCGCGCGGACGGGTCCGAGGACGGCCTCGCCGATCTTTACCTCGAAGGCACCGACCAGCATCGCGGGTGGTTCCATTCCTCGATGCTGCAGGCCTGCGGCACGATCGGCCATGCGCCGTATCGCGGGGTGCTGACGCATGGCTTCACGCTGGACGAGAAGGGCAACAAGATGTCCAAATCGCTCGGCAACACCGTGGCGCCGGACGACGTGACCAAGCAATACGGCGCCGATATCCTGCGGCTCTGGGTGGCGCAGGCGGATTATACGGCCGACCTGCGGATCGGCCCGGAGATCCTGAAGGGTGTTGCCGACGGCTATCGCCGGCTGCGCAACACGATGCGTTTCATGCTGGGATCACTCGCGCATTTTTCCGACTCCGATCGCGTCGAGCCTTCCGAGATGCCCGAGCTGGAGCGGTGGGTCCTGCACCGTCTGGCCGAGCTCGACCACAAGGTGAGAAAAGGCTTTGACGCCTATGATTTCCAGGGCGTTTATCAGCAGGTCTTCAACTTTGCCACGGTCGAGTTGTCGGCCTTTTACTTCGACATCCGCAAGGATGCGCTGTATTGCGACGGCGACACGCCCCGGCGGCGCGCGGCGCGCACCGTGCTCGACCTTCTGTTCCACCGGCTGACCACATGGCTTGCGCCGGTGCTCGTCTTTACCATGGAAGAGGTCTGGCTGGAGCGGTTCCCGGGCGATGACAGCTCGGTGCACCTGATGGATATCCCCGAAACGCCGGCTGACTGGCTTGACGAGCCGCTTGCAGCGAAATGGGCCAAGGTGAGGGCCGCGCGGCGGGTCGTGACGGCGGCGCTGGAGGTGCAGCGCACCGACAAGGTGATCGGGGCAAGCCTCGAGGCGGCGCCGACCGTACATGTGCGCGACCCGCAGATGCTGGACGCGCTGAAATCCGTCAATTTCGAGGACATCTGCATCACCTCCGACATCTCACTGACCGCCGACCCGCGCCCGTCCGAGGCGTTCCGCCTGCCGGAGATCGACACGGTCGGCGTGGTTTTCGAACGCGCCGAGGGTCGCAAATGCCAGCGGTGCTGGAAGATCCTGCCCGATGTCGGGACGCACACGCATCCGGGCACCTGCAAACGGTGCAGCACTGCGCTCGGGTGACGGCGCTTATGCAAAGCGTTGGATTCGGGTATTTGTGCCAAGAAGAAACGCCGGCGGGATCAGATCTCGCCGCGTTCCTCGGCCTTCGCGCGGGTCCAGAGCGCATCCATTTCCGCGAGGTCGGAGTCGGACGGTGTCTTGCCGTCGGCGTGAAGCAGCGCCTCGATCCGCTCGAACCGGCGGGTGAACTTGGCGTTTGCGCGGCGCAGGGCCGTCTCGGGGCACAGGTCCATATGTCGCGCGAGGTTGGCCATGACGAACATCAGATCGCCGAATTCCTCCTCGATATGATCCGGATCGCCCGTTTCAGCCGCTTCATGCAGCTCTTGAGCTTCTTCCAGAAGCTTGTTGATAACATGTGTTGTTTCCGGCCAATCGAATCCGACACGCGCGGCGCGCTTTTGCAGCTTGACCGACCGAAGCAAGGCAGGAAGCCCGAGCGCCACACCGTCCAGTGTCCCGGACTTGTCATCCGCGGCACGCTCTTTCGCCTTGACGGTTTCCCAGTCGCGGGTTTGCTGCTCTGCGGTCTTGTCGGGGCTTTCATCGCCGAACACATGCGGGTGACGCGCGATCATCTTGTCACTGATCGCGTTTGCGATGTCGGTCAGGTCAAAAAGGCCGCGATCCTCGGCGATCCGCGCGTGAAACACCACCTGTAGCAGCAGATCGCCCAACTCGCCGCGCAGCTCGGACCAGTTTTCCTGCTCGATCGCGTCGGCGACTTCGTAAGCTTCTTCAATGGTGTAGGGCGCGATCGTCGAAAAATCCTGCGCGAGGTCCCAGGCACACCCAGTGTCCGGATCGCGCAGCCGGGCCATGATCGCGACGAGCCGGGCGAGCCCGTCACCACGGTCGTCGACGAGGCTGTCATCGGGCATTGCGCGACCTTCTTGAGAGGAGATCTGGGTGGACGATGGCGCAAAGGACGCCATTTGTCGAGAACGCGATTCGCGTTTGTCGCGTGCAAACGGGCACGGTCGGGCGCTGTGGTTTCCCGCCTGACCCCCCCGCCCATGCGCGGCAATCGAGGGCCTCGAAACAGGCCTCGTCGATCAGGCGTTGGCATCGCGGATCTTGTCCGCGGCCGCCTTGTCGAAGGAGACGCCGTTCTGCGAGAGAAGCTGGTCAAGCTCGCCCGACAGGGTCATCTCGGTGATGATGTCGCAGCCGCCGACGAATTCACCCTTGACGTAAAGCTGCGGAATCGTGGGCCAGTCTGAATAATCCTTTATCCCCTGACGGATCTCTTCATCGGCGAGCACGTCCACATCTTGGAACTCTACTCCCATGAAATTCAGGACACCTGCGACACGACTGGAAAAGCCGCATTGCGGCATGTCTTTGGTGCCTTTCATATAGAGCACCACGTCGCTGGATTTGACGGTGTCTTCAATGCGGGTCTTGGCATCGGTCATGTGCGGCCATCCTGTGTTTTGTCGTCTTCGTTGAGCTCATCAGTGTCGTTTGCACGGGCCTGCAGGTCTTCGCCGGCTTCGTCGCCGAACCCATCCTCTGGGTTGAATTGCCGGGGGTCAAACCCGTCTTCGTCCTCGGGCAACGCGTTGACATGCGTGGTGTTGGTTTCGGGATCGTAGGTTAGCCCGTAAGTGCTGCGTCCCTCGTGCTTGAACCTTCGATATTCGTGCCATGTGGCGTAGGCGAACACGGCAACGAAGGGCACGAGGATCAGCAGGGCGACGTACCGTGCCTCCATCAGATCAATCAGGGGCTTTCGTCGTGAGCGCGAGTGCGTGTACCGCACCGTCCGGCCCGTCCATCTTGCCCTTGAGTGCCGCATAGACGGCACGCTGCTGCTGGACGCGGTTCATGCCCCGGAAGCTTTCATCGATGACTTCCGCAGAGAAGTGTACGCCGTCATCGCCTTGAACCCGGATCTGGGCCTGTGGCAGTTCGGCGCGGATCATGGCTTCGAGATCGGATGCCAGCATTGTCTTGCATACCTTGATTGTTGCCTTTTCTCTTTGAAAATAGAACTGGCGCCTCCCAAGCGCAAGGGTGCGTGTCGCGTCCCGGCTCAGGCGAAGGTCACGCCGAAGCTGGAGCGGTAGATGTTCGACAATTCCGACAGCGGGGCCTCTATTTGGCCCATGCGGACGGTGTCGCCAGTGAAGCGGCCGACGGTCCAGAGCGGCACTTGCGCGCGCCCGGCGGCGATCATCAGCGCCTCGGCCGCGTCGAAATTGCAGGCGATGAGGTAACGGCCCTGATCCTCGGCGAAGAGCGTGGCGGTGTCGCCCGTGTCGAGGCGAATGCCAATGCCCGCCGCCTCGGCCATCTCGAAGGCCGCCAGTGCCAGCCCGCCATCGCCCAGATCGGTGCAGGCCCTGATATAGGCGCAGTTCTCGCGGATGAAATCGCCGTGTCGCTTTTCGGCGTCGAGATCGACGGGGGGCGCGTCGCCTTCGGTGCGGTTGAACACCTCGGCCAGCAGCGCCGATTGCCCCATGTGACCCGCGGTCTCGCCAAGCAGCAGCGCGACATGTCCGTCGCGCGCCGTGCCTGTGATCGCCGTCTCGGGATCCGTGATCAGCCCGACCGCACCAATGGTCGGCGTGGGCAGGATCGCCGTGCCGTCGGTCTCATTGTAGAGCGAGACATTGCCCGACACGATCGGCATGTCGAGAGCGGCGCAGGCTGCGCCGATGCCGTGGATGGCATGCACCAACTGGCCCATGATCTCGGGTTTTTCGGGGTTGCCGAAATTCAGGTTGTCGGTGGCCGCGAGCGGCGTGGCCCCGAGCGCAGAGAGGTTGCGATACGCCTCTGCCACGGCCTGCTTGCCACCCTCTTCGGGGTTAGCGGCGACGTAACGCGGGGTCACGTCCGCGGTGAAGGCCAGCAATTTCTCGGTGCCGTGCACGCGCACCAGACCCGCGCCCTGACCCGGGGTGCGCGCGGTGTCGGCCATCACCATGGTATCGTATTGCTCGAACACCCAGTTGCGCGCGCAGTAATTCGGCGAGGCGATGAGGGCGCGCAGCGCGTCGATCGGGTCGATGCCGGGGACCGTTGCGGGGTGGAGCGGCTCGGCCGGGGCGGGATCGTCATAGGGACGGTCATATTCGGGTGCCGATCCTGCGAGCGTGGCCAGCGGCAGATCGGCCTTGACGGCGTCGCCCTGCATCACAAGGAAGCGGTCCTCGGCCAGCGTCTCGCCGACGATGGCGAAATCGAGATCCCATTTGTCGAACACTGCGCGGGCCTCGGCCTCCTTGTCCGGGCGCAGCACCATGAGCATGCGTTCCTGGGATTCCGACAGCATCATCTCGTAAGCGGTCATGTTCGCCTCGCGCTGCGGCACCGCGTCGAGTTGCAGCTTGATACCCAGCCCGCCCTTGTCACCCATTTCCACCGCCGAACAGGTCAGGCCCGCCGCGCCCATGTCCTGGATCGAGATCACCGCGCCGGTCTGCATCAGTTCAAGGCATGCCTCCATCAGCCGTTTTTCGGTGAACGGATCGCCGACCTGCACGGTGGGGCGCTTGTCCTCGATCGTGTCGTCAAACTCGGCCGAGGCCATGGTGGCGCCGCCGACCCCGTCGCGCCCGGTCCTGGCACCGAGATAGACCACCGGCATGCCGACGCCCGAGGCGGCCGAATAGAAGATCTGATCCGCCTCGACGAGGCCGGCGGCAAAGGCATTCACAAGGCAGTTGCCGTCATAGGCCGGATCGAACCGCACCTCGCCGCCGACGCATGGCACGCCAAAGCAGTTGCCGTAGCCGCCAATGCCCTCGACCACGCCATGCACGAGCTGGCGGGTCCTGGGGTGATCGGGGCTGCCGAAGCTGAGCGCGTTCATCGAGGCAATCGGCCGCGCGCCCATCGTGAAAACGTCGCGAAGAATGCCGCCCATGCCGGTCGCGGCCCCCTGATAGGGTTCGATGTAAGAGGGGTGATTGTGGCTCTCCATCTTGAAGACGAGGGCTTGTCCGTCACCGATATCGACGACACCCGCGTTTTCGCCCGGGCCGCAAATGACCTGCGGGCCCGTCGTCGGCAGGGTGCGCAGCCAGCGTTTGGAGGATTTGTAGGAACAATGCTCGTTCCACATGGCCGAGAAGATGCCCAGTTCCGTGAAAGACGGCTCACGCCCGATGATCTGAAGGATGCGATCGTACTCGTCGGGCTTGAGCCCATGGGCCGCGACGAGATCGGGCGTGATGGACGGCTCTGACATGTGGCGACCTCTTTCGCTGTGCGGATTGCGCGCGTGTGTAAAGCAAGGCCGCAGCGGGTGGAAGGGGGCCGGGGCCACGCGTGGCGCGCGCGCATGGAGGGACTGGTCTTTTCCGGCAGGATGGGCGCGGAAATGGGCTGTTGGCTTGGCAACGGGATCCGTGCGTATCGTTCCAGAACAAAAAAAGGCCGAGCACGGGGGCTCGGCCTCAGTCCAACAGGGAGGTATGATGATGATTACCGTGCGGCGATCACCGTCATATTCATCACCTAGGAAGCACTGTTTATCCGATCAAGGCGAAACATGCCGCGAGCGTGGCATGGCGGATATGTCGGGTTTGCATGACCGGCGCACCTCTTGCGCGGAGTGTCATCCAAGTGCCTGTATTTTCGCCTTTTTCCGGTACGCTATGATCTCTTCCTGCACGAAATCCCGGAAAGCGCTTATCCGCTTGGAGTGCCGCAGCTCTTCTGGATAGGCAAGAAAGACAGGCACCTCGTTCGATGCGACATCCGGCAGGACGTGCTCAAGTTCCGGAAAATCGCGAATCAAGTAGTCAGGCAGCACGCCGATGCCAAGCCCGTTCAGCACGCCCTGGAGCACGCCGAAATAGTTGTTCACCGTCAGCAGCGAGTTGATGTCGTTGGTCGCCAGTTCGCGCACCAGCATGGCCGCCGCCCCCACCTGGGCCGACCGCGGATTCTGGCAGATCAGGCGGTGATGCTGCAGATCCTCGACGCGGTCCGGCGCGCCATGCCGCGCCACATAGGCGTGGGTGGCGTAAAGGCACATGTGAACGCTCATCAGCCGCTTGCGGATGAGGTCGGCCTGCGACGGTTCTTTCATGCGGATGGCGATGTCGGCCTCGCGCATCGGCAGGTCGAGCACGCGCTCCTCGAGCATCAGGTCGATCTTGAGATCCGGGTACTTGTCGTAAAGCTTGGTCAGGCGCGGCGCGAGCCAGAGCGTGCCAAAGCCGGTTGTCGTGGTGACGCGCAGCTCGCCAAAGACTTCTTCCTCGCTGTCGCGGATGCGCGCGGTGGCCGCATCCAGGCGCTTGAGCATGGCGCGGGTGGCATCGAACAAAAGCTCGCCCTGCTCGGTGAGAATCAACCCCCGCGCATGACGGTGAAACAGCGTCGCGTTCAGCGTTTCCTCAAGCGCGCGCACCTGTCGGGACACCGCCGATTGCGACAGGTGCAACTGATCGCCCGCATGGGTGAGGCTGCCCGCATCCGCCACTGCGTGAAATATCCTGAGCTTGTCCCAATCCATGACTGCAACTTTCTGAAATCGCCATCCCGGATGATGCAATAGCAGACATTCCCGATACCGCGCCAGCGAGACCGTGGCTTTTTCGCCAGTTTCTGCTTGGTAAGTCATATATTATGACCTTGTTTTCGGTTAAGATGAGCGGGTGACGATCAACCGTGGGGTATGACATGACCAGACAGGACATCACGCTGAACGACCGGTTTGATCTGGAAAAATCACCGGTGCTTCTCAACGGCACCCAGGCCCTTGTGCGGCTGATGCTGATGCAGGCCGCGCGCGACCGCGCCGCGGGGCGCGCCACGGCCGGCTACGTCACCGGCTATCGCGGCTCGCCTCTGGGGGCCGTGGACATGCAGATGCGCCGCGCCGAGACGTTTCTGGCCGAGGCCAACGTGACGTTCAGGGAAGGCCTGAACGAGGATCTGGCCGCGACGGCCCTCTGGGGCAGCCAGCAGGCGGAACTGCGCGGCGAGGGCAAATATGACGGCGTCTTCGGGCTGTGGTACGGCAAGGGCCCGGGCGTGGACCGATCTGGCGACGTGATGCGCCACGCCAACATGGCCGGCACCTCGCCGCTTGGGGGCGTGCTGATGGCCATGGGCGACGACCATACCGGCGAATCCTCGACCGTGCTGCATCAAAGCGAATGGGCGCTGGTGGATGCCTACATGCCGGTGGTCAGCCCCGCCGGCGTGCAGGAGATCCTCGATTACGGGATCTATGGCTATGCGCTCAGCCGGTTTGCGGGGGTCTGGGTCGGTCTCAAGACGATGAAGGACACCGTCGAGGCGACGGCCGTCGTCGATGGCCGCCCCGACCGGATGCGGCTGGTCAACCCGGACGTGCCGCTGCCCGAGGGCGGGCTGAACATCCGGCTGCACGACACGCCGCACGCGCAAGAGGCGCGGATGATCGACTACAAGCGGTTCGCGGCAGAGGAATTCAGCCATGCCAACCGCATGGACAAGCGCATGTGGGGCAAGCCGGGCGCGAAGATCGGCTTTGTCGCCGCGGGCAAGAACTGGCTGGATCTGGTGCACGCGCTGGAGCTTCTGGGCATCGACGCGGCCGAGGCCGAACGGCTGGGCCTGACGACCTACAAGGTCGGGCAGACGTTTCCGCTCGACATGAAGGGGTTCCATGACTGGGCCGAGGGGCTGGAGCTGATCGTGGTGGTCGAGGAAAAGCGCAAGCTGATCGAGGTGCAGATCAAGGAGGCGATTTTCGACGACCGCCGCGGGCGCCGCGTCTATGGCTGGTACAAGGGCGGTGCCGGCGGCATGCACCGCGAGGAACTGTTCCCGACGCGCGGCGCGCTCGACCCCATATGGATCGCCGAAAAGCTGGGCGGCATCCTGATCGAAGAGGGGCGCGGCACCGAGGGTATCAAGGCCGGGCTGACGTCCCTGTCCGAGGCCCGCGCTGGCGACAATGCCGAGCAGATCGCCAGCCGCTTGCCGTATTACTGTGCGGGTTGCCCGCATAATTCCTCGACGGTGGTGCCCGAGGGCAGCCGCGCCTATGCCGGGATCGGCTGTCACTACATGGTGCAGTGGATGGATCGCAACACTACCGGCTTCACCCACATGGGCGGCGAGGGGGCCAATTGGATCGGCGAGGCGCCGTTTTCCACGCGCAAGCATGTGTTCCAGAACCTCGGGGACGGCACATACAATCATTCCGGGGTGCAGGCCATTCGCGCGGCCCTGGCGCAGGGCACCAACATCACCTTCAAGATCCTCTACAACGACGCCGTCGCGATGACCGGCGGACAGGGCAATGATGGCGGGCTCGACGCGCCGCGCATCGCCGCAGAACTCAAAGCCATGGGCGTGAAGCATCTGGCGGTTGTCCATGACGAGAAGGAGAATGTCGATCTAAAGGCCTTCCCTCGGGGTGCCGAGATCGCCGAGCGCGCGGACCTGCCGAAGGTGCAGGCGCGGCTGGCCGAGGTCGAGGGGGTCAGCGTGCTTCTTTACATCCAGACCTGTGCTGCCGAAAAGCGTCGCCGCCGCAAGCGCGGCAATTTTCCGGATCCCGACAAGCGCGTCTTCATCAACACCGATGTCTGCGAAGGCTGCGGCGATTGCGGGGCGCAGTCCAATTGCGTGGCGATCGTGCCGGTCGAGACCGAACTGGGCCGCAAGCGGGCGATCGACCAGTCGAGCTGCAACAAGGATTTTTCGTGCCTAAAGGGGTTCTGCCCGTCCTTCGTCACGCTCGAAGGCGCGACCCCGCGCAAGGAAAGCACCACGGATCTGACCCTGCCGGACATGCCCGACCCCGAACTGCCCGAAATCCATGGCACGCATAACGTGGTGATCACAGGCGTGGGCGGCACCGGCGTGGTGACCATCGGCGCGGTGATGGCGCAGGCGGCACAGATCGACGGCAAGGGCGCCGGCATGATGGAAATGGCTGGTCTGGCCCAGAAGGGCGGCGCGGTGCATATCCATTGCCGCATCGCCGAGAACCCCGGCGATATCAACGCGATCCGCGTGGCGACGGGGGAATGCGACGCGCTGATCGGGGGCGATCTGGTGGTCAGCGCCGGATCCGCGACATTGGGTCTGACGCGCGCGGGCAAGACAGGCGCGGTGGTCAACAGCCACGAGATCATGACCGGCGATTTCACCCGGGATGCCGAGTTCCGGCTACCCACGGACCGGCTGCGGCTTTCGCTGGAGGCGCGTCTGCGCGACGGGGTGCAGCTCTTCGACGCGTCCGAGCTGGCCAAGACGGTGATGGGCGATTCGATCTATTCCAACATGATGATCTTCGGGGCGGCATGGCAGCGCGGGCTGATCCCGCTGAGCCATGATGCGATCGCACAGGCTGTGCGACTCAACGGGGCGGCGGTCGATGCCAACCTGCGCGCCTTCGAGGTGGGTCGCTGGGCGGCGCTTTACCCCGGTGAGGTGGAAAAGCTGTTGACGCCCAATGTCGTGGCCAAGCCCGACACGCCCGAGCAGAAGATCGAAACCCGCGCGGCGCATCTGCACGCCTATCAGGGCAAGCGGCTGGTGAAACGCTACCGCCGGATGCTGGACGGGATCGAGGATTCGGGCCTGCGCGAGGCGGTCGCGAAGGGTTATCACAAGCTGCTGGCCTACAAGGATGAATACGAGGTCGCCCGCCTGCATCTGGAAACTGCCGAAAAGGCCCGCGCCCAGTTCGAGGGTGATTTTCGGATGACCTTCCATCTTGCCCCGCCGGTGCTGTCCAGGACTGGCGCCGACGGGCGGCCGCAAAAGCGCGCCTTCGGTCCGGCGATCCTGAAGGGCTTTGGCCTGCTGGCGCGGCTGAAGGTCTTGCGCGGCACACCGCTTGATCCGTTCGGCTACACGTCCGAGCGCAAGATGGAACGCGCGCTGATCCGGCAATACGAGGCCGACATAGCCGAGGTTCTGCCCAGATGCGACGCGGCCACGCGCGACGCGCTCATCGCGCTGGCCGAGCTGCCGTTGTCGATCAAGGGTTTCGGCCCGGTGAAGCAGGCCAACGCGGCCAAGGCGGAAAAACGCCGCGAGGAACTTCTGGCGACGATCCGCGCGGGCGGTCCGAAAATGGCGCAGGCGGCAGAATAAGCCATTGAAACAGGTGGCGGATTGATCGTCACGAAAGCTTCACGGGAACTGGGCAAAAGCGTCGTGTAATCTTCAAGGGCCACACGCCTGACAAGAGGAGCGACCGTTGCAGCACCAGCGCCATATTGCCCGTGATATCTCTTACGCCCATTCCGCGCAGACCAGGGGCGGGCGCGCGATGATCCGAACGATGGAAAACCTCACCGGGCGCATCGGGCTGATCAAGCGGGCGGCGGGCTACGAGCGCGATGTCGCCTTGGGCCGCGATTTCTGGCAAGTGATCGTCGAGCGCTACGGCCTGACCCTCGACGTCGTGGGCGGCCGGCTGGACAATATCCCGCGCAATGGCCCGCTGGTGCTGATCGCCAATCATCCTTACGGCATTCTGGACGGTCTTATGATGGGACACATCCTGAACCGCACGCGCGGGGATTTCCGCATTCTCGCGCATCAGGTGTTCCGCAAGGCCCCGGATCTCGCGCGCGTCATCCTGCCGATCAACTTCGACGGCAGCAAGGAGGCGTTGGCGCTAAACCTCGCGACGCGCAAGAGCGCGCTGGAGTATCTGGGGCAGGGCGGGGCCATAGGCGTCTTTCCCGGCGGCACCGTCAGCACGGCGGCCAAGCCGTTCTCGCGCCCGCTTGATCCCGGCTGGCGCGGGTTCACCGCCCGGATGATCAGCAAGAGCGAGGCGACTGTCGTGCCGGTCTATTTCGACGGGCATACAAGCCGTCTGTTCCAGCTCGCAAGCCATCTTCATTATACCTTGCGCATGGGCCTTCTGATCAAGGAATTCCGCAAGCGGGTGGATACGCCCGTGCGCGTCGTCATCGGCGACCCCATACCCCGCGCGCAGCTTTCACGTCATGCCGGCGACACGAAATCGCTGATGGCGTTCCTGCGCACAAAGACGTATGACTTGTCGCCAAGCCCGGTCGCGGCAGGCGAGATCGGGTTCGAGTATGACTGACCCCGGAAACGGTATGCGGCATGGCGGTAGGGATCTTCGACAGCGGTCTGGGCGGGCTGACGGTCTGGGACGCGGTGCGTACCCGGTTGCCCGATCTGCCGCTGGTCTATCTGGGCGACAACGCGCATGCGCCCTACGGCGTGCGCGACGCGGATGACATCCTCGATCTGACCACGGCCTCGGTCGCGCGGCTGTTCGAGGCGGGCTGCGATCTGGTGATCCTGGCGTGCAACACGGCCTCGGCCGCCGCCCTGCGCCGCATGCAGGAAACGTGGGTGCCCCGGGACAAGCGCGTGCTCGGTGTATTCGTGCCGCTGATCGAGGCGCTAACGGAACGCCAGTGGGGCGACAATTCGCCGCCGCGCGAAGTGGCCGTCAAGACCGTCGCCTTGTTCGCCACCCCCGCCACGGTGGCAAGCCGTGCCTTCCAGCGCGAGCTGGCCTTCCGCGCCATCGGCGTCGATGTCGAGGCACAGGCCTGCGGCGGCGTCGTGGACGCCATAGAAGAGGGCGACATGATCCTAGCCGAGGCGCTGGTGAGGTCGCATGTCGACGCCCTGACGCGCAAGATGCCGAATCCGCAAGCCGCCGTTCTGGGCTGTACGCATTATCCGCTGGTCGAAGACGTGTTTCGCGCGGCCCTCGGGCCCGAGGTGGCGGTCTATTCGCAGCCGCGTCTCGTGGCCGACAGCCTGGCCGATTACCTGATGCGTCACCCCGACATGCGCGGGCGCGGCGACGACACGTTGTTCCTGACCACAGGCGACTCGAAGCGTGTCTCGATTCGAGCGACGCAGTTCCTGAAGCGTCGGGTTGAGTTTCGGTCAGGCTGAAGGGGACGGGCCGAGATGTGACGTAACGTTACGGGCGATACGAGGCCTGTCGCTGCACTTTTCGCGGGTTTGACGCTTCACTGGATTGTTTTTGTCCTTATATGCAGATTGTCGCAAGAGCAGGTCACGTTCGACCAAGCTTGCATTCTAGGGACATATCATGAAAACTTCGATCTTCGGTGCGGTTCTCGCTGCCGCTTTCTTCGCCGTGTCAGGTGCTTCGGCCGCCACCGTGACCCTCTCCCAGAAACAAGATCATCTGATCACGCTGCACGATGTCGATCGCGCCGCCCTGTCATTCGCGGCGCCGACGACCGGAGGCTATGCGAACTTCGGCGGATACCTGAAATGGTCGACCCGCGAGGACGGACGCCGGCAGGACGACGGCGCATGGGGCACATGCCTGGAGTGTGGATATACCGCTGGCGCGTGGCACGTGGCCTACAATCCGTGGAACGAAAAAAGCGCGAGCCGCGAGGATATCGTTGTGGATTTCGGGGAAATGCGCGACACCGTGTTTCTGTGGATCAAGACGACCCATGGCGCTGGATCAATGGACCTTGCCGCATCCGACCCCGTGACCTTTCCGGTGCTGTCACCCGTCGATGACGGCTCCGTCAGCCCTGACCGGACGGAAACAGGTCTCTTGCTGCCCGGGTCGCTGTCCGGATCTGTCGCAAGCGACGCAGCGGCGCTGACGGCGGTCCCTCTGCCGGCCGGCATGTGGCTTCTGTTGAGTTCCCTCGGGGCGATTGCCTTTCTGCGCCGGCCCAAGACAGCCTGAGCGGCAGACTTGTGAATTTTGTAACAGCAAGTCCCTTGTCCAAGTGGGAAGCGTCGACGCAGGCGCTTTCCCACTGAGCCATTGCGTGATTCGAGGATACAATTTTCGGACGATTTTTGGTCTCGGAACGCGTGCAGAGTATAAACTCTGCCTTGGATTGAGCCAAGAACCAAAGAAGAGTTTGCCTGATTACAAAACCATACTTTTGCACATCAGCCTGCCGGAAATCGGTTCGATCTCCGTCAAGAGGCTCATGAAGGCCAATGTGAAAAAA
>JAWLGF010000122.1:0-4214 GCA_041685205.1 Roseovarius sp.
CTTTCGCGCAAGCACCCCGAAGCGATTTGCGTGGCGCTGCATCCCGGCACGGTCGAAACCGCGTTCACCGAGAAATATGTCAGCCGCCACCCGTCGGTCCCGCCCGAGGACGCCGCGCAGAACCTGCTGTCGGTGATCGACAGCCTGACGGTTGAGCATACCGGCCAGTTCTACGACTGGCAGGGCGTACGCGTGCCATGGTAAGGCGTCTTGTGCTGATCTTGGGCGATCAGCTGTCGCCCGACCTGTCGGCGTTGCGGGATGCCGACAAGGACAGCGATATCGTGGTCATGGCCGAGGTCATGGACGAGGCGCGCTACGTCCCCCACCACCCCAAGAAGATCGCGCTGGTGCTGTCGGCGATGCGGCATTTTGCCGAAGGTCTGCGCGCGGACGGCTGGCAGGTCGCCTATACCAAGATGGACGATCCAAGCGCCACACGCTCAATCGTGGGCGAGTTGATGCGGCGCGCCGAGGAACATGGCACGACCGAGGTGCTGGCGACACGCCCAGGCGAATGGCGGCTGATCAAGGCGCTGGACGCGGCCCCGCTCAAGATCACGCAGCTTGCCGATGACCGCTTCGTCTGCAGCCTCGACGAGTTCGACGTCTGGGCCGAGGGGCGAAAAGAATTGCGGATGGAGTATTTCTACCGCGAGATGCGCCGCAAGACCGGGCTCATGATGGAGGATGACAAGCCCGCCGGCGGCAAGTGGAATTTCGACCACGACAACCGAAAGCCCGCCAGGACCGATCTCTTGCGGCCTGCGCCGATGGCGTTCACGCCCGATGAGACGACCGAGGCGGTGCTCGATCTCGTCGAGACGACCTTCCCCAGCAATTTCGGGGCGTTGCGCCCGTTCTGGTTCGCGGTGACGCGGGCCGAAGCGCACCGCGCTCTGGATCATTTCGCAAAACACCTGCTGCCGGGTTTCGGCGATTTTCAGGACGCTATGCTGCAGGATGATCGGTTCCTGCATCATTCCATCCTGTCGATCTATCTCAATATCGGGCTGCTCGGGCCTCTGGAGATCTGCAATCGCGTCGCCGAGGAATGGCAGGCGGGCCGCGTCCCCATCAACGCCGCCGAGGGCTATATAAGGCAGGTCATCGGCTGGCGCGAATACATGCGCGGCATCTATTTCCGCGAAGGCCCCGACTACACGGCGCGCAACACGCTCGGGCACACCCGCGCCCTGCCTCCGCTTTATTGGGGGGCCGAGACCAAGATGAACTGCCTCGCGCAAGCCGTCGGCCAGACCCGCGACGAGGGCTATGCCCATCACATCCAGCGGCTGATGGTGACCGGCAATTTCGCGCTGCTCGCGGGCATCGACCCGGAGAAGGTGCATGAATGGTATCTCGCGGTCTATGCCGACGCCTATGAATGGGTCGAGGCGCCCAATGTCATCGGAATGAGCCAGTTCGCCGACGGCGGGATCATCGCGTCCAAGCCCTATATATCGTCTGGTAATTACATCGCGAAGATGTCGGATTACTGCGGCCACTGCGCCTATTCGGTGAAGCAAAAGACGGGCAAGGGGGCGTGCCCGTTCAACGTGCTCTACTGGGACTTCCTCGTCCGCCACCGCGAGCGCTTTGCGCGCAACCCGCGCATGGGTCCCGTCTTTCGGACGTGGGACAAGATGGACGAGGCCCGCCGCGCGGCGGTGCTTCGAGGTGCGGCCCAGGTGCTGGACGATCTCGACGCAGGACGCACAGTCTGATTTGCATAGCAGGTGCGGCGTTTATTCGGTGGTCTCGATATTGCGGGTCAGGGCGCCGTTTTGCCAGTCGCCGCTGGCCTCTTCCCCGTCGGCATAGCGCATGGTGCCCTCGCCCTGCCGGGTGCCGTCCTCGAACATGCCCTCATAGACGTCGCCATTGGTGTAGCGCGCCACGCCGGATCCCGAAATTTCACCATCGCGCCACGTCCCCTCGTATCTGAAGCCGTCGGGCATCTTGATTTCGCCCTCTCCATGGCGCGTGCCTTCGGCGAACGCGCCTTCATAGACGGTTCCGTCGGAATAGGTGGCGGTGCCTTCTCCGTGGCGCTGCCCGCGGCGCCAGTTGCCCTCGTAGCGGTATCCGTCGGGATAGGTGATGATACCCCGGCCATGATATTCGGCATCGGCGAATTCGCCGTCGTAGACCGCGCCGCTGGCATAGGTCGCGGTTCCCGTGCCGTCGATCACCCCGCCGATCCAGTCCCCCTCGTAGGTGGACCCGTCGGGATAGGTGATGCGGCCCTGTCCGTTGGGCAGGTCATCGCGGAACGCGCCCGCATAGACGGATCCGTCGGGATAGCGTACCTCGCCGGTCCCGGAAATGCTGCCTGCGCGCCACTCGCCCTCGTAGCGGTATCCGTCCTGACCGGTGAAGGTGCCTTGCCCGTGGCGCCGGTCATCTTCGAACCCACCCTCGTAGACATCACCATTGGCATAGGTGACGCGGCCCGTCCCCTCGCGCTGGCCGGCCACCAGCTCGCCCTCGTAGACATCGCCATTGGCCTGCGTCAGCGTGCCGGTCCCGTCGATCTGGCCGTTCCGCCATTCGCCGTCGTAGATCAGCCCGTCGGGCATGGTCAGCTTGCCCTCGCCGTGGCGTGTGCCGCGTACGACGGTGCCTTCATAGACCGCGCCGTCGGGATAGGTGATCGTGGCCTGCCCGTCCTTGACGCCCCGCAGCCAGGTGCCCTCGTAGACATAGCCCGAGGGCGTTTCCATCCGGCCGCGCCCGTGATGCGCCGCCTCCAGGAACCCGCCCTCGTAGACGTCGCCGCTGGAATATGTCGCGACCCCTTCGCCGGTGATCTCGCCGTCGGTCCAGTCTCCGTCATAGGTGCCGCCATCGGCAAAGACGATGCGCCCCTCGCCATGCGGCTTGCCCTGTTCGAACGCGCCTTCGTAGACCGAGCCGTTGGCAAACCGGGCGACACCCTGACCGCGGATCTCGCCCTCGACCCAAGTGCCGGAATACTCGTAGCCGTTGGGCAGGGTGTAGGTGCCTGTGCCGTGGCGCCTTCCGTCCTCGAAGGTGCCCTCGTATATACCGCCATCCTCGTATTGCTTGGACTCGACCTCATCATCCTGGGACGTGGCCACGCCCGATATGGTCATCGCCGCCAATGCGAGGATCGACCCTTTCAGTGATGTCGTCATACATGCCCCGATATGGTCGCCCGAGTCATGCTCGAAGGCCTTTGCAGGGTACTCAAGGCGTGTCGGCGTGACAACGGGTTTCGCCCAAATCGGCTTTTCCTCGCGTGGCGATCTGCTAAGTCTCGACGCATGATGCGGGCAAGGGGGCATGCGCATGGCTGACAGGTTCCGCCTGACACTGGCACAACTCAACGCGACGGTGGGCGATCTGGCGGGCAACGCCGCGCGTGCCCGCGGCGCATGGCAGGCGGCGCGCGAGGCCGGCGCCGACTTGGTCGCGTTGCCCGAGATGTTCATCACCGGCTACAATCCGCAAGACCTCGTGATGAAGCCGGCCTTCCACAAGGCTGCGATCGCCAGCATCGAGCAGCTCGCGCGCGACTGCGCCGAAGGCCCCGCCATCGCCATCGGCGGCCCGGCGCTGGACGGCGCGGCGCTGCACAACGCCTATTACATCCTGCGGGACGGGCGCGTCACGACGCGCGTCTTCAAGCACCACCTGCCCAACGAGACGGTATTCGACGAAAAGCGTCTTTATACCAGCGGCGATGTCGCAGGGCCTTATACAGTGGGTCCGATGCGCATCGGCAGCCCGGTCTGCGAAGATGCATGGCACGAGGATGTCGCGGAAACACTGGCAGAGACCGGGGCCGAGATGCTCCTCGTGCCCAACGGCTCGCCGCATTACCGCGGCAAGATCGCCACGCGGCAGAACCTCATGGTCGCCCGGGTGATCGAGACGGGGCTGCCGCTGGTCTATCTCAACCTCGTCGGCGGGCAGGACGACCAGATCTTCGACGGGGGCAGTTTCGTGCTCAACCCCGGCGGGTCGCTGGCGCTGCAACTGCCGATGTTCGAAGAGGCCATCGCGCATGTCGATTTCACCCGTGGCCCCGAGGGGTGGCAGGCCGAACAAGGCCCGCTCGCGCATCTGCCCGATGAGTTGGAGCAGGATTACAACGCCACAGTCCTCGCCCTGCGCGATTACCTGCGCAAGGCTGGGTTCTCGAAGGTGCTGCTCGGGCTGTCCGGTGGGGTCGACAGCGCCATCGT
>JAWLGF010000123.1:0-4207 GCA_041685205.1 Roseovarius sp.
TGTCAGCATGTCCGAGCCGATCAGCAATTCCTCGTGCAGCTTCTCGCCGGGACGCAGGCCGGTGATCTCTATCTCGATATCGCCGCCGGGATTGTCCGCGTCGCGCACCGAATATCCAGAAACCTCGATCATGCGACGCGCGATGTCGCGGATCGCCACGGGCTCTCCCATGTCGAGCACGAAGACATCTCCGTCATGTGCAAACGTGCCCGCCATCAGCACGAGCCGCACGGCTTCGGGAATGGTCATGAAATAGCGCGTGACCTCCGGATGCGTCAGGGTCACCGGCCCGCCGCGTGCGATCTGGTCCGCGAATGTAGGGATCACCGAGCCCGAAGAGCCAAGGACATTGCCGAATCGCACCATGGAAAATCGCGTGCGCTCGGACCGGGTAGCGAGATCCTGCACGATCATTTCGGCAAAACGTTTCGACGCCCCCATCACCGAGGTCGGGCGCACCGCCTTGTCGGTGGACACGAGGATGAACCGTTCCACCCCGGCCTCGCGCGCGGCATTGGCAACCGTGCGGGTGCCGATGACGTTGTTGCGCATCCCCTCGATGGCGTTCGATTCCACAAGCGGCACGTGCTTGTAGGCAGCCGCGTGCAGCACGACGTCGATCTTCCTTGCGCTCATCAGCACGTTGACGAGTGCGGCATCACAGACCGAGCCGAGGATCGGCATGATGTCGAGATCCGGCGCAAGCGTGCGCAATTCGCGCTCGATCTCGAACAGCACATGCTCGCCGTGATCCATCAGAATCAGCGTCTCGGGCCGGCACCGCGCCAGTTGCCGGCAGAGTTCCGAGCCGATGGACCCGCCCGCGCCGGTCACGAGGATCCGCCGCCCGGAATATATCTCGGTGGCACCGGTCAGATCTCCTTCGACGGCCTCGCGGCCCAGAAGCGCGGCGGGATCGACCGGGCGGCTTTCGCACCGGACTTGCAATCTTGACTCGGTCAGGCGCCCCGGCCTCGCGGATCGAACTTTCGAAAGAAGAGAGCGCAGATTCTGAAACATGATTCTCGGCAACTCGCTCTCCAATCGGTTTTGCGCCCAAACGGTTCGGCGTCGCAGCATCATACCGGGATCCGATCCACTGGAGCAATCGCGTTCACCCCGATGTGACGGCAGCGAAATCGGCCGACCTGCACCCGTGATCAGCCGAACGCCTCAAGTCGGTGCCAGTCCGCGATCATCTGCGCGGGTGCGATGCTACGGACGACACCGGGCAGGAGCCGCTCAAGCCGCGCCGTATCGAGCGAGACGCAAGGCTGCGCCGTGACCGGCGCCGCACGCCAGACAACGCGATGGCCGGCCGCCCGGGCAAGATCGGCCATCGCCACGGGTGCGGGCGCCGCGACGTTCAGAACGTCCGGCAGATCCTGCGTCGGCAGGTGCAGCAGCGCGGCGATGACCCGCGCCAGATCCCCAGGCGCGACATAGCTGCGCTGCGGTCCCGCCCCGTCGGCAAAGCGGTCGAGGGTCACGGGATGATGGCTGTCGCGCAGCGCAACCGACAGGCTGTCGGCCCCGACAACGTTCGCCACCCGCAGGATGACATGTCGCAGGCCATCGCGTGGCAGATCTGCGATGGTGCGCTCCATCTCAAGCTTGGCCGCGCCATAGGCGTTGGCCGGGTCCGCGTGTCCCGTTTCGCTCATCATCGTGCCAGGGCCATAAATCGCCGCGGATGACAGATGGATCACGCGCCCGGCCCCGCAGTGTCGTGCAAGGCGATGCGCGGCCCGCGCCAGGTCGGTGTTCTGTGCGAGGATCCGCGCCTCGCCCGCCGTCCTGCCCCAAAGCGCGACCACCGCCGCACAGCGCGGCACCTCCGGCAGTTCCCTGCCCGGCCCCCAGACGATATCGGCCGGCGGCCGACGCGCGCACCAAAGCGGGGCAAGCCCGCGCTCAGCCGCCCACGCCACCTGCAGAAACCGACCAAGACGGCTGTTGGCGCCGGTGACGAGGCATCGAACAGGGCCGCTCAAGGTTGCCACGGCACGTCAATATCGCTTTCGAACATACGCATGGTGATTGACATACACCAAAAGGGTCTCCCTGACAGGGCGCGTATGCCGCCAGATCAGTCTTGCTGGCGCGGAAACCCGCAGGTTTCGCTCCGACAACAGGAACGCACAGGGGATGTGACCAAAACCCGATTGCCAACGCGGCTTTCCCGCTCCAAGTCTTCAGCATCGAGATAACAAAGGAGAACGACGATGGCAGACCCGAAACTCCTGATCCTATCGGGATCGTTGCGCAAGGGATCGTATAACCGGATGCTGATCATACTCGCCGCGCGTGCATTCGGCAGCGCGGAGGTGACCGAGGGCGATCTCGACCTGCCGCTTTACAACGGCGATGTCGAGGATGCCGATGGCGTGCCCGAAAAGGTTCACACGCTGGTGCAACAGATCATCGATGCCGATGCCGTCGTCATCGGAGCGCCGGAATACAACAAGGGCATCACCGGCGTTCTGAAGAACGCGCTCGACTGGGTCAGCCGGGTGCCCGGCAGCGCGTTCAAGGACAAGCCGACAGTCGTTGTCTCGGCCTCGGCCGGCCGCACGGGGGGCGAGGCGGCGCAATTCATGACCCTACACTGCCTGTCGCAGCATCAGGCCCGCCTGATCCCCGGACCGGCGGTCTGTGTCGCCGGCGCCATGGACGCCTTCGACGAGGACGGCCGCCTCAAGGATGAAACCGCGCAGAAACTTCTGAACACGCGCATGCAAAGCTTGCGCGAAGAGGTCACCTGACAGGGCCGCGGGTCGCCTGTGCACGGACGGCCCGTCACCAAGGTCTCCGGCGCATCGGGCTTGCGGATCGCGAGGCATCCATGTACACGCGGCGCACCTTTCGCATCACGTTTGAACCGCGCAGCCTCTCGTGGACGGGTCGCGAAAGGGTTGACCCGCCTTTGAAATGCGCCTTGACAAAAATGGAGACGACATGCCGCTTTACGAGCATGTGATGATCGCGCGTCAGGACCTGTCCAACGCGCAAGCCGAAGGCCTGATCGAACATTTCGGTACCGTGCTGTCCGACAATGGCGGCACCCTCGTGGATAGCGAGTACTGGGGTGTCAAGACGATGGCCTACAAGATCAACAAGAACCGCAAGGGCCATTACGCCTTTCTGCGCTCCGACGCGCCCGCCCAGGCCGTTCAGGAAATGGAGCGTCTGATGCGCCTGCATGACGACGTGATGCGCGTCTTGACCATCAAGGTCGACGCCCACGAAAGCGGTCCATCGGTGCAGATGCAAAAGCGCGAAGAACGCGGCGAACGTCGCGAACGCCGTTGATCCATTACCTGACGAAAGGACGTTAAATCATGGCGACAAAACCATTTTTCCGTCGGCGCAAGGTCTGCCCCTTCTCGGGCGATAACGCGCCGAAGATCGACTACAAGGACACGCGTCTTCTCCAGCGCTACATCTCCGAGCGCGGCAAGATCGTTCCCTCGCGCATCACCGCCGTGTCGGCCAAGAAGCAGCGCGAGCTGTCCAAGGCGATCAAGCGTGCGCGCTTTCTCGCCCTTCTGCCCTATGCCGTGAAATAAGGACAAGACCCATGCAAGTGATCCTTCTGGAACGCGTGGCCAAGCTTGGCCAGATGGGCGACGTCGTGGACGTCAAGCCTGGCTATGCGCGCAATTTCCTTCTGCGGCAGGGCAAGGCGCTGTCGGCCTCGGCGCGGAACATCGCCGATTTCGAGGCCCGCAAGGCGCAGCTCGAAGCCGAGAACCTCGAAACCCGCAAGGAAGCCGAGGCGATGGCCGTGAAGCTCGACGGTCAGCAGTTCATCGTGATTCGTCAGGCATCGGACAACGGGGCGCTTTACGGCTCCGTCAGCACGCGCGACGCGGCCGAGGCCGCGACCGCGAACGGCTTTACGCTGGATCGAAAACAGGTCGCGCTGAGCCGTCCGATCAAGGAACTGGGCCTGCATGACGTGATCGTCACGCTGCACCCCGAGGTCGAGGCGAAGATCGAGCTCAACGTGGCCCGCACGGAAAACGAGGCCGAACTTCAGGCCAAGGGCAGAACGATCCAGGACGCCGCCGCCGAGGAAGAGGAGGCCGCCGACTTCGAGATCGCGGAGCTCTTCGAGGACATCGGCGCCGCCGCCGAAGACGACGAAAACCTGTCCGAGGTCATCGAGGACCCAGACACCCACCGTCGTCAAGACGACGCATGA
>JAWLGF010000050.1:0-17066 GCA_041685205.1 Roseovarius sp.
GTCTGGTGACGAATGGGGAAGCGGGACGAACGCCGTGCAGATTCGAGATCGCGAGCACGCAGGTGACACCCGTGGTCGAAGATCCAGAGGTCACTGCACCGCGCGTCGTTCCCGGCGGGCGGCGCGTCCGGCCGCGTCCCACGCCTTTCACCCGTGCTCACCTGCGCCTGGTTGGCGAGGCTTAGGGTCGTTTCCGATCAGGTCTTCACCTCGTGCGGCAGGATCACGGTGCGCGGCACGACCCATGCGCGATCCTGCCAACCGACAGGGGCCATTTCGAATGGCCATGCAAAAAGCACGATGCGAAGTGTGGCTGTCGCCCGGATTTGTCCATATATGAAAAGACAGGAGACCGCATGACCGACGACTGGACGATCCGTCCCGCTCCGAGCCTCGAGGACATCGCCGCCATGGCGCGCTTGGCCCAAGCCAATCTGCCCGGCCCTTACCGTGCGGCAGCGGCGGAGGTGTCGTTGCGCATCGAGGATTTCGCCCCCGAGATGATCCTTGAAGAGATGGCGATCGACAATCCCTTCGGGCTGACAGGGCTATACGACGGCATCCCGATGATCGAGAAATCGGTGATGGACCAGCCGCATGGCCCTGACACGATCTGGCTCTTCCGCCGGCCGATCCTCGACGAATGGGCCGATCGCGGCAACGTCGCGCTCGGCACTCTCGTCGCGCATGTCTATGTGCACGAGCTTGCGCATCATTTCGGCTGGTCCGACGCCGATATCGCCGCGATCGATCCGTGGTGGGAATGAGCGGGCGCAGCGCGCGCCTTGCGCCGCGTGATCGCCCGCATTCCAGACAGGCCGGCGCGGCCGCCTAGGCCACCTTGTCTGCAGAGATGCCCGAGATCGCCTGGATCAGGTTATCCTCTGTCACTTCATCCGAGGTGAATGTGCGCATGACCCGTCCTGAATACATCGCGACGATGCGGTCCGAGACATGCAGCACCTCGGGCATTTCCGAGCTGATGACGATCACCGCATAGCCCTGCGCCGCCAGATCCCGGATGAGGTTGTGGATCTCCGCCTTGGAGCCCACGTCGATCCCGCGTGTCGGCTCGTCCACGATCAGGACATCGGGGCGCATCGACAGCCATTTGCCGATGACGATCTTCTGCTGATTGCCGCCTGACAGGTTGCCGACGGTCTGACGCCAGCCGGGGGTGCGGATGTCCAGCTTGTCGCGGTACTGATCGAAAATCGAGATTTCCGCACCATCGCTGACAAAGGGACCCGCAGTCAGGTCACCGACTTGGGGCAAGGTCATGTTGTCACGACAGTTCATGCCAAGCACAAGGCCCTGCGACTTTCGATTTTCGGGCACCAGTGCGATTCCGAGCCGAATGGCCTCGACGGGGGACGCGATGTTCACCTTCTGCCCGTCGCGCAGGATCTGACCCGCCGACGGGGTGCGCAGGCCGAAAATCGTCTCGGCGATTTCCGTCCGTCCGGCCCCGACAAGGCCGTAGAAGCCCAGCACTTCACCCTTGCGCACGGCAAAATCCACATCGCGGTAGAGATCGCCACAGCTCAAGCCGCGAACCTCGAGGGCGACATCGCCCAGCTCGTGATGCACCGTGTTGCGCGTCAGGTCGAGACTGCGCCCGATCATCAGCTTCGTCACCTCGTTTTCGTCGGTCTCGCGTGTTATCAGCGTCCCGCGACACGCACCGTCACGCAGCACGCTGATCCGGTCGGTGATCTTGAAGATTTCTTCCATCCGGTGCGAGATGTAGATGATCCCGACGCCGCGCGCCTTGAGATCCGCGATCACATCGAACAGCACGACCTTTTCGGCATCCGTCAGCGATGCGGTCGGCTCGTCGAAGATCACCGCGCGCGGATCGGCCGTCAGGGCGCGCGCGATCTCGACCATCTGCTGATTGGCGATGGACAGATCCTCCACCCGTGTCGTCGCGTCAAAGCCCACGTTCAGGGTTTTCAGGATCGCGTTGGTGTCGCCATACAGCTTTTTCCAGTCGACCACGCCAAGGCCCTTCAACGGCAATTCGCCCAGAAAGATGTTCTCTGCGACGCTCAATTCGCCCGCGAGGCTGAGTTCCTGGTGGATGAACACGACCCCCTTGGCCTTGGCATCGATCGGAGAGGTCATCACCGTCGGCTCTTCGGCGATGAAGATCTGTCCCTCGTCGGGGGCATGGATGCCGCCGAGCACTTTCATCAGGGTGGATTTCCCGGCGCCGTTCTCGCCCATGAGCGCGTGGACCTCGCCGGGCAGGACGTTGAAAGACACGTCGTCCAGTGCGCGCACCCCCGGAAACGTCTTGACGATGCCTTCGAGGCGCAACACGGGTGTCGGATCGTTCATATCTTCAACTCCTCTTTTCCCTTGCGGTTCAGGTGGCGGTCGAGGATCAGCACCGCGATCAGGATCAGGCCGATCACGAGATTGACCGTCTGCGTATCCGCCCCGATATGCCCGAGCCCCTTGCGCAGCAGTTGGATCGCGATCACCCCGCCGAGGGTCGAGATGATGGACCCGTACCCGCCTGCGAGCTTGGTCCCTCCGAGCACGACCGCGGTGATGGCCCATAGCTCGAACAGCATGCCGTCATTGGGGTTGACCGACCCGCTTTCAGAGAAGAACACGACCGCGGAAAGCGCCGCGAGAAACCCGATCAGCACGAAGTTCCACAGGATGTGCGGCCCGACCCGGATGCCTGCATTCACGGCAGCCTCGCGGTTGTCGCCGATCGCGTAGGCGTTGCGTCCATGCACGGTCCGGGTCATGAGCAGCCACAGGACGACGGCGGTGCCCAGCAGGAACCATGTCGGCGTGTGCACCCCCAGAAACTGCGCTTCTGCAAAATCCACGAGGGTCCAGTTCATGTTGCTGGTCGGTTGTTCGCCATTATACATGAAGACGAGCCCGCGATAGCCCAGCATCGCGGCCAGTGTGACGATGAAGGCATCGACGCCAGTCTTCCACACGATAAGCCCGTTTATCGCGCCCAGCACCATCCCGGTCAGAAGCGCGAACATCCAGGCCAGCGGGATGGCCCAGTCGCCAAGGTCCTCCATGAACGGCCAGCTCAGGCTGTCGAGCAGTACCACGCCCGCCAAGGCGAAGGTCGCCCCGACACTCAGATCGATATTGCCATTGATCATGATGATCGTCATGCCGAGGGCGATGATCCCGAGCGGCGCCGACTGCTTGAGCAAAAGCAGCATGTTGCCGGGGTCGAGGAAGTTGCTGTCGGACCCCGACAGGAACTGGCCCGCGATGGAAAAGAAGGCCAGCTCGGCCGCGATGAAGGCCCAGATCGCGCCGCGCTTCACGAGGTCTTTGCTGTTCAAAGTTGTCATGTCGAAGACTCCCTCACGCGATCGGCGACCAGAGGCGGCCTCGCTTGGCGGCAACGTCCAGCCAAACGGCAAGGATGATGATCGCCCATGTCACCATGTACCGGACATAGAAATCCATCCCCATCAACAGCAGGCCATTCTGGATGAAGCCCAGGATCAGCACGCCGATCACGGTCTTGAAAACGGTGCCCGCCCCGCCCATAAGCGAGGCGCCACCAAGGATGACGGCGGCGAGCACTTCGAGTTCCATGCCCTGACCGACATTGTTCTGACTGCCCATGCTTCGGCTGGCCTGCAACAGCCCGGCCGTCGCCACGCAGAAGGCCGAGATGATGTAGGTCATGAAGACCACCCGCGCGCGCGGGATACCCGAAAACGTCGCGGCCTGATCATTGCCGCCCACGGCATAGACCTTGCGGCCGAACGGCGTTTTCGCCAGCAACAGACCCAGCACCACGGCCAGTACGGCAAAGATCAGGATTGGGACGGGAATGTTCAGGATACGGTCCTGTCCGAAGAACCAGAACCAGGTGGTGGCCTTGTTCTCGATATCCATGTTCTTGCCGCCCGACCATGTCAGCGTCAGCCCGTGGATGGCCGATAGCATTCCCAGCGTGACGATCAGAGAATTCAGCCTGAGATACCCGACGAGCAGCCCGATGAAGGCGCCAAGCGCGAGTGTCAGGGCGAACATCGCCGGGATCGCCAGAGCGGGTCCGATCTTGTCATGTAGATCCAGCACAACGATGGTGGAGAACGACATCATGGATCCGACGGACAGATCGAGATTGCCACCGATCACGACGAAGGTGACCCCCAACGCCATCACGCCGAGAATGGCCGATGATCGAATGACCCCGGAGATATTGTCAATCTGGATGAACCGTTGATTGGCCATGGCAAAACCGATCATGAAGATCACGAAGGCAATGAGAATGCCCTGTTTTGCAATGAACGTTCCCACATCTTTCCGCGTCATTCCCGTCATATTCCCTCCCGAAGATGTCTGTCTGGCGTTCGCCATCCCCGGCAAGCCGCTATGCTGTGCCACGTCTACCGGTCACGGCTTTTCACCAATGGGTGATCAAACCCCGTGTCAGGCCCGGTCCGGGCCTGACAGAAGCACCCCTTGCACGGGTCCGCCCACGGGTATCAGAACTCGGGCTTTTCGAACTCGTCCATGTTGTCCTGGGTGATCTTCGGCGTTTCGAAGTAATTCAGGAAGGGAACATCCTCGCCATCGAGGATATCGATCGCGGTCTGAAGGGCCGCTTCCGCGTCATCCACCGGGGATTGATAGATCGAACCCCAGTATTCGCCGTCTGCCATGGCGTCATACCCGACCGCAAAGTTGGTTGCGCCGACGAAGATCATGTCTTCGGCGCGATCGGCGGATTTGGCGGCGTTCAGCGCGCCGACGCCCATGTTGTCGTCGCCGGCATAGACGCCGTCGATGTTGTCATACTTGTTGAGAAAGGCCTCCATCACCCGTTGCGCCTTTTCGCGGCTCCAGTCGCCGGGTTGCGTTTCAATGATACTGACGTCCGGACATATCTCTGGCAACTCATCCTCGAAGCCCTGCTGACGCTCGACCGCCGTGGTGTATCCGGGCTGTCCGGAAATCTGGACGATGCGGGCCTCGGTCTCGATGCCCTCGTCCTTCAGCTTGTCACACATGATCTCGGCGGCCAGTTCGCCTTGCTTGATGTTGTCGGGCCCCGAGAAGGACGACATGAAGTCGAACCCCTGTTCATCGATGTTGGAATTGGTGATGACAACCGGGATGTCGGCCTGGTGCGCCTTGCGCACGGCCGGGATCACGGCCTCGCCATTGGTCGGCCAGATGATGATGGCATCGACTTCGCGTTGGATCAGGTCTTCGATCTGCGCGATCTGCCGCGCGACATCGCCCCCGGCGTCGAGAACGTCGACGTCGATATCTGGATTGTCCTCTGCGGCAGCGACAAAGGCATCTTCATAGGTTGTCTGATAGCTGTCGACGCCGACATTGTTCTGCGTGATTCCGATCCTGTAGCCATCCGCCTGCGCGGCGGTTGCAAGAGCGGTCGCGGCCGCAGTTGCGCCAAGAACTGTACGAAGCTTCATCGGGTTCTCCTCCCCCATCTGATTTTGACACGTCCACCCCGCTTCCTCCGAAACGGGACGTCATCATACGGATGACTGGGTACACGACAGGATCATGCACCTAGCTGGCGCGTCGGTGTGCAAAAAAAATATCCATAATGATTATCAAAATATCCAAAATGGATACATCGGTGATATTCCGTGCTCATCGCTTTGGACAACATGATGCGGAGACAGTGAGGTGGAGAAAAAAAATCCATCCATTATGAACAAATCATCGGCGGGATCGCCCCGCCGCACAGCACCGGAGCTTCAGGCCCAGATGACCGCAATGAGTGCAAAATCGGAACAGCCGATGCACGCGTCGTTGGCAACGGGGGATCTGCTGCGGATTCTGTCCTTTCTGGAGCATTGCAACGACGAGTTGGAAACGGCCGTCGATCTGCATGATCCCAACCCGGTGTTCCGCATGGCATTGTACGCCATCAAGGGGCATCTGGAGGCGAGGGTGATGACGCCCACCTCCCTTATCGCGGCCAGTAACGTGCCTTATGCCACCGCCAACCGGCGTCTTCGGGACATGGTGGAGGCCGGCTTGATCGATCAGCGGCCGCGCACGAAGTCGGGCAAGAGCTTTTCCATGCACCCCAGCGAAAAGTTGCTGGAGCAATGGAGCCAGATGTCCGGGCGGGTGCGTCGGCTGGCCGAAGCCACGTTCGGCGGTCATAATCGCCGGGACGAGACCCGGGATTACTATTTCGGCGGCTCTTACATGACAGCGCGCGCCATCCCGCCGCTTCAGGTGCTGGCCGAACCGCTCAAGCTGGCGGGCGGTATGCGCGTGCTCGTGCATGGCGATCCGACCTTCATGGTCATGGACAACCTCAAACGCCAGTTCGAACAGGTGATCGGAACCCAGATCCATCAGCGCGCCTTTTCCATCGACCGGCTGCGCGACGAGGCGCTGCGCAATGCCGAGCGGACGTCCAGCCGCTACGACATTGTCGCGCTCGACCTGCCCTGGCTGGGAGAGTTCGTGGAAAAGAAACTTCTGCTTCCGCTTGACGAGATCATGGACCTGGAACGGCTCGATCCGGCCGATTTCCATACGGCGGGCTGGAAGGCGGCGCATTGGGGCGGTCGGCCCTACGCTGTGCCCGCGCAGACTACCCCCGAGCTTTTGTTCTACCGCCGCGATCTTCTGGCCAAGGCCGGGCTGGAGCCGCCGGAGACCACCGATCAGCTTCTCAATGTCGCGCGCAGCCTGCACGTGCCGCAGAAAGGCCGCTACGGCATAGGCTGGAATGCCGCACGCGGCACCGCGCTGGGGCATACCGTACTTATGACGATGGCGGATTTCGGACAGCCCGTTCTCGACCTGCCGGAGGTCGCGGGCGGCTTTGACACAGACGCGCTGGCCGATCGCGATTACAGCGTGACCATCGACACCGACTGCGGCCTGATGGCGGCGCAATTCCTTATGGAATTGATGCATTACTCGCCCCCCGATATCCTGTCGATGTCGTGGTACGAACGGGTGCGCCCCTTCGCGAGCGGACGAATTGCCATGGCGTATGGCTATACCTTGCTGGCCCCTTATTTCGAACTGGACGCGTCGTCGCCCGCGCACGGGCAGACCGGCTATCTGCCGCATCCTCGCGGGCCGGGCGCGCGCCACGTTGCGCCTGTGGGCGGGTATGCCATGGGCATTCCGGCCAATCTCTCGCCAGAGCGGGTGCCTGCGGCCGTCGAGGCCCTGCGGGTCTTCACCAGCCCCGAGGCCCAGAAACTTTACGTGCAGAACGGCAGCCGCACCAACCCGCGCTATTCGGTCGGCGCGGATGCCGAAGTGCGACGTGCCTCGCCGATCTTCGAGGCGATGGACACGATGTCATGGCGTGACGAACTGCAATTCTGGCCGCGCCCGCCGGTCCCCGAGATCACCGGGATCATCCAGGTCTGCGGCGAGGAATTCCACGACATGCTGCGCGGCCTTGTCAGCCCCCGCGCCGCCTTGCGCCAGGCCCAGGCGAGGGCCGAGGCGTTGATCGAGAAACCACGGCCATCATGAATTGAGGAGGAAAGAGCCATGGACCCCAACCGACTGAAAGGCAAGAATATCCTGATCACCGGTGCCGCGCGAGGCATGGGGTCGGCCAATGCCGAGAGCTTCGCCGCGCAGGGCGCCAATGTCTGTCTGGGCGATCTGGATCTGGACGAAGCACAGCAGGTCGCCGACCGTATCAACTCTGCCGATAACGGTCGCGCGATCGCGGTGAAGATGGACGTGACCAGCCGCGAGGACAATGCGAGTGCCGTCGCCGCAACGGTCGAGGAATTCGGCTCGATCAACGTCGGCGTGTTCAACGCCGGTCTCAACAAGCCCCGGTTCTTCATGGATATCGACGAAGACAACTGGGACATGATCATGAATGTCAACACCAAGGCGATGTGGCTTGGCATGCAGGAGGTCGCACGCCAGATGATCGCCCAAGGGCCAATGGAGGATCATCCCTACAAGCTGATCAATGTCGGATCCATCGCCTCTCGCAAGCCGCTGGTGGATGTCACAGTATACTGCACGTCGAAATACGGCTGCCTTGCCTTGACCCATTGCGGCGCGATCGGACTGGCCGAGCACAACATTACCGTCAATGGCTACGCACCCGGCGTGGTGGTCACGCCCCTGTGGGAACAGCTGGACAAGGACCTGATCAAGATGGGCTTCAAGGAGCGCGAGGGACAGGCCTACGATGATATCGTCAACAACTTCCTGCAGATCAAGCGGGTCAGCTATCCCGACGATGTCACCGGCACCGCGTCTTTCCTTGCCAGCGATGACAGCGACTACATGACTGGCCAGATGATTCATATCGATGGCGGCTGGTGCATCCAGTAACGCGCCAAGTTTCCGGTGGATCGCAACCTTGAACCCGTGCGCATCGACGCACCGCGAGGAGAATCGAAATGTCCCGAGCCCTTATGCCCAACCTGCTGACACCGCAGGACCTTGAACCCAACTGGCAATGGGAGGCGAAGCTGCCGTCGCCCGGCCACATGTCGGTCGATTTCGAACGCCGGATCGACCATGACCGGCTGCGCCGCTACCGGCTGGCGCGCACGCGGCAGTCATTGCAGGCGTCGCAGGCCGGCTCGCTGTTGCTGTTCGACGTCAACAACATCCGGTATGTCAGCGCCACCAAGATCGGCGAGTGGGAGCGCGACAAGATGTGCCGCTTCTGCCTGCTGACCGGCGACGATTCGCCCTATGTCTGGGATTTCGGGTCGGCCGCGGTCCATCACCAGAAATATTCCGACTGGCTGGAACCCGATCACTGCCTTGCAGGGGTCGTCGGCATGCGCGGCACGATCCCGCCCGAATTCGGGCTGATGCGCAAATACGCCAAGATGATCGCCGAACTGATCAAGGACGCGGGCATGGCCGACATGCCGGTCGGCGTGGACTATGCCGAAACCGCGATGTTCCATGCATTGCAGGAAGAGGGCATCAAGGTGGTGGACGGTCAGCAGATCATGCTGGGCGCGCGCGAGATCAAGAACTGGGACGAGATCCAGCTGCTGACCCAGGCGGCCAGCATGGTGGATGGCGTCTATCACATGATCTACGAGGAGCTGAAACCGGGCGTGCGGGAAAACGACATCGTCGCGATGTCGAACAAGCTGCTTTACGAGATGGGCAGCGACGACGTGGAGGCGATCAACGCCATCTCGGGCGAGCGCTGCAACCCGCATCCGCACAACTTCACCGACCGGCTGATCCGCCCCGGCGACCAGGCGTTCTTCGATATCCTGCAAAGCTACCAGGGCTATCGGACCTGCTATTACCGGACCTTCAACGTGGGCCGTGCCACCCCGGCGCAGAACGACGCCTATGTAAAGGCCCGCGAATGGATCGACGCCTCGATCGAGCTGATCAAACCGGGCGTATCCACCGACACCGTGGCCAAGGTCTGGCCGACGGCGGAATCCCTGGGCTTTCCGTCCGAGGACGCGGCGTTCGGCCTGCAATTCGGTCACGGGCTGGGGCTTGCGCTGCATGAACGCCCGATCATTTCACGGGCCGTCAGCCTCGATCACCCGATGGAGATCCAGACCGGCATGGTCTTTGCGCTCGAGACCTATTGCCCTGCGACCGACGGGTATTCCGCGGCGCGCATCGAGGAAGAGGTAGTGGTGACCGAAAACGGGTGCGAGGTGATCAGCCTGTTCCCGGCCGAGGATCTGCCGATCGCCAACCGGTACTGACCCCATGCGGCAGCGGGGGGCTGTCTGCCCCCCGCACCCCCCGAGGGTATTTCAACCAAGATGAAGGCAGGGGCGCATGACGGCTCTGCACGGGAGGACGAGGATGGCCAAGGCCAAAGCCAATACCGAGGATTACTTGCGGATGTACCGCCAGATGGTGCGCATCCGCACCTTCGAGGATAACGCGAACCAGCTTTATCTTTCGGCCAAGATGCCGGGACTGACGCATATGTATTCCGGCGAGGAAGCCGTCGCCGTGGGCATCTGCGAGGCGTTGACCGATTCCGACCGGATCACGTCGACGCATCGCGGCCACGGCCATTGCGTCGCCAAGGGCGCGGAGTTCAAGCAAATGTTCTGCGAGTTGCTGGGCAAGGAGGAAGGATATTGCCGGGGCAAGGGCGGCTCGATGCATATCGCCGACCAGAGCCACGGCAACCTTGGCGCGAATGCCATCGTCGGCGGATCCATGGGGATCGCCACCGGCTCGGCGCTGCGCGCCAAACTGCAAGGATCCGAGGATGTCACCGTGTGTTTCTTCGGGGACGGGGCGACGGCGCAGGGGCTTCTCTACGAGGTCATGAACATGGCGGCGCTCTGGAACCTGCCGGTCATCTACGCCTGCGAGAACAACGGGTATTCGGAATACACCCGGACCGACGAGATCGCCGCCGGCTCGATCACCGCACGCGCCGAGGCGTTCGGGATCGAGGCGCATCAGGTCGACGGGCAGGACGTGCTGGCCGTCAACGCCCTGACCCAGAAGCTCGTGGCGCGCGCGCGGCGGGGCGAGGGGCCGTTCTTTCTGGAACTGATGACCTATCGCTACCACGGGCACCATGTCGGCGACATCAACCGCGAATACTACCGGTCCAAGGCCGAGGAAAAGGACTGGAAGGAGAACCGCGATCCGATCGTGCGGTTCCGGTCCTGGCTGGTCGCCGAAGGGATCGCCAGCGAGGACGATATCCAGTCGATGACGGCCGAGATCGAAAAGGATGCGGCCGACGCCGTCGCCTATGCCGAGGCCGCCCACTACCCCGACGTGTCCGAAGTGGACATGCATGTCTACGCGGACTGAGGAGAGAAAGACCATGCGCGAGATCACCCTGTCCCAGGCCGTGAACGAGGCCATCGCCGAGGAAATGCGCCGCGACGAGTCCGTCTTCCTGATGGGCGAGGACGTGGCCGAGGCCGGTACGCCGTTCAAGGTCCTGTCCGGTCTGGTCGAGGAATTCGGCACCGACCGGGTTATCGACACGCCGATTGCCGAGCCGGGTTTCGTGGGGCTGGCCGTGGGGGCCGCGATGACCGGCGCGCGGCCCGTCGTGGACCTCATGTTCGGCGATTTCATCTATCTGGTCATGGACCAGCTGTGCAATCAGGCGGCCAAGCAGCATTACATGTCGGGTGGCAAGCTGACCGTGCCGATGGTGCTGCGCACCAACATGGGGGCCACGCGCCGCTCGGCCGCGCAGCACAGCCAGTCCCTGCAGGCGATCGTGGCGCACATCCCGGGGCTGAAAGTGGCGATGCCGTCCTCGGCCTATGAAGCCAAGGGGCTGATGAAGACCGCGATCCGCGACAACAATCCGGTCGTCATTTTCGAGGACAAGCTGATGTACCAGGACAAGGCCCCGGTGCCGGAGGACGAGTTCCTGATCCCCTTCGGCGAGGCGAACGTGAAACGCGAGGGGGGTGATATCACGCTGATCGGCACATCCTCGATGGTGCAGGTGGCAGAGAAGGCCGCCGAGATCCTTGCCGGCGAAGGGATCAGCGCCGAGGTCGTGGATCCGCGCACCATCGTGCCGCTCGACGAGGCGACGCTGCTGGCCAGTGTGCGCAAGACCAGCCGCGCCATCGTCATCGATGAGGGCCATCAAAGCTATGGCGTGACCGCCGAGATCGCCAGCCGCCTGAACGAGAAGGCGTTCTACCACCTCGATGCGCCGGTTCTGCGCATGGGGGCGATGGATGTGCCGGTCCCGTTCAGCCCGGCGCTGGAAGATATCACCGTGCCGACGCCCGACGGTGTGGCAGAGAATGCCCGCAGGCTGATCTCGGGGGAGATGATCCATGCCGCGTGAGGTGATCATGCCCGCCCTCGGGATGGCGCAGGACACCGGCCTGATCGTGAGCTGGCTCAAGCAGTCCGGCGATGCGGTCAAGGCGGGCGATGCCCTTTTCGAGGTGGAGACCGACAAGGCCACGATGGAGGTCGAGTCGCCGACGGACGGGTTCCTGACGGATGTGCAGGCCGAGGCCGGGGCAGAGGTGCCGGTGGGCAACGTGATCGCGCTGATCTCTGACACGGCTGCAGATAGCGGCACGGTCGCGCGGAGCGACGCGGCCCCGCCGGCCGAGGACGCGGGGCAGGCGGACAGCCTCCCCGAGGGGAAGTCGGTCATTATGCCCGCCTTGGGCATGGTGCAGGATACCGGGCTCATCGTGGCCTGGCACAAGGCCCTCGGCGATGCGGTCGCGTCGGGTGACATCCTGTTCGAGGTGGAGACGGACAAGTCCACCATGGAGGTCGAGGCCGGGCATGACGGGTTTGTCGCGGCGCTTCTGGCCGAGGCGGGCGAGGAGGCGCCGGTGGGGGACGTGATCGCCATCATATCGGATGAAAAACCCGATGCCCCGGTGCAGCGCAGTGTCGCCGACGGCGCCGCGCCGCAACCGGCCGCCCCGGCGAACGTCGCTCAGGACCCCGCAGAGACCAGCGCCCTCGTACCGAAATCGGCTTCGGTTCCGGCGACGCGCGGTGATGGACGTATCCTCGCCTCGCCCAAGGCGCGGCGCCTGGCGTTGCAGGACGGTCTGGATCTGGCCCGCCTGGCCGAAGCGGGCTACCCGCAACCCTACCATGTGCGCGATCTCGACACGCTTCGCGGCCTGCCCGATGCCGCACCTGCCGCTGCGCCGGCCGGGGCGGTGGCCCGGCACCTGACGGCGCAGGCCATCAACGGGGTTTCGGATTTCGAGGCATGGGCCGCAAAGGAGGCCGGACTTGCCGATCCTGCCGCGCTGCTGGCCGGGCTGGCGGCGGCGAGCCTGGGGCGCGATACCGTGGTCGCGGTCGAGCGGTTCGGACAGTGCCGCAGCTTCGCGGCCTGCGCGGTGCTCGGCGAGACCGCCGAGAGCGAGGACGCCCCGGCGCTGCGACTGCGCGACATGCGCGGATCGGCGCTGCGCGATGTGCAGATGGGCGCCGAAGACGTGCCCGTGCTCACTCTGACAGATCGCGACGATGGCCTCGCCGTCACGCTCGAATGCGGCGCCGATGCGCTGTCGCCGCAGGACGCGCTCGCGCTCATCTCCAATTTCGCAGGCCGGCTGGACGATCCGCTCCGGCACCTGCTCTGATCCCCAAGGGAGGCCGACATGGATTATACCGACCTTTACATCAACGGTGAATGGCGCGGAACGTCAGAGCGGTTTGACGTGATTAACCCCGCCACCGAGGAGGTTCTGGCCTCGGTCGCCTCGGCGGACATCCCCGACGCCGAGGCCGCGCTGGACGCCGCCGAGGCCGCGATGGCCGAGTGGGCCGCGCGAACGCCGCGCGAACGCTCGGAGGTTCTGCGCAGGGCGTGGGAGCTGATGACCGCGCGGCTCGATCATTTCGCGCATCTCATCACGCTGGAGAACGGCAAGGCCGGCGTCGACGCGCGCGGCGAGGCCACCTATGCCGCAGAGTTCTTCCGCTGGTTCGCCGAGGAGGCCGTGCGCGCGGACGGTCTGATCACGCACGCGCCGGCGTCCGGGGCGCGCATCATGGTGCAGCACAAGCCCGCCGGCCTTGCCGTGCTGGTCACGCCGTGGAACTACCCCGCCGCCATGGGCACCCGCAAGATCGCCCCGGCGCTCGCGGCGGGGTGCGGTGTCATCATCAAGCCGGCCGGGGAAACGCCGCTGACCATGCTGGCGCTGATGCCGGTGCTGGAAGAGGCGGGCGTTCCCCCGGGGCTGGTCAACGTGCTGCCCAGCCAAAGGACCGGCGCGCTGGTCGATCATATGCTGCACGATCCCCGCGTGCGTGTGGTCAGCTTTACCGGGTCAACAGGCGTGGGCCGCAAATTGTTGAAATCCGCGGCCGATCAGGTTCTGAAACCGGCGATGGAGCTGGGCGGCAACGCGCCCGTGCTGGTTTTCGAGGATGCCGACATCGAGGCGGCCGTCGAGGGCACGATGCTGGCCAAGATGCGCAACCTGGGCGAGGCCTGCACCGCGGCCAACCGCATCTACGTGCACGCGGATATCGCCGAGGCCTTCACCCGGCGCCTGACGGAGCGTATGGCGGCCCTCAAGATGGGCGACGGCACGGACCCGAGCGTCGATGTCGGCCCCTTGGTGAACGCTGGCACCCGCGACAAGGTCGCGGCCTTCGTCGCCGACGCGATGGCCAAGGGCGCGAAACTCGAATGCGGCGGTGCGGTGCCGGACGGTACGGGGTTTTTCTTCCCTCCGACGGTTCTTTCCAACGTGCCGGAAACCGCCGATTGCGTGCATGACGAGATCTTCGGCCCCGTCGCCGCGATCCAGACCTTCACCGACCAGGAGGATGCGATCACCCGCGCCAACGCCACGGAATACGGGCTGGTGGCCTATGTCTTCAGCGGCGATTTCAAACGTGCGCTGCAAGTCTGCGAGCGTCTGGATTACGGCATGGTGGGTCTCAACCGCGGCCTCGTCAGCGATCCGGCGGCGCCATTCGGCGGCACCAAGCAATCCGGCCTCGGCCGTGAGGGCGGGCATGAGGGCATGCTCGAATTCATGGAAACCCAGTACATTTCGGCAAGCTGGTAGGAGGTGGGCATGTCGGACATCAAAGCAGCACCGTCGGTCCGGGCCCGCGCGCTCGAAAAGGGCATCGACCTTGAAAAGCTCGCCCGCGACACGGGCCGGACAACGATCGGGCGCGAGGATCTTGACGGCGGGATAGCGGCTGCGGCCGTGCCGGCCGGGGACAAGTCCTATTGGGACGTAGATCATGGCCAGTATGGCCCGGTGCACGAGGAACCGCTCAGCCGCTTCGCGCAGGCGGCCTCGGCCAATCTGGGCGCGGCCAACGCGCTCATCCCGCAGGTCACCCATCACGACCGCGCCGACATGACCGCGATCGAGGCGTTTCGCTTGCGTCTCAAACCCGAGGCACAGGCCCGGGGCGTCAGGCTCACCGCGCTGGCGTTCCAGCTCAAGGGGCTGGCGCGGACGCTGCGGGCGTTCCCGCGCTTCAACGCGTCGCTGCGCCCGGATGGCAAGACGCTGGTGCTCAAGGACTACGTGCATGTCGGCCTTGCCGTCGACACGCCGCACGGCCTGATGGTGCCGGTCATCCGGGATGCGGACCGCAAGGGCCTTTGGCAGATCGCCGGCGAGATCAGCGATCTTGCCGCCCGTGCGCAGGCGCGCAAGATCGCCCCCGACGAGATGGGTGGCGCGTCGATGACGATCTCGGCGCTTGGCGGGATCGGGGGCACGGCCTTTACCCCGATCGTCAACCCGCCGGAGCTTGCGATCTTGGGCATCACGCGCACCGAGACGGTAACCGTGTGGGATGGGAACACGCCCCGCCCTGTGCCGATGGTGCCGCTTGACCTCAGCTACGACCACCGCGTCATCAACGGCGCCGATGCCGCCCGGTTCCTGAACCATCTGTCAGGGTTGCTTGCCGATCCGCGACGGATGATGGTCTGATCCGGACGCCCGCCGTCGATCGTGGACGGATGGGCCCAATAGGTCGCGTTTCCGCATCCCCGGCTTGAAACCGGAGATCGGCTGCATACGTGCTGCGAGATGGCGGCAAGCTGCCGCACCGCAGAAAATGCAGCAAACGCAAGGAAACATCATGGCATTCGATACTCCCGGTCAAGACACCGCGGCTTTTGGCACGCACGGCCCAGACAAGGATCTCGAACCGCTCACGATCCCGCGTCGCCAAGTCGGTCCCAAGGACGTCGCGATCGACATCACCTATTGCGGGGTCTGCCACACCGACATTCATTTCGGGCATGACGACTGGGGCATGACCACCTATCCGCTGGTGCCGGGCCACGAGATCGTGGGCCGCGTCACCTCGGTTGGGGCAGAGGTCACCTCGCACAAGGTCGGCGATCTCGTCGGCGTGGGTTGCCTGGTGGACAGTTGCCGCACATGCCCTTCCTGCGCGAAGGGGAACGAGCAGTATTGCGAGAACGGTGCAACACAGACCTACGCGTCGCCCGATCCTCATCTGGGCGGCACCACGCATGGCGGGTATTCGTCTTCTATAGTGGTGGATGAACATTTTGTCCTGCGCGTGCCCGAAAGTCTTGACACCAAGGCTGTGGCGCCCCTCCTCTGCGCAGGGATCACGACCTATTCGCCCCTGCGCCACTGGCACGTGCAGCCCGGTCAGAAGGTCGGGGTCATCGGCCTCGGCGGGCTGGGGCATATGGGCGTGAAATTCGCCGCTGCCATGGGCGCCGAGGTCACCATGATCACGCGTTCGGCGGACAAAGGCGAGGACGCCAAGGCCCTCGGTGCGCACCGTGTCCTTCTGTCGGGTGACGATGATGCGATGGCGGCCGAGGTGGGCAGCTTCGACTTCCTGTTGGATACGATCCCGGTGGGGCACGACATCAACCCCTATCTGCAACTGCTCAAGACCGATGCCGCCATGGCGATCGTCGGCGCCATCGACGCGATCGAGCCGGTGCAGGGCTTCAACCTGATCTTTGGGCGGCGCTCGGTCGGCGGCTCGCTGATCGGCGGTCTGCCCGAGACGCAGGAAATGCTCGATTTCTGCGCCGAGCATGACATCGTCTGCGATGTCGAGATGATCGGCATGCAGGATATCAACAAGGCCTGGGAACGTGTGCAGGCTGCCGACGTGAAGTATCGCTTCGTGATCGACATGGCGAGCCTCAAGGGCCACGCCTGAGGGTCTACGTTCAGCCCGGCTGCTTTAACTGCAGTGGGGCTGAACGCCGCGTTCGCGCTCCGATCGGAGCACTTCGGACATTGATCTCGTGAGCCGGGGTTTCAGATCCTTTTTGGTGGCGGGCCTGTGACCTCTTTGGAAAGGGAACCTCGGCGTTCGCCGCGCTCGCCCTCGGGCGCAGCGCGGTTTTTTCATGTTGTGGTACGAGATCGCGCCGGGGCGTCTCGGCGCCCGTACACGCGCGTCTCTGCGCGATCCTGCTGAGCTGGTAGCACGGGTGCGTGGTCACCCTCTGCGATGTGATCGGCAAATAACTCTTCTCGCATAACGGCGACCGCGCTCGAAGCGCCTTGTGATGATGCTTCCCATCGGGTGCGGATGGCGCGCATCTCGGGGCTGTGGGCCGGTCGGAGATCATGCGCTCATGCGAAATCCGTGTGACCCGT
>JAWLGF010000008.1:0-55243 GCA_041685205.1 Roseovarius sp.
CTCGACCGCATCTGCACGCATATCCTCGCCTTCGAGGGCGAGGCGCATGTCGAATGGTTCGAGGGCGCGTTCTCGGATTACGAGGAAGACAAGAAACGCCGCCTCGGCGCGGATGCCTTGGAGCCCAAGAGGGTGAAGCACAAGAAATTTGTGCGCTAATAAAGTCGCTTTTTTCCAGTTTAAAGCTTCCGGACCGGGGTCTTTGGAATGCGTTCCGTCGCATAAGGTAACCAGACATGCACTCCGCACTCGCTGGCTTCGCGCTCGGGCTGGGGTTGATCCTTGCCATCGGGGCGCAGAATGCGTTCGTGTTGCGGCAGGGGCTGCGGCGGGAGCATGTGCTGGCGGTGGTGCTGGTTTGCGCGGTCTCGGATGCGGTGCTGGTCACGGTCGGCGTCGCCGGGTTCGGGGCGTTGGCCGAGGCCGTGCCGGGGCTGGAACGGATCATGCGCTATGGCGGGGCCGCGTTCCTGATCGTCTACGGCGCGCGGGCGTTCCTGGCGGCGTGGCGCGGCGGCGCGGCGTTGGAGGCCGGGACCGGGGCGGGCAGCCTGCGCCGGGCGGTGCTGACCTGCCTCGCGCTGACATGGCTCAACCCGCATGTCTATCTCGACACCGTGGTCCTTCTAGGCGCGGTCTCGGCGCAATACCCCGATCGGCTGGCCTTCGGCTCGGGCGCGGTCACGGCGAGCGTCGTGTTCTTCTTCGCACTCGGCTATGGCGCGCGTCTGCTGGCGCCGCTCTTTCACAGCCCGGCCAGCTGGCGCATCCTCGATGCCGGTGTGGGCGTGGTCATGTGGACCATCGCGGCCAGCCTTCTGACAGGCTGAGCCATGCGCCTGGCGGGACCGGGCCTTGCGTGAAAAACATGGGGCAGGCGGGGTGGCCCGCTCGACAGCGCGTGCGCGCCATGTGCTAATGCCCAGATGGCAGAACCGCACCATATCGACATCGAGCCGACAGACCGACCCGGATGGGGCGTCTTCTGGATGATCGTCACGGGCATCCTGTTCGTCGGGGTCACGGCCTTGGTCAAGCATCTCGGCACGCGGGTGCCGGCGCCGCAGGCCGCGTTTCTGCGCTATGCGATGGGGCTGGTCTTCGTGCTGCCATTGCTGGGCACGCTCTGGGCGTTGCGCCCGGATCGCGGGACATGGGGCCTGATCGCGGCGCGCGGCGCGTTTCACACGGCCGGCGTCGCGCTGTGGTTCTATGCGATGGCACGCATTCCGATCGCCGACGTGACGGCGATGAATTATCTTTCGCCCGTCTATGTCACGCTGGGGGCCGCGCTCTTTCTGGGCGAGCGGCTGGCGGCGCGCCGGGTCATTGCGGTGGCGGTAGCGCTCGTCGGGGCGATCATCATCCTGCGCCCGGGCTTTCGCGAGCTCGGGACCGGCCATTTCGCGATGCTCTTCACGGCCGTGTTCTTTGGCGGGTCGTACCTGCTGGCCAAACTGGTCTCGGGCAGGGTAAGTGCTGGGGTCGTGGTGGCGATGCTGTCGCTGACCGTCACCATCGGGCTGGCACCGCTGGCCTGGGCGGTCTGGGTGCCGCCGACGGGGTGGGAACTGGCGGTGCTGTTCGCCGTGGCTTGTCTGGCGACGGGCGGCCATTACACGATGACGCTGGCCTTTCGCGCGGCCCCGCTTGCGGTGACCCAGCCGGTAACGTTCCTGCAGCTTGTCTGGGCCGTGCTCGTCGGGGCGGTGATCTTCGGCGAGGGGGTGGACGTCTTCGTTGTGCTCGGCGGAACCGTCATCGTGGGCGCGGTCAGCTTTATCAGCTGGCGCGAGTCGGTGTTGAAGCGGCGCCTGTCGCCGCCGATGACCGTCCCCAAGGGGTGATCGGTCCGGCGTTCATCCGCGCGGATCAAGCAGCTTCGCCAGGATCCGACACTGCGTGATCTGCCCGAGGATCTCGCCGTGCTCGGCCACGCCAAGGGGTCTGTCGCCGCTCTGGACCCTTGCCATCACCTCCTTGATAGAGGCATCGGGGGATATCGTGTCGACATGCGCGCCGGTGACGGGGTCCATCACGTCGCGCGCGCGGAGCACGCCGAGCGGATTCATGTGGGCCACGAACTCGGCCACGTAATCGGTGGCGGGGTTCGTGAAGATCTCCTGCGGAGTGCCGCATTGCACGATGCGCCCGCCCTCCATGATGGCGATGCGGCGGCCCAGCTTGAACGCCTCGTCAAGGTCATGGCTGACGAAGATGATCGTGCGCCCCAAGGACGCTTGCAGATCCAGAAGCTCGTCCTGCAGGTGGTTACGGATCAGCGGATCCAGCGCCGAGAACGGCTCGTCCATCAGCAGGATCGGCGCGTCCGTCGCAAAGGCGCGCGCCAGCCCCACGCGCTGCTGCATGCCGCCCGACAACTCGGCGACGGGCCGGTCGGCCCAGTCCGACAGGCTGACCAGCGCAAGCTGATCGGCGACCCGTCTGGCGCGTTCGGATTTCGGCACCCCGGCCAACTCCAGCCCTAGGCCCACATTCTGTGCGACACTGCGCCAGGGCAACAGGCCGAATTGCTGGAACACCATAGCGATATGCTGCTGGCGCAGGCGGCGCAGCGTGGCCGCATCGGCATGCGTCACGTCGACCATGCCGGTGCCGTCATTCACCTCGACGCGGCCGCGCGTGACCGGGTTGAGGCCGTTGACCGCGCGCAGCAGCGTGGATTTGCCCGACCCCGACAGCCCCATCAGCACGACGATCTCGCCCGGTGCCACCGACAGGTTGCAGTCATGCACGCCCAGTACCTGCCCGGTCTGCGCCTGGATCTCGGACCGGGACTGTCCCGCGTCCATCAGCGGCACGGCGGTGTCGGGCGCGTCGCCGAACACGATCGAGACCTTGTCGAACCTGACGCTGACATCGGTCATTTGCGATCCTTCATGCGCAGCATCCGGTCGAGCACGATGGCCACCACCACGATCATCAGGCCGGATTCGAACCCGAGCGAGATATTGACCGTGTTGATCGCCCGCAGCACCGGCACGCCCAGCCCGTCGGCCCCTACCAGCGCGCCGATTACCACCATCGACAGCGACAGCATGATGGTCTGGTTCAGACCGGCCATGATCTGCGGCAGCGCATAGGGCAGCTCCACCTTCCACAGCGTCTGTCGTGTCGTGGAGCCGAACGCCTGCGCGGCTTCCAGCAGCGGCTGCGGCGTGCTGGAAATCCCCAGGTGGGTCAGGCGGATCGGGGCCGGCACCACGAAGATCACCGTGGCGATCAGCCCCGGTACCATGCCGATGCCGAAGAACACGATCGCGGGGATCAGATACACGAAGGGTGGCAGCGTCTGCATCAGGTCGAGCACCGGGCGCAGGCTGTCGTAAAGCCGCGGGCGATGCGCGGCGGCGATGCCGATGGGCACGCCGATGGCCATGCAGAAGATGCAGGACGACAACACCAGCGTCAGGCTTTCGGTGGTCTCTTCCCAGTAGCCCTGATTGAGAATGAACAGGAAGCCGAGACCCACCAGCACGCAGGTTTTCCAGCTTCGTTGCAGCAACCATGTCATGCCGACGAAGATGGCGACGATCATCAGGGGGTGCGGGGTCTGAAGCACCCACAGGAACGTGTCGATCAACCACTCCATCAGCAGCGACAGCGCGTCGAAGACCCCTGCCGCGTTGTCCTGAAGCCAGAGAAAGAAATTCTCGGCCCACCGGCCCACGGGAATCTTGTTGTCGCTCAGCCAGTCCATGGAAGGCCGTCCGCGTGATCTGTTGGAAAGGTATCAGCCCGCACCGCCCCGTGGAAACGGGGGCGGTGCAAAAAGCTGCTCAAAGGCCGAGCGCCGACTGTACCGCCGGCATGGGATCATCGCCATCCCGGGTGGTCACGCCGTCGAGCCAAGGCTCGATCGCGTCGGGATTGGCCTTGAGCCATTCGGTCGCCGCATCCTCGGGGTCGGCCCCGTCATCGAGGATCGCGCCCATGATCTCGTTTTCCATCTCAAGCGTGAATTCGAGGTTCTGCAGGAACTGCCCGATATTGGGGCATTCCTCGACATACCCAGCGCGGGTGTTGGTATAAACCGTGGCCCCGCCGAGGTCGGGACCGAACCAGTCATCCCCCCCGGTCAGGTAGGTCAGGTCATGATTGGCGTTCATCGGGTGCGGTTCCCAGCCAAGGAACACGATCGGCTCGTCGCGGCGGTCCGCGCGGCTGACCTGGGCGAGCATGCCCTGTTCCGAGCTTTCCCTGAGATCGAAGTCCGAAAGGCCGAAAGCGCCGTCCTCGATGATCTCGAGGATCAGGCGATTACCGTCATTGCCCGGTTCGATCCCGTAGATCGTTTCATCCAGCGCGTCGGCGTGCTGTGCGATATCCTCGAAGGACTCGATGCCGAGTTCGGCGCCCGCCGCGTTGGTGGCCAGAGTGTACTTGGCGCCTTCCAGATTGGCGCGCACGGTGTCGACGGTGCCCTCCTCGCGGTAGGGGGCGATGTCGCCTTCCATCGTGGGCATCCAGTTGCCGAGGAACACATCGATATCGCCGGCCGCAAGCGACTGGTAGGTGACCGGAACGGCGATCATCTTGGTCTCGGTCTCATAGCCCAGTGCCTCCAGGACGACCGTCGTCGCGGCCGTCGTCGCGGTGATATCGGTCCAGCCCACATCGGAGAATGTCACACTGTCGCACTCGGCAAGGACAGGGCCCGCCGCAACTGCGAAGGCAATCGCGGAAAAGGATGTATTGAAGGACGTCATGATGGTTTTCCCTGTTTGGTGTTTTCTGCGCTCGTGGCATCGTTGGCCGGGGCCCTTGGGTGCGATCCCGAGGGCCCCGGCATCTGTTGCGCAAGTCTTGTCTGTCAGGCGAACCACCAGCGCTCGACAAAGCGCATGCCGTCCACATCCCAGTTCGAGCTCATCTCTTCGGTATGGGCGACCTCGGTGGAATTGCCGAACACCCAGTTGGCGAACATCGGAACGATCACGCCACCTTCGGTCGAGACCATTTCCTGCATGTCGAAATACATCTGCCGGCGTTTGTCCTCGTCGAGTTCAGAGCGGGCCTTGACCAGCATCTCATCGAAATCTTCGTTGCACCAGAAGGTATCGTTCCACGACGCATCGCATCTGTAAGCGGTCGAGAACATCTGGTCCTCGACCACACGGCCCGACCAGTAGACGGCGGCAAAATCTTCCTTCATCCAGACATCCGACCAGTAGCCGTCATTGGGTTCACGCGACGGATTGAGGGTGATCCCGGCCTCGGCGGCAGAGTTCTGGAAGAGCACGGCGGCATCGACCGCACCGACGAAGGCCGCATCGGCCGCGGACAGCTTCACTTCGAGGCTGTCGAGCCCGGCTTCCTTGAGGTGGTGCTTGGCCCTGTCTGGATCGTATTCCCTCTGCTCCAGCTCGTCGTTGAAGAAACGCTGGTTCGGGCCGATCGGGTGGTCGTTGCCGACAACGCCGTACCCGAACAGAATCTTTTCGACCAGTTCCTCGCGGTTGACCCCGTATTTCAGCGCAAGCCGCACGTTGTTGTCGTTGTATGGCGCTTCGCGGGTGTCCATTGCAAAGGTGTAGTGCTGCGTGCCCGGAACCGAGTTGATCTGGATATCGGGGCGGCGTTCGAGAAGATTCAGGGTCTTCAGGTCCAGCCGGTCGGCCACTTGTACATCGCCCGAGACAAGCGCAGTGGTCCGCGCGTTCTGATCGACGATGGCGAGAACCTCTGCGCTGTCGAACCAGGCCACGTCGTCGCGCCAGTGATTTTCGTGCCGTTCGACCGAGTACGAGACGCCGGGATCGAATTCCTCCAGCACATAACTTCCGCACCCGTCACCCGAGCGCCAGTCGATGCTGTCACCATCCGCCTTGCAAATGCACAGGTGATAATCGGCCAGAATGAAAGGAAAGTCGGCATTGCCGCCATCCAGCTTGAAGACGATCGTGTCGTCGCCCTCGGTCGTGATTTCCTCGATCGACTCCACGATGGGGCCGGCGGCAGAACTGCTGTCTTCGCCGCGGTGGAAGTTGATCGAGTTGACCACGTCCTGCAACTCAAGCTCCTTGCCGGAGTGAAACATCACGCCCTTGCGGATCTTGACGCGCCACTCTCTTGCGTCGGACGAGGCTTCCCAGCTCTCGGCGATCTCAGGGCGAAGCGATCCGTCCTGCGCCACCTCCGTCAGATGGCCATGAATCGCGTAGGACAGCGAGGTCGTAAAGCTGTTCTCGTAGGTGCCCGGGTTCAGCGTGTCGGTGGTCTGGCCATGGCCGATCGCGGCGCGCAGATGGCCGCCGCGCTTGGGTTCGGCCCGGGCGCGCACCGGCAGGCCCGCGGCGAGCGCCGCCCCGGCGGACGTGGCCATGAAACCACGGCGGTTCATGCGGCCTGAGTTGAGAATGGTCATGTCTGTCGTCTCCCTTGGTTGATCTTGTTACGGACCCGCGCTTGGCGTCGTCCGACCATGGATCGGGTGCGCCGGCACGGCCACGTGCAATGGAACTACGCTAATATGACGCTGCCGTGAATTACAACGGTCTTGGCGTGTGACTGGTCCTCTATCGCAGTAGGATGATGCAACTGATTGATTGACGCGTCAGTCAAACATGACTACGCCCTTATGGCAAGTGACGGAGCAACGCGCGACATGCCCAAACTCGGAATGCAGCCGGTCCGGCGCGCGGCGCTGATGGATGCCACGATCTACGAGATCGGCGCCCATGGCACGCTCGACGTCACGGTGGCCCAGATCGCCCGGCGTGCTGGCATGTCCTCGGCGCTGGCGCATCACTATTTCGGGTCCAAGGATCAGATCTTCGTCGCGGCGATGCGCCACATCCTGACGCTCTACGGTGCCGAGGTGCGCGGCGCGCTGGTGATGGCGAAATCCCCGCGCGACCGGATCGAGGCCATTGTCCGCGCCAGCTTCACACCGGCGCAGTTCCGCCCCGAGATGGTCTCTGCCTGGCTGAATTTCTACGTGCAGGCACAACGGTCGGCGCCGACACGACGGCTGCTGCACATCTACCAGCGGCGGCTGCGCTCGAACCTGCATCATGCGCTGCGCCAGATCGACCCGGATCAGGCGCATACGCTGACCCGCGGGCTGGCTGCGATGATCGACGGGCTCTACATCCGTCAGGCGCTTGGGGAGGGCGGCATCGCGCCGGAGACCGCCATCGCCGTGCTGCTGCATTACCTCGACACCAGCCTTCAAGACACCTTGCCACAGGAGGCCCCATGACACGCCAGCCCAACATCCTGATCTTCATGACCGATCAGCTCAACGGCACGTTCTTTCCCGACGGCCCGGCGGACTGGCTGAATGCCCCGAACCTCGCGAAACTGGCGGATCGGTCTACCCGATTTGCCAATGCCTACACCGCAAGCCCGCTCTGCGCGCCGGGGCGGGCCAGCTACATGTCAGGCCTGCTGCCATCGCGCAGCCGCGTCTATGACAACGCTGCCGAATTCTCGGCCGATATCCCGACCTATGCCCATCACCTGCGCCGCGCAGGCTACCAGACCTGTCTGTCGGGCAAGATGCATTTTGTCGGCCCCGATCAGCTGCACGGGTTCGAGGAACGGCTGACCACCGATATCTACCCCGCCGATTTCGGCTGGACACCGGATTACCGCAAACCCGGCGAGCGGATCGACTGGTGGTATCACAATCTCGGCTCCGTCACCGGCGCGGGCGTCGCCGAGATCTCCAACCAGATGGAATATGACGACGAGGTCGCCTTTCACGGCGCGCAGAAGGTCTACGATCTGGCGCGTGGCCATGACGCGCGTCCGTGGTGCCTGACGGTCAGCTTTACCCACACCCATGATCCATATGTGGCGCGGCGCAAGTACTGGGATCTCTACGCGGATTGCGACCATCTGCTGCCGCAGGTGCCGGCGATGGCCTACGCGGATCACGACGCGCATTCCAAACGGATCTTCGATGCCAATGACTGGCGGTCATTTGACATCACCGAGGACGATATCCGCCGCTCGCGCCGCGCCTATTTCGCCAACATCTCTTACGTGGATGACAAGATCGGCGAGGTGATGGAGGCGCTGGAAGGCACGCGGCAGGATCAGGACACGATCATTCTCTTCTTGGCCGATCACGGCGACATGCTGGGCGAGCGCGGGCTGTGGTTCAAGATGTCGTTCTTCGAGGGCTCGGCGCGTGTGCCGCTGATGATCTCGGCGCCGGGCATGGCGCCGGGACTGGTGACCGTCCCGGTCAGCACCATAGACGTCTGTCCGACGCTGTGCGATCTGGCTGGCGCCGACATGTCCGAGGTCGCGCCTTGGGTCGAGGGGCAATCGCTGGTCCATCTGGGGCAGGGCGGCCAGCGCGGCGCGCCCGTGGCGATGGAATACGCCGCCGAGGCGAGCTACGCCCCGCTGGTGTGCTTGCGCGACGGGCGCTGGAAATACACCCGTTGCACGCTCGACCCCGAGCAGCTTTTCGATCTCGAATCCGACCCGCACGAATTGGCCAACCTGGTCGAAGACCCCGCGCATGCCGAAACCCTCGCGCGGCTGCGCACCGCCGCCGATGCGCGCTGGGATCTCGCCACCTTCGATGCCGAGGTCCGCGAAAGTCAGGCGCGCCGCTGGGTTGTCTACGAGGCCTTGCGCAAGGGCGGCTATTACCCGTGGGATTACCAGCCGCTGCGAAAGGCGTCCGAACGCTACATGCGCAACCACATGGACCTCAACGTGGTCGAGGAAAACCAGCGTTTCCCGAGAGGTGAATGATGGTTTCTTCTTGGCGAAAATACCCAAATTCCGACCGCGGCCTTGAGGAGCACCGCTGATGGAAGCCGATTACGTCATTGTCGGCGCTGGCAGCGCCGGCTGCGCCATGGCCTACCGGCTGTCCGAGGCCGGCAAATCCGTGCTCGTGATCGAGCACGGCGGCAGTGATGCGGGCCCGTTCATCCAGATGCCCGGCGCGCTGAGCTACCCGATGAACATGCGCCGCTACGACTGGGGCTATCGGACAGAGCCCGAGCCACATCTGGCGGGGCGGCAACTGGCCTGCCCGCGGGGCAAGGTGATCGGCGGATCGAGCTCGATCAACGGCATGGTCTATGTGCGTGGCCATGCGCTTGACTACGATCACTGGCGAGACGCGGGCGCGACCGGCTGGGGCTATGCCGACGTGCTGCCCTATTTCAAGCGCATGGAGTGCTGGCATGATGGCGGGCATGGTGGTGATCCGGCGTGGCGCGGGCAGGACGGCCCGCTGCACGTCACCCGTGGTTCGATGCGCAATCCGCTGGTGCGGGCCTTCGTCGAGGCGGGCGTGCAGGCCGGATATCCCCGCACGGACGACTACAATGGCAAGCAGCAAGAGGGCTTCGGCCCCTTCGAGATGACAGTGTTCAAGGGCCGGCGCTGGTCGGCGGCCAATGCGTATCTGCGCCCGGCCCTCAAGCGCGACAATTGCCACCTGCTGCGCGGTTTCGTCCGCCGCGTGGTGATCGAGGACGGACAGGCGACAGGTGTCGAGATCACTCGGGGCGGCCAAACCGAGGTCGTGCACGCGCGCGCCGAGGTGATCCTTGCCGCGTCCTCGATCAACTCGCCCAAGCTGCTGATGCTGTCAGGCGTTGGCCCCGCCGCGCATCTGGCCGAGCATGGAATCGCCGCGATCGCCGACCGTCCCGGCGTCGGTGCGAACCTGCAGGATCATCTGGAGCTTTATATCCAGATGGCCGCAAGCCAGCCGGTGAGTCTGTACAAATACTGGAATCTGCCCGGCAAGGCCTGGGTGGGTCTGCAATGGCTTCTTGGCAAGCGCGGACCGGGCGCGTCGAACCAGTTCGAAAGCTGCGGCTTCATCCGGTCCGCGGCAGGCGTGGACTATCCCGATATCCAGTTCCACTTCCTGCCGATTGCCGTGCGCTACGATGGCAAGGCCGCCGCCGAAGGCCACGGCTTTCAGGCGCATGTCGGGCCGATGCGCAGCGCGTCTCGCGGGGCCGTCACCCTGCGCAGCGCCGATCCGGCCGACGACCCGGTGATCCGCTTCAACTACATGAGCGAAGACAGCGACTGGGTCGATTTTCGCCGCTGTATCCGCCTCACGCGCGAGATCCTCGGGCAGGACGCCCTGGCCGCCTACACCGGCCACGAGATCCAGCCCGGCGCAGATGTGCAGAGCGACGCCGCCCTCGACGATTTCATCCGCGAGCATGTCGAAAGCGCCTATCACCCCTGCGGCACCTGCCGCATGGGGCGGGCCGACGATCTCGGCGCGGTGGTCGATCCCGAAGGCCGCGTGATCGGCGTTCGGGCGCTGCGCGTGGCCGATTCGAGCATTTTCCCGCGGATCACAAACGGCAATCTCAACGCGCCCTCGATCATGGCCGGAGAAAAGATCGCCGATCACGTTCTGGGCCGCGCCCTGCCTGCCGAGAACGCGGAACCGTGGATCCATCCGGATCGTGAAGGAACGCAGAGATGAAACCGCGTTGACCCGTTTGGTCATGGGTCAGTCTGCTGGCCTGCCGTCGGAACGCCCTGAGGGTGCGTGGCGAGCAGCTTGTGCAAATCTTGCCGTGAATGGTGGTGCGCCAAGGTCGTGACGCCTTTGATCATGATCAAGGTCTTGCGCCTGCCGGTCCTGTAGCGTGCTGCTGGAACCTGAATGAAAGGACGCATGGATGTCACACACGCCTCACGAGCTGCATGAGGAGTTTCCCGATCTCGCCGACCGGATAAGCGAACTGAAACGCACCGACGCACATTTTGCCCGGCTTGCCGACGAGTATCACGAGATCAACCGACAGATCCACGGCGCGGAAACGCTGGTCAACCCGGTCGAGGAACTGACCGAGGTCGAGATGCGCAAGAAACGCGCCCATCTCAAGGATGAGATCTATCGCATGCTGACGGCCTGAACGGCGTGCAAGTGTGTCCGCACGCCTCTGTTCGAAGTATGTTTCCTATGATCGAAGGCGTGCCGTGCCTGACGGGACATTTTCGCGAAATCCCGTCAACGCGCCTCCAACTCACTTAATCTTCGACGAAATAACGGTTGAATTCCACGCCGGCTCGGGCGTTTACTGCACGCCGATATTTACTGAGCAAACAGGTCGGGTCGCCGCTGATGACAGTCGAACAAATCTTCGTTCTGCTTCTGCTTGCGGCAGTATTCTTTTGCTTCATAAAGGAGATCTACCCGCCAGAGGTGACCGCTCTGGGCGCATCAGCGGTGCTTCTGGCGACCGGAATCATTGCGACAGAGGACTTTCTTGGGGTCTTCAGCTCGTCGGCGCCGATCACCATCGCGATGATGTTCATCCTGTCCGCGGCACTCGAACGCACGGGCGTTCTGGAACTGATCGGGGATTTCCTGCGCAAACACGCGCGCGGATCCTTTCTGCGCACGATGTTGCTGATGATGTTCGGCTCGATCATCGCGTCGGCGGTGATGAACAACACACCCGTCGTGATCCTGCTGACGCCGGTGATCATCTCGCTGGCGGGATCGCTGGGCATAGCGCCTTCGCGGCTGCTGATCCCGCTGTCCTATTCGGCGATCTTCGGCGGTATGCTGACGCTTGTCGGCACCTCGACGAACATCCTGATGAGCGGGGTCGCGGTCGATGCGGGCCAGCCGCCGCTGTCGATGTTCGAGATGACGCTGCCGGGCCTGGTTCTGTGCACGGTCGGCGTGCTTTACATGCTGCTGGCCGGGCGATTCCTTTTGCCGGACCGCTCGTCGCTGGCCTCCATGTTGGGCCAGGAAAGCAAGCGCAAGTTCCTCGCGCGCCTGCTTATACCGCACGGATCACGCTATATCGGCAAGGCGCTGGACGAGTTGCCGTTCAACACCTCCGCGGCGCGCATCCTCGACGTGGTGCGCGGCGAGGTGTCGATGCGGCGCCACCTCAAAGAGCTTGAACTGAGATCCGGGGATCGCGTGGTGATCAAGACCGACACGGGCGAGATTCTCGGGTTGAAGGATGATGGCGAGGTGGAATTTCGCGACATGGATGAAAGCGGGTTCGAACCCGTGACCGCGGAGCGCACCATCACGATGGAGGCCAGCGTGGGCCCCAATTCGCATCTTCGCGGTCGTCCCATCAAGGATCTGAAATTGCGCCGCAAATACGGCGTCTACCTGATGGCCGTGCACCGCCAGGAACAGAACATCTCGCGCGACGTGCAGGACATGCGGCTGCAATTCGCCGACACGCTGCTTCTGGAAGGCCCGCCCGAGGGGCTGCGGCGTCTGATGGACGACGGTGGTATCGTCAACCTCACCACCACGTCCGAACGGCCGGTGCGCCGCGACAAGGCCCCGCTGGCGCTCGTCACCATTGCCGTGGTGATGGGGTTGGCCGCGTTCGGGGTGATGCCGATTGCCGGCCTTGCGGTTATCGGCGCCGTTGTGGTGATGATGACCCGCTGCGTCGATCCCGACGAGGCGTTCGACGCCATTGACTGGCGTATCCTTTTCCTGATTTTCGGGATGCTCGGGGTTAGCCAGGGCCTGCAGGCCACCGGCACCGCTGAAATGCTCGTCTCGACTGTTGTCGGCGCCGTGCATGGCCTCGGGCCGCTCGTGATCCTGGCCGCAGTCTATGTGCTGACCGCGATCATGACCGAGCTTGTGACCAACAACGCGGTCGCTATCATCATCGGCCCCATCGTCATCGGCCTGGCGCTGGAACTGGGCCATGACCCGAGGCCGTTCATCTTTGCGGTGATGTTCGCGGCCTCGGCCAGTTTCGCCACGCCGATCGGCTATCAGACCAACACCTTCGTCTACAGCGCGGGCGGCTACAAGTTCCGCGACTTCCTCGTCGTGGGGCTGCCGTTGACCTTGATCTTCGCGACCGTCGCGGTGCTGGTCATCCCTTATTTCTTCCCGTTCTGAGACGACGCGGGCGATTTTGTCGCGCTTTTCAGGGCGTCGGCGATGGCATATGCCAGCCTTGCCATTCGGAGGACCCACCCAATGATGTCAACACCCCTGTCGCTGTCGCGCGATCTCGTTCTCGTCGGGGGCGGGCACGCGCACGCGCTTGTGTTGCGGATGTGGGGGATGGACCCGTTGCCGGGCGCGCGGTTGACGCTGATCGATCCCGCGCCGATGGCGCCCTATACCGGCATGCTGCCGGGACTGGTCGCAGGCCACTACCGCCGCGCCGATCTGGAGATCGACCTCGTGCGGCTCGCGCGCTTTGCGGGCGCGCGGCTGCTGGTCGGCGCGGTCACGGATATCGACGCGCACACCGGGCGCGTCAGTGTCTCGGGGCATGGCGAGATCGGCTATGACGTGGCCAGCATCGATATCGGCATCCATTCCGGCATGCCCGATCTGCCGGGCTTCGCGGATCACGGCACGGCGGCCAAGCCGCTTGGGCCTTTCGCCGACCGATGGGAGTCGTTCGTGGCGCGTGTGGCAGCGGGCGACGTGGCGCCGAAGGCAGCGGTGATCGGCGGCGGCATCGCAGGCGTCGAGCTTGCTATGGCCATGGCGCATCGGTTGCGTCAGGCTGCCCGCGATTCAGGCTCGGTCGAGGTCACGCTGATCGAGCGCGCTGCCCAGATCGTCCCGGACACGCCCGCGACCCGGCCGCGCCTGCTGCGCGCGCTCGACCGGATGGGGGTGCGCGTGCGGACCGACACACACGTGGCCGAGGTCACCGCAACGGGTGTCGCCCTTGAGCGGGGCCCGGTCGTGCCCGCGGGTTTCATCGCGGGGGCCGCTGGCGCGCGCGCGCATGCGTGGGTCTCCGGGACGGGACTGCCTGTCACCGATGATGGATTCCTGCGCGTCGGTCCCGATCTACGGATGACGGGCACCGAGGCGCTGTTTGCCGCCGGCGACTGCGCGCATCTCGATCACGCGCCGCGCCCCAAGGCTGGGGTGTTCGCGGTCCGCGCGGCCCCGGTTCTGCGCGACAACCTGCGCGCGGCGCTGTCGGGGGGCCGCCTGCGCGCCTTCCGTCCGCAGCGCCATTACCTGAAACTAATTTCGCTCGGCCGCAAGTCGGCGCTGGCCGAACGCGGGGGATGGACTGTCGCCGCACCGGTGCTCTGGCGCTGGAAGGACCGGATCGACCGGAAATTCATGGCGCAGTTCAACCCGCTGCCCGAGATGAAGACCCCGCCGCGCCCGCGCATCGCAGCCCTGGATGACGAGGCCCGCGATGACCCGCTTTGCGGCGGCTGTGGCAGCAAGGTCGCCCCGGCGGTTCTGACCGCAACGCTGGCCGCACAGCATCACGGCACGCGCCCCGATATCCTGAGCGGGCCGGGCGATGACGCCGCGATCCTCGATCTGGGGGGCGTGCGGCAGGTACTGACCACGGATCACCTGCGCGCCTTCATCCCCGATCACGGGCTGATGGCACGCATCACGGCGCTGCACGCGCTTGGCGATATCTGGGCCATGGGCGCGCGTCCGCAGGCGGCTTTGGCCACGATCACCCTGCCGCGCATGTCCGAGACGCTGCAGGCGCGCACCATGGCCGAGATCATGGAACATGCGGGCGATGCATTGCGCGACGCGGGTGCCGAGATCGTGGGCGGGCATTCCAGCATGGGCGCCGAACTCAGCATCGGGTTCACCCTGACCGGGTTGCTGGAGGGTCCGGCGATCACCACGGGCGGCGCGAGGGCCGGCGACGCGCTGATCCTGACGCGGCCGGTCGGGTCGGGCACGCTGCTGGCCGCCGAGATGCGCGGGCTGGCGCATGGCAGGGACATCGCAGCGCTGCTTGCCGCGCTGTCCAGACCCCAAGGCGACGCGGCAGCGATCCTCGGCGACGCGCATGCCATGACGGATGTCACGGGCTTCGGGCTGGCCGGGCATTTGCAGGCAATCTGCCGTGCGTCCCGGGTCGGTGCGCGGCTCGATCTGCGGGCGATCCATGTCTTTGCCGGGGCCGAAGCCCTGGCCGCGCGGGGTGTACGCTCGACCGTGTGGACGGCCAATCGCTGCGCGGCCCCGGTGACTGGTGCGGGTGAGAATCCGCGCGCAACGCTGCTGCACGATCCCCAAACCGCCGGCGGGCTGCTGGCCGCGGTCGCGCCTGATTTGGCCGAGGCGCGCGTGCAGGCGCTGCGCGCCGCTGGACATGACGCGGCGATCATCGGTCGGATCACTCAAGGTCCGGCAGAGATCACGCTCGGCTGAACGTCTCGATGAGGTCGCGCGCGGTTCGGGCCAGTGTCGCATCCGACAGGTCGGGCAGGGCACGCGTCGCGACGGCCTCGCGTGTCGCCGTCCTTGTGTAGCGGGGGTCGTAATGCTGCGTGATCAGGTCGGCGACCAGGTGCGCGATCTCTCCCTGTGCGGCCAAGTCACGCCACGCCGCCACCGTTTCATGCCCGTGAAAGCGCACCAGTCGATCCAGAATGGCCGTGATCTGTGCCGTGTCGGCCACGAGGTCTGAATATTCGCTCATCAGATGCCCGACTCGCGCTTCGATAGGGGCCGTGATGCGCACCGCCGGTGCGGCCTTCATCGCGGTGGCCAACGCAGGCGGCAGAGTGATCCGGCCGATGCGCGTACTTTCGGCCTCGACAAAGACCGGGCGGTTGGGGTCAAGCCGCCTGACCCGGTCGGCCAAAGGGCTTTCGAACCCTTTCTGTGCCGGTTGCGGTCGCGTCATTGATCCGAAGACCGATCCGCGATGCGCCGCCAGATCCTCGAGGTCGAGGATCTGCGCGCCCTGATCCGCAATATGCCCCAGAAGCCGCGTCTTGGCGGTGCCTGTGCCGCCATCGACCAGCACGATACGCGCTGGAAATGTGGTATCGTAAAGCAGTTTCGACACCAGCCGGCGATAGGCGCGATACCCGCCGTCGATGGTGTCGGCGCGCCAGCCGATCTGTTGCAGGATGCCGGTGAAGGATCCCGATCGCTGCCCGCCGCGCCAGCAATAGACCAGCGGGCGGTAGCCCCCGTCACGGTCCGCCAAGGCGCCTTCGAGATGCGCCGCCGCGTTGCGCGCCACAAGTGCCGCGCCGACCTTGCGGGCGATAAACCTGTCCTGCTGTACATAGATTGTGCCGACCCGCGCGCGCTCGGCATCCGACAGGACCGGCAGGTTGATGGCGCCGGGCAAGTGATCCTCGGCATATTCGGACGGTGAGCGCACGTCGATGACCTCGTCGAAGGGCAGCGCGTCGAGATCGCCTAGGTTTTCCAGATGTATGGGCATAATTCGACGCGCCGGTCCTTAAGTCAGTATGGTCGTCCTTGCGGCGCAGACCGTCAGAGCGCAAGTGGTTTCGCGTGGCCTTCGTATGAACGCGGACCGGTGCGCGCGGCTGCGGGGTGACCACGGCGCGGGTGCCGTACGTGTGCGTGTGCCCAAGGCCCGGCCCTCGGACATCCCGGGACGATCACATCGCCTTGCGCAGCCCCATGATCCGCGCCCGTGCGCGCGGGTCGTTGTCGAACAGCGCCGCGAGTTGTTCGGTCATCGCGCCCGCCAGCTGATCGGCATCTGTGATGGTCACCGCCCGGTCATAGTAGCGCGTCACGTCATGGCCGATGCCGATGGCCAGCAATTCGACCTGATTGCGCCGCTCGACCATGGCGATCACGTCGCGCAGATGTTTTTCGAGGTAATTCGCAGGGTTTACCGACAGCGTGCTGTCATCGACCGGGGCGCCGTCGGAGATCACCATCAGGATCTTGCGCGCCTCCTTGCGGGCCACCGTGCGCCTATGCGCCCATTCCAGCGCCTCGCCGTCGATGTTTTCCTTCAGAAGCCCCTCTTTCATCATCAGGCCCAGATTGTCGCGCGTGCGCCGCATCGGCGAGTCGGCGGATTTGTAGATGATGTGGCGCAGGTCGTTCAGCCGTCCGGGCAGTTGCGGGCGGCCTTCGGCCAGCCATTTCTCGCGGCTTTGCCCGCCTTTCCACGCGCGGGTGGTAAAGCCGAGGATCTCGACCTTGACAGAGCACCGCTCGAGCGTGCGCGCCAAGACGTCGGCGCAGATCGCGGCGATGGAAATGGGCCGTCCGCGCATGGAGCCGGAATTGTCCAGCAACAGTGTCACGACGGTGTCGCGAAACTCGGTGTCCTTTTCCACCTTGAAGCTGAGCGGCGTGGTCGGGTTGGCGACCACGCGCGCCAACCGCCCGGCATCAAGGATGCCTTCCTCGCGGTCGAACTCCCAGGATCGGCTCTGCTGCGCCTGCAGCCGGCGTTGCAGCTTGTTGGCCAGCCGCGAGACGGCCCCCTTCAGCGGATCGAGTTGCTGGTCGAGATAGGCGCGCAAGCGTTCCAGCTCGATCGGTTCGGCCAAGTCCTCGGCGCGGACTTCCTCGTCATGCGTGCTGTCGAACACGATATAGCCAGGATCGGCTTCCGAGACGGGCTGCGCCTTGGGCGGCTCGAGCGGGGCCTCGCCTTCGGGCAACTCCGTCTCGTCGTCCATCTCGTCTTCGGCCATGTCATCCATGCTGACCTGGGCCTGGGATGCGTCTTGCTGTTCGTCCTGGCTGCGTTCAGGGTCGGCATCGGCCTCTTCGTCCTGGCTTTCGTCCTCGCCAGACTCGTCGGGCTCGTCCTGATCCTCGGCGGTTTCTTCGGCCTCGTCGTCCTCGTCATCCTGCGGGCTGTCGGGATCGTCGCCCAGCTGATCGCCATAGCCCAGATCCTCGATGATCCGCCGGGCGAACTTGGCGAAGGCCGTCTGATCGGAGAGCGTATCCTGCAAATCCTCCAGCGTCACACCGGCCTGCTTCTCGATGAAGCCGCGCCACAGCTCCATAACGTTCTTTGCGCCCGGCGGCATGTCGCGCCCCGTCGCCAGATGGCGGATCAGATAGCCGGCGGCTGCGGGCAGGGGGGCGTCGGCGGCGGCGTCGATCTGGTCATAGCCCATGCGGCTGGCGTCCTGCGCGATGCGGGCGTCGATATTGGTGGCCGTGCCGGGCATTTCGCGCGCGCCGACGGCCTCGCAGCGGGCGGTTTCCATCGCCTCGTAAAGCTCGCGCGCCATTTCGCCCTGCGGGTTGTAGCGGGCATGCAGGCCGGCATCGTGAAACTTGTGACGCAAGGCCAGCGCGTCGGCGGTGCCGCGCGCGATCAGCACTTCTTCCTTGGACATGCGGCGCGAGATCTGCGGCAGGCGCATCGCGTCGCCCGACACCCCGCTTGGATCGACCGAGTAGCTGACCGACAGTTCCTTGTCGTCGGCCATCACCTTGGTCGCGTTGGCAAGCGCCTTCTTGAACGGATCGGCCGGGTTGTCGGTGGGTTTGTTCATTGCGTATCCCCTGCGCCGGACGGCTTAGCGCACGCTCACGTTCACAGCGCTTTCGGGCAGTTCCTCGTCGAAACAGCGTTGATAGAATTCCGCGACGGTCTGACGTTCCAGCTCGTCGCATTTGTTCAAGAAGGTCAGCCGGAACGCATAACCCACATCGCGGAAGATCGACGCGTTCTCGGCCCAGGCGATAACCGTGCGGGGGCTCATCACTGTGCTGAGTTCGCCATTCATGAAGGCGGTGCGCGACAGGTCAGCGACGGTCACCATGCGGCTGACGGTCTTGCGGCCCTCGGCGGTGTTGTAATGCGGGTTCTTCGACAGCACGATCGCGGTTTCCGCGTCATGGCTGAGATAGTTCAGCGTCGCCACGAGGCTCCAGCGGTCCATCTGGCCCTGGTTGATCTGCTGCGTGCCATGATAAAGCCCGGTCGTGTCGCCCAGACCCACGGTGTTGGCCGTGGCAAACAGGCGGAAATAGGGGTTGGGCGTGATCACCTCGTTCTGATCGAGCAGCGTCAGCTTGCCGTCGGCCTCCAGCACGCGCTGGATGACGAACATCACGTCCGCGCGGCCCGCGTCGTATTCGTCGAAGACGATGGCGGTCGGGTTGCGCAGGGCCCAGGGCAGGATCCCCTCGTGGAATTCCGTGACCTGCACGCCGTCGCGCAGCTTGATCGCGTCCTTGCCGATCAGGTCGATCCGGCTGATATGGCTGTCGAGATTGACGCGCACGCAGGGCCAGTTCAGACGCGCCGCCACCTGTTCGATATGGGTGGATTTGCCGGTGCCGTGATAGCCTTGGATCATCACGCGGCGGTTATGCGAGAACCCCGCGAGGATCGCTAGCGTGGTGTCGGGGTCGAACTTGTAGGTCGAATCGAACTCGGGCACGCGCTCGGACCGCTCGGCAAAGCCCTTGACGACCATGTTGCTGTCGATCCCGAACGTGTCGCGGACCGAGATCTCTTCGGTCGGTTTCGCATTGATATCCATCGTGCCGTCAGCCATGTCGCCGGTCCTTCATTCGCGTCGCGTGTTCGATCCGCGTGTTGCAACATATCGCGCGGAAGGGCAAGGGGAAGGAAAATAAGCCCCGCGTGAGCGCGCTGCGCGCGGCTTGGCATTGCGTGCTTTGATACCGTCTGCCGGCCCTGCACACGTGCCTGCCGAGCCATGCGGGTCGCCAATGCCTACGGACCGGGCCGCTTTCGTGCGGTCCGTCCTGCAAGACCGCCCCGCGTCAGCGCCCACGCGCGACGAAACGCGGCAGCATCGCGGAAAAGTCGCGGCCCATCCCGTCTTCGTTTTCCACGAACTGCGCGTAAAGATCACGGGCCGCGCGCCCCAGCGGCGTGTCGGCGTCCGCCGCCTCCGCCGCCTGCTGCGCCAGCGTCAGGTCCTTCAGCATCAGTTCGGCCGCGAAGCCGGGGGTGTAGTCGTTGTCGGCGGGCGATTTCGGGCCGATGCCGGGTGCGGGGCAATAGGTGTTCATCGACCAACTGGAACCGGATGAGGTCGAGACGACATCGAACATCGCCTGCCGGTCGAGGCCCAGCTTGTCGGCCAGCGCAAACGCCTCGCAGGTGACGATCATCGTGGCACCAAGGATCATGTTGTTGCAGATCTTGGCCGATTGCCCGTTGCCAGCAGGTCCGCAATGCACGGCCTTTTGTCCCATGATGTCGAAAAGCGGGGCTGCGGTTTCGAACCCCGCCGCGTCACCGCCCACCATGAAGGTCAGCGTGCCGCCAGCCGCCCCGCCCACGCCGCCCGAGACGGGCGCGTCGAGCGCCGACAGGCCCGCGTCCAGCGCCTGTGCCGCCACGTCGCGGGCGCTGTCGACATCGACCGTGGAACAATCCAGCAGCACCGCGTCGCGGTCCATGGCCGGGATCACCTCGTCCGCCACGGCGCGCAGGATCCTGCCATTGGGCAGCATGGTGATGACCACCCGGGCGCCCTTGGCAGCCTCGGGGGCGCTCGGTGCCATGGCCACATCATCGATGGCGACATCCGCGGTGTCGTAGCCCGTCACGTCATGCCCCGCCTTGGCGAGATTGGCCGCCATTGGCCCGCCCATGTTGCCCAGCCCGATGAACCCGATCTTCATGTCGCTGTCTCCTCCTTGAATGAAAGGGCGTCCGCGTCCAGTGGCGCCAGCATGGCCGTTACGGCGTCCTCGGGCAGGCCGTCCAGATCGTGCCGCCACGCCGGTGTACGATCCTTATCGATGATCGCGGCGCGGACGCCTTCCAGAAAATCCCCCTGCGCCATGGCCCGGTGGGTGAAACGGTATTCGAGCCCGAGCGCGCCGCGGATGTCCGCTTCATCGTCCCGCAGGCGGCGGAGCATCGCGATCGCACAGGCCATGGACAGCGGCGAGTTGCGTTGCATCGCGGCCAGTGCATCACGGGCGAAATCGCTGTCATCGGCGCGCAAGGAGTCGATGATGTCGCGCAGCGCCCCGGCACTGAAATGCGCGTCGATCCGCGCGGCCAGCCCGGACAGCGCGCCATCCGGCGGACGGGCTGCAAATGGTGCGATCACGCCCGCGTCGCCGGTCTCGAGAAGGCGTGCGGTCAGCGCGTCCCAGTCGGCCTGCGGCACATGGATATCGGCAAAACCGCAATGGATCGCGTCGCCGGGGCCCATCCGTGCGCCGGTCGTGCCGAGATATTCTCCCAGCCGACCCGGCGCCCGCGCCAGCAACAGTGACCCGCCCACATCCGGCACCAGACCGATGCTGCATTCGGGCATCGCGATCCGCGTGCTGTCGCAGACGATACAGGTGGACCCGTGGCAGGAAATGCCCACGCCCCCGCCCATCACGTAGCCCTGCATCAGCGCGACATAAGGTTTGGGGTAGGCGGCGATTTTGGCGTTGAGGCGGTATTCGTCGGACCAGAAGCGGCGGCCAAAGGCGTAATCTCCGGCGCGCCCGGTCTCGTAAAGCTGCTGCACATCGCCGCCCGCGCAGAACGCGCGGTCGCCCTCGGCGTCGATCAGCACGACCGCCACCGCGTCATCGTCGCGCCACGCCTCCAGCGCCGCCTCGATCTCCAGACACATCTCCCACGACAGCGCGTTGAGGGATCCGGGACGGGTCAGGGTGATACGGCCCGCGCGACCTTCGGTGCGGATGTGGATGTCGGCGCTCATCTTTCCGCCAGCATCTGCCGGGCCACGATCAGGCGCATGATCTCGTTGGTGCCTTCGAGGATCTCGTGGACGCGCAGGTCGCGCACCAGCTTCTCTATCCCGTAATCGGCAAGATAGCCGTACCCGCCATGCAATTGCAGGCACTGGTTGACCACCGCGCTGCCGGTCTCGGTCACGCGCTTTTTCGCCATGGCGCAGAACTTGGTCGCGTCGGGGGCACCTTCGTCAATTTTCCACGCCGCCTGCCGCAGGAAGGTGCGCGCGGCCTGCAGGTCGATCTCCATATCGGCAAGGCGGAACTGCAGACCCTGGAACTGGTCGATGGGCTGGCCGAACGCCTTGCGCTCGGCCATGTATTGCAATGTCATGTCCAGTGCCTGTTGTGCCGCGCCGAGCGAACAGGCGGCGATATTCAGCCGCCCGCCATCAAGGCCATTCATCGCGTAGGAAAACCCCTTGCCCTCTTCGCCGATCAGATTGCCCGCGTCGATCCTGCAATCGTCGAACTGCACCTGCCGGGTCGGTTGGCTGCGCCAGCCCATCTTGTCCTCCAGCCCGCCGAAGCTGAGACCCGGCGTGCCGTCCTCGACATAGACGGTCGAGATGCCGCGATACCCGGCCTCGCCTGTTCGGACCATCACGAGGTAGGCATCTGAATACCCGCCGCCCGAGATGAAGGCCTTGGTGCCGTTCAGGGTGTACCCCTCGTTGGTCCGCTCGGCGCGGGTCTTGAGAGCAGCGGCGTCCGAGCCCGATCCGGGCTCGGTCAGGCAATAGGACAGCACCGTCTCCATCGTCAGCGCGCGTGGCAGCACGCGCGCCTTCATGGCGTCGTCGCCGAAATTGTCGATCATCTTGGCGCACATGTTGTGGATCGACAGGAACGAGGTGACCGACGGGCAGGCCATCGACAGCGCCTCGAACACCAGCGTCGCATCGAGCCGCGTCAGCCCCGCGCCGCCCGACTCTTCGCTGACGTAAAGCCCGCCGAACCCGAGCGCCGCGATCTCGGGCCAAAGCTCTTTCGGGATCGTGCCGGCGCGTTCCCAGTCGCGGGCATGCGGCGCGATCCGGTCCTGCCCAAAGCTGTGGGCCATGTCGAAAATGGCCGTCTGTTCCTCGGAAAGGGCGAAATCCATGCGACGCTCCTGTCGGTTTCAGTCTCGAGTTTACAGGGCCTTGGCCGACAAATTGCAAGACCGATTTACGCCGCGCCGCAGCAAGCCATGCCCGGTCAATCCTTGGCGCCATAGCCGCCCGCGGTCGGGGTGATGACGGTGATCGTCTCGCCCGGCTCCAGGCTGGTCTGGGCGCAGGCGTCGAGCGTGTCCTCGCCCCCGTCGCAGCGGTGCACGACGGTCCGGCCCGGATGCCCGGCGCCGCCACCCGCGATGCCCTGCGGGGGCCGGGTACGGTGCGACGACAGGATCGCGCAATCCATCGCTTCCAGAAACCGCAGCCGCCGATGCGTGCCGTCGCCGGCGTGAAACGCGCCCGTGCCGCCCGAGCCCCTGACCAGCGAGAAATCCTCAAGCAGCACGGGAAAGCGCAGCTCCAGCACCTCGGGATCGGTCAGGCGCGAATTGGTCATGTGCACATGCACGCCGTCGGTGCCGTGAAAGCCGGCCCCCGAATTCATCCGACCGGCGGGCGAACCAGAGCAGATCGTCTCGTAATACTGGTAGGTGGCGTTGCCGAAGGTCAGGTTGTTCATCGTGCCTTGCGAATTGGCGATCGCCCCGAGCGCGCCCAAGAGCGCGCTGGTGACATGCTGCGAGGTCTCGACATTGCCGGCGACCACCGCGCGCGGATATTCCGGTGCCAGCATGCAGCCGTCGGGGATGCGGATGTGCAGCGGCGTCAGGCAGCCCGCATTCATCGGGATCGGCGCCTCGACCATCACGCGGAAGACGTAAAGCACAGCGGCGCGGGTGACGGGTTCGGGCGCGTTGAAATTGTTCGCAATCGCGTCGCCGGTGCCGGTGAAATCGATCGTGGCCTCGCGCGCATCCGTGTCTACGGTGATCTTCACGCGGATCGTCTGGCCGGTATCGGTGGGATATTCATATTCGCAATCGCTCAGCTTGCCGATCAGGCGGCGCACCTCTTCGGCGGCGTTGTCCTGAACATGTCCCATGTAGGCCTGCACCACGTCCAGCCCGAATTCGCCCACCATGTGCCGCAGCTCCGCGATGCCGCGCGCATTGGCGGCGATCTGCGCCTTGAGGTCGGCGACGTTCTGATCGGGGTTACGGCAAGGGTAGGGGTGATCGGTCAGCAATGCGCGTAGCGCATCCTCGCGGAAGGTGCCGCGATGGACGATGCGGAAATTGTCGATCAGCACGCCCTCCTCGTCGACGGTGGTGGCCAGCGGCGTCATCGACCCGGGCGCGGTGCCGCCGACATCGGCATGATGCCCGCGCGAGGCGACCCAGAACAGGATCGCGTCGCCGGCCTCGTCGAAGACCGGCGTGACAACGGTGATGTCGGGCAGATGCGTGCCGCCATTATACGGCGCGTTCAGCGCGAAGACATCGCCGGGGTGAACGTCACCCCCGTTGAGGCGGATCACGGTTTCAACCGAGCGATCCATCGACCCCAGATGCACCGGCATATGCGGCGCATTGGCCACCAGCGCGCCCGTGGCGTCAAAAACCGCGCAGGAGAAATCCAGCCGTTCCTTGATGTTCACCGATTGCGCGGTGTTCTGAAGCGCGACGCCCATCTGTTCGGCGATGTTCATGTAGAGATTGTTGAACACCTCCAGCAGCACCGGATCGGCCTTTTCGGTGCCAATGGCGTGGTCGCGGCGCAGTTTTTCGTGACGGGTCAGCAGCACATGATCGCGGGCGGTGATCGCGGCCTGCCACCCGGGTTCCACCACGATGGTCTGGTTGGGTTCGATGATGAGGGCGGGCCCGCGCAGGCGGTTGCCGGGGGCGAGCCCCTCGCGGTGAAACACCTTGGCCTCGTGCCATGTCCCGCCGGAGAAGAGCGGCGCGGTGCGGTCGCTGGCTGCCTGCGCGTCGGTCTCGGGATGGGTGTCCTCGGGGGCGCCGGTGCCGTCGGCCTCGACCGCCTCCATCTCGACGGCCTCGATCATCAGGCGCTTCTCGGGGCTGACAAAGCTGAACTGCGCCTCGTGCGCGGCCTCGAACTCGGCCTTTGCGGCGTCAAGATCGGCCCCGTCGAAGGCCACGGGAAGCGCGGTATCGGTGCCCTCGTATTTCAGATGCAGCTTGGCGCGGGTTTCGACCGTGTCGCGGGCAAGGCCCTGCTTGCGCATCTCGTCCAGAACCTCGCCGCGCAAGCTATCCATCGCGGCGTCAATTTCGCGGCGGCTGTCCGCGTCTAGGGCGGCTTCCAGTGCCTTCTGGCGCGTGGTGAACACCTGGCTCAGCCCGATTCCATAGGCCGACAGCAGCCCCGACAGCGGATGGATCAGGATCGATTGCATGCCAAGCGCGTCGGCCACAAGGCACGCGTGCTGCCCGCCCGCGCCGCCAAAGGAATTGAGCAGGTAGCGCGTCACATCATAGCCGCGCTGCACGCTGATCTTCTTGATCGCGCCGGCCATATTCTCGATCGCGATATGGATGAAGCCTTCCGCGACCTCCTCCGGCGAGCGGCCCTCGCCGGTCTCCTCTGCGATCGCCTCGAATTGTTCGGCCACGGTGGCACGGTCGAGGCGCTGATCCTGATCGGGGCCGAAGATCGCTGGAAACAGATCCGGGTTGAGCTTGCCCAGCATCACATTGGCATCGGTGACGGTCAGCGGCCCGCCGCGCCGGTAGCACGCCGGGCCGGGATCCGCGCCCGCCGAGTCGGGGCCGACGCGAAAGCGCCCCGGTTCGGCATGAAGGATGGATCCGCCGCCCGCCGCGACGGTGTGCACGCGCATCATCGGCGCGCGCATCCGCACGCCCGCCACCTCGGTATCGAGTGCGCGTTCATAGTCGCCGGCGAAATGCGCCACGTCCGTCGAGGTGCCGCCCATGTCGAAGCCGATGACCTTGTCGAACCCGGCGATCCCGGCGGTGCGCGCCATGCCCACAACGCCACCCGCCGGCCCAGACAGGATCGCGTCCTTGCCCTGAAACCGTTCGGCCGCCGTCAGCCCGCCCGAAGACATCATGAATTGCAGAGTCGGCCCGGCCTCGCCCGCCGGTGTCGCCCCGAGGGCATCCTTCACCCGTGCCACGTATCTGCGCAGGATGGGCGAAAGATAGGCATCGACCACGGTGGTGTCACCGCGCCCGACCAGCTTGATCAGCGGCGAGACCTCGTGGCTGACCGAGACCTGCCCGAAGCCCATGGCGCGGACATGGCGCGCGAGTGCCACCTCGTGCTCGGGATTGCGCCACGCATGCATCAGGACGATTGCCACGGCGTCGCCCCCGTCCTTTTTCAATGCTGCGAGGTCGGCGTCGAGGGTTGAGGGGTCGAGCGGGGTCTCGACCGTTCCGTCGGCGTGCAGCCGTTCCTCGACCTCGATCACGCGCTCGTACAGCATCTCGGGCAGGATGATTTCCTTGGCGAAGATATCCGGTCGCGCCTGATATCCAAGGCGCAGCGCGTCGCGAAAGCCCTTTGTGATCAGCAGCGCGGTGCGGTCGCCCTTGCGCTCCAGCAACCCGTTGGTGGCGACGGTCGTGCCCATGCGCACGGTGCCGATGCGGCCCGCGTCAATCGCGGCGGTGTCGGGGGCGCCCAGCAATTGCCGGATCCCTTCGATGGCAGCGTCTTCATAGGCGTCGGCATTCTCCGAAAGCAGCTTGAGCGGGTGCAGCGCGCCGTCAGGGGCACGCCCGATCACGTCCGTGAAGGTGCCGCCACGGTCGATCCAGAAATCCCACCGCTTGCCTGCATCCGTCATGATCCGCCCTCTGCTCTGGTTTCGTTCAGCGTCAGTTTCAGACGGATGCGCTTCGTTGACAAGCCACGAGTTTGCCCGCAGCATTCACCAAGCCCGGCCGGCCAGCCCGGCGGTCCAACAAAAGCGAACAGCAGGGAAAACAACAATGACCATCATCCGTCGGAACATCGTCGCAGGAGCTCTTTTGACGGCGACGCTCGGGGCGGCACCGGCCCTGGCGCAGAACTGGGACATGCCCACGCCCTACGCAGATGCCATCTTCCATACCGAAAACATCATGCAATTCGCCGATGATCTGCGTGAGGCGACGGATGGCGAGTTGAACATCACCGTGCATTCCGCCAACTCCTTGTTCGGGCATGCCGAGATCAAGGATGCCGTGCGCCAGCAGCTCGTCCCGATCGGCGAGACCCTGTTGTCGCGGATGGCCAACGAGGATCCGATCTTCGGCGTCGATTCCATCCCCTTCCTCGCATCGAACTACGAAGAGGCCGAGGCCCTGTGGGAGGCATCGCGCCCGGCGGTCGAGGAAAAGCTGGCCGCGCAGGGCCTGACCGTCCTCTATGCCGTACCGTGGCCGGGCCAGAGCCTTTACCTGCGCGAGGAGGTGACCGAGCCTTCGCAAATGGAGGGGCTGAGTTTCCGCGCCTATAACGTGGCCACCGAACGACTGGCCGAGTTGTTCGGCGCCAATCCCACGCAGGTCGAAGAGGGCGACATCCCTACGGCCTTCTCGACAGGGCGGGTCGAGGCTATGATCACCTCGCCCTCGACCGGCGCCAATGCGCAGGCTTGGGATTTCGTGTCGCACTACATCGACACGCAGGCCTGGCTGCCCAAGAACATCATCCTTGTGAACACCGAAGCGTTCAATGCCCTTCCGCAGGATACGCAGGACATGGTGATGGAGCTTGCCGCCGAGGCCGAGACGCGCGGATGGGAGATGTCCAAGGCCGAGACTGAGGAAAAGATCGCGGAGCTGGAAGAGGGCGGCATGAGCGTGTCGCAGCCCTCGGACGCGCTCAGTGCCCGGCTGTCCGAGATCGGCGAGACCATGACCGCCGAATGGCTGGAAGAGGCCGGTGAGGAGGGTCAGGCGGTCATCGACGCCTATCGCGACGCCCTCGACGACTGAGACCTCGGGGCGGACGGGGCCATCCGGTGGCCGTCCGCGTCGTCTTTACAGGACTGATCGGCTGGAGGGCGCGATGCGCAAGGCGCTGGACACTGTCTATGGGGCTGCGCTTGCGGGTGCGTGCCTTGCCATGGTGACGATCGCGGGCCTTGTGCTGATCCAAGTGCTCGGCCGGGTCGTCGATGAAGTCCTGAAGGATCTCGGCATGGCCCGGCTGGGTATTTCCGTTCCCTCGCTTGCCGAGTTCGGTGGCTTTCTTTTCGTCGCGGCAGCGGTTCTCGCGCTGCCCGCGACGCTGCGCGCGGCCGGGCATGTCCGGGTCACGCTGATCCTGCGCGGCGTCGGGCCCTTGGGCAATCGCGTGCTGGCCGCTGTCGTGCTGGTGGTCGCAATCGGGATCGCGGGCTTTATGGCGTGGCACGTGATCCTCGACGTTCTCGACGCCTACCGCTCAGGTTCGGTGTCCTACGGTCGCATCGTGGTGCCAATCTGGATCCCCAAAGCGGTCATGGCCGTGGGGCTGGTGGTCTTCACCGTGGCGCTTGTCGATGAGCTTGTCACCGCGCTGCGCGGTCACGACCCCGCCTTTCGCGCCGCCGAGCGCGCGCGAGACGTGCAGGCGGGGCCGCGCTGATGGATATCACCACGCTGTCGATCATCCTTCTGGCCGTGCTGTTCGGGTTGCTGCTCCTGGGCCTCTGGGTCGGGTTCGCACTGCTGGCCGTCGGCCTCGTGGCGATGGAGCTTGCGACGACCGCGCCGACGGGCACCATCCTTGCCACCCGCCTCTGGGGCTCGCTCAATGTCTGGGATCTGACGGCGCTGCCGATGTTCATCTGGATGGGCGAGATCCTGTTCCGGTCGCGCCTGTCTTCGGATCTCTTTACCGGGTTGTCGCCCTTCACAAGGCGCCTTCCGGGTGGATTGCTGCATGTCAACATCCTGGGATGCGCGCTGTTCGCCGCCGTCTCCGGTTCGTCTGCGGCCACCACGGCAACCGTCGGGCGCATGTCGTTGCCCGAGCTGAAATCGCGTGGCTACGACATGCGCATGGCGATCGGCACGCTGGCCGGGTCGGGCACCTTCGGCTTTCTGATCCCGCCCTCGATCATCCTGATCGTCTATGGCGCCGCGACCGAGCAATCCATTGCGCGGCTGTTTCTCGCGGGGCTGCTGCCGGGACTGATGCTCGCGGCGATGTTCGCGGGCTACGTGATGCTGTGGTCCCTTCTGCACCGCGACCGCGTGCCCGCGCCTGAACCACGCCCGACCCTGCGCCAGAGGGTCCGCGCGCTCGGTTTCCTCCTGCCCACGGTCCTGCTGATCGTGGCGGTGATCGGGTCGATCTATGGCGGGCTCGCCTCGCCGACCGAGGCCGCCGTCGTGGGCGTGGCGGGCGCGCTGGCGATCTCGGGGCTGACCGGCGGGCTGGACCGCGACAGCCTGATCGAGGCGTTGCGCGGGGCCGCGATGACCACCTGCATGATCGCCTTCATCCTCGCGGGCGCGTCGTTCCTGACCGTGGCCATGGGGTTCACCGGCATCCCGCGCACGCTGGCCGCCTGGATCGGCGAGCAGGGCTATTCGCAATTCGCGCTGCTGTCGGCCCTGCTGGTGTTCTTCATCGTCTTGGGCTTCTTCCTCGACGGCATCTCGATCGTGGTGCTGACCACATCCGTCATCCTGCCGATGGTGACCACGGCGGGGATCGACCCGATATGGTTCGGCATCTTCCTGGTGCTTGTCGTCGAGATGAGCCAGATCACCCCGCCCGTGGGATTCAACCTGTTCGTGCTGCAATCCATCACCGGACGCGGCATTTTCGAGATCGCGGCGATGGCGCTGCCGTTCTTCCTGATCCTCGTGCTAGCCACGGCGGTGCTGTCGATATTCCCCGAGATCGCCCTTTGGCTGCCGGGCACGATGATGTCGCGGTGACGGGCGCGGCGGGCTGATGCTGGGATGGCTGGCGCGTCATGGGCGATTGGTTCTGGTGGCAGGTTTGGTCATCGGCATCGGGTGGCCGGCGCTGGCGCAACAGATGCGGCCATTGATCGTGCCGCTGATCGCCTCGATGCTGTTCCTTTCCACCCTGCGAATCGGCGAGGCTGCCGCGCGGCCGCGACCGCGGGAGGTGCCGCTGTACCTCGGTATGGCGGTGCTGTTGCAAACCGTCATGCCGCTGGCGGCGCTGGCCGTCCTGATCCCGTTCGGCTGGCAGGACAGCATCGTCGGGCTCGGCGTGGTGCTGGCGCTGGCCGCCAGCCCGATCACCGGCAGTCCGGGGCTGGCGATCCTTTCGGGGGCCGACCCGATGCCGGCGCTGCGCGCGCTGGTGGTGGGGACCGCGCTGCTGCCGCTGACGGTCCTGCCGGTGTTCTGGTTCATGCCGATCTTTCCCGATCCGGCCGCGACCCTCGGTGCGGCGGGGCGGATTCTCGTGATCATCCTGGTGGCCGGGGGCGGCGCGCTGCTGGTCCGGCGGGTGTGGCCGGGTCTGCGCGCGCCGCACATGCAGCAGGGCATGGACGGGCTCATGGCGCTGAGCATGGGGGTCGTGGTGATCGCGCTCATGTCGGCGGTCGGACCGGCGCTGATGGCGGGCGATCCGGCGCTGTGGTGGATCCTCGGGCTGGTGTTCGCGCTGAATTTTTCAACGCAGATCATCGTCTGGGCCGCGTTGCGCGGGGCAGGGGCCGGACGGGCCGCCCCATCGATGGCGATCGTGGCAGGCAACCGCAACCTCGCGCTCTTTCTCGCGGCGGTTCCGCCTGGAATGGCCGAGGATCTGCTGCTCTTTGTCGGTTGCTTTCAGATCCCGATGTTCCTGACACCGCTGACATTGGCGCGGCTTTACGCGCGTGCGGGCCCCTGACAGGCCGCTGAAGATCTCGGGCAGGAAGGATCTTTTCCCGTCCGCCGTCGTTTCAGGCGAGGTCATCCGCGGGTTCGAAGCCCGGGCCGGGGATGCTGCCGTGGTCCGGCCGCAACCATATGGCGGTCACGATGGCACATGCGCAGCTGTCGCTCCAATGCAAGGTTCCGGACGGCCTGCGATCGCGGCTCCAGCCGGACAAGGCGGCCTGGGCTGATGAGGGCCTTCTTGCGGCAACTCCAGCCGGCCTCGATCAGCGCATGCCGGGCAAGGACGCTGCCCGCCGCGCGCGGGCATCGCCGGAGTGCTCGGGTGGGGTCTGCGCGGGATAAGACAGCATTTGCCGCGGGGCGTCGAAACGTATGACGTCCGCGACCTCGGCAACCGCCGTCGCCCCGACGATGACCCCAACGCCGCGCATCCCCTGAGCCGCGTCGACGACCGGCGCGCGCCGTCGTCTCGGCAGAAGGTCAGGCGCTCTGCCCGCGCCGCGCCAGCCGCCAGATTCTCAACCCGTTTGCGAACATGATCAGGACGATGCCGGACCGCCCCGCCGGTAGCGGAGCGGCATCCATGGGAGGCTGTTGACCGCATGGTCAGCGGCCGGAGTGTTCGGGCCACGCGCGATCACCTACTTACACGAGCTTTCCCGGGACCGGCGATCACCGATCTGGCCGAAACCATTGATCCACAGACCTTCGAAGAACGCTTCGGCCCACCGCTGAACCAATTGAGAGCACCCGTGGAGGCGAACACGGGCACGATTTCACGCCTCATCGAGCCCGCTTTATCGCGGGCGTTCGGCGTTGACGAGCCGTCTGTCTTCATTTGGTGAAGCAGGCCGTCGCGTCATGAGCGGTCGCGCGACGTGTGGAACCGCGGGTCCGCGGGTGCCCTTTCGGGCCGAACTTGGGACATTACCCAAAACACAACCATAGCACGAGTTATAGATTGTCAAAATTTCTTTCGATTGTACACTGTATGTCTGTTTCAAGGAGTACCCTGGGAGACCTCGCGCGATGACAAAGACCATACTCCTGCACATCGGCCTGCCGAAAACTGGATCGACATCCGTCCAAAGGCTCATGAAAGCCAACGTGGAAAAACTGCACGATCAAGGTTTTGACCTCTACCGAGCGGACATCCTCAGCCAAAATTGCGGGGAATTGTCGTTCACGACCGTCCGCGAAGGGCTGACCACGTTTCAGACCGGGAAGTTCCCGGGCGTTGACCGCGAGGCGGTGTTCGCCCGGACCCAAGACGCCGTCTACGATTTCGTGACATGTTCCGACAAGGACCGCCTTATCTTCAGCAACGAGAACCTGTCGAACATTCGCACGCCGCAGGAATGCGAGAGGTTGAAGGCACTCTTTCCGGCGGATGTCCACTTCGAGGTTTTTCTGGTTCTGCGCGAGCCTCGCGCATGGCTGCGATCTTACACCAACCAGATCACCAAGCAACAGAACCGGTCCGTGTCCGACGATCCGACCTCGGCCTTCTACGTCGAATCCGATACATGGCTGCTTGATTTCGAGGGCCTTTCGGCATGTTTTGCCGAGAATGTCGGTCCTGTCACGACGATCGAGTACGATCCCGAGGCCGCCACCTCGACCCTGCTTCGGGCATTCGGCGTAACACCCTGGGCGGGCGTGGATGATTTCCGTCAGAATGTGTCGGCGTGGAACAGGCCGCTGTTGGACCGGGTCCGGCGCAGGCTTGCTCTGCCGCAGCGCCTGCGCCGACACTGGACGCGATTGCGCGGCACCTGACAGATGCTTCCCGGCCCATGACATTGCATCCCGCGGCCCAAGGTTCTACACGGGCAGGACGCCGCGTCGAGAGGAATACATGTCTTACAATATCGCCATTCTGGGCGCGTCGGGCTATACCGGGGCAGAGCTTGTCCGGCTGATCGCCACGCATCCCGACATGGAGATCGCGGCACTGTCGGCCAATGCCAAGGCCGGACAGCGCATGGCAGAGGTTTTCCCGCATCTTCGCCACTTGGACCTGCCCGATCTGGTGACCATCGACGAAATCGATTTTTCAGGCATCGACCTGTGTTTTTGCGCGCTGCCGCACAAGACCAGCCAGGAGGTGATCTCGGCCCTGCCGCGCGATTTGCGGATCGTCGATCTTTCAGCCGATTTCCGGCTGCGTGACCCCGGGGATTACGAGAAATGGTATGGCACTCCGCATGCCGCGCCCGAATTGCAGGCCGAGGCGGTCTACGGCCTGACCGAATTCTACCGCGACGAGATCCGCAGCGCCCGGCTGGTGGCCGGGACCGGGTGCAACGCGGCCACGGGGCAATATATTCTGCGACCCCTGATCGCAGCCGGGGTGATCGATCTCGACGAGATCATCCTCGATCTGAAATGCGGCGTGTCCGGCGCGGGGCGCAGCCTGAAGGAAAACCTGCTGCATGCCGAATTGTCGGAAGGCTTTCACGCCTATGCCGCGGGCGGCACGCATCGGCATATGGGCGAGTTCGATCAGGAGTTTACGGCCATTGCCGGGCGCCCGGTCGAGATACAGTTCACGCCGCATCTGGTCCCTGCCAATCGTGGAATCCTCGCGACGGGCTATGTGCGTGGCGACGCGCAAGAGGTGCATGACACGATCGCGGCCGCCTATCGGGACGAGCCCTTCATGGAGGTTCTACCGTTTGGCGAACTGCCCAGCACGCGACATGTCAGGGGCAGCAATTTCTGCCATATCGGCGTCGTGGCCGATCGCCGCGACGGGCGAGCGATCGCCGTCGCCGCGCTGGACAATCTTGCCAAGGGCAGCAGCGGTCAGGCGTTGCAAAACGCCAACCTGATGTTACTTTTGAGCGAAACCACGGGTCTGATGTTGGCCCCGGTCTTTCCGTAACGAAGGGCACAACCCATGAGATCCTTGAAAAAGACCCGGCGCGTTCAGGTCGTGGCGATCGCCGCATTGGCACTTGTGGTGGCGACGGCGCTGGTCGGGTACGGCATGCGCGACGGGATCAACTTCTTTCGCTCGCCCTCTCAGGTGATGGCCGAGCCGCCGAGCCCGGCGGAGGTGTTCCGCATAGGCGGGCTGGTCGAGGATGGCAGCCTGAAACGCGGTGAAAGCGAGGTGGTCCGCTTCAACGTGACCGATGGCGGCGCGGTGGTGCCTGTCACTTATCGCGGCGTGCTGCCGGATCTCTTTGAGGAAAACCAGGGCATGGTCGGCACCGGCAGCTTCCGCGACGGCGTCTTCGAGGCGACAGAAATCCTTGCAAAGCATGACGAGACCTACATGCCCAAGGAAGTGGCCGACGCGCTGAAGGAACAGGGTGTTTTCCAGGAGCCGGGCGGCAGTTGAGGCTGCACAGCCACGCTTTGGGTATTTTTGCCAAGAAGAAGCCTGATCCGGCTGCGAAATCGTGCATCTGACAGCGTGCGGTGCTGCAGCCATTCGTTAAACCGCATGCGGGCATCGTACCCACACAAGGTCAACGACGTGGCGGGTCAGGCAAATGCGGAATGTCAGAGAGATTGCAACAGAGATCGTGGCGCGTGAGGGCGGGTTCGTGAATGATCCCGACGATCTTGGCGGCGCGACCAAACACGGTGTGACCATTCACACATTGCGGCGGCTGGGACTGGATATCGACAAGGACGGAGATGTGGACGTGGACGATGTCCAGGCGCTCAGCAAGGGACAGGCGGTCCAGATCTTCATCGACCACTATCACGACCGCGCCGGGATCGTGCGACTGCCCGAGATGCTGCGTGCCAGCGTGTTCGACATGTATGTCAATGCCGGCGCCAACGCCGTGAAGATCCTGCAAAGGCTGTTGCGCGAGATGGGCGAGACGGTGGATGTCGACGGTGTGATCGGCCCGCAGACCGCCGCGGCCGCGTCGCGGGCGGCTGACGCGGCGCCCGATCATATCGTCGATGCCTATGGTATTGCGCGACGCAACTATTACTTCGCCCTGGCCGACGCGCGCCCCGCCAGCCGCAAGTTCGCGCGCAGCAGCAGCGGTGGCAAGGGGGGCTGGATTCGCCGCGCGGAAGAGTTCATTTCGCGACGTTATCACCTTGACCAACGCGCGTTCGACGAGAGGATTTCGGCATGGTGAAGGACATTCTGCGGGCACTGTTCGGCGGAGGCGGCAACGTGATCCGTGACACGGCAGAGGTTTTTCGCGTCAACGCCGAGGCCGCCGATGAGCGCGCGGTCGAGGCGCAGCGCAGCGCACTCGACCAAATGGCGCAGGAGTTTCAGCAGGCGAATCGCGGGGCGTTCGACCGCTTCATCGACGGGTTGAACCGCATTCCCCGCCCGGCCATGGCGCTTGGAACGCTGGCAATGTTCGTGGCCGCGATGATTGACCCGCTCTGGTTCGGGGAGCGGATGGCCGGGCTGGCGCTGGTGCCAGAGCCGCTCTGGTGGCTTCTGGGGGCGATCGTCAGCTTCTATTTCGGCGCGCGCTACCAAGTGAAAGGGCAGGAGTTCCAGCGCTCGGTCGCCACGACGCTGGCGCGGGTGCCGCAGGTGATGAACAGCGTGGCGCAGTTGCGCAGCCTGCGCGCCGACAGCCCCGGCGCGGCCGCCACAGATACCGATGCCGCGCTGACGCTGGCCGCGATCCGGCCCGACGAGAATCCCGCGCTGCGCGACTGGCGACGTCAGCACGCGACACTGTGACCGCGCGGGCCATCCGTTTGGTCTTGGCGCGGGACTTGTCCTGCGCTACTTTCCCGTCATGGTTACAGAACTCGGTCACTTCGCTCTCATCCTTGCCTTCCTGACAGCAATCGCGCAGGCGGTTGTTCCGTTGGTTGGGGCGCATAAACGCTGGCCCGGCTGGATGGCCGTGGCCGAGCCTGCGGCGACACTGCAATTCGTGCTGACCGCGGTTGCCTTTGCCGCGCTCACATGGGCGTTCGTGACATCCGATTTCTCGCTGCGGCTGGTGACGCTTAACAGCCATACCGACAAGCCGATGCTCTACAAGATCACCGGCGTCTGGGGCAATCACGAGGGGTCCATGCTGCTCTGGGTGCTGATCGTCACGCTGTTCGGCGGGGCGGTGGCATGGTTCGGCGCAAACCTGCCGCCCAGCCTGCGCGCGCGCGTGCTGAGCGTGCAGGCGATGATTGGCGCGGCGTTCTTTGCATTTATCCTGTTTACCTCGAATCCGTTCCTGCGGATGGGGTCGCCGCCGTTCAACGGGCAGGATCTCAACCCGCTTCTTCAGGATCCCGGCCTCGCCTTCCACCCACCGTTTCTGTATCTCGGCTATGTCGGGCTTTCGATGACGTTTTCGTTTGCCGTGGCCGCGTTGATCGAGGGGCGCGTGGACGCCGCCTGGGGCCGGTGGGTGCGGCCCTACACGCTCGCCTCGTGGATCTTCCTGACCATCGGCATCGGCCTGGGATCCTGGTGGGCCTATTACGAGCTGGGCTGGGGCGGGTTCTGGTTCTGGGATCCGGTCGAGAACGCCAGCTTCATGCCGTGGTTGATCGCGGCGGCGCTGCTGCATTCCGCGATCGTGGTTGAAAAGCGCGAGTCGCTGAAGAGCTGGACAATCCTGCTGGCGATCATCGCCTTCGGGTTCTCGATGGTGGGCGCGTTCATCACCCGCTCGGGGGTGCTGACCAGCGTCCACGCCTTCGCCACCGACCCCGAGCGCGGTGTGTTTCTTCTGGCCATCCTCGCGGTGTTCATGATCGGGGCGCTGACACTTTTCGCAGCGCGCGCGAACATCATGCAGGCGCGGGGCGTGTTCGGCATGGCAAGCCGCGAATCGGCGTTGGTGCTCAACAACATCCTGCTGGCTGTGTCGTGCTTCGTGGTCTTTGTTGGCACGATGTGGCCGCTGCTCGCCGAGATGGTGTTTGACCGCAAGCTGACCGTCGGCGCGCCCTTCTTCAACGCCGCCTTCACGCCCTTCATGGTCCTGCTTGGACTCGTGTTGCCCATCGGGTCAATGATGGCGTGGAAACGCGCAAAATTCGCGCCGATCCTGCGCAAGCTGACCCCGGTGTTCGTGCTGGCCGTCGCGATCGGCGCGTTGGCTTGGGCGATGCAGACCGGGCGTTCGGCACTTGGACCGGTCGGGCTGTTCCTCGCGGCGTGGCTGATCGGGGGTGCGGCGGTCGACATCTGGTCGCGCACGGGGCGCGGGTCGGGGCGGCTCTCTCGGCTTACCCGGCTGCCAGGTGCGGACTGGGGCAAGGCACTCGCACATGGCGGGCTCGGGATCACGATGGCCGGCATCGCCGCAATGATGGCGTGGGAGCTGGAGGACATCCGCGTGATGCAAACCGGCGACTCACTTGAAATTGCGGGACATTCCCTGCGGCTGGACGACGTGCGCCGCGAGGAGGGTCCGAACTACACAAGCACCGTGGCCGATTTCACCCTAAGCAAGAATGGTCGGGAAATCGGCACGATGCAGCCCGAAAAGCGCAACTATCCGGTGGCACAGATGCCCACAACCGAGGCCGCGCTGAACAATGGATTTCTGCGCGACATCTACGTGGTGATCGGCGATCCCCAGGACAACGGGGGATGGGCCGTGCGCACCTATTACAAGCCTCTGGCGAACTGGATCTGGGGTGGCACGATCATCATGGCGCTTGGCGGGGCCCTTTCCCTGAGCGATCGGCGCTACCGTGTCGCGGCCGGAGCGCGCAAGGGACCTCAGCCGACCCAGTCCGCACAAGAAGTGCCGGCGGAATGAAGCACCTGGTCCTCTTTCTGTGCCTCCTTGCGACGCCGGTTCTGGCTGTGCAACCCGACGAAGTGCTTGACGATCCCGCACTCGAAGCGCGTGCGCGCGACATTTCGGAGGGCTTGCGCTGTCTGGTGTGCCGAAACGAAAGCATTGACGAATCGAACGCGGATCTTGCCCGCGACATGCGCCTTCTGGTGCGTGAACGTCTGCAGGAAGGCGACAGCGATGCGGAAGTGGTGGCATTCATCACCGACCGTTATGGCGAGTATGTATTGCTCAACCCGACCACGGGCGGGTCGAACCTGCTGTTGTGGCTGGCTGGGCCTGCGATGCTTGGCGCCGGGCTGCTCGTGGCGGGCCTCTACCTGCGCGGCCGCGCCAATGCGCCGGAAGAAGACGTCACCCGGCTGAGCGAGGCCGAAGAGCACCGGCTGCGCGACATCCTGAAAGACTGACGCGTCGTCGTCCTTGGCGCACGCTTCACGTCGTGCTCTGATGCCGTAGAACAGTCAATGGGGTATCGGTCAATGTCAGATTACGAAACCATCGCGCTTGACCTCATTGAGGATGTCGGGCTGGTCTGCCTGAACCGCCCCGAGAAGCGCAATGCCCTGAACAGCCGCATGCGCGCGGAAATCACCGACGCGGTGCGACGTGCCGGACAAGAGATGCGCGTCGTGGTTCTGACGGGTCAGGGCGATGCGTTCTGTTCGGGGCAGGACCTGAGCGACGGCGGGGACGCCGGCTCTCTCGATCTCGAACGAGTGCTGCGCGAGGAATACGAGCCGATGTTGCGCGCGATCACCGACTGCCCTGTGCCGACGATCAGCGCGGTGAACGGGGCTGCAGCGGGGGCCGGCGCGAACCTTGCCTTGGCCGCGGATGTGGTGATCGCATCGGAGTCCGCCTATTTCCTTCAGGCCTTCGCGCGCATTGGCCTGATCCCCGATGCCGGTGGCACATGGGCCCTGCCGCGCCAGATGGGCATGGCCAAGGCCATGGGAGCGGCGCTATTCGCCGAGCCGATCAGCGCCCGGCAGGCCAGCGACTGGGGCATGATATGGGAAACCGTCGCCGACGCGGATTTCGAGGCGCAGTGGCAGGCACGCGCGGCACATCTCGCCAAGGGGCCGACGCAGACTTACCGGGCGGCCAAGCAGGCGATCCGCAAGACATGGGATCATACATTGGAGCAACAGCTTGATCTCGAAGCCGAACTGCAGGGTGTCTGCGGGCAAAGCCGCGACTTCAAGGAAGGCGTGGTGGCCTTCCTGGAAAAGCGGGCGCCACGGTTCGAGGGACGGTGAGCCGGAATGAAAAAGGCCCGCATGATGCGGGCCCTTCCGATCAGGCTCACAAAAGGCTCAGCGATCCTCGATATTCACGTAATCGCGCGAGGTCACACCTTGATAAAGCTGCCGCGGGCGTCCGATCTTGAGCTGCGGGTCGGTGATCATCTCTTTCCACTGGGAGATCCAGCCGATCGTGCGGCTCACGGCGAAGATCGGTGTGAACATGGACGTCGGAAATCCCATCGCCTCGAGGATGATCCCCGAATAGAAATCCACGTTCGGGAACAGCTTCTTGTCGGAGAAATACGGATCGGCCAACGCCTGTTTCTCCAGCTCCTTGGCGACCTGCAGCGTCGGGTTGTTCTCGATGCCCATCAGCTCGAGCACTTCGTCCGCGGATTGCTTCATCACCTTGGCGCGCGGATCGAAGTTCTTGTACACCCGGTGTCCGAAACCCATCAGGCGAAACGGATCATCCTTGTCCTTGGCGCGCGCGATATATTCGGGGATCTTGTCGGGGGTGCCGATCTCGCGCAACATTTCCAGACAGGCCTGGTTGGCGCCGCCATGCGCGGGCCCCCAAAGACAGGCGATGCCGGCGGCGATGCAGGCAAACGGGTTGGCGCCCGAGCTTGACGCCAGACGCACCGTCGACGTCGAGGCGTTCTGCTCGTGATCTGCATGCAGCGTGAAAATCCGGTCCATCGCACGGCTCAGGATCGGGTTCACCTGGTAATCCTCGGCCGGTACCGCGAAGCACATGCGCAGGAAATTCGACGCGTAATCGATATCGTTTCGCGGGTAGACGAAGGGCTGACCAACGGAATACTTGTACGCCCAGGCCGCGATGGTCGGCATCTTCGCGATCATCCGGATTGACGCGACCTCGCGCTGCCACGGATCGGCGATATCGGTGCTGTCGTGATAGAACGCCGACATCGCGCCCACGACCCCCACCATGATCGCCATGGGGTGCGCATCGCGACGGAACCCGCGGAAGAAATAGACCATCTGCTCGTGCAGCATGGTGTGATTGGTCACGCGCGCCTCGAAATCCTCGAGTTGCGCGGGCGAGGGCAATTCGCCGTAAAGCAGCAGAAAGCACACTTCGAGGAAATGCGATTTCTCGGCCAGTTGATCGATCGGATAGCCGCGATGCAGCAATTCGCCCTTGTCGCCGTCGATGAACGTAATGGTGCTGTCGCAACTCGCGGTCGAGGTGAAGCCGGGATCGTAGGTGAAGACCCCCGCAGTGCCGTAAAGCTTGCGGATATCGATCACGTCGGGGCCGGCCGTGGGCGAATAGATCGGCAGATCGTAGGATTTGCCGTCGATCTCCAGCCGTGCGGCTCTTGTGTCATCTGACATTGGGGTCCTCCCATTCGGTGCCCGTTGCGGTATGCACAACGCGGTCGGGTATATTGCGCCTTTACGACGGAGACTATCCCCCGCCGCCGGCATCGTCGAGCCGGGCGATGCTTTCGTCTCGCCCGAGGATCAGCATCATGTCGAACACGCTCGGTGTCGCGCTGCGTCCGGCAAGAGCGGCCCGCAGCGGCCCCGCCAGTTTACCAAATTTCATGCCATGGTCATTGGCAAATGCGTTTAACACAGTTTCCAGTTCAGTCCGCGTCCACGTAGCAGTTTGCAGGTGCAGCGTCAATTCACACAGTATGCGACGGGATACATCATCAAGTTGATCAGCGGCTTTCAGGTCAGGTTCGATCGGGCGTCTGGATAGTATAAAAGTTGCTTTATCAATAAGTTCCGGGAAGGTTTTCGCGCGATCTTTAAGGCAGTACATACCCTGCTCCAACAGGCGGGCCGTGCTCTCGTCCAACGGATCCTGCCCGGTTGCGGCCAGAAACTCCTGCACGGCCTGCCGCAGCGCAGCATCATCCATCATCGCGATATGCTGGCCGCAGGTGTTCTCCAGCTTCTTGAAATCGAGCCGCGCCGGAGATTTGCCGATGCCCGACAGGTCGAACCAGTCCAGCGCCTGCGCGTCGGTGAACACCTCGTCGTTGCCATGGCTCCACCCCAGCCGGGCGAGGTAGTTGCGCATGCCCGCCGCCGGATAGCCCATCCGGCGGTATTCCTCGACCCCGAGCGCGCCGTGTCGCTTGCTGAGCTTCTTGCCGTCCGGCCCGTGGATCAGCGGGATATGCGCATGAACGGGCAGGGGCCATCCCATCGCATGATAGATCAACATCTGCCGCGCGGCGTTGTTGAGGTGATCGTCCCCTCGAATGACGTGCGTGACGCCCATGTCATGATCATCCACCGCCACGGCCAGCATGTAGACCGGACTCCCGTCGCCGCGCAGCAGGACCATGTCGTCAAGCTGATCGTTGCGGATCACGACATCGCCCTGCACGGCATCACGGATCACCATCTCGCCCTCGCGCGGGGCCTTGATGCGGATCACATGCGTGGCGTTTTCGGGGTGCTGATCGGGTGTCGCGTCGCGCCACGGGCTGCAAAAGAGGGTCGAGCGGCCCTCTGCGCGGGCGGTATCGCGGAATGTCTCGATCTCGTCCTGCGTCGAGAAACACTTGTAGGCCCGACCGCTGTTCAGAAGCTGATGCGCGACTTCGCGGTGCCGATCGGCGCGCGCCGCCTGGCTGACTGCCTCACCATCGTGATCGAGGCCGAGCCACGCAAGGCCATCAAGGATCGCTTGTGTCGCCGCGGGGGTAGACCGCGCATGATCCGTATCTTCTATCCGGAGCAGAAATTTGCCGCCGCGACCGCGAGCATAAAGCCAGTTGAACAAAGCCGTCCGCGCGCCCCCGATATGCAGGAATCCTGTCGGGGAGGGGGCAAAACGGGTCACGACGTCGCTGGTCATGGGGCGGATTAACCTTTCGGTAAGAATGATCGGGCTAGGAATGACGGTGTATTTATCGGCCCGTCGGGGGGGACACAAGTGGCGCGCGTCTGGCAGGTGATCGAACGCGACTGGCTGATGCAGCGCGGATCGCTCTTCCCGTGGGTGCCGGTCCTGCTCGCCTGCGGCATCGGGGCCTATTTCTCGCTCAAGGTCGAACCGCCGGTCGCGCTTCTCTGCGCCTGCGGCGGGGCTGCGGGTGCGCTTGCGGCGATCGCTCGGCTTGGCCGCGACTGGGGTGCACCATTTCTCTGGGTGCTTGTGCTTGTGCTTGCCGGTTTCGCATTGGCGGGGCTGCGCGCGCATCTCGTCGCCGGCCCGGTGCTGGGCTGGCGCTATTACGGCCCGGTCGAAGGACGGATCGTTGCGATCGACCGGTCGGCCTCGGACGCGGTGCGGCTGACACTGGACCGGGTGGTGCTGTCGAAGGTTGACCCCGCAAAGGTCCCTAAGCGCGTGCGGGTCTCGCTTCATGCCAAGGAGGAGGTCATCACGCCGCGTCCGGGCCTGCGCGTGATGATGACCGCGCATCTTCTGCCGCCGAGCGGACCGGCAGAGCCCGGCGGTTTCGACTTTCGCCGGCACGCGTGGTTTCAGGGGATCGGGGCCGTGGGGTACACGCGTGTTCCTGCCCTGACGATTGCCGAAGCGACGGGATGGCAGTCGATGTTTCACGCCCGCATGGCTCTGTCAGCGCATGTGCAAAACCGCCTGCCGGGCGAAGAGGGGGCGTTCGCCGCCGCGATCATGGCCGGCGACCGGTCCGGTATGGATCAAAAGACACTGGAGGTGCTGCGCACCACGAACCTTGCGCATCTGCTCGCCATTTCGGGGCTGCATATGGGGTTGCTGGTCGGGTTCGTGTTTTCCGCCTTCCGGCTGATGCTTGCCGCGGTCCCCGCGCTTGGCCTGCGCGTGCCGGCCAAGAAACTGTCGGCGGCGCTGGCGCTGGTCGTCGCGGCCGGCTATCTTGCCTTGTCCGGTGGTAACGTCGCCACCGAACGCGCCTTCGTCATGGCGGCGGTCGTGCTCGTGGCGGTGATGCTTGATCGGCGCGCGATCAGCCTGCGCTCGGTTGCGCTGGCGGCGACGCTCCTGCTGGTCTGGCAGCCCGAGGCGCTGCTGGGCCCCGGGTTCCAGATGTCCTTCGCGGCGACCACGGCGCTGGTCGCGGTTTACGGCTTCTTTCGTGACGCGAAGGTGCCGCTCGGACCGCGCTGGCTGCGTCCGATCTCGGCGGTGGTGGTCACATCGGTGGTGGCGGGTCTGGCAACAGCGCCTCTGGCGGCGGCACATTTCAACCTGTGGTCCAATTACGGGCTGGTCGCCAACCTGCCCAGTGTGCCTCTGATGGGTCTTCTGGTCATGCCCGCCGCCGTGATCGGAGCGGTCCTGATGCCGTTCGGGCTGGATGTGCTGCCGCTCTGGGTGATGGGGCAGGGGCTTGCAGGGATCCTGTGGGTTGCGCATTGGGTGGCCGGGCTGGACGGCGCGCGGGGGACCGTCCCGACACCCGACCCCATCGTGCTGCCGATGATGGCGCTCGGCGCGCTTTTTCTGGTGCTCTGGCAGGGACGGGTGCGGCTTTCGGGGGTCCTTCCCATCGCGGTCTCGCTCACGGTTTGGTCGCAGACGACGCGGCCCGACATCCTGATCTCGGATGACGGCGCGCTGGTCGGAGTGATGACGCAGACGGGGCGCGCGCTCAACAAGGACCGTGGCGGCAGCTTCGTTGCCGGAATCTGGCTGGAAAACGACGGTGATGCCGCGCAGCAAGACGAGGCGGCAGGCCGTTGGGCCACGCGACCGGATGCCATCCCGGTGCGCGCCCTTGGGGGCAAGGGCGCCGCCGCGGCCCTTGTCGATTGTGCCCCGGAGGAGTGGATCGTGCTAAATTCCGCCCCGCCCGAAGGCCGGGTGGCCGCGCTGCCCTGCACCGTGCTGACCCCGGAGAGCCTGCGCCAGACGGGCGCCATGGCAGTTATGATGACCACGCACGGCCCGAATGTCGTCACAGCGCGCGATATTTCCGGAACGCGATTATGGAGCGCTCAGTAACTGCGGATCAGCCCGACGAGACGCCCTTGCACCCTGACCTGATCGCCCGGCAAGACACGGGTCTCGTAGGCGGGATTGGCCGCCTCCAGGGCGACGGCGCTGCCTTTGCGGAAAAATTTTTTGAGTGTCGCCTCTTCCTCGCGGATCAACGCCACCACGATATCGCCGTTATCGGCCGTTGCCGTTTCACGAATGATCACCACGTCGCCATCGTTGATCCCGGCCTCGATCATCGAATCGCCCCTGACCTCCAGTGCGTAATGCTCACCAGAACCCGAAACCATGCTTCCGGGCACCGACACGTTATGCGTCGCATTCGCAATCGCCTCGATCGGAACCCCGGCGGCGATGCGGCCCATCATCGGCACTTCGACCGCGCCACCCGTGTCGATCCGGCGGGCATTGCCGGGCTGCGATGAGCCGGCACGGTCCCCGTCGATCACGCGCGGGGTAAAACCACGGCTGACCGGGTCCTGCAGGCTGTCGGGCAGCTTGAGTATTTCGAGCGCCCGCGCGCGGTGGGCAAGACGTCGAATGAACCCGCGCTCTTCCAGCGCCGTGATAAGCCGGTGGATCCCCGATTTCGACCGCAGATCGAGCGCCTCTTTCATCTCGTCAAAGCTGGGCGGTACACCGGTCTGTTGCACGCGGGTGTTGATAAACGCCAGAAGGTCCATCTGCTTTTTGGTCAGCATCATGCCGCATCCCGTTACCTGTTGCCGCATTGTTCTACTTATGTTCATGGCGCATGTCAAGCCGTCGTCACGGGTCAAAGCGTCATTCCAACGGGTTAGCGGTCTTTTGCCTTGTGGATCGCGTCATCCGGACGTCGCGCGATCAGATCGACAGATAGGTTACGGTCTCTCCCGGCGCGCGGGCGGGATCGTTGACCGCACGCACCAGAAGCGCGTCGGCCTGTGACAGCACCCCCAGCAACGCGCTGTCTTGCCGATCCTCTGCGATCAGCCCTTCCGGCGTCAGACGCGCGCGCATGTAATGCTCGCGCGGGCCGTTGGCCGGCAGGGGCGCGGCCAGCCTTGCGGTGCCGCGCGGAGCCGGGGCCATGCCCAGCCCCAGCATCGCGGTGACCATCGGCACGATGAACACCTGCCCGCAGACCATCGCCGAGACCGGATTGCCTGGCAGCCCGACCATCGCCGCATCCCCCATGCGGCCGGCCATCAGCGGCTTTCCCGGGCGCATCGCCACCTTGTAGAACGCCCGATCCATGCCGAGATCACCGGCGACCTTGCCGACGAGATCGTGATCGCCCACCGAGGCGCCGCCGATCGTGACGATCAGATCGGCCCCTTTCGCGAGGTCGAACGCGGTCGTCAGCGACGCGACGCTGTCGCGCGCGATCGGCAGCATCCGGGCCCGGGCACCGGCGGCATCCAGCAGCGCCTTGAGGCCAAAGCTGTTGGACGCGATGATCTGATCCGGGGCCGGGGTTTCGCCCGGCATCACCAGCTCATCGCCGGTCGCGATCAACGCAACCTCGGGTTTGCGGCGGACCGGCACCGACGCGATATTCATCGACGCGAGCAGCGCTATATGTGCCGGACGCAGCACGCGCGGGGCCGTCACGCGGTCACCCATGCGGAAATCGCTGCCCGCTGGCCGCACATGGTCCTTGGGATCGAGCCTGTCGCCGAGGGTTATGCAGCCGCCCTCGCGTGTCACATCCTCCTGCATGAGGACGCGCGTCGCGCCTTGGGGCAGCGGCGCGCCGGTGAAGATGCGCACCGCCTCGCCGACGCCGATCGGGCGGTCGAACGCGTGGCCCGCCGCCGCCTCGCCGATCACCGTATATCGCGCGCCGGGCGCGGCGCTTGCCCCCCCGATCGCGTAACCGTCCATCGCCGAGGCTGCGAACGGTGGCTGGTCGCGGACAGCCTCGACGTCGCAAGCCAGAACCCGCCTTGCGGCCTCGGTGAGGGGGACCTGCTCTGTCCCGGTCGGCGCGACCAGCTTGAAAAGATGCTGAAGCGCGTCATCCACTGAAATCATCGTGCTTCGTAACGCCCTGATTTTCCGCCATCCTTCAGGGTCACCCGGAGTCCACCGATCTGCATGCCGCGATCCACGGCCTTGACCATGTCATAGACCGTCAGGGCGGCGACCGACACCGCCGTCAGTGCCTCCATCTCGACACCGGTCTGACCGCTGGTCTTGACCCGGGCCTCGATTGCCACGCCCGGCAGATCGGGATCGAGCGTCAGATCGACGGCCACCTTGGTCACCGGCAGCGGATGGCACAGCGGGATAAGATCGGACGTCTTCTTGGCCCCCATGATGCCGGCAAGACGCGCAACCGCCAGCACGTCGCCCTTGCCGGCGCAGCCTTCGGCGATCAGGTCATATGTGGCCCGTTGCATTGTCACATGTCCCGCCGCGACGGCCTCGCGCGCCGTGATGGGTTTTTCCGAGACATCGACCATATGCGCCTGGCCCTGCGCATCGAAATGCGTGAGGTCGCTCATCAGATGCTGCCCGAGGTCAATGGGTTGGCCAACAGGTTGCGCGTGGCGACCGCCACGTCGTCGGCTCGCATCAGGACCTCGCCGATCAGGAAGGACCGCGCGCCGTAGCGGGCGATATCGGCCAGATCCTCGGGGGTGGAAAAGCCGCTCTCGCTGACGATCAGACCCTCGGGGGCCACGAATTTCGAAAGTTTCCGCGTCACGTTCAGCGAGGTCTCGAACGTGTGCAAATCCCGGTTGTTGATGCCGATCATGTCAGAGGTCAGCGCCGCCGCGCGGTCGAGATCAGCGCGGTCATGCACCTCGACCAGCACGTCCATGCCCCAGCGGATCGCGGACTCTTCCAGCTCGGCGGCCTGCGCGTCCGACACCGCCGCCATGATGATCAGGATGCAATCGGCCCCGAGGCTGCGGGCCTCGGCCACCTGATAGGGATCGAACATGAAATCCTTGCGCAGCACCGGCAACTCGCAGGCGCCGCGCGCCTCGACCAGATGCTCTGGCGCGCCCTGAAAGCTGGGGCCGTCGGTCAGCACCGAGAGGCAGGCCGCGCCGCCATCGGCATAGGCGGCAGCCAGTGCCGCCGGATCAAAATCTTCGCGGATCAGCCCCTTCGAGGGGCTGGCCTTCTTGATCTCGGCGATCAGGCCGTACCCGGTCTTGTTGGCCTGCAACAGCGCCTCGGCAAAGGGGCGCACCTGCGGCGCGCTCTCTGCCGCCGCGTCCACCTCGTCCTGCGGGCGCTCGGCCTTGGCTGCCTCGATCTCTTCAAGCTTGTAGGCCTTGATCTTGTCCAGAATGCTGGGTGTGGTCATGCGACCTCCGATGTCAGGGTTGCCAATGCGGTGATCTTGGCACGGGCGGCACCGCAATCGATACTTTCGGCGGCCATTGCGACACCCGCGCGTGCATCGTCGACACGCCCTGCCACGATCAGCGCGGCGGCTGCGTTGAGAAGAACCGCGTCGCGATAGGCGCCGGGCGCACCATCCAGAAGCGCGCGCAGCGCCGCGCCGTTCTCTGCCGGTGTGCCCCCGAGCGTATCCTCGAAAGGATGCACGGGCAGTCCGAAATCCTCGGGATGCAGCTCGATCTCGCGCACCGCGCCGTCCTCGTCGAGCGCTGCGACCCAGCTCGGTCCGGTGATCGTCAGCTCGTCCGTGCCGTCCGATCCGTGCACCAGCCAGGCGCGCGTGCTGCCCAACTGCGCCAGCGTTTCCGCCATCGGCCGGATCAACGCGCGCGAGAATGCACCGGTCAGCTGTCGCTTGACGCCGGCGGGGTTGGTCAGCGGCCCGAGGATGTTGAAGATCGTGCGCGTGCCAAGCTCGGCGCGGGCCGGGCCGACATGCGCCATCGCGGGGTGGTGCATCGGTGCCATCATGAAGGCGATGCCGACCTCGGCCAGCGCACGCTCCACGACATCCGCGCCAACCATCACGTTGATCCCCATCTGCGCCAACGCGTCCGCCGCGCCCGATTGCGACGACAGGTTGCGATTGCCATGCTTGGCCACCGGAACGCCCGCGCCCGCTACGACAAAGGCGGTGGCGGTCGAGATGTTGAGCGTGCCCTTGCCGTCGCCGCCAGTGCCGACGATGTCCATCGCGCCCGCGGGCGCGCGCACCTTGTTGCATTTGGACCGCATCACCGCGGCGGCGGCGGCAAATTCGTCGACCGTCTCGCCACGCGTGCGCAACGCCATTAGAAGCCCGCCGATCTGCGCAGGGGTCGCCGCCCCGTCGAAAAGGATCTCGAACGCCGCCTCGGCCTCGGCCCGGGTAAGCGGCCGGTCGGCGGCCGCGCCGATCAGCGGTTTCAGCCGGTCGCTCATGCCGGCACCTGCATCAGGTCGAGAAAGTTTTTCAACAGCTTGTGCCCGTGTTGCGAGGCGATGGATTCAGGGTGAAACTGAACGCCATGAATGGGCAGCTCGCGATGCTGCAACCCCATGATCGTGCCATCCGCTAGATCCGCGGTGATTTCCAGGCACTCGGGCAGGCTGGCGCGCTCAACCACCAGCGAGTGATAGCGCGTGGCCTCGAAGGGTGAGGGCAGGCCCGCGAACACGCCCTGCGCCTCGTGCCGGATCTCGCCCATCTTGCCATGCACGATTTCGGAATGCCGGATCACACGCCCGCCAAACGCCTGTCCGATGGCCTGATGGCCCAGGCAAACGCCAAGCAGCGGGATGCCTGCCTCGGCGGCGGCGAGTGTCAGCGGCAGGCAGATACCAGCCTGATCCGGATCGCACGGCCCCGGCGAGAGCAGAATCCCCTCTGGCCGCAGCGCCATCGCGGCCTGCACATCGATCGCGTCGTTGCGGTAGACGTGCGCGTCGGCGCCCAGTTCCCCGACGTAATGCACGAGGTTGTAGGTGAAACTGTCATAATTGTCGATCAGCAGCAGCATCTGCGCCTGTCCTCTGCTTTGGGGCTGGAGGCTAGTGGCCTGTTGACCCAATACATGTTCAGGCTTGCACGGCACCGTCAAGGGGCGCTACTCCGGACCGGGGCCGAAACGTGCGGGCGAACGGGAAGAAAGACCGGACATGATAGGCGGATTTCTCAAGGGTGCCCTTACGGGCTTCATCGTCGCCGGGCTGATCGCCGGCACGGCATCGGTGCTGTCGGACCCTCCGGCGCAAGATGGGCCCGAGACGGGCGAGGTCGAGCAGCCACCCGAGCGTGTCGATGCGTCCCACGAAGATCACGCGCCGACGCGTCGGGAACGGGGAGGAACCCAGGATAGGGCGCCGTCCGCATCGCGGGACATCGGCAGCGCAGGCAGGCTGGGTGACGGTGAGACCCCGGAAACCGGCCGAGAGTCAGGTGCACGGCAAGATGATCCTGTGACACCCGAACCGGACCCGCAGATGAGCGATGCGCCAGGGACCGACTTATCGGCGTCCTCCGCCGGGTCGGAGGATGACGCGGACGAAATACCGGCGCTGCAACGCAACGCCGAGACGTTTGAGGCGCCCCGCGACAAACCGCTGCTCGCCCTATTGCTGATCGAAACGGAGGACGATCCTGTCAGTTTCGAAACGCTGGAAAGCTTCCCCTATCCGCTGAGCATCGCATTGCGCTCGGAAAATACCGACGCGGCCGAGAACGCCGCGCGGTACCGCGCGGCCGGTTTCGAGGTCGTGCTGACGGTTGATCTGCCACGAGACGCCGCCCCGGCGGACATCCGAACCGCGCTGCGGTCCCGCCTGTCGCAGGTTCCGCAGGCGGTGGCCGTGCTGAACGAGGCGGACACCGGCCTGCCGGCCGGGGCGGCACCGATACTCGCGCAGACCGGGCACGGGCTGCTAAGCCGGGGCGCGCAAGCCGGTGCAGCGCGGGATCTTCTGACCCTCTCTGGCGTGCCCGCCGCCCGGCTTCAGCATGATCTGGAGGCGCAAGCGCAGGACGTAGACGCGATCAGGGACGCGTTGGACGAGGCGGCAGACTCCGCCGACAGGCGCGGCGTGATCGTCCTCGGCCGGACGCGCGCCGACACGCTGCGCGCGCTGTCGTTGTGGTCAGGGCAGGGCGGGGCGCGACGGGTCACGCTTGCGCCCGTTTCTGCCGTACTGAACGCGCAGGCCGATACGCCCGCCCCCTGAGACGATCCGCGCGGCATCGCGGCGCTTCACGCCGCCGAACAGACGATGTAGGGTCAGGTTGATGTACCCGTCGAGGAGACCGAGATGAATGTGAGCACACCGACTTTGCGCGCAAAGGACGCGCCGAACCTCGACACGTTCGACTGGGAAGATCCCTTGCGCCTTGGCGATCAATTGACCGAAGAAGAGCGCATGATCGCGCAGAGTGCGCGCAGCTTTGCCGAACGTGCTCTGCAGCCACGCGTCATCGATGCCTACCGCGAGGAGCGCGTGGAGCCGGAGCTGTTTCGCGAGATGGGCGAGATGGGTCTTTTGGGCACCACCATCCCCGAAGAATATGGCGGGCTCGGCGCGAATTATGTCAGTTATGGCCTCGTCGCGCGCGAGATCGAACGCGTCGATTCGGGCTACCGGTCGATGATGAGCGTGCAAAGCTCGCTGGTGATGTATCCGATCTACGCCTATGGCAGCGAAGAGCAGCGCCGCAACTACCTGCCGGGGCTGGCCTCGGGCGAGTTGATCGGCTGTTTCGGGCTGACCGAACCCGATGCCGGCAGCGACCCTGCGGGCATGAAGACCCGCGCCGAGCGCACCGAGACGGGCTACCGTCTCACCGGGTCCAAGATGTGGATCTCCAACAGCCCGATCGCGGATGTGTTCATCATCTGGGCCAAGTCCGAAGCGCATGACGGCAAGATCCGCGGGTTCGTTCTGGAAAAAGGCACGGCGGGTCTCAGCGCGCCCAAGGTGGGCGGCAAGCTCAGCCTGCGAGCGTCGGTCACGGGCGAGATCGTGATGGACGGGGTCGAGGTTCCGGAAAATGCAATTTTGCCTCATGTCCAAGGTCTTAAAGGACCTTTTGGATGTTTGAACCGTGCTCGGTACGGCATCGCGTGGGGCGTGATGGGGGCCGCCGAATTCTGCTGGCACGCTGCACGCCGATACGGGCTGGACCGCAAGCAATTCGGGCGACCACTGGCGCAGACGCAGCTTTTCCAGCTCAAGCTGGCCGACATGCAGACCGAGATCGCGCTCGGGCTGCAATCGGCCCTGCGCGTCGGTCGTCTGATGGATGACGCCAAAGCCGCCCCCGAGATGATCAGCCTCATCAAGCGCAACAATTGCGGCAAGGCGCTGACCATCGCGCGCAACGCCCGCGACATGCATGGCGGCAACGGCATCTCCGAGGAATACCAGGTGATGCGCCACATGGTGAACCTGGAAACGGTCAACACCTACGAGGGCACGCATGATGTCCACGCGCTGATCCTCGGGCGGGCGCAGACCGGGCTTCAGGCGTTTTTCTGAAGATGAACCTTGGCAGGTAACTCTTTGGTATTGCCTGAATGAGCGGTGTTTTTACCTCGCTTTGGCGCGCCAGTTCCGCCGAACGGTTCGAGGCCGGCCCCCTTCAAGCCGAGCGGACGACCGACTTTGCGATCATCGGCGGCGGCTATACCGGCCTCTCGGCGGCGCTGGAGGCCGCGGGGCAGGGCGCGGATGTCACGCTGCTGGAGGCCGAGACGGTCGGGCATGGCGGATCGGGCCGCAATGTGGGGCTGGTCAATGCCGGTCTGTGGCTGCCGCCCGACGATCTGTGCCGAATCCTTGGCGATGCGGCGGGCGAGCATCTGAACGCCGTTCTGGCGGCCGCGCCGGATCTGGTTTTCTCGCTGATCGCCGAGCACGCCATCGCCTGCGAGCCGGTGCGCAACGGCACGCTGCACCTTGGCCATGCGGAACGTGGTATTGGCCAATTGCGCGAACGCTTGCGCCAGATGCGGGCACGCGGCGCGCCGATTCGCCTTCTGGACGCCGCCGAAGTCGCCGCGCGCACCGGAACGGACGCCTTCCGCGGCGCCCTGCACGATCCCCGCGCGGGCACCATCCAGCCGCTGGCCTATGCGCGGGGCCTGGCCCGAGCCGCCGCCGGCCGAGGTGCGCGGCTGCACGAGCACAGCCCCGCCACGGGGATCGAGCGGCGTGACGGACACTGGCGGATCATCACCCCTGAAGGTGGCTTGCGCGCGACGCGGCTTTTGCTGGCAACGAACGCCTATCACGCGGATACGCCACCGCTGCGCCTGCCAAAGATACCGGTGGTGCAGTTCTACCAGCTTGCAACCGAGCCGTTGGGCGACAACCTCGCGCGCGATATCCTCGCCGGTGGCGAAGGATGCTGGGATACCGGCCTGATCATGACTTCGCTTCGGCGCGATTCGGCGGGCCGGATCATCCTTGGCGGCATGGGCAGCGCGGCCGCGACGCATGCCAACTGGGCCGAACGCAAGCTGACACAGCTTTTCCCGCGCCTGCGCGGCACCGCGGTCCCGCATGCGTGGGCCGGGCGGATCGCGATGACGGACGATCACCTGCCACGCATCCAACGCGTTGGTCCGCAAGCCTTTGCCGTCTATGGCTATTCCGGCCGGGGTATCGGGCCGGGCACGGTGTTCGGTCGGGCCGCAGCGCAGGCGCTTTTGACCGGGCAGGAGGATGACCTGCCCGTCCCGGCGGTTGACTCGCATCACGAGCGGTTCGTTCACTTCAAGAACGTCTATTACGAGACCGGGGCGAGGCTGATCCATCTGCTCGGTGCGCGCGGCTGAGCGCATTCGCACAGAAGCTGTTGAAAATGACGGCGTTGTGCGCAACCAGGTTCCGTCTAGCTGGAGTTTCAGTTTCGTGAAAGGACTGTGACATGGCTGTGACCGACGCCGCATCCAGCTTTACAAGGGGCAACCTGTTTCGACACGTGTCGGTCATGTCCTTCACATCAAGCATCGGCCTGATGGCGATCTTCGCCGTCGACCTGATAGATGTGTTCTTCATATCCATGCTGGGACACGAGGAACTGGCCGCGGCCGCAGGCTATGCCAGCACGCTGATGTTTTTCGCAAGCGCAATGAATATCGGGCTGTCCATTGCCGCCGGCGCGCTGGTGTCGCGGGCCGAAGGGCGCGGCGATCGTGCACAAGCGCGCGATTATGCGACCAGCACCGCCGCGATTGCCGTGGCGGCGGGTCTTCTACTGCCAGTTTTCGCGCTGCCTTTCATAGATCATTTGCTGGGCGTCATCGGTGCAACAGGGGTGGCTGCGGATCAGGCGGCCGGTTACCTATGGATCATACTTCCGACCACGGCCTTGTCGGGCGTATCCATGGTGGCGGTCGCGGTCCTGCGCGGTTACGGCGATGCAAGTGGGGCCATGTATCCGGCGCTTCTGGGTGCGGCGGTCAATCTGGCGCTCGATCCGCTGCTGATCTTCACGCTCGGGCTTGGCATCGAAGGGGCTGCGCTTGCGACGGTCGCGGCGAGGGTTGCCACGATGGGTCTGGCGCTCGGCCTTGCGCTGGTGCGCTTTCGGGCGTTTGCGCTGCCGCGGGTGACTTCCATAACAGGTGATTGTCACGACGCGCTCGGCATCGCGGTGCCGGCCGTCATGGGCACAGTGGCCACACCTGTCGGCACAGCGATCGTGATGCGTGAAATGGCAAAATACGGCACCGACGCGGTCGCTGCGATGGCGGTCATCAACCGCATGGTGCCGGTGGTCTTTGCCGTGGTGCTGTCGATTTCAGGCGCCATAGGCCCGATTTTCGGACAGAATTTCGGGGCAGGGCGCATGGACCGCGTGCAGGTGACTTTCGTCGAAGGCTTGAAGTTCCTTGCGATCTACGTGGTGGCCATGTCGGCGCTGCTCTATCTGCTGCGCGCCCCGATTGCCGACCTCTTCGATGCGCAGGGCCAGATGCGTGCGATCCTGTACCTCTTTCTGGGGCCGCTGGCGCTCGGGTCGTTTTTCAACGGGGCGATCTTCGTGGCCAACGCATCCTTCAACAATCTCGGGCGTCCGGGCTACTCGACCGGCGTCAACTGGGCACGGCACACGGCCGGCACATGGCCGTTCATCGTGGCGTTCGGGGCTGTTTGGGGCGCGCAGGGTGTCCTGATCGGCCAAGCCGTGGGTGGCGCCGTCTTCGCAGGGGTCGCGTTCTGGCTGGCATGCCGCGTGATCGAGGAGCCGTGCCGTGATCCGCTGCAGGGACAGTATGTCTGCCCGGACCACCGCATGCACATCCTCTCGCACCGGACCGTGCGATAACGCGATGCCGCCGATTGGGGCTGACGGCATCGCGTCTTGCCGCGCGCCGATGGGGATGCGACGACGGCACTTGTAAGGTCAATCCCCCGCCCCGATCAATTAAGGCGAGCGATCGACATCCGGACATACCGGTCGGACGAACCCCCCGAAAAACCGGGCTGGGTTTCGTCCGCATGTTCCAGGCTGCAAAACCCGTATACGCGGAACAGCCCAACCATGCTTGTTTACCTTAGGTAAGGATAGTCCGGGATTCCGTACCATCCGCGGCTGATCGGGCGAAATTGCCCTTTTTGACGAGGATTGTGTCAATCAACGAAAAAGATCTGGTTCAGGAAAGAGGCCTTCAGCACCGCCTGCGCCGTTGTTTCCACGCAAAGCGCGTGCCGCGCGAGGCGCAGGTGCTTTTCCACCGTGGCATGCGTCAGCCCCATGATCACGGCGATGTCTTGCATCGTCTTGCCATCGCCAACCCAGGTCAGCACCTCGCGCTGGCGATCGGTGAGGTGGCGTTTCGGCGGCTCGTAGGGCAGAGTCTGGATGCACAGATGTGCAAGATTGTTCAGCGCCAGGATCGTGTCGCCCTCGCGCTGCCATAATGCATCCACATGGGCCTGCGTCATGCCAGGCCTGGCCGTCAGAGCGATCGCGGCCTTCATGCGCGGTCGCAGCGATTTGAAACTGATCGAGTACCCCGACATCACGTCGTTTTCACGGTTGAACGCGAGCACACGGCGCTCCTGCGTCGTGAAATCGTCGCGTCTGGCTCGCTGCTCCAGAACGGACCACGAACAGGCTCCATCGTTCTCCAGCGCCCATTGCACCATCGGCGCATGCGCATAAAGCCGGTCCCCGACGAAGGTGTCGAGATATTCGCTTTCATGGTTGGACAGGATCACGAAATCGTCCGGATCGCCCAACGAGGTCGCGGTTCGAAAGCGGGTGCATCCGTAAAGCAGTCGATCGAATCCGAAATCGGCCATGCTCCGGGTGTGGATGTCCCACAATTCCTCGATCGTGCACACGTTGAGCAGCCGGTTGATGTCGCGCGGATCCAGCATCCGTCAGGCTCCGGGCCTCGCGAGATGCGCGCGCATTGCATCGAGGGCGAGGATATATCCATGTGCGCCGAACCCGCAGATCACGCCGATCGCGACCCGCGCGATATGCGACACATGGCGGATTTCCTCGCGGGCATGGATATTCGACAGGTGAAGTTCGATCGCCGGGATCTCCACCGAGCCGAGCGCGTCCATCAGGGCCACCGACGTGTGCGTGTAGGCCCCGGCATTGAGAATGATCCCGTCATGCGTCCCGCGCGCCGCGTGGATCAGATCGATGAGAACACCTTCGTGATTGCTCTGCTCGAAGGTTAGCGCGATGTCATGCGCGGACGCATGCGCACGACACATCTGTTCGACATCTTCAAGCGTCGTGCGCCCGTAGATCTTGGGCTGCCGGACACCCAGAAGGTTCAGGTTGGGACCGTTGAGAACAAGAATGGATGCCATGCGGTAATATCCTTTCAAGCGCAGGGTAACCGTGTTTCCGGTGATCTGTCGAGCGCGGTATCGGAAAGCCATTCGGCCTAAGTTAAAATTTTACATAATACATATTATGCGTTTCAATACTGCGTCTCGTCGCTCCTTGGCCCGTTATCCAACTACCGACAATACTTCGCTTGGTGCAAACGGGATTTCTTTACAGAAAACTCGGTTGTCCGGTAATCTCCCCCTTTTTAACGGGGTGCATCCGTAGAATTCACGCGGCCATTTTCAGTTTCATGGCGGGTGTGATGCCGCCGATGCCCATGTTGGGGC
>JAWLGF010000051.1:0-14461 GCA_041685205.1 Roseovarius sp.
CGTCGTCTCGGTCAAGGAAGCCATCCCGCGCGGTCGCGTGAAGAAGGGCGACGTCCGCAAGGCCGTCGTCGTGCGCACCGCCAAGGAGGTCCGTCGCGAGGACGGCACCGCCATAAGTTTCGACCGAAACGCTGCCGTCATCCTGAACAACGCGGGAGAGCCCCTGGGCACGCGTATCTTCGGGCCGGTCGTGCGCGAACTGCGGTCGAAAAGCTTCATGAAAATCATCTCGCTCGCCCCGGAGGTGCTGTGATATGGCCGCAAAACTGAAAAAAGGTGACAGCGTCATCGTGCTGGCCGGCAAGGACAAGGGCCAGAAGGGCACGATCAGTCGCGTCGATCCGAAAGCCGGAAAGGCCGTGGTCGATGGCGTCAACATGGCCGTCCGCCACACCAAGCAGAGTCAACAGACCCAAGGGGGCCGCGTTCCCAAGGCGATGCCGATCGACCTGAGCAACCTGGCCATCGTCGACAAGAACGGCAAACCCACCCGCGTGGGCTTTCGTGTCGAGGGCGACAAGAAAGTCCGCTTTGCCAAGACCACGGGGGATGTGATCGATGCTTGATACAGCGACCTATGTGCCGCGCCTGCGCACGCAGTACCGCGATGTGATAAAGCCGGCCCTGCGCGGAGAATTCGGCTATACCAACGATCTGCAGATCCCGCGTCTCGACAAGATTGTTCTGAACATCGGCGCCGGGGCGGAATCCGTACGCGACTCCAAGAAGGCGAAGGCCGCCCAGGACGATCTTAGCACGATCGCCGGGCAGCGGGCCGTGATCACCACGGCGCGCAATTCGATCGCGGGCTTCCGGTTGCGCGAGGGCATGCCGGTGGGCGCCAAGGTGACGCTTCGCGGCGACCGGATGTACGACTTTCTGGACCGGCTGATCACCATTGCCATGCCGCGTATCCGCGACTTTCGCGGCATATCGGGCAAGTCCTTCGACGGGCAGGGCAATTATGCCATGGGCCTCAAGGAACACATCGTTTTCCCCGAAATCAACTTCGACAAGGTCGACGAAGTCTGGGGGATGGACATCATCATCGCAACCACGGCGAAGACCGACGCTGAGGCACGCAGCCTGTTGAAGAACTTCAACATGCCGTTCAACAGCTGAGCCGGGGAAGGATTACATCATGGCCAAGAAAGCAATGATCGAGCGCGAGAAGAAGCGCCAGAAGATGGTCGACCAGTACGCCAAGAAGCGCGCCGCGCTCAAGGCGATCATCAATGACCAGGACAAGCCGATGGAAGATCGGTTTCGCGCGTCTCTGAAGCTTGCCGAACTGCCGCGCAACAGTTCGGCCACGCGGTTGCACAACCGCTGCCAGCTGACAGGGCGTCCGCATGCCTATTACCGCAAGCTGAAGGTCAGCCGCATCGCGCTGCGTGATCTCGGCTCGGCCGGGCAGTTGCCCGGCGTTGTGAAGTCGAGCTGGTGAGAGGGGCAGAGATATGAACGATCCTATCGGCGATATGCTCACCCGGATACGCAACGGGCAGATGCGCGGCAAGTCGACCATCATCACCCCGACCTCGAAACTGCGCGAGCGCGTGCTCGAGGTGCTGCAATCCGAAGGCTACATTCGCGGCTTCGAAAAGGTGACGGGGGCCAATGGTCATCCCAACATCGAGGTCAGCCTCAAATATTACGAGGGCGCGCCCGTCATTCGCGAGATGGCCCGGGTCTCGACCCCCGGCCGACGCGTCTACATGGGCGTCAAGGACATCCCGCAGGTTCGCAAGGGTCTGGGTGTGTCGATTGTCTCCACCTCAAAGGGTGTGATGTCGGATGCAGCCGCACGCGCCGCCAATGTCGGTGGCGAAGTGCTCTGCACGGTATTCTGAGGAGCCCCGGATATGTCTCGAATCGGAAAACAACCCGTGGCCCTGCCGGATGGCGTCACCGCCAGCATGTCGGGCCAGACCATTGAGGTGAAAGGGCCGAAAGACGCCAAGTCCTTCACCTTCAGCGATGATGTGTCGATCAACATCGCGGATGACAAGATCACCGTGTCTCCGCGCGGCAGCTCCAAGCGCGCGCGCCAGCAATGGGGCATGACCCGAACGGTCATCGCCAATCTTGTGCACGGCGCCACCAACACCTTCAAGCAGGAGATGGAAATCCGCGGCGTCGGCTACCGGGCCCAGTTGCAGGGCAACACGGTCAAGCTCAATCTCGGGCTCAGCCACGACGTCGAATTTCCCATCCCCGACGGGGTGACCGTGACGGTCCCTAAACCCACCGAGGTGGTCATCGAGGGCACCGACAAGCAGCTTGTCGGGCAGGTTGCGGCCAACATGCGGGATTGGCGGCGCCCCGAGCCGTACAAGGGCAAGGGCATCCGCTACAAGGGCGAGTACCTGCTCTTGAAAGAAGGCAAGAAGAAGTAAGGACGCGACATATGGCATACAGTAAGAGAAAACTGTTCCAGAAACGCCGCATGCGCGTTCGGAACAAGCTTCGCAAGGTCAATGCCGGGCGCCCGCGCCTGAGCGTTCACCGCTCGAACAAGAACATCAGCGTGCAGCTGATCGACGATGTGCGGGGCATCACCCTCGCCGCCGCCTCGACCCTGGAAAAGGATCTCGGGCTGGTCGGTCAGTGTAACGTCGAGGCCGCCTCGAAGATCGGCACCACGATTGCCGAGCGCGCGCAAAAGGCGGGCGTGACCGAGGCGTATTTCGATCGCGGCGGGTTCCTGTTTCACGGCCGGATCAAGGCCGTGGCGGATGCCGCGCGCAACGCCGGCCTGAAGATTTAAGGAGACGATAGAATGGCAAGAGAAGACACCCGCCGCGGAGGTCGCGGACGCGACGAGACGCCGGAATTCGCCGATCGTCTCGTGGCGATCAACCGGGTCAGCAAGACGGTCAAGGGCGGCAAGCGTTTCGGGTTCGCGGCGCTCGTGGTCGTGGGCGACCAGAAGGGCCGCGTGGGCTTTGGCAAGGGCAAGGCCAAGGAGGTCCCCGAGGCGATCCGCAAGGCCAACGAGGCCGCCAAGCGCGCGATGATCCGCGTGCCGCTGCGCGAGGGCCGCACTTTGCATCACGATGGCGCTGGGCGCGCGGGCGCAGGCAAGATCATCATGCGCAGCGCGCCGCAGGGCACAGGCATCATCGCCGGTGGTCCGATGCGCGCGGTGTTCGAGATGCTGGGTGTCCAGGACGTGGTGGCGAAATCGACCGGGTCGCAGAACCCTTATGCGATGATTCACGCCACGCTCGACGCGCTGAAATTCCAGGCCAGTCCCCGGATGGTGGCGCAGCGTCGCGGCAAGAAGGTCGCCGACATCATGAAAAAGGGCGACGAGGCTCCGGCCAGCCAGCCCGAGTCGGCTGAAGCGTAAGGAACCGGACAGATGTCAAAAACCATCATCGTCAAGCAGATCGGCTCGCCGATCCGCCGTCCCGAAAAGCAGCGCCGGACGCTGATCGGCCTTGGCCTGAACAAGATGCACAAGACCCGCGAGCTTGAAGACACGCCGGCGGTGCGCGGCATGATCGCCAAGATCCCGCACATGGTCGAGATCGTCGAGGAAAAGGCCTAGACCCGGTTTCTTCGTTCAAAATATCCGGGAATAATGTCCCGGTGCCCCGATTGCAACGCTCCGGTCAGAGATGACCGGGGCGTTTTTCGTTACACTATCACGCGAGTCTTTCGTCCCGGTGCTGACGGTGACTCGGATGTGGTAATGTGACGCACCCATTGCGCCGTCCAGACGGTGTGAAGGCACCGCAACGAGCAAAACCAAGGGAGAAGGAAAGACATGTCTCACATCTATTCGGGGGGATGCGCGCATATCCACACCCATGCGGACGATGAACCGGTCGACAATCACACCTGCCATTGTTCAGTGTGCAAGGCGGTGACCGGGCAGGACACCACCCATGTCGTGTTCTTTCGCCATGACGACGTCGTGGTCGACAAGGAAGCCGCGCTGAACCGCCAGCCCTTCAACGCGAAGAACCCCGATGGTCCGCTGGAACTGTGCACCTGCGCCGAATGTGGCGCGCCGATCATGCTTGACGACAAGCAGAATCGCATCCGGGTGATCGTGCCCAACCTGATGGGCTATGGCGATCAGATCGCACCGGCCCCGTATCACGCCTTTTACGATCCGGCGAGCGGGGTCCCCAAGCCAAATGACGGCCGCCCGGTCTACGAGGCCTTGCGCCCGGATTTCGTCTGGCCCGAGCCGTCCTGATAGTGCCGTTCTGTCCGACCCGTGTGACCGGCCCGACCGGTTTCATTTGTATCGCGTCAGTCTTGCCCGTACACTTGGGCTTTGAGCCACGAGGAAAAACGGATGCGGCCTTCCACACATGCGTTTGCGGCATCTGCGCTGATGATCTGCGCCGGCACATCCGCGGCTAGCCTATGCGAGTACAGGCCGAGTGTTATCGCCGGGGCGATGTCGTCAGGGACGGCCAAGGCCGCCGCCGCGGGAGAGATCGCGATCCGGGACTCCGGCTTTTACACGTTGGTCTATAACGACTCCGGCTTCACCCTGCTTGGCACCACCCTTGCGACTACGGCGGCCAGCGGGACGGTGGGCATTATCACGGGTGCGGGTGGCGTGCTCGGCACGGTCGGGGCGGTGTTGATGGCGCCCGCCACGCTGATCGCGGGCGGTGTCGCGCTGGTCGGTGTCGGGGGGTTGGAGGCCGCATGCTATTTCACCGATGAGCGGGTCACGGACTACGATGCCGTGCTTGTGTTGATGGAGCATTTCGCCGCCAACCATCCCGAAGACCGCTTCGCCCTCGTGCGCGGGATGGAGGGACGCAACGACGACGCCATCCTGATCTGGAACCCCAGGCGAGGAGAGCAGGACCGCTACCTTGTGTCGGAGCTTTACGTCGTCAATGGCACGCTGATGCACCGGCGCATGGGCCCCAACCGCAATCTGGGGCAAATCACCTATGTCGATCCTGCCAGCGGCCCGGACATCCCCGCCCCGTCCGACTGACCCTGTGCAGCGGCGTTCGGGGCCTTCACGCCGTCAAACGGGACGGGATGCGTGCTGACGGTCACCTGCGACAGGAAATCTGCGCGCGGTCCACAGCCCCGCCAGAAGGGCCGCGACGAACAGCGCGACCTCCCACCGGCCGGTACCGAGGGCGGGGATTGCAGCGCCGGGGCAGAAGCCGGCGATGCCCCAGCCGATGCCGAACACCGCCGAACCGCCGATCAGGCGCGCGTCGATCACGCGCGCGGTCGGCAGTTGGAAACGCGTCTCGATCAGGGGCGCGTCCCGTCGCAGGACAAGGCGATACCCCACAGCCGTGGTCACCAGCGCGCCCCCCATCACGAAGGCGAGGCTGGGATCCCATGTGCCGGCAATGTCGAAGAAATTGAGGACCTTGGCCGGGTTCATCATGCCCGAGACGGCAATGCCCGCGCCGAAGATCAGCCCGACGAGAAATGCAGAGACAATGCGCATCGCTCAGCCCCCCAGCACGTGACGCAGCACAAAGACCGTGGCGCCGCAGGTGATCATGAATGTGATCGTCGCAGCGATCGAGCGCGGCGAGAGCCGCGCAATGCCGCAGACGCCGTGCCCCGAGGTGCAGCCCGACCCGAAGGTCACGCCAAGCCCGACGATGAACCCGCCCGCGAGGATCATCGGCCAACTCACCGGCACGTCCAGAGTTGGCATCTGCCCGGTCACGCCCAGCACCGCCAGTGGTCCCGCGATCATGCCCGCGACCATCGCCGCGCGCCAGCCCTTGTCGCTTGGGGCCGTGCCCATGATGAGACCTGAGAGCACGCCCGTCGCGCCCAGAACCCTGCCGTGCAGCACCATCAGCAGCACCGCCGCGATCCCGATCAGCACACCGCCCCCAAGCGATTGCATGGGTGTGAACGCCGTTTCCAATCCTGTCATGTCAGTCTTTCCCTGCGTGTCGTGCGGCGGACCCCGCCGCGCTTCGATGTATTCAAAAAAGAATATATGATGTTGATCGTGGTTTCACAGGGGCAAATGCAGGCTCGATGTAAATTGAACCGAACCGCGGGGGCCCAGTCTGGCGGTGTATTGCCGCCCGGGTTTGCCCGGAAATCAGGCGGCATGCGGGATTCTGCGTCGCATGACACGGTTTTTCGGGCACCGCCACATCATCTCGGTTCCGGAAGACCCGCGACTCGGTCTCAATAGAGGTGAAGATCGAGGTCAGACGTCGGGACGGAAATGACGGAATGCTTTGACGAGATGTGGGGCAGGGATGGCGTGTGCCGCTCTGCCTATCGGGGCTTTCACGACTGGTTCACGGGCGAAGACCCGAGACGTCTGCGCGCCAAGCAGCGCGAGGCCGAAGAGATCTTTCGCCTGACCGGCATCACCTTCAACGTTTACGGCCGCGATGCTGCCGAAGAGCGGCTGATCCCCTTTGACATCGTGCCGCGCATCATGTCCGGATCGGAATGGAACCGTCTGGCACGCGGGATCGAGCAGCGGGTGCGCGCGATCAATGCCTTTCTGCAGGACATCTACCACAAGCAGGAGATCCTGAAGGCCGGGCGCATCCCGCAAGAGATGATCGCCCGCAACGACGCCTTCCTGCCGCACATGATCGGGGTCCGCCCGCCCGGCGGCGTCTATACGCATATCGTCGGCATCGACCTCGTCTGCACCGGCGAGGGTGAGTTCCATGTGCTGGAGGACAACGCCCGCACGCCGTCCGGCATGAGCTACATGCTGGAAAACCGCGAGACGATGCTGCAGATGTTTCCCGAGCTGTTCTCGCGCAACCGGGTGCAGGCGGTGCAGAACTATCCCGCCAACCTGCGCCGGTCGCTGGCGGCCAGCGCGCCGCCTGCCGCCGGGCCGGATCCGGTGGTCGCCGTGTTGACGCCCGGGATCTACAATTCGGCCTATTTCGAGCACGCGTTCCTGGCTGACAAGATGGGCGTGGATCTTGTCGAGGGGCATGACCTGCGGGTGATCGACGGTCGTGTCGCGATGCGCACCACGCGTGGCTACCGGCCGATCGACGTGCTCTACCGCCGTGTGGATGACGATTTTCTCGACCCGCTGAACTTCAATCCCGAAAGCCAGCTCGGCGTGCCGGGCATCATGGATGTCTACCGCACCGGCGGGATCACCATCGCCAACGCGCCGGGCACCGGGGTCTCGGATGACAAGGCGATCTATTCCTACATGCCCGAGATCGTCGAATTCTACACCGGCGAGCGGCCGATCCTGCAAAACGTGCCGACCTGGCGCTGCTCGGAGCCCGACTCGCTGGCCTATGTGCTGGATAATCTCGGCGATCTGGTGGTCAAGGAGGTGCATGGATCTGGCGGCTACGGCATGCTCGTTGGGCCGGCGGCCACCAAGAAGGACCTCGCCGCGTTTCGCCGCAAGCTCAAGGCGCGGCCGGCCAACTACATCGCGCAGCCCACGCTCAGCCTGTCGACGGTGCCGATCTTTGCGCGCTCCGGGCTTGCGCCGCGGCATGTCGATCTGCGGCCCTTCGTGCTGGTCCGACCCGACGGCATACGCGTCACCCCCGGCGGGTTGACACGGGTGGCGCTGAAGAAAGGCTCGCTGGTCGTCAACTCAAGTCAGGGCGGCGGCACCAAGGACACCTGGGTGCTGGAGGACTGAGGATGCTGGGCAAGACCGCCAACGGGCTTTTCTGGATGTATCGCAGCCTCGAGCGGGCCGAGCATACCGCGCGCCTGATCGAGACCGGGCAGCGCCTTGCACTGACGCGGCTGAACGACCCGGATGCCGAATGGCGCCCGGTGCTGCAATCGGCCTCGGTCCTGCAGGCCTATCTTGCCAATAACGAAACCGTCACGCGCGAGGCCGTCATCGACTGGCTGCTGCGGTCGCGCGACAATCCCGGCTCGGTGCTGGGGTGTATCGAACAGGCGCGGATGAATGCGCGCATGGTGCGCACCGCGCTGACCGGCGATGTCTGGGAGGCGGTGAACGCCGCCTACATGCAGGCCCGTCAGATGCTGGCCCGGAAGGTCAGCGAGCGCGATCTGCCCGAGGTGCTGCGCGCCCTGCGCCAGCAGACGTCGCTGGTGCGCGGCATGACCCAAGGCAGCATGATGCGTGACGAGATCTACGAGTTCGCCCGCCTCGGCACCTATATCGAGCGGGCCGACAACACTGCGCGCATTCTGGACGTGAAATACTACGTGCTGCTGCCCTCGACGCTGGCCGTGGGCAGTTCCATCGACAATGTGCAATGGGAAGGCGTCCTGCGGTCGCTGTCGGCCGAGGGGGGCTTTCGGATGCATTACGGCTCTAGCCCCGCACCGCGCGAGATCACGCATTTCCTGATGCTCGACAAGCGCATGCCGCGCAGCCTTGCCTTCTGCACCGACAAGATCCGCGAGAACCTGACCTATCTCAACCGCGGCTACCGGCAGCCGAGCGAGTCGCTACGGCTTGTCTGCCATATCGAACAGCAGTACCTGTCGCATGATGTCGACCGGATTTTCGAGTACGGGTTGCACGAGATGATGGTCGAGCTGCTCGGGGCGTTCGCATCCCTGGCCCATCAGATCGAGACGGAGTATCGCTTTCATGAGTAGCATATCATGCGCCTGAGCATCCATCACGTCACAAGCTACCGCTTTGCCGGGCCGGTTCGCTTCGGCCTGCAACAGGTGCGCAAGACGCCCAAGACGACGGCGCATCAGACCGTGCTCAACTGGCGCACGGAGATCACAGGCGGGCGCAAGGAACTGGTCTTCGACGATCACCACAACAACACGACCGAGTTGATCAGCCTCGACCGCGAGACCCAGAGCCTTGATGTGCGCAGCGAAGGCGAGATCGAGATCAGCGACACGCATGGCATCGTCGGCGCGCATCGCGGGCCCGCGCCGCTGTGGCTTTACCGGCGGGTCACGCCGCGCACGGAGGCGCGCGATGGGGTCCGCGCGCTGCTGCGGGCACTGCCCGCCGAAGGGGATCTGAACCGGATGCATCGGCTGTGCGGGACGATCCGCGACGCGGTGCCCTACGAGACCGGCGCCTCAGAGGCGACCTGGAGCGCCGAGGAAACGCTGAAAGCCGGGGCCGGCGTGTGCCAGGATCACGCGCATGTCTTTATTGCCTGCGTGCGTCATTTGGGCCTTCCCGCGCGCTACGTGTCGGGCTACCTCCTGATGGACGGGCAGACCGATCAGACCGCGATGCATGCCTGGGCCGAGGCGTGGCTCGATGATCTCGGGTGGGTCGGTTTTGACGTGTCGAATGTCATCTCGCCCGATGCGCGCTATGTCAGGGTGGCGACCGGGCTTGATTATTCGGACGCCTCGCCGGTGACGGGCACGCGGATCGGAGGGATGGACGAGACGCTCGGCGTGCAGATCAGGGTCGCGGAACAATAGCGGCCGAACAGTAAAGGCGGCTCGATGACCTATTGCGTGGGCATGACCCTGAAGAGGGGCCTGATCTTCATGTCCGACACCCGCACCAATGCCGGGGTCGACAACGTTTCGACTTTTCGCAAGATGACCCTGTGGGAGGTGCCGGGGCAGATGTCGCTCACGCTTCTGTCCTCGGGCAACCTCGCCACCACGCAGGCGGTGATCAGCCAGCTTGAAGAGCGCAGCAAGGCAAGGGGCGACCGGGATCCCGACATCCTGTCGGCCCCGTCGATGTTCCAGGCCGCGCAGATCGTGGCCGACACCCTGCTCGACGTGGTCTCGAAACACGCCAATGGGGGCATGACGTCCAGCTCGTCCTTCAAGGCGACGCTGATCCTTGGCGGGCAGATCGCGGGTGCGCCGCCCCGGTTGTTCCTGATCTACCCCGAGGGCAATTTCATCGAGTCGAGCGAGGACACGCCTTTCCTGCAGGTGGGCGAGACCAAATACGGCAAGCCGATCCTCGTGCGCGCCTACGATCCGGATCTGGATTTCGAGCAGGCGATGCGGCTGTTGCTGGTCAGCTTCGATTCGACCGTAAAGGCCAATCTCAGCGTCGCCCCGCCCTTCGATTATCATTTCTACGAGTCCGGCAGCCTGTGCAGCGGGCGATGCGGTCGAATCCTGCCCGATGATCCGTATTATACCCATATTTCAGAGGCTTGGGGGCAGGCGCTCAAGTCCGCTCTGAACAGCCTGCCGGCCTATCCGGACACGGACGCCTAAGGTGCCTCCCGCGCGTCACGCTTGGCTGCGGCCCCAGTGAATGCGTGACCAGACACGCTCGTAGCAGAAATACGTGAGGAACCCGATCGCGGTATTGATCGCCGCGATCATGCCGCCGGCGGTGGCCGAGCCGGTGACCAGAACGCCCACAACCGTCATCACGCTGAGGCCGATCACCTGCCAGATCAATGCCTTGAGAACACTGCGCAATTGCGTTTCCATGCTGCCTCCTTTTCTGATGTGCGTTGACAGGCGAGTCATGCGCGACATATCGCTGCGCCACCATTCCGAAAACGGTTAACAACGCGCCACATATGTGATTAAAATCACCAAATGACTGAAAAGATCGACAAGCGTTTGCGCGCTGACCTGTTCCGCATCCGTCTGGCCGAGTCGATGCGCCTGCGCGACATCAACCAGAGCGTTCTGGCCCGGGCCATCGGGGTGGACCGCTCCACCGTCTCGCAACTCTTGAAGGGCACGGCGGCGCGGCTGCCCAATGCGCAGGTGGTGGGCGAATGCGCCGGCGTGCTCGGGGTCTCCGCCGACTGGCTTCTGGGCCTGACCGACCGGCCCGAGACCGCCGCTGACATGCTCGCCAACACGCTGTCGCTGACCGAGGCGCCGCGCGCGCTGGTCGACGAGCAGATCTTCCAGTGGCACAAGGAAGCGGCGGGCTACAAGATCCGCCACGTGCCGGCCGGGCTGCCCGACATGCTCAAGACCCGCCCGATGCTGGAGTGGGAATACGCCCCGCATCTGGGGCGCTCCACCGACCAGGCGATCGGCGCGTCAGAGGACCGGATGAACTGGATGCGCGCCGCGCGGTCGGATTACGAGATTGCCGTGCCGCTTTACGAGATCGAGAGCTTTGCGCGCGGCGAGGGCTATTACCGTGGCCTGCCCAAGGATGTGCGCCTCGGCCAGCTCGATCACCTGATCACCGTAACCGGGCAGCTTTACCCGGGGCTGCGGCTTTATCTGTTCGATGCGCGGCGGCTTTATTCCGCGCCGGTCACTCTCTTCGGCTCTTTGCTGGCGGTGCTGTACCTGGGGCGGAACTACATGGTATTCCGCGATATCGACCGGGTGCAGGCGATCACCCGGCATTTCGACGGGTTGGTCCGCGAGGCGTCCATCACCGCGCGCGAATTGCCCGACCACCTGTGCGGTCTGCGCGATCTCGTGCGTTAAGCGCGCTGCAAGCGCACCGGGATCTCGCGCGCCAGCTTCAACAGATGCGCCATGTAGGGCTTGTCGGCATCCTCGTCGCGGATCGCGGCGTAAAGCCGTTTGGTCTTGCCCGTGGCGGTCAGCGGGCGGGTGACGTAATCCGAACTTGTACGCAATTCGCGCACCACCCAGTCGGGCAGCACCGCCACACCGCGACCCGAAGCCACCAGAAGCAGGATCACCGCCGTCAGCTCGACCTGCCGGATGCCGCGCGGCTCGACCCGCGCGGGCGTCAGAAGTTCTGTGAACACGTCCAGCCGCGACCGGTCCACCGGATAGGTGATCAGAACCTCGTCCCGAAGATCCGCGGCCTCGACATACGCCTTTTGCGCCAGCGGATGCTGGGACGAGGCGACGAAGACCGGCTCGTAATCGAAAAGCGGTTTGAAGCTGATCCCCGGCAGTTTCTCGGGATCCGACGAGACGACCAGATCGACCTCCTCCTTTTGCAGCGCCGGCAGCGCGTCGAAGGCGAGGCCGGGGCGGATATCGACATCCACCTCGCCCCATGTCTGGCGAAATTGTTCGAGCACCGGGAAAAGCCATTCGAAACAGGCATGGCATTCGATCGCCATGTGCAGGCGTCCGGCGCTGCCGTCGCGCAGCCCGTGGAATTCGTCTTCCAGCGCCTCGATCTCGGGAAGGATCTTCTCGGCCAGCCGCAACAGCCGCTGCCCGGCCGAGGACAGCCGCAGCGGGCGCGCGCGCCGGACGAAAAGCTCGACCCCGGCCTGATCCTCGAGACCCTTGATCTGATGGCTGAGCGCGGATTGCGTCATGTTGAGCATATCCGCCGCCTTGGCCAATCCGCCCGCCTGATGGATCGCCCGGATCGTCCTGAGATGACGAAACTCGATATGCATTATTAACGCGCCTCATTCAAAGCATGAAATTTATGAAGTTGTCTCACAATGCTGCACCTGCAACAAGAGGGTAGAAAATACCCCATGACAGGATGACCCCGATGAAACCGTCCCGGATCTCTTTCGAATTTTTCCCGCCCAAGACGCTTGAGGCGTCGTTTCGTCTTTGGGACACGATACATGCGCTTGCCCCGCTCGATCCGCGCTTCGTGTCGGTCACCTACGGGGCTGGGGGCACGACACGCGAATTGACGCGCGAGGCCGTGGGCGCGGTGCACAAGGCCACGGGCCTGAACGTCGCGGCGCATCTCACCTGTGTGAATGCCAGCCGCGAGGAAACGCTGGCCATCGCCGATCAGTTCGCAGAAGCCGGCGTAACCGAGATCGTCGCGCTTCGGGGCGATCCGCCGAAAGGGTCGGGCGGCTTCACGCCGCATCCCGAAGGATTTGCCAACAGTTGCGAGCTGATCTCGGCGCTCGCCGAGACCGGCAAATTCACCATCCGCGTCGGCGCCTATCCAGAAAAACACCCCGAGGCCGCCGATCACACCGCCGATATCGACTGGCTCAAGCGCAAGATCGACGCAGGCGCGTCCGAGGCGATCACGCAGTTCTTCTTCGAGGCCGAGACGTTCCTGCGTTTCCGCGATGCCTGTGCGGATGCCGGGATCACCGTGCCGATCATTCCCGGCGTGCTGCCGGTCGAAAACTGGGCGGGCGCGCGCAAGTTCGCAATGTCCTGTGGCACCCGCGTCCCCGCTTGGGTGGATGATGCGTTCGACAAGGCGATCCGCGACAACCGGCACGATCTGCTGGCCACCGCGCTTGCAACCGAGCTGTGCAGCGACCTGATGGAGGGCGGTGTCGAGGATCTGCATTTCTACACGCTCAACCGGCCTGATCTGACACGCGACGTGTGTCACGCGCTCGGAGTGACGCCGAAAGTCGCGCTGCGCGACGTGGCCTGACACGTCGGCCGTGCGCGCTTGCCGTGCAATGCGTGTCTGTAAGGCGGTTCTCAGAACTCTACTGCGTCGCACTCGCTCCTGTGCGGCGCTTTTTTATGACATCATTCGCCGACCACGACTGCGCTGGTGGTCTCTTCTTCGCGATCGGGTGAAATGTCCTCGATCGTGACCATGTATTCCGTGTCGTGACGACCGGCGAAATGCACGTCGCGCTTGTAATGCGCCTCGAAATCCAGCTCGGCATCCATCGACTCCGCGAAGCTGTTGAACAGCGCCCAGCTTGCCTCATTGTCGCCGGTGATCGTTGTCTTGAGGTTGGTGACATCGGCGCAGACCTTGCGCGAGAAAAGCTCTGTCAGCATCTTTTTTGCCACCCCGCGTCCGCGTGCGGCCTCACCAACCGCGACCTGCCAGACGAACAGCGTGTCCGGCGTGTCCGGCGGGATGAAGGCCGAGATCCAACCGACGATCTCGCCGTCAAGCTCGGCGATGACGCAGGTGTCCGCGAAATGATCGCACTGGATCAGGTTGCAATAGACCGAGTTTTCGTCCAGCGGCCCGGCCTTGCGGATAAGGTCCCACACCTCTACCCCGTCCTCGGACGAGGGCGTGCGGAAGGTGAGCGGCGATTTGGTCGTGCCTGCAGCGGTCATGAGCATCTTGTCCTTGAAAAGCGGTCCCTTGGGCCTGTTGCGATAATGCTATTTTTCCAGGCATCACGCAAGACAAACCGCTCGGGCCGGCTCAGACGTGGCGGCGCGGTACGGTCTCGTCCCAGGTCTCCTCGAACACGAGGTCCGACCCCTCCCAGGCCTGCAACCGCGCCTCGATGCAGAAATCCGTTTCCGTCGCGGTCAGCCGCGTGGTTGTCTCGGTCCGAACCTCCCAATCGTCGCGGCGCATCTCGTGGGTCCAGGTCACCAGGCCCTCTGCCGATAGCGGATCGTCGGGCAGGATCGTATAGCGCTCGACCCCTTCGGCGGAATGGGTGATGCCGTGTTCGGTGATATGCGCCGCCCCCTCGTGATCGCGCACATCGATGATCAGGCGGCCGGTATCCACGTCCTCCGACAGCACCCATTCCGATTGCGGGCGCGTTTCAAAGGTCTGATCCAGCGGTTGACCGGCGCGCGGCGCGGCAAAGGCGGGTTCGGCCTCTGGCCGGTCGTCGCGCAAAGGCAGGCTCAGCTTGGTCCTTGCTGTGTCCACCTGCATCGTGACGGGCGCGGGCGCGGGCCAGGCCAGCGGGAAATAGCTGGTCGACAG
>JAWLGF010000051.1:14561-16679 GCA_041685205.1 Roseovarius sp.
GTCGCGCAAAGGCAGGCTCAGCTTGGTCCTTGCTGTGTCCACCTGCATCGTGACGGGCGCGGGCGCGGGCCAGGCCAGCGGGAAATAGCTGGTCGACAGGCCCAGCCGGATGCGGTGCCCGGCGCGGAAGGTCTGCGCGACATGCTTCATCGGCACGTCCACGGTATAGCTTTGGCCGGGTTTCAACGCCTCTGGATGCTCGTGGCTTTCGCGATGCGTCAGGTTGAAGAGCCCGTAGCTGACCCGCGTCGCGGCGCCGTCGGGGGCCACGTCCATCAGCCGCAGCGCCACCTGCGCCACCGGCTGGTCGACGGTGACGGTCAGTGTCAGCACCGGGTCGCCCACCATGTGCAGGGCCTCGGGCAGGGGGGCGGTGTCGAAGATCAGGCTGCCGGCATCGTCACGCCGCTGATCGCCGGGCTGGTCGCCGGGATGCGCGTAGGAACACCACTTGCCGCCATGCCGCCCGACCCAGAGCGGCGAGTTGATCTCGCACACACCGCCCGGAAGATCGCCCGTTGCGGCGAGCGTGCCATCCGCGCCAAGCGCAAACGCGGTGCGCGTGATGTCAGGCGAGGGCCAGGCGGGCTCGGTGATCCAGTGCCCGTCACGGCGAGGATAATGCGTCGCCGGGCGGGCGTGATCCTGCAGGAAGAGGCGCAGCGGCGGCTCGTCCATGATGCCGGTATCGATGCCCTTCAGCCACTGGTCCCACCAGCGGGCTTCTTCGGTCAACCAGTCGATGGCCGGGCCGGGTTCGCCGACATGTGGATACTTGTGCGACCACGGCCCGACGATGCCCTTGGCAGGGCCGGGCAGATTCTCGACCAGCCGGAACACGGATCGGCAATAGCCGTCGGCCCAGCCGCTGACGGCGTAGACGGGGATCTGGATATCCGTATAATCCTCGCAGATCGAGCCGTGCTTCCAGAAGGCGTCGCGGGTCTGATGCTCCAGCCAGTTCTTCAGCCACAGCCCCGAATCTCGCAGACGCGCCAGCCACATCTCGCGCCAGCGGTCGCCGACATGAACGGGGTCGGGCGGCAGGGTGTTGATGCCGAACATCACCGATGCCCAGGACAACTGCTCGCCCAGGAGGGTGCCACCCATGTAGTGGATGTCGTCGGCATAGCGGTCATCGGTGGAGCAGATCGACACCACCGCCTTCAGCGCGGGCGGCTGAAGCGCGGCCAGTTGCAGGCCGTTGAACCCGCCCCAGGAAATGCCGACGATGCCCACGCCGCCATCGCACCACGCCTGATCCGCGATCCAGGCGATCACGTCGCAGCCGTCCTGCAGCTCGATCTCGGTGTACTCATCGGTCATGATGCCTTCGGATTCGCCGGTGCCGCGCAGATCGACACGGACATAGGCGTATCCCCTGGCGGCAAGCCACGGTGCGCGGGCGTGATCGCGTTCCAGCGTCTTGTCGTTCTTGCGGTAGGGAATGTATTCGAGGATCGCGGGCACCGGCGTCGTCTCCGCCCCCTCGGGCATCCAGATCCGCGCCGCCAGGAGTGTCCCGTCTGGCATGGCGATCTCGGTATGCTCGATCTCGCGGATCGCGGACGGCAGCGGGTGGTCGATTTTCAGATCGAGGGACATTGGTGCGGTTCCGGACTGTAAAAGGGATGGTATGGCCTTGCGCCCGAAGGCGCGCAATGTCCAGCGCGCGCCGGTGTTTATTCGACGATATCGGTGAATTCGTAATTCAGCCGCTTCATCACCTGTTCATAGTTCCACAAAAGCTTGGATTGCTTGCCCGCCCCCATCCAGACCGAGGCGACGGCATAGCTGTAGGCGTCCTGCTCTGGCAGTTCCGACAGTTTCATGCCATTCTTGACATAGGACACGATGCGCGTGCCGGCGACCTGTTCCGCAGCGACCTCAAGCTCGGCCTTGGACGGCGCGCGGGCGATGGTCGCGTCGTTGAAAAACACCCTGTAAAAGAATTCGCCCGCGACATTTTCGGGGCCTTCGCCCTGCGGCATGTCGGGCTTCTGTCCGAGCCCCAGATCGACGGTCACCTGCTGATGGCTGACGCCGTCGACCATCTCGAAGAGGTCGCAGTGCGACTGCGCGATGCGGGTGTTGATCTCCAGCAGCCAGATCTTGTTC
>JAWLGF010000124.1:0-4019 GCA_041685205.1 Roseovarius sp.
TGTTTGGCATCCGGCGTCAGCTCGGTAGATGGCTCGTCAAGTGGGTCGCCGGGTGTGGAATCGTTCAGCCCGATGTCATTGCGCGCGGCCTCGGCCGCGGGGTCAAGCCGGGCGCGGTTGACCAGTTCGAGGAATAGCTGTTCGTTCTGGGTCAGCTCGGAAGGCTCCATTTTCACACCGTTGGTTCTTTGCATGAGGTCGAGACTGCTTGACTATGGCTTCGAACGCGCCACAGGTAAACATGCGTTCGCGGTAAAGGTGATATTTGTGCCAGATATGCAAGCGGAACGAGCATTATGGCGCATACCACAAAGCGCCATGCCGCAATTCGAATCTTGCCATGCGGCGACCGCGCTGTGACATTGCCTGATGCGCGGGGCGCCCTCCGAAATCATCGCGATCCACAACATGCAAAGCGCCGCTTTCGTATCCTAGCATTTCGTCGCGACCGCGCGAAGTTGCCCCGCCGTCCGGTCCTTTCTTGTGATGGCAACCGCCATCGAAACCTCGGCTGGATCGCTGGCGGTGGATCATCTCCGAAAGCCTGTGCAAAGCCCTTCGCACGGCAGCGCAAAAGGCCGTTGGTGTCCTATCCCTTGCCGTCCACGGCCATCCGCAATCGGGATCGTCAGTCCCAGCAGCTTACAAGAACGGTCATTGCATTCGCGCGGTCTGTCAGCGCCTCGGCGGACATCGGGCCCAACTCGGTCGTTCGCCGCGTGTTGATCCCGCCGCGGGAAAGAACGTCCTGAAGCGCACCGTTCGTTGCGGCAAAGCTCACGTCAGCGGGAAGGCTGCGCCTGTCCGTCCGGTGGGCGAGAAGCATTCCCAGAACGGATCCACCCTCGTCCAGGACAGGGCCCCCGGCATCGCCGTCCATCGCCGCGAGGGTCAGCCGCTTCATGTGCGCCTCGCCATTCAGTCCCTTGAGGTCGGACACCTTGCCGAACGTCACGGTGGGCGCCCCGAGGACACCGCCATAGGAATATCCGGCGACCGCGACATCCGACCTCAAGCGCGGCGTGCGGTCCTGAAAAGTGGCCACGCGAGCCGGGGCCAGCGGGGCCGCAGGGCGCAGCACGGCCACGCTGAGGTCTTCATCGATCAGCGCGATCTCGGCCTCGTGCATTTCGTCGATCGTGATCTTCCCGCACGCCTGCACCGCATCTGCCGTTGTCAGAACGGCCCCGCCCTCATCGACGTAGAACCCCGACCGTGTCAGACGCGGCCGGCGCACCTCCAGCCCCGCGACGAGGTCTATGCGCTGCGCCGACGCCTCGCCCTCGGCCGGATCCAGCGTGCCGTCGAGCCACTCGAAACTGTCCTGCATCTCCCGCAGCACCCGGTTGCGGCGCTCTTCGTCGCCCACAGGCCAGATCAGCGTGAATCCCTTGATCTCGTCATCCCGAAGCCAGACCCGCGTCTGCGACACCTGCAGATTGCCTTCACCGACCAGCATGAAGCCATCGCGGTCGAGGCCGCGCGGCCCGGTTTCGGGCACGATCTCGAGCGTCTGCATGACCTCGTAAAGCGCGTTCAGGTCATCGCGGTCACCCCTCTGGCTGATGAGCAGCACGCGCGCATCCAGGTCATCCACGGGATCGAAATGCGCGAAGGGCGGTGCATATCGATCAAACTCGACGATTTCGGTCGGCATGTTCACCGCGATCCCCGTCGCGCGGTCCACGACCCGGTCCAGACCCAGACCCTCCAGAACCTCGTTGTAGTCGTGCAGCAGATCCGCCCTTTGCCGTGTGGTCAGCACGCCGGTCACCGCAACGTCATTCTCGCGTTGCCAGCGTGCCATCGCGGCGCGCGTTCCACGACCGAAGGCCGCATCGATGGCGCCCTCGTAGACCCCGGCCCAGGCCAAGGCCTTTTGCAGTTCGGAGCGGTCGTCCCGCGTCAGGCGCGCTTCGCCGGCACGGGCCTCGGTCAGCGTCTCTTCGGGCGGCTCGTCGGGGATTGCGACGGCAGCGTCCACGTCGTCATCCGCCGGGTCGCGCAACTCGGCACCGGCGGGCCAGAATTGCCGCTCAAATGCCGAGCGCCGGGCGATGTAGCTGTCGCGCGGGATCTGCCCCTGACGACGATAGGCGCGGAGCACCCGATCGGCCTCATCGCGGCTGTAGGGACCAAGGGCGATCGCGTACCAGCCATTGCCGAGGGCGAAGCCGCCGACCTCGGACAATGTCTCGGCATAGCGCCGCGCGGCGTCGCGCGCGGCCAGCAGGCTCGACTTCGCCTCGATCTGCACCCAGGCATCGGCCTGGCCCGCATCGGGGCTTTGGGAGACTTCCTGCGCGCCCCCCCTCGTGACACCGAGCGACACGAGACACATGAAAATCACAACGATACGAACCATCGGCTTTTCCAGATCGGGCAAGACCATCAGCATTATAACGAGTATCTTGTAGCAAAGTTCCCGGTTGTTGCACCCCAAATTTGCGGCCTCATCGCAAGACATCCGCATCGCCGGACCACCCGTGGGCGCGATTGACCCTTCCGCGCGGGACGCCTAAGGAAAGGCGAACGCCGCGGGCGCATCTCGAAGGGACCACATGACACATTCGGCCGACAAACCCAGCAGTTTTCAGGAGGTGATTCTGCGCCTTCAGGGCTATTGGGCCGCGCGGGGCTGCGCCGTGATGCAACCCTACGACATGGAGGTCGGCGCAGGCACCTTTCATCCGGCCACCACGCTGCGCAGCCTCGGCCCGCGCCCCTGGGCGACGGCCTATGTGCAGCCCTCGCGCCGCCCGACCGACGGGCGGTATGGCGAAAACCCCAACCGATTGCAGCACTACTACCAGTACCAGGTGCTGATCAAACCCAGCCCGCCGGACATGCAGGACCTCTATCTCGGATCGCTTCAGGCGATCGGCATCGACATGGCCCGCCACGACATCCGCTTTGTCGAGGACGACTGGGAAAGTCCGACGCTCGGCGCGTGGGGTCTCGGCTGGGAGGTCTGGTGCGACGGCATGGAGGTGTCGCAATTCACGTATTTCCAGCAGGTGGGAGGACATGACTGCCACCCCGTCTCGGGCGAGTTGACCTACGGTCTGGAGCGGCTGGCGATGTATGTTTTGGGCGTCGATCACGTAATGGACATGCCTTTCAACGATCCCGGCGCCCCTATCCCGCTCAGCTATGGCGACGTGTTCCGCCAGACCGAAGAGGAATATTCGCGCTGGAACTTCGACGTGGCCAATACCGAGGTGCTCTTGCGGCATTTCGAGGAGGCCGAGGCGGAATGCGACGCGATCCTCGCGCAGGACGCCACCGATCCGCGAAGCGGCCGCCGCATCGTCATGGCACATCCCGCCTATGACCAGTGCATCAAGGCCAGCCATATCTTCAACCTGCTGGACGCGCGGGGTGTGATCTCGGTGACCGAACGGCAGGCCTATATCGGTCGGGTCCGCACCCTCGCTCGAAAATGCGCGGATGCCTACCTTCAGACTGCGGCCGGCGGACAGGCCGCGTGATGGGCAAGATACTCGCAGCGTTCCTGCTTGCGGCAGGCGTGACCGCCGGTGCGGCGATGTATTACCTGCAGGTCTACCATTTCTACGAAGAGGTGCCGGCGGCCGGCGAGGACGACGTGCACCTGACCGCGCGGGCGGGCGGCGAGCGCGAGTCGCTGCCGCATGCCGATTTCGAGGCCATCGACGCCGACAGTTCGCCGATCCGGTACCGTGCCTGTTTCACCACGGACCAGCGTCCGGACGACCTGAGCGAGACCTATGAACCCTACGATGACGCAGAGCCGCTCAACGCGCCGTTCTGGTTCGACTGTTTCGATGCGCAAGCCATCGGCGACGCGCTCGAAGAGGGGAGCGCGCAGGCGTATCTCGGCCAGCGCGACATCGAATACGGGATCGACCGGATCGTCGCCGTAACGGATGACGGCCGCGGCTACGTCTGGCACCAGATCAACCGCTGCGGCGAGGTGGTCTTCGACGGCCAGCCCGCGCCCGATGGTTGCCCCGAACCGCCCGAAGGATACTGACCGC
>JAWLGF010000052.1:0-16518 GCA_041685205.1 Roseovarius sp.
ATCATCGAGGGCGAGGACGAGAAGGCGCGCGGCGTGGTTCAGATCAAGGACCTGATCCTCGGTGCGCAGCTTGCCGAAGGCGCCACGCTGGAAGAATGGAAGGACCGCCCCAGCCAGATCGAGGTGCCGCGCGCCGAGCTTGTCGAAACGGTGCGCGACATCCTCGCGCGGCACACATGATCCCCGACCGCGCCGCCACCCTGACCGAGGCCGCGCGCCTGCGCAGCCATTTCGAGGCGGCCGGCGCTGAGCCTGTCGAGACGGCCATCCTGCAACCCGCCGAGGCGCTGCTGGATCTTTACGGCGAGGATATCCGCGCGCGCGCCTATGTCACCTCGGACGCGCTGCGGGGCGAGCAGATGCTGCGCCCGGATTTCACCGTGCCGGTGGTGCAGATGCACATGCAGCACGGGGTCGAGCCCGCGCGCTACACCTATTCCGGCGAGGTCTTCCGGCGGCAGGAAGAGGATCCAGCCCGCGCCAACGAGTATATTCAGGTCGGCTATGAAATATTCCAGCGCGACGCGCCGGAGGCCGCGGATGCCGAAGTTTTCGCGATGTTTTTCAGCATGCTGCGCCCGCTTGGCCTGCGCGCGGCGACCGGCGATATCGGCATCCTGATGGCCGCGGTCGAGGGATTGCGCACCACCGAGCGGCGCAAGGCGGCGCTGCGGCGGCATATCTGGCGGCCCCGGCGGTTTCGCGCGCTCATCGACCGCTTTTCCGGACGCACACCCATGCCCGAGGCGCGCAAGGCCCTGCTGGCGGAGGGTGACCCGATGGCGGAGGCCGGGCCACTGGTCGGATTGCGCGGCACGGATGAAATTCAGGACCGGATCGCGGCCTTGCGCGAGGATGCCGCGACCGCGCCGATTGCCCGCGCCGAGGTCGATCTGATCGACGCGATCCTTTCGGTGCGCGAAACCAGCGACAATGCGCTGGAACATCTGCGCGACATCGCCGTGGACATGACGGCGATCCAAGTGGCGGTGGACCGTCTGGCGCGCCGGCTCGACGCACTGGAGGCGCGCGGTATCGATATCACCACCCTCGATTTCGAGGCCAGCTACGGGCGCATCCAGATGGAATATTACGACGGCTTCGTCTTTGGCTTCTATTCCGAAACACGCCCCGACCTGCCCGCGATTGCCACGGGCGGGCGCTATGACGCGCTGACGCGGCAGCTTGGGGCGGGCGCGGAAAGCCCGGCGGTGGGCGGGGTGATCCGGCCCGGCCTCGTTCTGGCCCTCGGAGGGGTGACATGAGCCTGAAGCTGGGGGTGCCGTCCAAGGGGCGGCTGATGGACAAGACCTTCGACTGGTTCGCCCGGCACGGGATCGAGCTGGGCCTCGCGGGCGGGGACCGCGAATATGCGGGCTTCGTGCAAGGCATCGACAATGTCGAGCTTGTCCTGCTGTCGGCCGGCGAGATCCCGCGCGAACTGGCGGCAGGGCGCATCCATCTGGGCGTCACCGGCACGGATCTGGTGCGCAACACGCTGGGGCAATGGGAAAATCTGGTCGCCGAACTGGCCGAGCTGGGCTTTGGTCAGGCCGATCTGGTGCTGGCGGTACCGCGCGCCTGGGTGGATGTCAGCTGTCTTGACGATCTCGATGCGGTCGCCGCTGCGTTTCGGCGGCAGCATGGATTTCGCCTGAGAATTGCCACTAAGTATCACCGTCTTGTGCGCGAGTTCCTGCGCGAGAACGGGGTCGCGGATTACCAGCTTGTCGACAGTCAGGGCGCGACCGAGGGCACCGTCAAGAACGAATCGGCCGAGGCGATTGCCGATATCACCTCGACCGGCGACACGCTGCGGGCCAACCATCTGAAAACACTCGATGATGGCCTGATCCTGAAATCGCAGGCGACCCTGTTCAAATCGCGCGTGGCCGCGATGGAGGATGCGGACCGGCGCACGCTGGCGGTACTGAAAGATCGTCTCGCCATCGACTGAGGCATGCTTTGAGCAGGCAGGCTATCGGCCCGATGCGCGACGGCGGACATGAAAAAGGCGGCCCGAGCGGGCCGCCTTTCGTCGTCATATCAAGCGCGATCAGAAGCGGAACGTGCCGCGGGCCTGAACCGTGGTCACGTCGGCATCAGCGCCGCCGTCGAAGCTGCCGACATCGTGATACAGCGCTTCTGCACCCAGCGAGAAGTTGTCGGTCACGAGATGCTCGTAACCAGCGCCGGCGAAGTATCCGTCGCCATCGCCGACGTTGTCGGTGTCCGCCCACGCATAGCCGCCGGTGCCGTAAAGCAGGCCGCGGCCGATCTTGTAGCCGCCGCGCAGCTTGGCGCGGAAGACCTCTTCGACAGATGCGACGTTCCCAAGCGCGTCATTGCTGACGTCCGCGTCGAGCCAATCGTAATCGACACCGGCACCCAGCACGAAACCGTTCTGCAGGTCGAAATCGTAGCCGGCTGTCAGACCGCCGATCACGCTGTCATCGTCGTCAAACCCGTCGACGTCGACATTTGCCCAGCCGAGCTGTGCGCCGCCGTAAAAGCCGGTCCAGTCCGGGGTGGCCGGTGCGGCCGGTACAGGCGCGGGCGCCTCGACGACGGGCTCGGGCGCGGGCTCGTCCATTTTTTGCGCAAGTGCCGGAACGGCGAGGAAAGAGGCAACTGTCGCCAGCGCTGTGGTTGTTCTAAGCATTGATTAATCCTTTCATGCTTTGTGGCCTCTCATGTCCAGGGTCAGTCGAGGCACGGTGTTTACCGATAGTCGTCATATCGTTGTCATGAGACGTGCAGGCAAGAGTAAATTCAAGGAAACCGGTCACAGCCGCGTAACTGGCAAAAAACAGCCCATTTACAGGCTATTAGTTGCATGGAATCCACATCCTCAACGACACATTTTCTCCTGGTCTTGAACATTGAACAGCATGCAACGCCTATGGTTTCACTTCGATACGGATTTCGCCCTCGGACCAGCCATCCACCGAACAACGCGCCCGGATAAAGATCGCTCGCGTGCCGTCGGGCAGGTCGAGGTTGACCAGTGCACGGGTGAAGGGCTGCTCGTTGACATGCGGATGATGCAGTTCGCGGTAGCCGAGGCGGTTGCCTTGGGCATCGCGCACCTCCCAGCCGTCGGCGTAATGATCCCATCCGGTATCGGGATGCCGCAGCGTGACCTCGACGCGCCAGGCCATGCCGGTTTTCTCGGCATTGACACCGATGATTTCAGGCGGGTCCGCCATGGCAGCGCCAGCCAGAGACAACGCGGCAAGTGATGTCCAGATGCATTTCATTGCGGAAACATACATCGAACCGGCGCTGGATGCAGTCACGTCCTTGTGTGGTCGTTGGCGTCCTGCGGCACGTCCGGCTGCATCAGCACGGCACGCGAGGCCGAGCCGAACTCGCGCCGCAACAGCACCAGCGCGGTGATGATCGCCGCCCCGATCAGCGCCCAGGCCCCCAGGAGCCATGCTGTCGCCGCGAGCGCGCAATAAAGCGAGCGCAGTCCGCGATTGAAACCGCGTGCGGCGGTGATGTTGATCTCGGCCGCCTTGGCCGCCCGCGTGTAGGCTGCGGGATGGTTGGTGTCGTTCGGGACCGCACCCATCAACACCGCGCAATATCCGAACAGCCGATTCGACCAGACGAACTTGAGGAACGCGTTGACCAGGAACGCCACGATCAGCAGGATCTTGACCTCCCAGACCAGCGCCGGCTGCTCGCCCGCGACCAGATCCTCGGCCACGCCCATGACGCGGTCGAGATTGCCCAGAAGCGCCAGCGCACCGCCGATGGCGATCAGCGAGGCTGATGCGAAGAACGATGTGCCCTGCCGCAACTGCCCGATCACCTGCGAGTCGAAGATCCGCGGCTCGCGTGTGACGAATTGCACCATCCATTCGCGCCGGTAGTCGGCCATGAGGTTCGAGGTCGAGGGAAAGCGCCGGGGCGCATGCTCGATCAGCAGGGTCATCCCTGTCCAGACGCCCAGAAGAAGCGCCACGGCGATGGCGTCGATCGGCGAGAAGACGGCAAGTTCCGGGGGCATGCCTGTCATCGTCGTGTCAGAACGGTTTCACGGTGACCGCCCAGAGCACCGCGATCACGCCCAGCACGCTGATCTCGTTGAAGATGCGCAGATAGCGGTCGCTTTCGGTGAAATTGCCCTTGCGGGCGCGCAGCACCAGCCGCCCGGTCCAGCCGTAATGCGCGGCCAACGCCAGAACGAGCGCGGTTTTCAGATGCGTCCACGCCGGCCATCCCCACCAATGCGCCAGCAGAAGCCCGGTCGCGATGCCGATCACGCCAAGGCCCAGCGAAAACCGGTAGAGCCGGATGGTCAGGTCGCCCAGCGGGCCGAACTCGCCCAGCCGATCCCATTCGCGATGCCAGTAGATCAGGGCGCGGGGGACCGCGAAGATCGACGTGACCCAGCCCATAACCGCAAGCAGATGTATGATCTTGACCCAATCCATGTGCTGCATTTGCCCGAGGGGTGGAGCGCGTGCAAGAGTGACACTTTGACGTTGCGCAGAAAAGGGATCGCAATCTGCAGGAATTGGTGATATAAATTTACCAATCAGCGAAAGGAGCCACGCCATGGACATGCCCGTGCCGAATTCAGCAATCCTGTCGCGCAAGGCTGCCATCGTGGCGCGCTTGCGCGAGGTGATGCCGGATGACGCGGTGATCGACGACGTGGCCGAAACGCGGGCCTACGAATGCGACGGGCTCTCGGCGTACAAATGCCCGCCCATGGCCGTCGTCCTGCCGGGATCGACCGAAGAGGTTAGCCGCGCTTTGACGATATGTCACGAGATGGGCGTGCCTGTCGTGCCGCGCGGATCGGGCACGTCGCTGGCCGGGGGCGCGCTGCCCACGGCCGACAGCGTGATCCTTGGCGTGTCGCGGATGGCCGGGGTGCTGGAGACCGATTACGACAACCGCGTGATTCGCGTGCAGACCGGGCGCACCAATCTGAGCGTCACGGGCGCTGTCGAGGAGGACGGGTTCTTTTACGCGCCCGACCCCTCAAGTCAGCTGGCCTGCGCCATCGCGGGCAATATCGCGATGAACTCGGGCGGCGCGCATTGCCTGAAATATGGCGTGACCACCAACAATCTGCTGGGCGTCACGCTGGTGCAGATGGACGGCACGGTGATGGAACTGGGGGGGTCGTATCTGGATGCGGCGGGGTACGATCTACTGGGGCTGATCTGCGGCTCCGAGGGCCAGCTTGGTGTCGTGACCGAGGCGAGTTTGCGAATCCTGCCCAAGCCCGAGGGCGCGCGCCCGGTGCTGATCGGGTTCGACAGCAGCGAGGTGGCAGGCGCCTGTGTCAGCGACATCATCAGGGCCGGCGTGCTGCCCGTGGCGATCGAGTTCATGGACCGGCCCTGCATCCGCGCCACCGAGGATTTCGCGCAGGCGGGATATCCCGACTGCGAGGCGCTGTTGATCGTCGAGGTCGAGGGCTCGGATGCCGAAATCGACGAGCAGCTTGGCCTCATTGAGGCGGTTGCGCGACAGCATGATCCGGTCGCGTTGCGCCAGAGCCGGTCGGCCGAGGAGAGCGCGGCGATCTGGAAGGGGCGCAAATCGGCCTTCGGCGCGATGGGCCAGTTGGGCGATTACATGTGTCTTGACGGCACGATCCCTGTCGGCGCGCTTCCGCATGTGCTGCGCCGGATCGGCGAGATGTCCGGCGAATACGGTCTGGATGTGGCCAACGTCTTTCATGCCGGTGACGGCAACATGCATCCGCTGATCCTGTACGACGCCAACAAGCCCGGCGATCTGGAACTGTGCGAGGCGCTCGGGGCGGAGATCCTGAAGCTGTGCGTCGAGGTGGGCGGCTGCCTGACCGGCGAGCATGGCGTGGGCATCGAGAAACGCGACCTGATGGCGCATCAATACGAGCCCGACGATCTGGCCGCGCAGATGGATGTGAAGGACGTGTTCGACCCGCGCTGGCTGCTGAACCCCGCCAAGGTATTCCCGCTGGACGTCTCCGATTCGCGGCGCGTAGCCTGATGCGGTCGCGCGGGTCCGTTCCGGCGGATTTGGGTATTTGAGCCAAGAAGAAAACAGCATGACACCAGAGACCGAAGGCGAGCTTGCCGAGATCATCAAGTGGGCCGACGGGCCGTTGCGGATCGAAGGCGGTGGGACGCGGCCGCTCGGTCGGGCGTCGAACGGCGCGCGGCTGAACACAAGCGGCCTGTCGGGGATCCGTCTCTACGAGCCGGGCGCGCTGACGCTGGTGGCGGGGGCCGGCACGCCGCTGGCCGAGATCGAGGAGGCGCTGGCGACCGAGGGTCAGCGGCTGGCCTTCGAGCCGATGGATCATCGCGGGCTTCTGGGCACCAAAGGCATCCCGACCCTTGGTGGCGTGGTGGCCGCCAATGTCAGCGGGCCGCGCCGCATTCAGGCAGGGGCCTGCCGCGATTTCATGCTGGGCGTGCGGTTCGTCGACGGGCGCGGGCGGGTCATCCGCAATGGCGGGAGGGTGATGAAGAATGTCACCGGCTATGATCTGGTGAAGCTGATGGCGGGAAGTTACGGCACGCTGGGGGTCCTGACCGAAGTGGCGTTGAAGGTGCTGCCCACGCCGCGCTGCAGCGGCGTGTTGCGCCTCGAAGGGCTGCGCGACGCCGAGGCGATCGCGGCTTTGTCGCGTGCGCTGGGCTCGCCTTACGAGGTGACGGGCGCGACGCATTTGCAGGCTGGCGAGAGTGACGCGCCGCTGACGCTGATCCGGCTGGAAGGGTCGGAGGCGTCGGTCGCCTATCGCGCGGGAGAGTTGCAGTCGCTGCTGGCGGGGGCTGGCGCGTTCAGCCTCGACACAGACCCCGACCGGGTTGCGTCCGACTGGGCGTATGTGCGCGATGTCGGGCCGTATCAGGGACGTGCGGGCGATGTCTGGCGGCTATCTGTAAAGCCCACGGCGGCGCCGGCAGTGGTGGCCGACCTGCCGGGGACACAGGCTCTGTTCGATTGGGGCGGCGGGCTGATCTGGCTGCTGGTCCCTGAAGCTGCCAACCTGGCTGCGCCAGAGATCCACGCCGCCGTCGCCGCACGGGGCGGGCACGCGATGCGCGTCCGCGGTGACCGGAGCCATGCGGGTTTTGCCCCGCTTCCTGCTCCCGTGGCGGCGTTGCAGCACGGGCTTCGGGGCAAGTTCGACCCGCGCGGCATCCTGAACCCCGGGTTGATGACCCCGATGGAGAGTGCATGAAGACCGAATTCACGCCCGAGCAACTGGCCGATCCGAAAATCGCGCGTGCCAACGAGATCCTGCGCTCCTGCGTGCATTGCGGGTTCTGCACGGCGACCTGTCCGACCTATCAGGTGCTGGGTGACGAGCTCGACAGTCCGCGTGGCCGTATCTACCTGATCAAGGACATGCTGGAGAACGACCGCGACCCGGACGAGAAGACCGTCACGCATATCGATCGGTGCCTGTCGTGCCTTTCCTGCATGACGACCTGCCCGTCGGGGGTGCATTACATGCATCTCGTGGATCAGGCGCGCGAATATATCGAGGCGCGTTACCGCCGGCCCCTTGGCGATCGCGCGCTGCGCTGGATTCTGGCGCGGATCCTGCCCTATCCCGGGCGGTTCCGGCTTGCGCTGCTGGGCGCGAAGATCGCCCGGCCTTTCGCGCGGCTCATGCCCGACCCGCGGCTGCGCGCCATGCTTGACATGGCTCCGAAGCGCATCCCTCCGGTCAGCCGAAACGACGATCCGCAGACATTTCCCGCCGAAGGGGATCGCCGCAAGCGCGTGGCGCTGATGACCGGGTGCGCGCAGCGCGCGCTCAATACCGATATCAACGATGCCACGATCCGGTTGCTGACACGTCTGGGCTGCGAGGTGGTGGTCGCAGAGGGCGCGGGCTGTTGCGGGGCGTTGACCCATCATATGGGCAAGAGTGTCGAAAGCCACGCGACCGCCGAAAAAAACATCACCGCCTGGGCCCGAGAGATGGATGGCGAAGGCCTGGATGCCATCGTCATCAATACCAGTGGCTGCGGCACCACGGTCAAGGATTACGGGCACATGTTCCGGCTCGATCCGCGGGCGGAAGATGCGGCGCGCGTCAGCGCCATCGCGATGGATGTGAGCGAACTGTTGACGCAGCTCGATCTTCCGAAGGGGGACGACAAGGACCTGGTCGTCGCCTATCATGCCGCGTGTTCGCTGCAGCATGGCCAGCAGATCAAGACATATCCCAAAGAGCTGCTCAAACGCGCCGGTTTCCGGGTGGTTGAGCCCGCGGATGCCCATCTCTGCTGCGGGTCTGCCGGCACCTATAACCTGATGCAGCCCAAGATTTCCGGACAGCTCAAGGAGCGCAAGATCCGCACGCTGGAGGCGAAGTCGCCGGACGTGATTTCCGCCGGCAATATCGGATGCATGATGCAAATCGGGGCGGGCACGGGGATTCCGGTTGTACACACGGTCGAGCTTCTGGACTGGGCGACCGGCGGTCCGCGACCGCCTGCCATGACCGGCCCGGAGTAAGGTTCCGAAAAAGCGGGTGCGGTGTTGCGCTGATCGGGGCAAGATGTGCAGGGCCCGACCGTTTGCCGCCGAATGCGGCGATCTTTGCTGGACTACAGATGCTGCGGTTGTCTGTTTTCCCGCTTAGCCTGATGCTTGGCCGACGCGGTTACGCACAGGGACACCAGTGGCGCGCGATCCGGTCGTGACGGCGCCGGCCCACTGGAGCGTCACCAGCCCTTTGCGTGCCGCGTTGGAGGCAGCCAACGGCGAGGCACAGGTCCGAAGCGAGATCCCTGACATGCGGCACGACGGCGCGAAAGATCCTGGTGCGCCCCCGAACCGCGGCACCTCTTGACAGGCGTAGGGCAGCTTCCCATCTTCTTGGGCGTTCAGGTGCCGATTTGCGGGCCGAACAGACCCGGTCTGTCCCAAGCGGGAAGGCCGGCTTACAAAAGTATCGCTCAAAGGAGGATGACTTATGCGTAACTTCGATCTTGCACCTCTCTACCGTGCAACCGTGGGCTATGATCAGGTGGCCGATCTGCTGGATCGCGTGATGGCCAGCGACATGGCCCAGCCGACCTACCCGCCTTACAACATCGAAAAGACCGCCGACGACGCCTATCGCATTTCGATCGCGGTTGCCGGGTTCTCTGCCGACGATCTCAGTGTCGAGGTCAAGGACGGTGCGCTTGTCGTGTCGGCCAGCAAGGCAAGCGACGATGAAAACCGCACCTATCTACATCGCGGTATCGCGACCCGCGCATTCGAGCGTCGGTTCCAACTGGCCGAGCATGTGCGCGTGACCGGTGCGGCGCATGCCGATGGCATGCTTCACATCGAGCTCGAGCGCGAGATCCCCGAAGCGTTGAAACCGCGCCAGATCAGCATTTCGCGTGGGGCGCCATCGGTCAACAAGGATGTGGTGGATGCGGAAAAGGTGAACTGACACCGTTTCGCACCCGACGGGCTTGGACCCGGTCAGCCATCGCTGGCCGGGCTAACTTGTTGTGCAGTCCTCTTCTGATCAGGACGGGCGCGCCTCCAGCAAGACCGACTCGTCCGGACCGCCGATCAGCAGCAATGTTCCGTCTTCGGTGATGTCAAACCGCGTCACCTGTTCCAGCGCGTCGAGCATGCGGCGTTCCTGCTCCATCAGCGGCTCGTCGCACGCCATCATCGTGCTGCCCATCGTGCCGAATTGCAGGCCTTCGCCGGTCAGGGTGAAGCTGCCGACCACGCGGTTGCAGCCACTGCTTCCGGCCAGCCGGTCCGGTGCAAGGAAATTGAGCGACAGCCGCTCCTGCTCGACAAGCTCCGCGTCGCCTATGGCGGTGATGCGCCACAGATCGTGGGTCAGCAGATCTGCAGGCGCGCCTCCGCATCCGCGCAGTGCGCGGTTGTCGAGGGTCAGGCGCGCAGTGTCGGGATGGGGCATGCCGGTGGCATCGTCCCGGCACAGCCGCTCTTCGATGCGCAGCTTCGCACTGGCTTCGGGCATCTCGAACTCGTAGGCGCCGGGCACGACCTGAACGAAGGGGCGCGGCGCCTCGAGTGTGATCTTGCCGTAACCGGCGACCACGACTGCGGTGTCCTCGGCAAGATCGACATGCCAGCCCGGCTCGTTGCCCTGCGCGCGGTAAGGGGCCTCGTCGGGCGGCGGTGCCTTGCGGCATTCGGGAAAGTCGCGCCCGTCAACCCGGATCGTGACATCCTCGCCCTTGGTCCGCACAAGGGTACCGGCTTCGCCCCGGGTCTCGTAGCGCGCGCTGGAGGCCGAAGGCACTTTTTCCAGCGCCACATCGCGACCCTCGACGCGAAGGACCAGCCGCTCACCCATCACCCCGACGGTCACGGGGATGTCGCCGCAGATGTAGTCCTTGGCGAAGGCCAGCGGGCTGACCGGTTCCAGCGTCAGTGCCCCGAGATCGATGCCGTCGTTCCCCGCGCCGAACTGCCTGCCCTCGAGCACCCATCGCGCGCTGCCATGCAAGCGGATGACTGCGCTCAGGTCGCCCGAAAGATCCGCGGGCACTGTCATCTCGAAGGGTAGAGGGACCTGCCGCCCGTCCGGGTCGAGGGTGACCTCGCCGAGCATCGCGCCGAACCGCCCCTCGGCCACGACAATCACCTCGGCCTCGGGCGGCAGAGCGATGCGCTGCTGATAGCCGATCGTGCCGGTGATCACGCGGGTCTCGTCGGCCTGCGCCAACACAAGATGCGCCGGCGCAAGGGCCAAGGCCAGTGCAAGGGCAGAGACGAGACGCATGACCAGGTTCCTCAGGATGTTGCCTGTCCCAACCTAGCCGCGTCCCATCCACCGGTCGAGCCTGTCAGACACTCGTGCAGACATATTTCATCTCGAGGAACTCTTCGATGCCGTGATGGCTGCCCTCGCGTCCCAGTCCGGATTGCTTGACCCCGCCGAACGGCGCAAGCTCGGTCGAGATGATGCCGGTATTGACGCCGACGATCCCGTATTCCAGGGCCTCGGACACTTTTGTCACGCGGCGCAGGTCTTTGGCGTAGAAATAGGACGCCAGTCCGAAGATCGTGTCATTGGCCATCTCGATCACGTCATCCTCGTCCTCGAACCGGAAGAGCGGTGCGAGCGGACCGAAGGTCTCTTCGGTCGAAAACGCCATCTCGCGGGTGGCGCCGGTGATGATCGTGGGCGGCACGAACAGCCCGTCGGCATCGTCGGCCCCGCCGAGGATCACCTCGCCACCCTTGGATTTCGCGTCGGCGACATGCGCGCGGACCTTCTCGAGCGCGTCGGCGTCGATCAGCGGGCCGAGCGTCGTGCCGTCCTCCAGCCCGTCGCCCACTTTCAGCTTTTGCACGGCCGCCTTCAGCTTGGCGGCGAAGGCGTCATAGACGCCCGACTGCACGTAGATCCGGTTGGCGCAGACGCAGGTCTGGCCGTTGTTGCGGAACTTGCACAGGATCGCCCCCTCGACCGCCGCATCGAGATCGGCGTCATCAAAGACGATGAAAGGCGCGTTGCCGCCCAGCTCCATCGAACATTTCAGCACCTGATCGGCGGCCTGCCGCAGCAGGATGCGACCGACTTGCGTGCTGCCGGTGAAGGTCAGCTTGCGGACGCCCGGGTTTTCGCAGAACTCCTTGCCGATCTCGGAATCCTGCGTTGACGGAACGATGTTGAACACCCCTGCCGGGATGCCCGCGCGTTCCGCCAGCACCCCGAGCGCTGTTGCCGAAAGCGGTGTTTCCGAGGCGGGGCGCCCGATAAAGGCACAGCCCGCGGCCAGCGCCGGCCCCGCCTTGCGGGTGATCATGGCGGTGGGGAAATTCCACGGCGTGATCGAGCCGACGACCCCGATGGGCTGTTTGATCACGGTGATGCGCTTGTCGCGCTGGTGGCCGGGGATCGTCTCGCCATAGACGCGCTTGGCCTCTTCGCCGAAGAACTCTATGAACGACGCGCCATAGACGATCTCGCCCTTGGCCTCGGCCAGCGGCTTGCCCTGCTCGGCGGTCAGGATCACGCCGAGATCGTGCTGGTTTTCCATCATCAGATCGAAGAAGCGGCGCAGCACGGTCGCGCGCTCCTTGCCGGTCCACTGCGCCCAGTCCTTTTGCGCGGCTTCAGCCCCCGTGACGGCAAGCGCAACCTGCGCGCGGCTGAGATCGGCGACATGGGCGATCACATCGCCGCGGGCCGGGTTGACGACCGGAAACGTGCCGTTGTCGCCGTCCACCCAAGCGCCCCCGATATACGCCTTTTCGGCCAGCAGGCCGGGGTCCCTGAGCATGGATTTCAGATCGGTCTCGGTCATGGTGTGCTGTCCTCTCGCCGCATACGGTCCAAGCTCTGGAAAAGCAGCTTGGCCGGCGAATGTCCAGCACGTGAGGGGTCGCGGGCGTGCGCCTCAGAACCGTTCGAGCAGCCGGTCGAGATAGTCAAGCTCGACATCCGGGCGGTCGCCCTCGCCGGACCGGCGCCGGATCTCGTCCAGAAGATCGCGCGCGCGGCGGTAGACATCCTCGTCCTGCAACAGCTCGCTTTGCGTGCCCATGCGCCCGCCCTCTCCGCTTTCGCGGCCAAGCGGATCGGCCTGCGCCTGACCCGGCGCGCCCTCGCCTTCGCCCTGGCCGCCCTGGTTCTGCTCTTCGGCCATCGCCTCACCCATGTTGCGCATGCCCTCGCGCAGCGATTCCATCGCGTCGGCCTGCTCGTCCATGGCACCCGCCAGATCGTCGCCGCGCAGCGCCTCTTCGGCCTCTTCCATCGACCGTTCGGCCTCTTCCAGCGCCCGGCGTGCGGCCTCGCCAGCTTCGCCGCCAAGCCCCGGCAGACCCTGTCGCTGACGCTCCAGCTCGTCGCGCAGCGCGCGCTGACGGTCGGCGAGATCGCCTTCGCCGGGCTGACCGTTCTCGGCGCGGCCTTGCCGGTCACCGCCTTGACCCGGATCCTGCTCCTGGCCCGGTTGCGGGCTGCCCTGTCCTTGTCGGCCGGGCTGGCCCTGTTGACCCGGCTGCCCGGGCTCGCCCGATTGCCCGTCGGATCCGAACTGGTCCTGCAGATCGCGGAACGCCTCGTCCGAAAGGCCCTGCTGATCGCGCAGTGTCTCGGCCAGACCCTCCATCGCCTCCTGACCGGGCGACTGGCCCTGACCGCCCTCGCCCTGAGTGACCTGCATGTTCTCCATCATCTGCTGGAATTCCTCGAGGGCCTGCTCGGCCTCGGCAAAGCGGCCCTCCTCCATCATTTTCTGGATCTCGTCCATCATGTCCTGCAGATCCTGGCTGTTCATCTGCATCATGTTGTCGGCGCTTTGCTGATCGTCGCCGCCATCGGGATCGTCGCGCTGTGCCTGCTGCATCTTCTGGCGCAGGTAATCTTCGGTCGCGTCACGCAGATCCTGCATGAGCCGCGCGATTTCCTCTTCGCTGGCGTCGTTCCGCATCGCCTCGCTCAGGCGCTCCTGCGCATCGCGCATCCGCTCCAGCGCGTCACCGACATCGCCATCCTCCAGAAGCACGCCGAGATCCCAAAGCGCCTGCGCGATCTCGTCACGCGCGGCTTCGCCAAGCCCGTCGTCGCCCGTCGCGGCCTCGAGCCGCCGGATCAGCACCCGCAAGCGCAGATAGGCATTCTCGGACCGGAAAAGCCCCTCGCGGGGCTGGTAGGACACCGCGCGCAGGACCTGCGCGACACGGGTGGCGTTGTCGCGCGACCAAAGAAGATCGCGCCTTTGCTCGATCACAGCCGCCGCCATCGGGTTGAAGAAACGGCGCGCCGGCAGTTTCATGTCGACCGGGTCGGAGGTGGCCGTCTGGCCGGCCTCGTCTTCGACCTCCATCTGAAGGGTGACGGGAAGATGCGCCCAGGGATGTTTTGACAGGTTCTCGATAAGGGTTTCGGTGAACTCGGCGCGGTTGCCTGCCGTCGGCATCGGCAGGTCGAGTGTGAGGGCCTCGCGCCGCTCGGGGGCCTCGGCAAGTCCGTGGCGGCGCTCCACGCGATCTTCGTCCAGTTGAATGGTGGCGGTGCCCGAGACGACGCCGTAATCGTCGCGCGCCTCGAACGGCAGGCTCATCTGCCCATCGAATGCGGTCTCGGCCTCGCTCTCGAGGACATCCACGGCAGGCGGGGCGTCGGCGGTCACCTCGACCGTCCATGCATCGCCGCCGGGGCCGTCGATCCGCATCTCGCCGTCTTGGGTGATCTCGAAGTCGCGGTCGGGATCGCTATCCGCGGCCGTGTCCCCCTCCGGATCGTCTGCCGCGTTGCTGTCGGCTGCGCCCGATACCGTTTCTTCGAGGCTCAGCGCACCCGCCTCGCCATAGAACCGCAGCGTAACCTCGCTGCCCTCGGGCACGCGGATCGTGCCGCCCTGGTCGGCAAGGTAAAGGCTCGGGCGCCCCGTGTAGCCGGGTGGCTCGATCCAGCCTTCCCATGTCGGACCTTGCGCCAGAGCGTCCTCGTTGCCCGCGCCGGGCACCATTTCAGCCACCGAGCCGGCCCGCCAGACAGACCCGAAAAGCAGTCCCAAGACCAGCGTCAGAAGGGCGACGTAGCGCAAGCCATAGGGGTCCTGCCGGGCCAGGCGCAGATCCGGCTGGACGGCCTTCGCCCCCGCCGCGCGCGCCGCCATCCGGTCGAGATGCACACGCCAGAGCGCCTGTGATCCGGCGTCGTTGGCGCCCACGGCCTGATTGTCGGCCAGCGCCGCGAGCGGCCGCCCCGGAAGCGTCGCATCGAGCCGCGCCATCGCGTCGGCTCGACGCGGAAAGCGGCACCGCGCGATGCCGCGCGCGGCCAGTATGATCAAGCCAAGGCTGCCCAGCGCGCCCACGACCCAGACGATCTCGACAGGCACCACGTCCTGCACGCCCAGCATAAGCAGTGCGGCGCACGCCGCCAACAGGCTCAAGACCGGCCAGAACGCGCGCAAGACCCGCTCGGCCACCAGACCGACCCATGTCAGCAACAGGGGACGCCGCAACCGGGCCGTCACATCATTCAGGGGGGGTCGCGTCTCTGCCATGCGCCGTACCTCTCGTCAGGCTTGGCGCATGCGCCAGCGTCAAAGCCATTTCGGAAGTGTATCGCGTTTTATCATTTCGTCAAATGTCGGGCGCTGGCGGATCACGGCGAAGTCCTGCCCTTTGACCAGCACCTCGGGGATGAGCGGGCGCGTGTTGTATTCGCTGGCCATCACCGCGCCATAGGCGCCGGCGCTTCGGAATGCCACCAGATCGCCCGCCGCGAGCGGAGGCAGCAGGCGCGCCGTCGCGAAGGTGTCGCCCGATTCGCAGACCGGGCCGACCACGTCATATGGGGCCTTTTCAGCCCCCGGCGCGGCCTCCGTCACCGGGACGATATCGTGATGCGCGTCATACATGGCGGGCCGGATCAGGTCGTTCATCGCCGCGTCCAGGATCAGGAAATCGCGCCCCTCGCCGGATTTCAGATAGATCACGCTGCTGACCAGAAGTCCCGCATTGCCGACAATCAGCCGCCCCGGCTCGATCTCGATCTCGCAGTCGAGATGGCCCAGCGTTTCGCGGATCAGCGCCCCGTAGGCGTCGGGCGGCGGCGGCGCCGCGTTGTCGCTTGCATAGGGAATGCCAAGGCCCCCGCCGAGATCCAGCCGCCTTATGTCATGGCCATCGGCACGCAGCGTTTCGGTCAGTTCGGCCACCTTCGCATAGGCCTGCCGGAACGGCTCCAGATCGGTCAGCTGGCTGCCGATATGCACGTCGATCCCCACCACCTCGATTCCCGGCAGGCTTGCGGCCTCGGCATAGACGGCGCGGGCGCGGGCAAGCGGTACGCCGAACTTGTTCTCGCTCTTGCCGGTTGCGATCTTGGCGTGGGTGCGCGCATCGACATCGGGGTTCACCCGCACCGTGATCGGCGCGATCAGGCCCAACCCGGTCGCTACTTTGCTCAACAGCGCAAGCTCCGGCTCGCTTTCGACATTAAACTGCCGCACGCCGCCCTGAAGGGCCGTCCGCATCTCGTCGGCGGTCTTGCCGACGCCCGAGAACACGATCCGGTCACCGGGCACGCCAGCCGCCTTTGCGCGGGCGTATTCGCCGCCCGACACCACGTCCATCCCGGCCCCGAGACCCGCAAGCACCTTCAGGATCGCCTGGTTGCTGGCGGCTTTCATGGCGTAGCAGACCAGATGGTCCATGCCGGAAAGCGCGTCATCGAACAGCCTGAAATGCCGGGTCAGCGTCGCGGTGGAATAGCAATAGAACGGCGTGCCAACCGTCGCGGCGATCTCCGCAATCGGCACATCCTCGGCATGCAGCGCCCCGTCACGATAGAGAAAATGGTCCACTTTCCCGCCTGTCCCGTTCCATCTTGCCAGAAATACTCAGAATCCGCGCTCGGCATTCCGCGACATGCGAAGGAAAATATAGAGCGGCAGCCCGCAGCTGACCCCGATGCAATACGTAGCGGGGATGGCGATCAGGCCCGGCCAGTGCCGGCGCTGCACCGCCTCGATCAGCACCCAGACCGTCAGCGCCACCGCCGCGATGGTCAGATCCCATGTCAGA